>NZ_QREV01000018.1 GCF_003363715.1 Parabacteroides acidifaciens
CTTGCATGTGTTAAGCCTGTCGCTAGCGTTCATCCTGAGCCAGGATCAAACTCTTCGTTGTTAAATTGTTTTTTATACCTTTGCTCAGAATCTCGTTATTTATTGTAGTTATTGACGGTATGTTTCGTATTATACTATACGTCTCTTGTACTACTTGTTGATATGTAAATCTTTCAAAGAACTTGTCGCGTTTTCGTTTAGCGAACGTGGGTGCAAAGATAACAACTTTCTATTTTAACTTCCAAACGTTTTCAGAACTTTTTTCAAAAGTTTTTGTTTCATCACTTATAGACCAGCGTTCTCTCTCGAATGCGGATGCAAAAGTACTGCTCTACAACATAACTTCCAAATCTTTTCAAGACTATTTTTTAACCGGAATGTAATGAATTTTCGGGAGTCGCTGGTATATTGCACGTTACGGGGAAAACTTTTTTCAAATATCGAAATGAGTGGGAAAATCAAGAATTACTATTACTATATAATGTACGGGAAAGAAAATAAACAATACCGACTTTCCAGATAGGGAGAGACAGGGTGTAAAAGGATAAAAGTACGTAATCAACGACAAAACTTTACAATAACCCCTTTTCCGACTGTTTTTCTATTTCATCTGAAATGTTGATCCATTTTGAAGTGTCTCTTTTCACAGATTTAGTGCTTTTGTCTGACAATAGAAGAAATGAGATGCGCAGGGCGTCCTTATACACACACAATTTGGCTACAGAAAAGCAGAAATGCCGACAAAATGATAAACCTTAACTCCCGGAGAATCGAATATTTGAAAATAAAACGGACGGCGTTCCAAATATCGCAAGGAAATTTAGAGGCTTTTTCGCCTTGAAAACGGTCCTCTTTCTAATTACGACCGTCCAAATCGCCATTACGACCGTCCTAATCTTTGCGAGCTGCCGAGTGCACTACATATTAGCACGGTCGTAATGGCAAAGAGGACGGTCGCAATTGGGGAAAATGCTCAAAAAAGAGGAAAAAGTCCCTTTTTGACGGCGGAAAAGCGGATTAACATTTGTTTGGTTTCGGATGTCTTTTCATCCTAAAAAATGCGTTTTTTACAATAAGCCCCATTTGGATTTTACAACAACTATTGGATTAAATGAGTATATAGATATAACAAAAGAATGCCCCCTACCCTAAACGGATAAGAGGCATTTAATCCTTTTTTGTTTTCCTCCTGAGAGGTTAACCTAAATACGATTTGAGGAGCTTGCTACGCGTTCCTTGTCTTAGTCTTCTAATTGCTTTTTCCTTGATCTGGCGGACGCGCTCTCTTGTGAGGCCAAATTTGTCGCCAATCTCTTCCAATGTCATCTCCTGACAGCCTATACCGAAAAACATTTTGATTATCTCACATTCTCTTTCGGTTAATGTAGCAAGTGCTCGATCAATCTCTTTTGCCAATGACTCGTTCATTAACGACCGATCAGCGATAGGAGCATCATCGTTAACAAGCACATCTAAAAGACTGTTGTCTTCGCCTTCTACGAACGGGGCATCTACCGAGATATGTCTTCCTGATACTTTTAATGTATCCGAAATCTTATCTACTGGTATGTCCAGCTCATCTGCAAGTTCTTCTGGAGAAGGTCTACGTTCGTTTTCCTGTTCGAATTTAGAGAAGGCTTTGCTGATTTTATTCAACGAACCTACCTGATTCAACGGAAGACGCACAATTCTTGACTGTTCTGCCAAAGCCTGCAAGATAGACTGACGAATCCACCATACAGCATAAGAAATAAACTTGAACCCTCTTGTTTCGTCGAACTTTTCAGCTGCTTTAATCAACCCCAGGTTACCTTCATTAATAAGGTCAGGTAAACTTAATCCCTGGTTTTGATATTGCTTAGCTACAGATACGACAAAACGCAGATTCGCTCTGGTTAATTTTTCCAATGCTCTCCGGTCTCCTCTTTTGATAGCCTGTGCCAATTCTACTTCTTCTTCTACTGTGATCAAATCTTCACGGCCTATTTCCTGAAGATACTTGTCAAGAGAAGCGCTTTCGCGATTGGTAATGGACTTTGTGATCTTTAACTGTCTCATCCAATGTTTTTATATTGAGAATATCAGGGTGCAAAGATAATATTATTTTTATTGACAGAATTGGCTGGATGCACCCTACACCCAGCCAATTATAAACCTTTAACAATCTTCCCGCCAAATAAGACGAATATAACGTTATTTTATTATTCGGCCAGATCTATAGCATATACTTTTGTACGTCCATTCGGATAGAAACCTTTCACTACGATGTAGCGATCATCAGTGTTGCCTTTCAAGACCTTATCAACTATTTTTTCAAGTTGTTCCGGAGATGTAACCTTCTGATCGTTTACTACCATGATGATGAAGCCTTTCTTAATACCGGCATCTTTCAACTTGCCATTCAGCAAACCGGTCACTTCAATACCATAGCTTACACCTAATTCACGTTTCTGATCATCTGTCAACGCTTTAAAAGCGGCTCCTAAAACTTCTGCACTGTCACCGCCTCCTTTCACAACGGCCGTACTTCCTTGTGCATTACGAAGTTCTACATTAAATGTTTTTGTGCTGCCATTACGGTCTACCGTCACCTGGACTTTATCGCCCGGACGATATTTACTAATCTGTTCCTGCAAAGCATTGGCAGATTTCACTTTCACTCCGTTTACAGCAACAATCACGTCACCTTTTTCAATACCGGCTTCCTTAGCTGTACTGCGATCAGGGAAGTCTGCCACACACGCACCTTCAGACACTTTTATCTTTGATTTCAAAGCACTCAATTCTTCTTTCTGTGCACTTGGCAAGTTCGGATAACTCAACATATCAGCAATATCACCAACACTCATAATCTGAACACCCAGAATAGCGCGCTGTACGGTTCCATACTGCTTCAGGTCATTTGCAACCTTTCCTGCAATACTGATAGGCACTGCAAACGAATATCCGGCAAAGTTTCCTGTTTCGGAATAGATAGCTGTATTGATACCGACCAGTTCACCTTTCGTATTCACCAACGCACCACCACTGTTACCCGGATTCACAGCTGCATCAGTCTGGATAAACGATTCGATCTTGCTCTTATCGCCTCCTCCCATAGAAATACCACGACCTTTTGCACTTACGATACCGGCTGTAACCGTAGAAGTCAGGTTGAACGGATTACCTACAGCCAATACCCACTCTCCTACTTTCAACTTTTCAGAATCACCAAACGGAATCGTAGGCAGGTCTTTCGCATCAATCTTGATCAAAGCGATATCTGTAGTCGGATCTGTTCCTACCAGCTTAGCAGAGAACTTGCGGTTATCATTCAACGTCACTTCCAATTCATCCGCACCATCGATCACATGATTATTCGTTATAATATATCCGTCCGTTGAAATAATAACTCCGGAACCAGCCCCTACACGCGGTTGCGGCTGCGGACGCTGGAAATTACCACGTCCTCCGAATCCGAAGAAATATTCGAACGGATCGACATATTGCTGATTACCTCTGTCAGCATACTGTTTAGCGTTAGTTGTAGCTTTAATATGCACAACGCCATGAACCGTACTTTCCGCTGCGGTAGTAAAATCCGTATTCTCAGCAGCAACTGTTCCCAAGCTCGTGAGTTTATACGGTTGCTTAAACGTATTTTCAACTCCCGTAGCATATTGCACCGGCTGGCTGTTTTTGCTTGCCAGATAAGCGGTCGTTCCAACAGTAACACCTGAACTGATGGCTGCTATAAGAACAATTCCAAGCACATTCTTCCACATTGTTTTCATACTCATTTTATTTTATCAAACGTTTAAATTTAACACTTTTCTTTCGACAAAGAAAACTCAAAAAACGTGCGATTATTCCATTTGCGATTGTTTTTTTATCACTTTTAACGGCGACTTACAAGGGCTTAACTGCACTTAACAGTACTGTGTAATGCAAAGTACCTTTTTAACAATCAAGCGACTGACAAATGGTCATGTATTCAATAATATAACAGTAAGAACGGCAGAAAGTTCGAACCTATTGACAATGGATAATCGATAATTGGCAATAAGAAAAGTACCTAAACAGCCGTTATTCCCCACCCCTATCTCCAAATTCTCAATCCCCAATTCTTAATTTTCAATTTAAAAGCCCTATCTTTGTCCCATTGCAGTCTGCCGGTCTGTCGCTCATCCCTTGGGATGGGAGGAACGTCCGGGCAACACAGAGCACCATACTTCTTAACGGGAAGCTGTCCGCGAGGGTAGAGTAACGTAACAGAAAACGACCGCCGGATTCGTCCGGTAAGGGTGAAAAGGTGAGGTAAGAGCTCACCGGGTCCTATAGTAATATAGGATGCCGTACGTCTTATGGGTTGTAAGGTCATGTATACCGGCGCATGTAGGATTGCTCGTCCGATGCCGGGGGGTAGACCGCTAAAGCTTGCTGGTGACAGTAAGACGAGATAAATGGCAGACGCTTCCGTGCAAACGGAAGTACAGAACCCGGCTTACAGGCAGACTGCTTTTTTACATTTAAAATATGAAGACAGCTGATAAAAAGACGTTCGGAGAACGGATTAATGCCTTACTGACAAGAACGATCCGTTTTGTAACTTACGACATTTGGCGGATTACCGAAAATGAAGTAAGCGGGCTGAAAGAACTTTATATCAACATCATTAAAACAATCATACTCGCCTTCAGAGGTTTCCGGAATGAGAATCTGCAAACAAAAGCCTCTGCCCTCACCTATAGTACATTGTTATCTATCGTACCGCTTTTAGCTGTCTTGTTAGGCATAGCCAAGGGGTTCGGTTTTCAGGGGACAGTCCGCCAAGAGCTGTTCGACTATTTTCCCGGACATGAAGTTGAATTGAACAAGGCCTTCGAGTTCGTAGAGAGTTATCTGGCACAAGCACAAGGCGGAGTGATCATCGGAGTCGGCCTGATCCTGCTGTTCTATACGGTTATCAACCTGATTTCCTCCATAGAAGATACATTCAACGACATCTGGCAGATACAAAAATCACGCCCCTGGTACCGGAAGATATCCGATTATCTGGCCCTGTTCCTGATCCTGCCCGTACTGATGACGGCTTCCAGCGGTTTATCCATTTTCCTGTCTACGCTGCAAAATTCATTCCTCAGCCAGTATTTTTTCTTTACTCCCCTGGTCGAGCTGATTTTGAATATTGCGCCTTACATCATTACGATCTTAGCATTTACAGGGCTTTATATTTCGCTGCCCAATACAAAAGTCAGGTTTGTCAATGGGCTGGTTGCCGGATTCCTGGCCGGTATCGCTTTCCAGTTTTTCCAGTTTATCTATATCAGCGGACAGATTTGGGTGAGTAAATATAATGCTATCTATGGTAGCTTTGCCGCCCTGCCTTTATTGTTACTTTGGTTGCAACTGTCATGGCTCATCTGCCTCTTCGGTGCGGAAATTTCGTATGCGTCCCAGAACGTAAAGAAATTCAGTTTCGAACGGGACAGCAAGAATATCAGCCGGCGTTATAAAGATTTTCTCACACTGCTGATTGCCTCGCTGATCGTCAAACGATTTGTGAAAGGCGAGAAACCTTACACAGCTGACGAATTGTCGGATGCCTATCGCATCCCGATCCGTATCACCACGCAAATTCTTTACCTGTTGACCGAGTTGAACATCATTATCGAGGTCAACTACGGAGACGACGAACGGGTTGTCCATTACCAACCGGCAATCGACGTGAACAAGATCACGGTTAGTTACCTGCTGACACGCATGGACGAATACGGCTCCGAAAATTTCAAGATCGACACTTCCAAATTATTCAGCAAAGAATGGAAAGCCCTTTTGAAAACCCGTGAAGATATGATTAAGGCAAATGACACAATTCTTCTTAAAGACCTCTGAACAATTGACAATGGATAATTGACAATTGACAATTAAAAAGGGAGATGAATAAAAGTAAAGGAAATACGGATCTTACAAAGGGGAAAGTGTGGAAAGTGATCGTTCGCTTTGCACTGCCGCTTCTGATCGGGAATCTGTTGCAACAACTTTATAATGTAACCGACAGCGTTATCGTCGGACAGTTCTTAGGGAAAGAGGCATTGGCGGCCGTATCGGCTTCTTTTTTCATCTATTACTTTATCATCTCGTTTGTGATCGGCGTCGGAAGTGGGACAAGTGTCGTCATTTCGCAACTCTTCGGGGCTAAACAGTTCCAGAAAGTCCAACTCGCCTTCTCTTCCTTCTTTATCTTTATGCTGGTGGGGGGCGTTATACTATCCATCGGCGGGATTATCTTTGCCGAGCCGGTTTTTCGCCTGACAAACACGCCGGAAGAGGTTATCCCGCAGGCCGTCGCCTATTTCCGGATCTATATCGGAGGGACATTCCTGTTCGTGACATTCAATAGTATTATCTCGATCCTCCGAGGCGTGGGAGAATCCGTCCGGCCGATGATCTTTATATTAATCACGACCATCCTAAACATCCTGCTCGACTTGCTTTTCATCCTCGTATTCAAATGGGGCATCGAAGGAGCCGCCCGTGCGACCGTCATCGCGCAAGGAATCGGGATGTGTGTCGCCCTGGCCTACGTAAACAATACGCATCCCCTACTCTCCATCAAAAAGCAGGATATGCTGTTCGACGGCAAGCTATTCAAAGAAAGCCTGAAGATCGGCCTGCCGACCAGCGTGCAGCAATGCGCTATCGCCCTCGGACTGATCGCCCTATTAGGGATCGTAAACAGTTTCGGGACCAACACGCTGACAGCCTACGGAGCTGCCGGAAAGATAGACACGATCATCACGCAGGCAATCCTGACTTTATCCGGCGCATTGGCAGCATTCTGCGGGCAGAACATCGGAGCCGGACGACTGGACCGGGTCAAAAAAGGATTGAGGTTCACCATGTACGCCAATATCGCGCTGGGACTGCTGACATTCGCCGCCGTCTATCTGTTTGGCGACTCCATGATGCGCATCTTCACGAACGACGCGGATGTGATTGTTATCGGGAAGGAATATCTGTTGATTATCTGCGGTTTCTTCATCGTTCACGGGGCGTTGAACGTCTACAACGGGGCGTTGCGTGGAGCCGGCGACACCTTGTTTCCAATGGTAACCAGCCTGGTATGTCTCTGGATCATCCGCATTCCCCTCGCCTATTACCTCAGTTCATGGTTAGGACGAAGCGGGATCTGGTGGGCTATCGTGGCAAGCATCACGATCGGGCTGATCGTGACCTTCATCTATTATAAAACGGGAATCTGGAAAAGGAGATGCATCATCAAAGACGAGACATCTCCATAAACCCGTTTATCTGAATTGCATCATCTTGCTGATATACTTCCCTACGATGTCAAATTCGAGGTTGACAACCGTGCCTTTCTCGATCTGGCAGAAGTTGGTATTGTCGTGCGTGTAAGGAATGATCGCCACCTGGAAACTGTTCTGCTTTGAATTGCAGACCGTCAGGCTCACGCCATTCACACAGACGGAACCTTTCTCTACGGTTATATATCCCTGCGCGGCCATTTCCTTGTCGAACGGATATTCAAATGTATAATACCAGCTACCGTTCGCATCTTCGACGTCCGTACAAACGGCAGTCTGATCCACGTGCCCCTGCACGATATGTCCGTCCAGACGGCCATTCATCATCATGCTGCGTTCCAGATTCACCAGCGAACCCGGCTTCAGAAGCCCCAGGTTGGAACGTTCCAGGGTTTCGCGCATGGCAGTCGTTGTAAAGGTATCCCCATCTTTGCGGACAACAGTCAGGCAAACACCGTTATGAGCCACACTCTGGTCAATTTTCAATTCATCGACAAAAGAACATTTCATTGTGATATGAATATTGTCTTTATCATGCTCGATCGCTACGACCTGAGCTGTTTCTTCTACAATTCCTGAAAACATAAGATTGTTGTTTTAATGATTATCGGAGTCCAAAGATACGGAAAATAACTATATTTGCCTGTACAAATCGCAATTATAGATATGACACAACAAGACATACGTTGGCTGCAACGATTCTCTAATTACCGCAAAGCACTGGCCAAACTGCGCCAGGCTGTAGAGTTGGTTTCAAAGCAACAAGATTTATCCGAAGAGATAGACGAACTTCTGCAGGAAGGGTTGATACAGCGCTTCGAATACACGCACGAACTCTCATGGAAAGTAATGAAAGACTATGCCGAATATCAAGGATACACCGACATTCACGGCTCGCGCGACGCCATTCGGAAAGCCTTGGAAATGGGCATTATCGATGATAAGCAATGGATGAATACGATCAACGACCGCAATCTGACCTCACACAACTATGACGATGATGTGGCAACCGAAATATACGAAGCGATTGTGCAGACCTACTATCCGCTGTTCTGTCGGTTTGAAGATAAAATGTTATCCCTGTCCGATAATATGACCGACAAATGAAATACGGACTTACAGATACGGAAATCAATAAACTATGTGATCTTTTTGCCCGGTACAAGGAGATCGAGAAAGTTTTGCTTTACGGCTCACGTGCCAAAGGCAACTACAAACCATTCTCGGACGTAGACCTCACACTGATCGGCGAAAAACTGACTCATAGTGATATAAATCAAATAACATGGGCAATTGACGACCTGCTCTTACCTTATCAATTCGACATTTCTCTCTTTCACAAGCTGACAAATCCGGATTTGATGGAGCATATCCAGCGGAAAGGGATCGTCTTTTACCAGAAAAAATCTTAATATATTATGGAAGCAGAAAAAGTAGACAAGTTCCTTCTTGCCAACGAAAGCAAATTTCCCGATTATGAAATACCCATTCACCGGCTGCTCGACCTCTCGCCGGAGAAGGAGATCCTTTTAGAGCAAACCCACTTCAACAGTCCAGTCAAGATACTGCTCGCCTCCATCTTCTTAGGGATGTTCGGCGTAGACCGTTTCCTCATCGGTGACTGGGGCAAAGGCCTCTGCAAACTGTTTACAGGAGGCGGCTTCGGCTTCTGGTACCCTATCGACTGGTTCCTGATCATGAAGACGACGAAAAGGAAGAACATGGGGAGGCTGGAAGGGATTGTGAAGAAATAAAGAACCTACAAATAACAATCTCATATATAAGAGATAACTATATCTTTCCCTACTATAAACTAACCCATACTCAAAAATAAACAACCAATTATCCTGTAGAAGGAATCCAAAATACGCTGTACAGGGAATCAAGATCAATTTTATCTGTAAAATGCCGTCAGTATCGGGATAGAGCTTTCGCTAATTTACATATAAAAATAGAGGTAAAGCCTGACGCCCTACCTCTATCATTATCATAATATATTTGGAGATTATATTATTTAGCCTGTTCCAGCTGCAACGTCTTAGTCGGCTGGTCGCAAACTTCTGTCGGACCAAAGTACTGGATAGGACCTGGATAGACATAGCTTGTTGTCAAAGCCCATTCGTCGCGGTTGGCAGCGAAAGTTTTGAAAGGAGCGCCGTCCAGTTTAACCAAGGCTTTCTGGATAACCGGTTTCATTTCGCCATGACGTCTTTCCATGTTCATCATCATGGTGACAGGGATACCGCCTGCGATCCATTTGTCGGCCGGAGCAGTCGTGTTGCGTACGGATGACATATAACCTGTCTTGCCGGAAGCGATCAGGCAAGAAGCCGTGTAACCCAAAGAATAGCAATAGTCGGCATCGTAGTTAGACGGAGCAGCGCAACGTCCTTCGTAACCGAAGAAGTGGTGCTGTGCAGCAAACTTACCAACATATTTGCCTTCGGCCTTCCACTGAGCCAGCTTGTTGCCAACCATTTCAGACAGCAGCTTTTCTGTTTCGATCAGAGAAACCTGAACGTTTCCGTGCGGGTCGCGGTCGAGAGACAACTGACGTGCCACGCCTTCCGGCAGAGAAGCATACAGATCGGAGTTTTCTTTTGTCAGCTTGCTGATGATATAGGCACGCTGTTCGCTTTTCTTGATCATCTTGAATTCGGCATCGTGTTTAGCCAGGAAGTCGTTCAGCTCGGCGATCAGGCGTTTCATAGCCGGAACGAATTCGATCAGACCTTCGGGGATCAGCACCGTACCGAAGTTGTTGCCGTCGGCAGCACGTTTTGCAACGATTTCTGCGATATAGGTAACGATATCGTCCAGAGACATGTTCTTTGCTTCCACTTCTTCCGATACGATCGCGATGTTCGGCTGTGTCTGCAAAGCACATTCCAGTGCGATGTGAGAAGCCGAGCGGCCCATCAGTTTGATGAAGTGCCAGTATTTCTGGGCTGAGTTACAGTCGCGCTGGATGTTACCAATCACTTCCGAATATACTTTACAAGCCGTGTCGAAACCGAAAGATGTTTCGATCTGTTCGTTCTTCAAGTCACCGTCGATCGTCTTCGGACAACCGATAACCTGTACACCGGCATTGATGGCTTTGTAATATTCAGCCAGCACACAGGCGTTTGTGTTAGAGTCGTCACCGCCGATAATAACCAGTGCCTTAATATCCAATTCTTTCAAGATTTCCAGACCCTTGTCGAACTGTTCTTTTGTTTCCAGTTTCGTACGGCCTGAACCGATCATATCGAAACCACCCGTGTTACGGTATTCGTCGATGATGTCAGCTGTCAGTTCCATATATTTATGATCGATCAGACCACCGGGTCCGAGGATAAAGCCATACAGACGAGAGTCTTTGTTAGTAGCCTTGATGCCGTCAAACAGACCTGCAATCACGTTATGACCGCCAGGAGCCTGACCACCGGAAAGGATCACACCAACGTTCATAGCCGGCATCGCTTTCTTCTCGCTACTTTTTTCGAAAGTAACGACAGGCATTCCGTACGTGTTCGGGAACAATTTCTTGATTTCGTCCTGATCGGCAACTGATTGTGTGTACTCACCGTCAACGGCTTTTACAGCGCCTTTCAATGCAGCGGGAACCTTTGGCTGGTAAGCTGCTCTTGCAATTTGTAATGCACTCTTTGTCATTTCTTAATCTGATTTATTTAGAAATTATCTGATCCATATCTTAAAGCGATGCAAATATACGAATATTTCTGCAATCGTGAAAGATAAGCATAGGCGATTAGCTCTTTATTCCACATTTTTCTTCAGCCACTCCAGCCTGTGCATATCGGGCAGATAGATTTTAATTACTTTTGCATAATCAACCGGTTTTCCTGTATCGGTCTGATCACATAAGTTAACTCCTTCATCGTCGATTCCAAATACTTAAAGCCGCTTGATAAGATAATTTCCATTCTATTGTCGATTACTACATACCGATCATGATGAGTTAACAATGAATCATTTGAGATAAAAGTCCATAGAGAATTATACTTTTGCAAATCTGCAATATCATTCATATCCAAATGTTTTGAATGATAGATCAGTTCTACTTTTTTGTTTGGCAAAATCAACTTCAAGGCATCCGTGCTCCTATTCAGATACTGATCATACAGACATATCATTTTCGCTTCCCGGCATAAAGCTTTGATATGCAAAACAGCTTTATCTCTGGGAATATTCCGATAAAAGCAACCAGTGATATTACAGCTTATCTTATCAGACATGATATTGACATACGGATAATCCGTTCTGTCATTACATAAGATCAGTTTGTAATCAGTTTTGCCTGCCAACTCCTCTAATGTTTGCGTTGTGAGTCTGGCATATTTTAAAGAGTTATAAAGTTCCTTCGACACACTCTCACCAATCCCTATATCATCCAATTGCTTAGTGTTAGTAAGGAATTCGCCGCAACGGAATTTAAGCAAATGCATAATAATATCTTTATCATAGTCCTGATGCTCCTTAAATAAATAATATTGTTTATATAAAGTATCAGATAATACAAAGCTATATTTTCCCATATCACTCCATTTCTAACAGTTCAGCCAAAGTTGCATCGAAAAAACCTTCAGGAAAGTCACAGGTGAACTTTCCATCCTCTTTAAAGTCGATTACAACAAACGGATTCTGGATTCCTTCTTTATATAAAATGGTTACATTATCTTTCGAAAAACGTTTTTTATAAACTTCATAGCCCACCTTATATATAAGATGTTCACAATGTGTTTCAATTATCACCTGTATGCCGGCCTTTGCTATAAAAGCCAGAAATTCCCCCACTTTTGCCTGACTGGCCGGATGAAGATGTATTTCAGGATTCTCGATGAGAATAACATCATTCTTTTTTGCACGCAGGCACATTATCAACATTTTGGTCAAATAACTAACCCCGGCTCCTAATTGGAAAGGAGAAATATTTCCCAGCCCGTCACTTTTATATTGAACTTCAACCACATCATCCAAACGACGTTCTGTCTGCAATTCGGTTGGTGTATCTAATATATAAGATAACCAATAATTTACCTGGGTTGATAAAGTATAAGAAGAATCGTTTTTAATCAATTCCGGTATCAATGGATTGGATTTTTCTTTCTCGAATGAACCTAATATATACTCGCCAACAACACCTACTTTAAACTGCGGTGAAATTTTAGAATGTAGTTCCGCCCCAATTCTATTTGCAGATAAATAATATAAGTTTTGCTCTATATCAATCGGCAAACAGGCATCCTCCTCCGGTGAAAGAAAAAGCATAGAGTGTTCATTTGTCCCATGATACATAATAGGAACACCGTCTATATCAAGACTGATCCGGACACTTTTTGCATTATAATATTTATTTCGAATAGCATCAAATGTCAAATTCACAATACTATCTAACAAGACCTGCCCGTTTTTCCCAGCCTTGCGGACTGGAAGTAATACAGATTGTATCAAACTTGACTTGCCCGCCGAATTAACCCCTGTTATTATCGTAAAAGGCTTTATTTTCAAGCTTTCATCATGAAGACATTTATAGTCTTCTATTTGTATATGATTAATCATAGATGTACCCTGCTTATTATATTGTCCATACGTTCAAACCGAAAAAAAACACTCGTTGTTGAGTCAATATTGCCCGAAAAATAGCGGGAATTATCAAACTCATCTTTCACATCTTCTATATCTAATAAGAGCTTAGAAGCCCATGTATAATCAATGTCCTTAGGTATAAAAGAAAACAAGTAAGTCAATGCTTCGAAAAGTGGCATATTTATAGGCCTTCTTACTCCATTCCCAGAAAAACGAAAACCGTTTTCTCCTAAAAGAGCATAACTGACCGACATACACTGGAGAAATAGATTCTCATATTTTACAATCAATTCTTCAGGCGCATCATCATTTATATACATCATAAAACGAGCCAGAAAATCATCTATATCTCCCCGGTATTGAAGAGCCGGAATATTTTTAAACTCACCACGATGGAGCATCAGAAAGGCTATTGCCCGCAAGATTATATACTGATCTTTCATTCTTGCAGTATTAATAGATCCTCCTGTTGCTACTAAAAATTCATACGACCGACTTAAATTATATATCATATTTGTACAACGTCCACGATATAAAGCATTTCGCATTTCCTGCTTATTCAAAGATGTACCACCTCTGTTTACTCTATCAAAAATATCATACTTCACGCGTTCAGGCGTTGGTGGTTGGATGATATAGAAAAACAATTGATAGTCTTCAAATACGCCTTGCAATTTAGGATCTAAATCACTAAAGAACGCACCATTCAACTGACGCAATATTTTCAAATTATTCAACTTAAACCCTTCTTCCAGAAAACTCAGAATTGCACCAATCCTTTGCCGACCATCAACAACCTGCTTCTTGCCATTCTTATCCTCAAACAAATACATCAAAGGAATAGGTATTCCCATAAGGATAGATTCTATCAGTTCAGACTTTTGCCTCTGTTGCCATACATCATTCCTTTGAAAATCAGGATTAATAACCAACTCCTTTCTCTTCATGCAAAGCGTTTGTAAATGCAAAATACTGAACTGAGCCTTTTCCACCCGAACTTCGGCATTCGGATAAATAGTATAAGAATTATCATTATTAATGGATAAATCCGCATTTTCCACATCAACAAAGCTTTCGCTCACTTCTCCTAACTGCGACACATTATCCTTTATTTCCTGATCTTCCATATCGATTTATCCTGTATTTTATTTGTTATAAAGTATTCAGATTATCCAATCTATCACTTAGATGCAAAGATATTCAGATTTATCGAAAGGAGAAATAATTCTCACAGAAATGATCCCGGATCGAAATCCTCACCTAATCCCAATTTTCTCAATCGAGATCTAATAGCACCTTTTGTTCGCTCAAACAAACCTGCCAACTCATCAATACCATAACCTTCTGCATAAAGTCTTTTTAGTGCATTATCAGCTTCCACATCCCAAGGTAAATATGCCTTAGGGTTCTCTTTCTGTTTCTCTGCAATCGTATAGCTTTTTTCTTTTGTTGGCTCAGGGAGTCCTGATTTACAATTATTACTCCAGTTCATTACTATACTTATTTTGCTAACTACAGAAGTAAACCGATCAAAAGGCTCAATCCAGCCAGGGATATCTTTGTTGATCCACCCCATCACTTGAATTATCTCGTTATGGATAGCTTCTACTCTATCTAAATTCCAACAGATAGACTCATTATGGAAAATTCTATTTCTAAATGATCTCAAAGAATTCAGCGGAGCAGAAACAGTTCTTCTCTGTCGTAAATGTTTCGGGAGATAAGGAAAAGCACGACGAAGATCTTTCCATAATATGCGCTCATATTCACTGTTAAGCAGCGATACCCAAAAGCCCAAGGTAAGTTCTGCAATAACTTTAGATGCAAGAATAGGTTCATTACGTCCAACAATTTGTTTCTTTGCTTGAGTGATATATCTATTTAGTCCAACAAGCCCCGGCATTGTTGGGAATATGGCATACCAATCTTCCCTTCCCGTCATTGTCTGTAATTCTCGGCTTAAAGCATTTCTTAATGCAACTTCAAACGTAGAAAGCGAGACATAAAAAGCCTCAGATAATTCGACATTGCATTGATAATGTAAAATAGCTTTCTGTTCATCTTGGTGAGCATTAAAGTATCTTTCCATTCGCTTGGTGGAAAAAACTTTTTCAAAAAATTGTTTGTTATACGTCATAATAAGGTTATCTTTGCAGTGCAGTCCCGGTAATTCCTCTCCCAGATATTAGATGCTGGTGATGAATCCGGGTTTTTTTATGTCTACACATATAGTTAATAAACCAGATAAAGAAGTTTCCACTGATTTTTTAGCAACATAGTTAAAAGATCTGGTAGATTCTAATGTGATACAAAAGTAGAGATAAACATTAAGAAAAACAAGGAACACAGCAAGAAGTATAAGAAAACGCTGATTAAGCAGATCTAAACGGATTTAATATTGCTATCCGTTAAAATCAGCTTAATCAGCGTTTTCTCTATACCTGCTTCTTATTCTACAACAGGTTTCCGGTAAAGCATCGTCTTTCCCTGAGTCGACAGTGAGGCCGGGCGGGCATCGAGGGAGGTGGCGCGCTTGTAGTTCGGCTTGCTGCTCATGACGAAATGCAGGGTGATTCCGGGCTGCACGTCTTCGTAGGTCAGATAAGATTTATCGTACTTCTTGCCGTTGACATACAATTCTTTTACGTAGACATTCTCCTTGGACCAGTTTTCCGTTGTCATCCGGATCTCTTTCCCGTTGCTCATCCGGATCGAGAGCGCCTCGACACATGGAGATCCTATATTATAGATGTTGCTGGACGGAGCCACCGGATAAAAACCGGCGCAGTTGAACATATACCAGGCCGACATCTGTCCGCAATCGTCATTACCGCTCAGCGAACCCGGTTCGTTTCCATAAAAACGGTCGACGATTTCGCGTATCCACTTCTGACACTTCCAGGGCTGGCCCAGGTAATTATAGAGATAGGCGACATGATGGCAAGGTTCATTCCCATGCCAGTAACCGCCGATACGTCCCTGAATATCGTGTGCACCCGGGATATCTTCAGGCAGTTCCACCGTAAACAGTTCATCCAGCCGTTTCTCGAAAAGCTTTTTACCCGCCAGGTTGATATATCCCTGCACATCGTGCGGGACAGACCAGGTATATTGCATGGTAAATCCTTCCGTAATGTCTCCCCAGCCGTTCACCGAACCCGGTCCCTGATAAGCGATCGGAGAAAACGGAGTACGCCAATTCCCCTGGCTGTCACGGCCGCGCATATATTTTGTTTCCGGATCAATCAATGTCTGGTAAGACAAAGAGCGGTTCAGGAAATACTGATAATCATCCGTTTTCCCCAATGCTTTAGCCGCCTGCGCAATGCAATAGTCGTCGTAAGCATATTCCAGTGTCTTGGAAACAGATTCGGCCTCTTTGTCAAAGGGGACATACCCATTCCGGATATAATCGGGCAAGCAATCATAATGCTTGTTTTGAGCCGTCGTCTTCATCGCTTCGTAGGCCCGTTCGTAATCGAAGCCCTTCACACCTTTGACAATCATATCTGCCAGCACAGAGACCGCGTGATAACCGATCATGCACCAGGTCTCATTGCCGTAAAAAGACCAGACAGGCAGCATTTTTTCCACACTTTTGTCGTAATGAGCCAGCATGGAATTGGCTATATCGGCATTCACATCCTGATGCACCAGATTGAACCAGGGGTGCAAGGCCCGGTAAGTGTCCCATAAAGAAAGAGTCGTATAATTCGTAAAGCCTTTGGCCTGTTCGATATTCTTGTCCAACCCTCTGAAGCTGCCGTCGGAATCCTGGAATACAAAGGGATGCAAGGCCGCATGATAGGCAGAGGTATAGAAGGTCTCTTTTGTTTTCCGGTCTGCCGTTACCCGGTATTTCTGCAATTCTTTTTCCCACAGATCCACGCCTTTATCTTTCAGGCCGTCGAATGTCAGGCCGTCCAGTTCCTGCATATTCCGCATGGCTCCGGCTGTGCTGACCGAAGAAACTGAAGTCTTTACTGTTACAACCTCTCCCTCTTCCGTTGCAAAAGAAAGGCAAGCCATCAGGTTCTTTCCCCACGCCTCGCGATCGCTTCTGAAACGGGACGTATTATAGATCACCGGCTTTTTATCCTGCATGATGCGCAGACCGTCCAACTTTTTGGAAAAGACTGCGGTAAAATAGATGTGGCGTTCCGGCCCCCACCCTTTCACCAACTTATAGCCTGTTAAGGTCGAATCGTTCTCAATACGCAGATTAGCCCATTCACATTTCTGCCATAAGGTATGGTCCATATCGATCATGATAAAAGACTTGTCCGACTTCGGATAGGTAAACCGTAACATTCCACTCCGCAATCCGGAGGTCATTTCCGCTTTTACACCATAATCCAGTAATTGGACGGCATAATAATTCGGGGACGCCCACTCCTTATCATGCGTATAGCGGGATCGATAACCCTCATCGGGATTTTCCCGGCTTCCCGGTTCCAGCTTCATCTCCCCGGTTCCCGGGATAAACAGGAAATCGCCCAAGTCGGGAATCCCCGTTCCGCTGAGATGCGTCAGGCTGAATCCCTGGATGGAAGTATGGTTATATTTATATCCGGCCGCCGCATCGTAGTACTTGTCGTCCGTATCAGGACTAATCTGGATACCGCCGAACGGGATCTGCGCCCCGGGATATACATTACCAAAACCGTCAGTTCCCACTAATGGCCTGACATATTCCGTCAGTTTCTCATTTTGGGCCATGCCGGAGAGTGCCAGACATGACATGGCAACTAAAATACTGATTCTTGCTTTCATATCAAATAAATTATTTTAGGCACGGATTTCACGGATTCCACAGCTTAAAGATACTTCCAATACCGTGCAATCCGCATAATCCGTGCCTAATTATAATTATAGCCGAAAGTCCTATTATAATTAAGTGCTTATGTTAATATTAATTCTTTCAGCTAATATATAGACATTCTTATTATTTACCCAATTCTTTAGAGAATGAGTAAGGCGCATCGCTGTCCTGCGTACCCCGGTTCTGATTCGGAACAGGTGACATTGTATAGTTGACCGTCATGCCACGCAGCATATCGCCATGTGTCAGGTAGTTCTTCGTATAGTTCTTACCGTTAACCTTCATGGCCGAGATATAACGGTTAGCCTGACTGTTGTTGCCAGCCTTGATCACAACCTTCTTGCCATTCTCCAGGTTCAGGGTGACTCCCTTGAAGAGAGGAGAACCTAAGATATACTGGTCCGAACCCGGACAAACCGGATAGAAACCTAAAGCGGAGAAAACATACCAGGCGGAAGTCTGGCCGTTGTCTTCATCCCCGCAATAGCCGTCAGGAGTAGCGAAATAGAGTTTATCCATTACTTCGCGCGCCCAATATTGAGCCTTCCAGGGTTCACCGGAATAGTTATACATATATATCATGTGCTGGATCGGCTGGTTGCCATGTGCATAGTTACCCATGTTCATAATCTGCATTTCACGGATCTCATGGATCACGCCGCCATAATAGCTGTCATCGAACAAAGGCGGAACATTGAAGACAGAATCCATCATTGCGTTGAAGCCGGTTTTTCCTCCCATCAAGTCGATTAATCCCTGCGGATCATGGAATACAGACCAAGTATAATGCCAGCTATTTCCTTCCGTAAAGGCATCCCCCCACTTCAGCGGGTTGAACGGAGACTGGAACGTACCGTCTGCATTACGTCCACGCATCAGCTTGGTCTCCTTGTCGAACAGGTTCTTATAGTTCATTGCATGTTTTGCGAATATCGCAATTTCCGATTCCGGCTTGCCTAAAGCCTGGCCCAGTTTGTAGATAGCCCAGTCATCGTAAGCATATTCCAATGTACGGGCTGCACTTTCATTGATCTTTACATCATAGGGCACATATCCTAATTCATTGTAATATTTATATCCCAGACGTCCGGTAGACGAAATCTTCGGATGTACGTTGTTGGCGCCATGTACGACAGCTTCCCAAAGCGTTTCGATATCATATCCGCGAAGCCCTTTCAGGTAAGCATCCGCCACAATAGAAGCCGAGTTATTGCCGACCATACAGCCACGATGACCCGGGCTCGCCCACTCGGGAAGGAATCCGCTCTCCTTATATGCGTTGACAAGACCTTCCTGCATCTTCGTATTCATAGACGGATACATCAGGTTCAGGAACGGGAACAGGCAACGGAAAGTATCCCAGAAACCGGTATCGGTAAACATATAACCCGGCAACACTTCTCCGTTATACGGGCTGTAGTGCACGACTTTACCGTTTGCGTCCAGTTCATAGAAACTGCGCGGGAAAAGCAGTGAACGGTACAGGCAGGAATAGAACGTACGCAGTTTGTCCACGTCGTTATCTTCTACTGCGATGCGTCCCAACGTCTCGTTCCAAACCTGGCGGCCTGCATCTACAATCTGGTCGAACGAACGGTCGCCCAATTCCTTCAGGTTCAGTTCAGCCTGTTCGGGACTGATAAAGGAAGAAGCGACACGGGCATGTACGATCTCGCCCTTATGAGTAGAGAAACCGATAATGGCACCGGTATGGTTTTCTTGCGCTTCTGTCTCGCCTTTGCGAATTTCGCTATCGCCGACAGTAGCCTTATAAGTAAACGGTTTGTCGAATACAACTACAAAATAGTTACGGAAGTTCTTAGGAACACCACCGCTGTTACGGGTTGTATAACCGATAATCTTGTTCTCTTCCGGAATGATCTTGATATAAGAACCACGGTCGAAAGCATCTACAATCACATAAGACTTGTCCGTTTCGGGGAATGTAAAACGGAACATGGCGGCGCGTTCTGTCGGTGCGATTTCCGTCACGACATCATGATCGGCCAGATACACCCGGTAATAATTGGGTTTCGCCACCTCTGCCTTGTGTGAGAACCAACTGGCACGCTTGTCCTGGTCGAATACTACCTTACCGGTAATCGGCATAATGGCAAACTGACCATAGTCGTTGATCCAGGGACTGGGCTGGTGAGTCTGTTTAAAACCACGGATTTTATCTGCATC
Organism: Parabacteroides acidifaciens; assembly: GCF_003363715.1. Lineage (GTDB taxonomy): Bacteria > Bacteroidota > Bacteroidia > Bacteroidales > Tannerellaceae > Parabacteroides > Parabacteroides acidifaciens. Next base: position 19,909 of record NZ_QREV01000018.1, read on the forward strand.
GTATGTGTAAGCCCAGCCATCTCCCATCTTTCCTGTCTGGGGCATCCAGAAATTCATACCCCAAGGCAGGGCAATCGCCGGATAGGTATTTCCCGTCGACAGGGATATTTTCGACTGGCTTCCGACCAGCGGATTGACGTAATCCACCAGCTCCGTCTTGTCAGCCGCCACCGCAGTAAAGAGGCTGCTGCAAAGCGTAATCGCTAAAATAAATAACTTTTTCATGGATAGAATATGTTTAATTAATTAGTAGACTGAGAATAGGGCTTATCTGTACCCATAAAAATACGTTTTTTATTCGGAGACGACGTCATTTCGAATGTCAGCGTACCGCCATCCATAATATCCTGCTGGGTGATATAGCCTTTCGTATAAGGTTTGCCATTCAGTTTCACCGACTTGACATAGCGATTCCTGTCACTTACCTTATCAGCCCTGACCTCAAAAGTCTTTCCGTTTTCCAGCGTCACCTTCATATAAGGAAGGAAAGGAGCACCCAATACATATTGGTCTGTTCCCGGACAAACCGGATAGAATCCCATCGCAGACAGGATATACCAGGCAGACATCTGCCCGCAATCATCATTACCACACAAGCCGTCGATATTGTTGCGATACATCTTGTTCATAATCTCACGCTGCCAGTACTGCGTCTTCCAAGGTTGAGAAGTCCAGACATACAGGAACGGGATGTGATGGCTCGGTTCGTTGCCATGCACATAACCACCCAGCAATCCCTCTTCCGTCACATCTTCCGTATCGGCAAAAAATTCAGCCGGCAGATGCATCGTGAACAGGGAGTCGAGCTTAGACACAAACGACTTGTCTCCTCCCATCAGGCGGATCATATTATCCACATCCTGCGGCACGTAAAAAGAATAGTTCAAGGCATTTCCTTCTATAAAGCCTTCACCATGCGTACTCAACAGGTTGAAGTTTTCCTTCCACCGGCCGTCTGCATAACGGGGGCGGGCATAACCAATGCCGGTATCGAATACATTCGCATAATTGGTAGCCCGTTTCTTATATGTCTCGGCCACTTCACGGTTTCCGGCCAAAAGCGCCGTATGATAGATTGTCCAGTCGTCATAAGCATATTCGAGTGTCAAAGATGCAGCACTGCCATTATGGTCGAGTGCGACATATCCTTTTTGCATATATTCGCCGGTCCCGTCCAAATAAGGGATAGTCGAACTGCTCACCATTGCCTTCAACACCTCGTCTTTATCCAACGGAAGACCTTTGGCAACCGCATCTGCCAGAACGGAAACGGAGTGATACCCGATCATACACCAGTTTTCATTCGCCATATGGCTCCAGACAGGCAAAGCCTTATGTACACTCTGTTCGCAATGCTTCAGCATGGAACGGGCGATATCCGTATTGACCTGGCGATTGATAATATTAAACAACGGATGCAGGGCACGGTAGGTGTCCCAAACGGAAAAGACCGTATAGTTCGTGAAACCGTCAGCCTGGTGAATATTATGATCCAATCCACGATACTGACCGTCAACATCGGTATATACGCAAGGATTGATCATCGTATGATAGAGGGAAGTGTAAAGCATTGCCAACTGGTCTTCACTGCCGTTCGCCTCGATAACGGATAACTCCTTATTCCAGGTTTCATTTGCCCGGGCAGCCAATTGATCGAAGCTATAGCCGGATGCTTCGGCCTGCAAATTCTTTAAAGCGCCGGCAGCACTCACGCCGGAAAGAGCCACCTTTACCTCTAATTCTTCGGATGCGGCCGGATCAAAATCAAAATAAGCTACAATCTTGCGTCCGCCTATATCCGGAAAGTTTTCTTTCATATTAAACTTACCGTATCCGCCCCGGTAGTCAACCTTCGCCTTCTCTTCGCAACCATAATGTATGACCGGTTTGGAAAAAGACATGGCAAAATAGGTATAATTGGTACGCGCCCATCCGTTTGTAATCCGGTAGCCGGTAACCAATGTATCATTTTCGACACGGATATTCGTCCACAGGACTTTCCCATCATAGTTATATATGCCATGAATCATATCCAGGACGATCCGCTGGTTCTTTGCCTCTTTCGGGAATGTATATTTATGGACTCCTACCCGTTTGGTTGTCGTCAGCTGCGCTTTTACACCGTAATCCGCCAGCATCACTTCATAGTAGCCGGGACGGGATATTTCCGTCTCGTGTGAAAAGCGGGAACGATAGCCGCCATCAGGATTTGTGGCTGTCCCCGGGTTCAGTTTCAAAGCGCCGGTCGTCGGCATAATCAGGATATCACCCAGGTCGGAATGCCCTGTTCCGCTGAAATGCGTATGGCTGAACCCAACAATACTGCTGTCCTTATGCTGGTAACCTGCACAGTATTCATATACGCGGGGCTGGTATTTACCATCTATATTATGAGGGATCGTGTCTGTATCGGGACTCAACTGCACCAGTCCGAAAGGCACACAAGCCCCCGGAAACGTATGCCCCATCCCGTTTGTCCCGATGATCGGGTTGACCAAAGAAGATTTATCCTGTGCGGACAAACCGCCAAAAGCCAATAAGGCGGAAAATAAAAGGATCGTCTTTTTCATGATATCATTATCTGTTTATATTCTTATTTTGACAAAAAAGCCTGGTATTCATCCCACATGCTTTCAATGCTGCTCTCTTCGCCGAAGATGCTCTTGATCGCTTTGTCGAAGCTCCATTCATCGATGTCGCGGACAGTCTCGTGGAATTTCCGGATCGCATCCGGATCTTTGGTTGTCAGCCACTGGATAAAGAAACCGGTCGTACGATAACCGTCCATCCAGTTACCGCCCGGTTTACGGGTACTCATATCGAAATATCCGGCCTGTGCGCGGACTGCATCCGCCATACCTTCGATACAAGCCCAAAATGTCTTGTTTGTTGAGTAGGAACCGATTCCTTTCGGTTCAAACTGATAAGCGTGTACCAATTCGTGATACAAAACGCCACGTGTTTCAAAATCGAGTTTATACAGCGATTCGTTTGCCGATTTCTCGATATGTTGCGTGCTATAAACAATCGAGATGACAGGCGGATTGCCACCTTTAGCCGACACGCCGTCATAGTCCTTCAACGTGTACTCGATTTTCTGCACGTCGTTCATTGTGTCTTTGGCCGTATAGAACAAAATCTCTGCCACTTTACGGGCATGGTACCGGATATACTCGTCAGGATCTTGTACGAGGCCGGTATAAATTGAAGCCCCTTTTGTATCAGGGTCCAACACTTCAAAATCGACATTGGGATACTTAAAGCTCTCCCAGTTTGCATTCAAATTCGTATCATATAATAATACATCGCCCAAAACCAGTGTATCACCTGTTTCGGTACTGGCTTCCAGCATATATTGTTTATAGTTAGAAGGTTTGGCTATCGAACAAAGGATTTCCTGGTAGCGGGAACAAAATTTCTGGTCTTTCCGTTCGTCTACCACCACCCAATTCTTTCCGTCATACGATCCCTTCAATGTCCAGGCAGCCGGATCGTGGGCTGGTGTTTCGCCGGACGAATAAATTTTATAACTCTGGACAGGAACAGTACATTGCTCATCAAAAACAACCTTATTAACTCCCTTCGTCCCGACAAAACAAGTGGTCGGATTTCCATCCGACAGTTCGGGGACATTTACCGGTAATTTGGTCTGACAAGAACACAATAATAAACTTATCGATATAAATATACTTATTTTCATAACACAACTATTAAAATTAAGCAATATACTGTTCACTCTCCAAAGTTAGAAAAACAAATTAAAATAGACTAATTCCATCCAGGATTCTGATGTCCCTGCAATGCCGGGTTAGCCTGCATTTCATCCAACGGAATCGGCCATAACAATGCATATTCAGGAATAGCACCTACCCGGATCTGTCCGTCAGGTTTATTCTGAATCTTAGCAGAAGTAAGGGGAACCCAATTCAACTTACCGGATTGTGCACCGACTTCTTCCGGATACAAACGAGTACGGCGGATATCATCCCAAACTTTAAATTCCAATGGGAATTCATGCAAACGTTCTGTCAAGATTGACTGGATCAAAGCATCACCTGTTGCTGTTTCATTTGCCAGACCTGCGCGATTACGCACCTGGTTGAGATAACCTAACGCAGCGCTTTCCTGACCTGTACGAGCCAAACCTTCAGCTGCGATCAACAAGACTTCCGAATAACGGAACATCGGCATATTGTAGTCGCCGTCATGACCTTCCATCAAAGATTTTTCATCAAACCAAGCCCAGTTACCAATATTATTCAATTGATGACTAACACCTGTAGCATCTGTATATTCTCTGAAGAAGAATTGCTTTTCATGTCCACGGATATCGGCCGGATCATAACTGTTTACAATCATGTCACAGGGCAGATAAATGTTTTCCAGAACGTCGCCACCCGGATGGAAAATTGCACTACCATTCGCATCTTTCCACTGAGAAGCATCTGATCCCATCGAATGGGCAGCATAAGAGTTACCTACTTTATGGTTGGTATAGTTATACTCTTTTGCATAAATGATCTCGTTAGATGATTTTGTGGTCTTGATCACATTAAATGCCGAATTGAGATCATCACTGCTACCACCAGCCTGAACCAAGGCGTGCTGGCCACCTTCGACCACCTTCAACGCCATCTGAGCAGCCTTTGCATAATCAGCATCTCCACCGTTAAGCGGAGCTCCTGCTCTCTGCAGATAGACTTGTGCCAACAGAGTCTGGGCCATCGGAAGAGTTGCATAGCAACCATTATCGTAGAATGCCTTATTAGGCAAACCATTATTGTTTACGATGTCAAGCAAATCCTGTTCGATATAGCCGTAAACTTCAGCAGCCGGAATACGTTCTTTAAAGATTCCATCCGGAGAAGTATAAGGTTCAGAAATATAAGGCACATCTCCAAATTCCTTTACCAACCAGAAATAAGCATACGCACGGAAGAATTTACCCTGTGCCACATAATACTTGATCGTCTCTTCGCTCAGAACGCCCGTCATATTCGGGACATTGGCAATCACGAAATTTGCACGAGAAATACCTTTGTAGAACTCATGCCAATAGCTCATGGCCTGGTCTTCAAATGATGCGACATTGAAGTTACAACCTTCCGATGCATTTGTAAACTGACGGTCTTTACGTCTGTCAACATACAAACCTGAAATAATACCACCCCAACAAGTTGCTTTAGGGGTCCAACCGCCACCTGTATTGTGCAGATAAGGCACACCACCGAAATACAATGCGTTCACACCGGTTTCAGCATCAGCTGCAGTCTGCCAGAACTGATTTGAATCTTTCTGGTCCAATGGCTTCTCTTCCAGGAAGCTGTCACATGAACTCATGGCCAACGAGCAGATGCACAATAATGAAATATATCTTTTCTTTAGTTTCATAATGATCTTATATTATTTTTGACTGATTAAAATGCAACATTAACACCAAACATGAATGTTCTCGGACGCGGATAAGTAAAGAACTGACGGTTAGCACCCCAGTTGTTACCACCTAAACGAGAAGAGTTGTCCGGGTCATATCCTAAATAATCCGAAGCAGTGATCAAGAATGCATTATTCACGTTAGCATACAGACGTAAAGAAGACAAACCAATCGACTTGATCAGATTTGAATCAAATGTATAACCCAACTGAATCATGTTACAACGCAGATAAGCACCATTGGCAACCCAATCATCATCAGCTGCATTATTTGCACCCTGACCGAAGTTGTTCAGACGAAGAGCCTGTTCTTGTCCGTTCGGATTCAAAGTCGGATGCCATGCATCCTGATAAATGCGGTCAAGACCGTTGGTCAGGAAACGAGCCACAGTAGAGTGGTAATATTCCTGCATAACATCAACACCCCATGTATATTGGAAATCAACCGTCAAATCGAAATTCTTATAGTTGAACGTATTGACGAAAGAACCCGTCCAGTCAGGTAAACCGTTACCAATGATTGTACGGTCTTTAGATGTTACTTTTTCACCGATAACAGACGGAACATTCATTGTTTCCGGATCCCAGTTTTCAGGTTTGCCATCATAAATACCGATACGTTTGTAACCGTAGAACGAAGAAAGCGGTTCGCCTTCACGGATAAGCATGTCATAACCTACGAAACCGTCAGTTGTAATCTGGCGTTTTCCTGTAATCGGGTCAACTGAAGCGCTTTCATCCAATTTCTCAACACGGCTTCTGTTGAAACCTAAGTTAATCGTTGAAGTCCATTGGAAATCATGATTTTGAATAGGATGTGCAGTAACCAGGATATCGACACCACGGTTGGATACAGCTCCGACATTATCCAGGATTGAAGAATAACCTGTTGATTCCGGAACCGGACGGTCAAGCAACAAATCCGATGTATATTTGTAATAACCGGATACATCAAAGCTCAAACGATCCTTAAACAAACCAAGTTCAACACCAAAGTCAAACTGACCGGTCTTTTCCCATTTCAACTTAGAGTTCGGCATATTGTCCAAATAAGAAACCATATGCAAAGCATCACCGATAATCGTAGTAGACTGGCTTACAGTAGCCAAAGAACGATATGTACCGATTTCAGAGTTACCGGTCAAACCATAAGAAGTATGCAGTTTCAATTTGCTGATAGTCGGATTGTCTTCCAGGAAACTTTCACGGGACATCAACCAACCTAAACCGACAGACGGGAAGAACGCATACTTATTACCGGATCCGAACTTGGAAGAACCATCATAACGTCCGGTCACTGTTGCCATATACTTATTGTCATAAGAATAAGCCAAACGGAGGAAGTATGAGTTCATTGTCCATTTGTCATAGTCGCTGCCTACACCCGGACGGTCCGTACCTTTACCCAAGTTGTAATAACCATAGAAGTCATCCGTAAACTTACTGTCGGAAGCATTGAAAGATGTATATTCACGTCCCTGCCAAGACAAACCGAGCATGGCATTGATAGAATGCTTATCCAACAACGTAGAATAGTTCATATAGGTTTCTTCCTGCCAGTAGAAAGCGTTTGAATTACTTGCAGAAGCATAACCTTCGGAATTCTGGTTGATCATAGGACGCGGAGTGAACGGAGTGTAATTGGCGTCACGGCTGTTCTGGTAGTCCACACCGAACTGTGTCTTCAAATCCAACCCTTTCAACAAATGGAATGTAAGGGCTGCATTACCGAAGATTTTTGTACGGTATTGCATAGCGTACATATTTTTCAACAATTCAACCGGGTTACCGACAGGTTCCGGACTAAATCCTTGAGTACCGCTGTTAGGATTATCCTTGTCATTCAAGATAGCAGTCGTTCTAATGATATTAGTCTGCGTATATTCACCATCCAGCTTAACCGGCAAGAACGGCAACTGTTCGAGCATCGTACGCAAAGCTCCCTGTCCGTAAGGGTTATCGGAAGTACGGTTACCCCATGTATGGTTCACCAACAAATTCACTGAAGTAGACAGCCATTTCGTTGGTTTGTCGTCATACGCCAATTTCGCATTGATACGTTTGAAATAAGAATTAAGCAAAATACCTTCCTGGTCAGTATAGTTGATGAATGCTCCGACTGAAGAGCCGTCACCTGCGCGCTGGATACTGATCTGATGGTTGTGGGAAACAGCCGTACGGGAAGCTTCATCCTGCCAGTTTGTATTATATTTAGGAGAGCCGTCAGCATTGAACAAACGCTCGTCTGTAAATATCTGAGACAAATCAGTGGTAAAATTCTTACCCTGCCATGCATTGGCATTTTCCAAACCTTGCTTGAAAGCAGCCATCCATTCATAAGAATCCATCACGTCCATCTGTTTAGCCATCGTACCGACCGAAACAGAACCATCGTAAGAGATATGAACGCCTTTGCCTCCGTCACCACGCTTGGTAGTTACCAAAACAACACCGTTCGCACCACGAGCACCGTAGATTGCTGCGGAAGATGCATCTTTCAATACTTCGATAGACTGAATGTCATTCGGGTTGAGCAACTGGAAGTCAGACATAACCACACCGTCGACAACATACAAAGGAGAGGAAGATGCCTGGATCGTGGACACACCACGAATAACAACACGCATTTCACCACCCGGCTGTCCGGTATTGGAGAAAATGTTCACACCGGCTACTTTACCTTTCAAACCATCGAGGGCATTGAACGATTGCGTTTTGATGATTTCTTCACCTTTAGCCGTAGAGATAGAACCTGTCAAGTCCGATTTACGCATCGTACCATAACCGACTACCACTACTTCATCCAATGTCTGGGAATCCTCTTTCAAGAGTACAGTAATAGTAGACTGGTTTCCGACTTTAACCTCCTGAGTCAGGTAACCGATAAAAGAAATTTGCAGTACAGCCCCCGCAGGAACATTCGAGATGGAGAAATGTCCATCCATGTCTGTCATCGTACCGTTTGTAGTACCTTTCACAACGATGTTAGCTCCGGCAACCGGACCTAATTCGTCATTTACGACGCCTGTTATCGTCTTACCTTGCTGCGCCACCATTACGTTACCATCCGATGCTGAAACCGGAACAGCAAACGCTGCATGAGCAGAAAAAGCAGACATTAGCAAACATAAGGCTGAGGCCTTCACTATCCCACATGGAGATAATAGTTTAGATTCATTCATCTTTTTTGCTTTTTAATTTTTAACACATAATACATAATAATATTGGGAATATCTTTACCAATCAAGGCATTCATTAATTTTTGTATTTCGATGGCAATATTACTTGATCTTAACACATTCGTAGTAACACTGAAACACCAAAAGAGTATCAAAATCAACCGCTGGTCAATTATGACACTCTTTTGGACAACCAGGACACTATCAATTCACAAACACTTACTACTTATTTTTAACCATTCCTATCCGAAACGAGACTCCCCGGATGATGCGTTTCTCCAATATGCCAAGACCGGACATTCCATTAACAAAAAATACAAGAAGCCCTTTTTTGGAGCATTTTCTATTTCGTCCAAAATATGGGTTCATTTTGAACTGACTCTTTGCTTGATTTTAGTATTCTTTGCTGACAACAAATGAAACGAGGTGCCGAGACCGTCCCGGAAAACAGGCAGTATGATTGCCAGAAGGCGAAAACAGCGTCAATGTGATAAAGCTTAACTCCCGGAGAATCGAATATTTGCGGACGAAGACGGACTGCGTTCCAAATATTCCAAGGAAATTTTGGAGGCTTGTTGCCGTGAGGTGCGCAGAAAATTGTCTTGAAGTAACGCTTCATCGCTCTGAAGGTTGACTTCGTGCTATATGAAGTCAACCTTCAGAGCTACAAAGTTCCGGATCAGAGCGATAAAGTCCCTCTTCATGGCGATAAGGAGCCTGATCATAGGAAAAAGTCCCTTTTTGAGGTCAAAAAAGCGGATTAACATTTGTTTGGTTTCGGATGCCTTTCGGACCTGAAAAATACGTTTTTTACAATAACCCCCTATTCCCTCTGCCGATATTGGCGCGGAGTCATCTGGTATTTTTGAGAGAATTCGCGATAGAAATAGGATTTATTGGAGATGCCGACCTGGTAAATGATTTCCTGGACACTCAAATTGGTTGTAACCAAAAGCTGGGCGGCATGCGTCAACCGGTAATCCTTGATAAAATCGGTCGGCGTCAATGGCGAAATCTTTTTGAAACGGCGATACAGCGCACGGGAGTTCATGCCCAACTTATCTGCAATAAATTCGGGCCGCAATGCCTCCTGGGTAAGATTATCCCGGATAATAGCCGTAACAGAATCCATAAACTCTTTATCCTCCTGGTGGATCAACTGCCCACCGGACTGCTCATAGGCGCTTTCCGGCGAATAATAGTAGTCTTTCAGTTCCTTTTTAGTCGCCATCAACCGGTTCACAACGGAATGGAGCACGACGGCAGAGAACGGCTTGGTCAGATAAGCATCCGCACCCAGATCCAGCCCTTCCGCCTGTTCACGATCCGAGACTTTAGCCGAGACTATTATTAAAGGTATATGGCGGGTAAACTTATCCGCTTTAAGACGACTGATAAATTCAAACCCGTCCATACTCGGCATCATGATATCCGTAATAATCAGATCCGGTGATTGCCGGTCCATCAAAGTCAGCGCCTCTTCTGCACGGAACGCTTCTAACACCGTATATTCGGAAGACAATGTTTCTTTTATCAGCCAGACGATATCCCGATTGTCATCCACCACTAATATAACCGGCTTATCGGTCTTCACAGCTGCTTCGCCTGTTACAGGCGAAGCAGACGGTTGTACAACCGTCGAAACAGCAGTTTGCCCGCTTTTTTCCAGCGTTTCCTCTTCTACGCTCTCCTCTTCTGCTTCCAGAAGAGGCAGAATAACCGTAAACTCGGCATATTCGCCTTCTTTACTATCCACCTTTATTTCTCCACGCAACAATTGCACCAGACTATGGCAGATAAAAAGGCCCAATCCGTTGCGGGATGTCATCTGGGTATAATTATTCACCTCCAGATCACCCAAGATGCGGAAACGGTCGAATATTGTTCGCAAATCGGACTCCCCTATCCCTTTTCCCGTATTGTAGACCTGTATGATTAAAGAGCCGTTTTCCGTCCGGACAGAAACACGAACCGCCCCGTCCCGTTTCGTATATTTAAAAGCATTCGACACCAGATTTCTCATAATTGTCTTCAAACCGGCAACATCCGTATTCCAATAAAGGGGAGCATCCAAGCCGGAAACCGTAAAGCTGATATTATTCTGTTCAGCCACAGGCATAAACAATTCACACTGCTTTTGAACCAAGCTGCTAACGGATACCTTTTTAATATGCAGACGGCTGAATCCGGCTTCTTCGATCTTTCTGAAATCCAGAATTTCCTGTATCAGTTCATTCAGACTTGTCACGTTTTCGCCCAAAATACGGGCATACTTCTCCAATTTTCCATCTGCCGACCGTCCGGCAGCACCTTTGATATAATCATTCACTCCGTTAATCAAAGTAAGAGGCGTACAGAGTTCATGTGTGATATTGGCAAAGAAATTCAGTTTCGCTTCATACAGTTGCTCCTTCTGCTCTTCCCTGATTTTCCGGGCTACCTCAGACTGCTTTTTCGATATCCGGAAACGTACCCAACAAAAAATACCGGAACAGACAGCCATAAACAACAAACAGTAGATAGACAAGGCCCAGGTACTAAGATACCAGGGTGGCAACACCCGTATATGCAATAAGTATTCCTTTGCATCCGAATCGAAGACATCATTCTTATAACGGACTTTCAATACATAATTATCATAAGGCAGTTTCGTAAAAGAGACCTGGTTGTCTTTTTGAAGTTCGGTCCACGAAGTATTATAGTTTTCCAACAGGTACGAATATTCATAATTTTCCCCGTGTATATAGTCTGTCGCCACAAAAGATATCGAGAAAGTGGAGATGTCGGGAGGTATAGTCACATAACCGGTTTTCTGGTCCGTTACATAATCATACAAACCATGTGTCTCATCTCCCATCTTCAGTTCAAAGAAATGCAGGTCCGGCTTATAATTTTCCTGCCGGTCGTTCTGCGGGTCCACCCACACCAACCCGTTTATTCCTCCAAAAAACAATTTTCCGGTATAAGGACATTCCCAATAGGCATCATCCGAAAATTCCGTCACCGGCAAATCCGGACTTCCATAGTTATGGAAGAAACGGTTATGGGGATTATACTTGGTAAGGCCTTTATTGGTGCTCAGCCAGATACAGCCGTCCGGATCTTCAAGGATACCATGGACCATGTCGTTTTTCATACCGTCGGCCTTGCTGTATTGATGGACTTCGGCCAGATTATTGGCGTGCAACTTCATTTGAGTCATCCCCGAACTGGCCCCCAAATAGAATGTCGAATCCTGGCTATAGCACATACAAAGCACATCGCCGACAGCCCGGTTGCCGGCATTATTCATCGGAATAAACTCATACTGTTTGCTAATCAGGTTGAAGCAGACCAGTCCATATCCGCCACGACTTCCCAAATAAAGCATGGAAGTCTCATCATCGTAATTCATGGAATGAAACTCATTGCAAATCTTTCCATCCTTTTCCAAAACAAACGATTCCACATATTTAATAACAAGTTCGCTTCCACTCTTGCCGATTTTAACTTCCAACAATCCATATCCCGTTGTTGCCAGCCAAAGCGTCGAATCATTCACTTCCCGTATTGCATGGACATATTGGATCTTGGTGTCGGCATTGCCGGTTAAGGTATGGACTTTCTTGTCCAGTAAAGAATAATAGGATAATCCGGGACCTTCCGTTCCAATCCAAACCCAGGGATAATAATTGCTTTTGCGAAAACAATAAACACGGTCACTGGCAAGACCGTTTGCCATCGTAAAATGAGTGATCTTATCAGCTGGTATTTTCCCTTTACCATACGAATCGTAGTCTTCCACCCGGACAAATCCATTCCCTTTTGTCCCGAACCATACCGTTTTCTCGTCCTCTGTATAGATGGACCGGACCGGATTACGCATGACAATCGGCAGATTCTCCAGTTTTATCCCTGAAAAACGATTATATTTATCATAATACATCTGAACCCCCTGCCCATCTGTTCCAATCCAAAGGATATCCTGCTTGCGATCGGGCAAGGCGCAGAATAAGCTTACATCAAAAGACTGTATATCTTCCGGTCTGTCGATATTCAGCAAAAGACCATTCCTGAAAACCAGATAGACATCGGAATGAAACAAAGCGATGCGCGACAGTTTGCCGTATTGTTCCATCCATCCGGTCAGATCGGCAATGTACTTTTTCTTGCGGTCTTTTATGTTATAAGAATAAAGGCCGTTATCCACATCCACGAAATAGAGAATATCGCTCACATAATAGGCACGGTCCACTTCCTTATCATGGATAATATCGTCTTTTATGTTCAGCGTAATCGGAAGCGACTCGAAATCAGGACGGACCTCCTTCAGGCAGCCATCTCCGGTCAGGAGACAAAACTGTTTTTCCCCGACTGCGAACAAAACTTTAACATCTCCCTCATTCATTCCTTGCATATGCACATCCTGAAAAGAACCTTTTGCCGGAGAATAGCAAGAGATAAAATCCTTTTGCTTTACGATCAATGTATTACCCATCGAATCGGCCGCCACATTCAGGCATTCCGGGTATTCCGTATAAGACTCCGTGACTTTCCGGTCCTTCAAAGCAAAACGGTTCAAGCCCATCGAGGTCGACACCCATAAATATCCCTCCCCGCCATAAGTGATTTTATTAATAATATTACTGCATAAGGTATATTTATTATTCGGCTCGAAGCGGAATACATACGTATTTTTGCCATTGTACAGGTTCAAACCGTCATAAGTACCGATCCACATATACCCGTTCTCATCCTGGTACATTTCGAGAATCGCATTATTGGACAGATCGATATTATGGGCCAAATGCAGGGATATTTCAGCAGACAGTGGAAAGGAAAACAAAGCAATACAGGCAATTGCAGACTTGACCCAACGGGAAAGTGCTACATATTCAGACCCAGTTTTGATAATGGATAAATTCATAATAACGGTTATTTGACTACAAATATAAGAATATCATTTGAATGACAACGAAAAATATTTTCAGCAGACAAATTATCCGGAAGACTTCGTATCTTTGCAAGGTAAATATTCTATGTATAAGTTTAACACAACAAATACAAAATGAAAAAGTATCTTATCCTTGCCGCTTCCACTCTGCTCCTCGCAGCTTGTAGCGAAAAACCGGGTTACGAAATTACCGGTTCGGTTTCAAATGCCGATTTGAATGGCCAGTACGTATATCTCTATGAATATGGAGTAAAAGACGCTGTGCCTCTCGACAGTGCTTTGGTGCAAAACGGAGCGTTTGTTCTGAAAGGCAGTCAAAATAGTCCGGCTCTCCGTACACTCCGTTTTTCTGAAGAAGCAGTAGAACCTGCACGTGTCGCTCCGGGAGAGAATGCCCCGTTTATGGCAACATTCGTACTCGAAAACGGAAAACTGACGGTTACGTTGGATTCGACATCTACGGTCAGCGGTACACCGGAAAATGATGCACAGAAAGAGTTACAGGGCAAAATCAAAGGTTTGCGTTCAGGTATCGACAAGCTGATTGCCGACATGAAATCGGGCGACGAAAAGCTGATCGAACAGGCGGAAGCCAAATATGATGAAATCGACCAGAAAATAACGGAAGCTGTTGTCAACTACATTCTGGCCCATACGGACAAACAGACCGCAGCCAAGAACCTGTATGACTTCCGTTACAATATCGGCGAAGACCAGCAAAATGAGATCATCTCCAAAGCGGATTCTACATTTAAGGCTGTTCCGGGAATCAGCTATATGATCGATCATCTGAACGTGCTGAAAAAGGTTGCCGTAGGACAGAAATTCACAGACTTCGAAATGCCGGATGCAAAAGGCGAAATGCACAAGCTATCCGAATATGTAGGCAATGGCAAGGTGGTTCTGATCGACTTCTGGGCATCTTGGTGTCCTCCCTGCCGCGCAGAAATGCCGAATCTGGTAAAAACATACAAACAGTATAAGAACAAAGGTTTCGATATTGTAGGTATCTCCCTGGACAGCAAAGCGGATGCATGGGCTAAAGGCGTAAAAGACCTGGACATCACCTGGACACAATTGTCCGACCTGAAAGGATGGCAGAACGGCGGAGCTGCTCTTTATGGAGTAAATAGCATCCCTCATACCTTACTGGTAGATAAAGATGGTACAATCATCGCCAAAAACCTGCACGGGCAAGACTTGGAAGACAAAATCAAAGAAGTTTTAAAATAACATAATCGGGGCTGAACGAAATTTCTTACTTTTCGTTCAGCCCTTATTTATAACCGCTAAATCATGAAAACTAAAACACGACTCCTATGGCTCCTTATTGCCACAAGTCACTTATTCGTTTGTGCTCAAAACACGGAACCGTCCCGTTTTACCAAACAAGCAAATGAACAAGTACTCAAAACACTTCCTTTTGACAACAAACAAGATTTTGAAGATGCAACCCGGGGCTTTATCGCCACAATAGACGAACCGGCAATCACCGGCGAGAACGGGAAAGAGGTTTATGGACTTGCTGTCTGGGATTTCCTGAAACAAGAGGCTCCTGCCTCTGCAAACCCCAGTCTCTGGCGACAAGGGCAGCTGAACCGGATACACGGATTATTCGAGGTACTGCCGGGCAAAATATACCAGATACGGGGATTCGACCTTGCAAACATGACGTTCGTCCGCAGTGATAACGGCTGGATCGTCATTGATGTATTATTATCAAAAGAAACGGCCTTGGCCGGTTATAACCTGCTCAAAAAACATGTTGCCGACCTTCCCGTAAAGGCGGTTATTTATACACATCCCCACGTAGATCATTTTGCAGGTATCGACGCCATCCTGGAAAATGCTCCGAACCAACCGAACTCTATCGAAATCATCGGTCCAAAAGGGTTCTTTGAAGAAGCCGTCAGCGAGAACCTGATGGCCGGCGTTGCTATGGGACGCAGAGCGACTTATATGTATGGACGCAGCTTGCCTAAAAACGAGAAGGGTAATATCGGTACCGGCCTCGGACAAACAACAGCTGTAGGGACCAGCGGTTTAGTCCCTCCCACCCGCGAGATATCGGAAGAAGGCGAAACGCTGCGGATTGACGGTGTGGAGATCGACTTCATGTCGGTACCCGGGGCGGAGGCTCCTGTGGAAATCATGATGTATTTTCCGGAAATGAAAGCATTTTGCGTTGCCGAAGAGATCAATCACAACTTGCATAACTTATTGACCCTGCGCGGCGCCAAAGTGCGTAACGGCCAGTTATGGAGCAAATATATCGACAAGGCGATCGTGAAATGCGGCGACCAGGTGGAAGTATCTTTCTCAACCCACCATTGGCCGACATGGGGCAATAAGAAGATCGTGGGTTATTGGGAAAAGCAGCGGGATCTGTACCGTTACCTGCACGACCAGACCCTCCATCTTGCCAACCAGGGATATACTCCGAGGGAAATCGCGGAGATGATAAAATTACCGGGGGCTATCGCCAATGAATTTGCCAACCGAGGATATTACGGCACGGTGAGCCATAACGTAAAAGCCCAATACCAAATGTATTTTGGTTGGTTCGACGGCATCCCCGCCAATCTGAATCCATTGCCACCGACAGAAGAAGGTAAAAAATATGTGGAAGCTATCGGCGGAGAAGAAGCTGTAATGGAAAAAGCAAAGGAAGCCTATAACCAAGGTGAATATCGCTGGACTGCGACCCTGCTGAACAACCTTGTCTTCGCTAATCCGAATCATAAAGCGGCTCGCCAACTGCTGGCGGACACTTATTCACAATTAGGATATCAAGCCGAAAGCGGCCCCTGGCGCAATTTCTACCTGACAGGGGCGCAGGAACTGACAAACGGAATAGCAGGAAAAGGTAAAACAAGCTCAAATATAGCCAGAATGTCTCAGAATCTAAGCCTCGAGATGCTATTCGATATGCTGGCGATCCAAATAAACGGAGAGAAAGCAGCTGATAAGGATATAATCATCAATGTCAGCCTGACAGATACAAAAGAACAGGCGACCCTGATATTAAAAAATGGAGCCTTATCGAACCGTATCGGCATACTCCACGCAGCTCCGACGGTAAGTCTGAAAGGTGACAAGCAAACGATCTACACGAGCTTCACGCAACCGGAAAGCATAATGGCTAATATGCAAGCAAAAAAATTATCGGTCGAAGGACGCCTCGAAAGTTTAAAAGATTTGTTCGCCACTTTCGAAGCCCCGGACAGTTATTTTAACATTATCGAACCCTAAATATCAAAGCTATGTCTGCTCAAATCACTTTAAAATGGAAAAAAGACTCTACTTTTGAGACAGAGTTAAATGGTCATCCCCTTATTATTGACACATCCGTGGAGAATGGGGGGAACGATGAAGGGCCACGCCCGAAAGCTCTTATGCTTGTGGCTCTGGCAGGTTGTACAGGAATGGATGTCGCCCCTCTCTTCCGGAAGATGAGGGTACGATTTGAAAGCCTGTCGATCGATGTTACAGCCGGGACGTCAGAAGGGATACCTATGATCTATACGGATTTCCATATAACCTATCATGTAACAGGGAATCCGGACGACAGTGCAAAAATGTTGAAAGCTGTCCGTATGTCGCAAGAGACCTATTGCGGAGTATCGTTTATGATGAAAAAGATAGCTCCCGTAACATGGCAGATTATTCTGAACGGAATACCACTTAATACTGATTCCGCCGATAAATAACGAACCGGGGCTGTTGCACGGCTGGATTAAAAATTTTATCTTTGTGCGGTCTTATTGAAAGCGATCTTACATTAAAATTAGCATAAAGTTTTATTATCACTTTAATATAATAAATTAGCGATTATGATTTATTCACATGAAGTTCAACACATGTGTGTTGTAAAGAAGGGAGCTGACCACCAGTGTGCTCCGATTCCCGAAGAAGGAAAGTGGGTTAGAGCAACTCAGATTTCTGACATCTCTGGTTTGACTCACGGTATCGGTTGGTGTGCACCGAAACAGGGTGGATGTAAGCTGACTCTGAACGTTAAAGAAGGAATTATTCAGGAAGCACTTGTAGAAACTATCGGTTGTTCCGGTATGACTCACTCTGCTGCTATGGCTTCGGAAATCCTGCCGGGCAAAACATTGCTGGAAGCATTGAACACTGACCTGGTTTGTGATGCTATCAACACTGCAATGCGCGAATTGTTCCTGCAGATCGTTTACGGTCGTACACAGTCCGCTTTCTCTGAAGACGGTCTGCCTATCGGCGCCGGCTTGGAAGACTTAGGTAAAGGTCTGCGTAGCCAGGTAGGTACAATGTACGGAACATTGGCAAAGGGTACTCGTTACCTGGAAATGGCTGAAGGCTACTGTACTCGTATGGCTCTTGATGCTGACGACGAAGTAATCGGTTATGAATTTATCCACCTGGGCAAATTCATGGATATGGTAAAGAAGGGTATGGATGCTAACGAAGCACTGGAAAAAGCAAAAGGCTCTTACGGTCGTTTCAAAGAAGCTGTAAAATATATCGATCCTCGTAATGAATAAGAAAACACTGACACGCGTCCTCCTTGGGCTGACAGCTATCACCATTGTGGCTTCGGTTATCACCTATTTCGTGATTAAACCGGATCGTCCCTGGATGGCTTTCTATGTGCTCTGTTGCGGCGGTGTGCTTGTTTTCAATTTTCTGATATCTTTATTCCTGGTAAATAAGAATTTTAAAAAGTAAAAAATAATATGGCTTTATTTGAAAGTTATGACCGTCGTATCGAGCATATCAACGCGGTTTTAAAAGAATATGGTATCAACGGTATCGAAGATGCAAAGGCTATCTGCGACGCTAAAGGTATCGACCCTTATACAATGTGTAAGGAAACACAACCTATCTGTTTCGAAAATGCTTGCTGGGCTTACGTTGTAGGCGCTGCTATCGCAATTAAGAAAGGCTGCATGAATGCTGCTGAAGCTGCCGAAGCTATCGGTATCGGTCTGCAGGCATTCTGTATCGCCGGTTCTGTAGCCGACGATCGTAAGGTAGGTATCGGCCACGGTAACCTGGCTGCCCGTCTGCTTCGTGAAGAAACAAAATGTTTCGCATTCCTGGCTGGCCACGAATCATTCGCTGCTGCCGAAGGTGCAATCAAGATCGCTGAAATGGCAAACAAAGTTCGTAAAGAACCGTTGCGTGTCATCCTGAACGGTCTGGGCAAGGATGCTGCTAAAATCATCTCCCGTATCAACGGCTTTACTTATGTCCGCACTCAGTTCGACTATATGACTGGCGACGTAAACGTAATCGAAGAAAAAGCATACTCTACCGGTCTGCGTGCAAAAGT
This sequence comes from Parabacteroides acidifaciens, assembly GCF_003363715.1. Classification (GTDB taxonomy): domain Bacteria; phylum Bacteroidota; class Bacteroidia; order Bacteroidales; family Tannerellaceae; genus Parabacteroides; species Parabacteroides acidifaciens. The sequence goes on from NZ_QREV01000018.1 coordinate 38,771, forward strand.
TAAGTGCTACGGCGCTGACGATGTTCGCGAAGGTGTTGCCATCATGCGTAAAGAAGGTGTTGACGTATCTATCACAGGTAACTCAACCAACCCGACTCGCTTCCAGCACCCGGTTGCAGGTACTTACAAGAAAGAATGTATGGAAAACGGTCACCCGTATTTCTCTGTAGCATCCGGTGGCGGTACAGGCCGTACATTGCACCCGGACAACATGGCTGCCGGTCCTGCTTCTTATGGTATGACCGACACGATGGGCCGTATGCACGGTGACGCTCAGTTCGCTGGTTCTTCATCCGTTCCTGCTCACGTAGAAATGATGGGATTCCTCGGAATGGGTAACAACCCGATGGTAGGTGCTACGGTTGCCGTAGCGGTTGCTATCGAGGAAGCTATGAAGAAGTAATTCAGACTTCATATAAATAAAGCTCCTGTAATCTTGATGGTTACAGGAGCTTTTCTTTTTATTCCAACTCAACTTATTATACCTGTAAACTATAATATTCCCAAATTATCACTACATTTGCCAATCAAGATATATAATGGAATATGAACAGTACCTATATTAATGAGTTTCACAAGGAATGGATAGAGAGCACTCGACAGTCAATCGAATCTTGGAAGAAGCAGCCCATCTCTGTAGAAGATGTAAGGAGGCAGCAGGAGATGTTAGATCAGCAGAGGGCTATAAGAGAAGGCAAGTTGAAAAGTTAAAACAATATGATAGGTTTCACTTATAACAGTCAACAGGAATTCTGTGCCGTACTGGTCCAACCCTATGTTAGGGCAAAACGGGAAGCCACGGAAGATGAAATTGCGACTTATATGGAAGCATTAGGTTTCATTATGGATTATGCTGATGAGTTCCACAATGACAAGTACGAGATATTTGATGCAGTCCCCAATAATGTGCTATATGGAATAGATAGTAAGCTATACTTCATTGATACCCAAATCAGGCTAAGAACGAATAATCAATAAATCCGATAGATAATATATAAATCATCAGAACAAAACAAAGCTAAGATTGTTATTTAATAAACAAACATCAAATAAAAAGTTCTTCACATACATCATAAAACTGGCAAAGACAATAAACAATGACATCTAAAACAGGTAAACACTTGACAAGCTTCATCTTGTTCCCGATGATGTTCTTCTTGCTACTCTCCTGTCCAACAAAGAGAGAGTTCAAGCAGATGTTGCATATACCTGTTCGGACAGCCAATGTCGAAAATTGCAGTAATACGCTAAATACCTGTATCTTTGAGCTTTCTTCTTCCGGAAAGGAGCAAGATAAGCCTCAATATACATATCTATCCGATTTATTCTCAACAAACACACATATTTATCCACCGATCCGGACAACCCTGTCTGAACAAGTAAGACGAAATACAGATGTATTCATACAGACTTCACTGTTCATCTGTTATCGTAAACTAATTATTTAAGACTGCGTCACAATTGAGTATCCTCTACAGACAAAAGACTTAAACAAATTAGTTCACTTACAAATACATTTAGAATATGATAAATCAGAATAAACAGGAGATGTCCTATACATACTCCATGATCGGCTTATTTACCCTTTCATTACGGTTAGTGGTCGGATGGACCTATTTTTCAGCTTTCTGGAGACGCCTTATTTTAGAGAATAAACTGATACCGGATATGCCCGGCTATATAGGAGAAAAGTTCAATCACTTCCTGCCCAATGCCCTTGGCATTAAACCGATGATCGAATATCTGGTCACAAACCCGGATGTCCTTTGGTGGGCAATGGTTATATTTACAATTATAGAAGGGATCGTCGGACTATTCATCATGCTGGGATTGTTCACCCGGCTAATGAGTATCGGGGTATTCAGTCTGGCTACCGGTATTCTGTTAGGTTCGGGATGGCTGGGTACCACCTGTGTCGATGAATGGCAGATCGGGATATTAGGGGCTGTTGCCGGATTCACGGTCTTTTTATCGGGAGGAGGCAAATATTCCCTTGATTACCTGTTGATACCCAAAATACAGGGGTTGCGTAAGCTGCCATGGATCGTATGGTTGACCTCCGGAGCGTTACCGTTGAGAACCGGCACAATCAATAAAATAGCCGGAATCGGCGCTTTTGCACTGTTATTCCTGTCGCTTGCCACCAACCAGGTCTTTCACAACGGGGTCTGGGGAAAACTGCATAACAAATCGGTCAAGCCAAAGATTGAAATATCGGATGCAAGTATCGATCACGGCAAACTATCCTTTACGGTCTATCGCGTAGAAGGGGCAGATGTATATGGTTCTTTCCTGATCGGCATCACATTGAAAGACAAAGAAGGGAATGTGGTTCTGGACAAGGATGCGGAAGCACTGTCCAAGTTCCCGGCGTCAGACATCGAAAACAAGTATATTGCCAAAGTCGCACCGGGCAAGCATAGTCTGGTAATACCGCTCGGCAGCAAAGCAGGCTTAACGATCAGTGACCGTTCCATAGCCAATCTGCCGAAAGGGACATATACCCTGCTCCTTACCGACATTAGCGGGATTACCTGGAAAGAAGAGTTTACACATGAAGAATAGATATACCAATCCCCACAAAAAAGGAGTGTGTCAAAAGTCCTATTTATAGCGTCTGTGTCCTGGCGGGCTTGACCCGCCATCTCATCCTGATCACTGTAGATCAGTTTAGTATAAGGTTGCGGGGCAAGCCCGCAATGACACGCTAAAACGTTAGAACTTACTTTTGACACATTCCCTTTTTTCCAAGCACTAACCCTGCTTTATCCAATCATAAAGCTTTAGGGTAGCAACGACCTGAGATATTCCGGAAATTCGGCAGTCGTCCAGTTTCCTTCATATTTCCGGCCATTCACAAAGAAAGTAGGTGTACTATCCACTCCGTTCTTCTCGCCTGAAGTATAGTCGTCCTGTACTTTACGGGCATAAGATTCCAGGCCGAAATCATGTTTAAACTTCTCTACATCCATATCGATGATACGGGCATACTCTATCAAATGGGCATCATCCAACTCACGCTGGTTCTCAAGCAGGATATCATGCATTTCCCAGAACTTTCCCTGCCCCGAAGCAGCTTCTGCGGCAATAGCTGCATGCAGGGCATACGGGTGTACTTCCTCCAATGGAAAGTTGCGGAAAACGAAGCGGATATTATCTCCCTGCTCTTTCAGGATATCCTGCATGATATAAAACGCCTTTTTGCAATACGGACACTGATAGTCGGCGTACTCCACTATCTCTATCGGAGCCTCGGCAGGACCCAGGATATGATCCTTTTCTGTAACATGTAAACTCATATCGATAACTATTTTATTGATTATGAATTAAGAACACCTCTATCCGGTTGTTTGTTGCAAATATTATGCAATCAATCCGGATTGTTTGCATAGTTTTTATTTACCTTCGCAGGTATGAAAAGAGGATATGCAGATTTGCCGCTTCATTACGGGACAGTACCTCCCTGGCTTGCCCAGCGCATGTGCCTGTTGGGAGGCGCCATCGTCGAAGCGATTGTGATCGAATATGGACGCGCGGCTTTACTGCAACGGCTGAGCGATCCGTTCTGGTTCCAGTCACTGGGATGTGTACTGGGGATGGACTGGCATTCGTCCGGCATTACGACATCAGTAATGAACGCCCTGAAGAAAGCGATCAATAAGCGGTCGGAAGAGTTGGGCGTATATGTATGCGGCGGACGCGGAAAGGCATCCCTCCAGACACCGGCAGAGCTTTTGGCCATAGCAGGCAGGACCGGACTGAACGGAGACGAGCTGGTAAAACACAGCAAACTGTCTGCGAAAGTGGACAACACAGCCGTGCAAGACGGCTTTCAGCTATATCTTCACTCTTTTGTCGTTACCAAAGAAGAGGAATGGGCGGTTGTCCAACAAGGCATGAACCCCAACGAACGGATGGCCCGCCGCTACCACTGGCTATCCTCCTCCCTCCGTTCCTTTATGGAAGAGCCCCATACATCTGTCTGTGGCCGCAACCAGGGACTGATCCTGAACCTCACCGATAAACTCGCCACTCCGACAAAAGAGGGTATCCTCGAACTGACCAAAGAGACACCCGACAAGCTTATGCATGAAGTATCCCTCATCCTGCCCCGCCACCACGAGGTGAAAGCTGAAGATGTCAACCTGAAACGTTTAGGCGCCGCCTTGATCCTGGCACACGAGACGAATGTTTCCGATATGGAGTCGCTCCTACTGCTTGAGGGGGTCGGCCCCCGGACATTGCAATCGTTGACATTGGTCAGCGAAGTGATACACGGAACCCCCTCGCGCTTCTCCGATCCGGCCCGTTTCTCTTTTGCACACGGCGGGAAAGACGGACATCCTTTTCCTGTCCCGACAAGCGTGTATGACGAGACGATCGAAGTATTCGACAAAGCGATCCGGCAAGCAAAGTTAGGAGACAAGGATAAATCCGAAGCCCTGAAGAATCTCTCCGTTATCTCACAAGAGATGGAGAAAGGCTATACACCCAACAATTACTTTGATAAACTGGTGGAACACGAACGAAACACCTCCTACAAATATGGCGGGAAAACAGTATATGGAGATGCTAAAAAGCCCAAAGGCAAAGGTGGGACGCAACTTAGCCTTTGGGACGAATAATGGTTATTTCCTAACTAACGTGTACTTATACCCCGTTTCCGAACAATCTTGCAGAAACAGCGTATCTCCCTTGATGGAGAGCGGGAAAGCCGGATTGGTTTCATAGAATACATCCATCAGGTAGGCCTCGTAGCCTAAACCTGTATCCGCTTTGCGCCAGTTCAGGGCACCCGGTTCCGCCTTACCGTCTTCAGTCCAGACGTACCGGTCACCATCGAAAGTGATGAACGTATTCTCGTACTCGCAAAACTCACGGGCATTCTTGCCACTTACCAGTTCCCACTTCCCGTTGACCAACTGCTTGATCTCCGGCAGGTCTTTTTCGATCAGCGAAAGGTTAGCCTTCGTTGTCTCTTTCTTCTTATTGTCCTGGCAGGCCGTACCCAGAGGAAGGATACAGACAAGCAGTAGCAGCCATACTTTCATCAGATTCTTCATATCTCTTGTTTATTTACAGTGTTCCTTAATCAATTTGTCGGCAAGCGGGTCGCCCAGCTCTTTCGCCTTATTGAACGCCTCGCAAGCCTCAGCCTTTTTCTCCAGGCGGACATAGCAGACGCCACGCAAACGGTAGCAAGCCCCGAAATCGGGTGCAATGGCAATCGCCTTCTCTATACTCTTCAGGGCATCTTCATACTTCTGCAGACGCACATAAACGGAAGCTTCTTCAGCATAGTAGTCCGGTGTCTGCGGGCTTGCCGAAATAGCCTCCTGGATGTCCTTCAACGCTCCTTCCAGGTCACCGGCACGGAACTTCGCCTGTTCACGCAGGAAGTAGAAATTAGGCAACACTTTCCCGCCGGCCAGCACATAATAAAGGTCATAGTCGGCAATCGCCTCGGCATACTGTGCCAGACGGAGGCGCCAGTCGATCCGTTCCAGGACATAGGCAGCCGCTTCGTTATTCATATTCGCTCCGCACTTCTCGACAGCCTTGTCCAACAGGTCGATCACATCCCCGATATTGAACCCGGTGATCCGTTCTTTTGCTTTCGCCGCCATATAATAGGATGAGGCGGAAGCAATATCGCTGTTATTAACGATCATGTATTCATCGAATGCCTGTTGAAACTCGCCTTTATTGAAATAGATATCCGCTTTCAACTGATGGTAAGCAGGCAGGTCATCCTCTGCAATCGCCTTGTCCAACGCCTCCATAGCCGCATCGATTGACCAGGCAGGATCGGTCAAGGTCGTATCAGCCGAAGCCACACCATAAATCAGTTTGGCACGGTTATACCAACTATCCGCCTTCTTGTCGCTATACTTGGAGGCTGTCTTTATATCTTCCAAAGCTTTCTCCAGATAGGAGACCTCTTCAGCCGGCGAACTTGCCAGATCGGCACGGTTATAAGCATAGAGGTCGGCACGGTTCAAGTAGCCTTCCTGTGCGCTCGGGAAAGTGCCGATGAAATCATTGATTGTCTCCAGACACGTCTTCGCATCCTGTGTCCCGGCAAGTAAATAGAGGGCAACGGATGCCTGGTCTACCTCTTTCGGCCATCCTTTCCGGATACCGATACTGCGGTAAACAGAGCCTAAATAGTCGGCAGACCCGATCGACAGGCTGCCCGCATAACCGGCGGAAAGACCGTAGCACACATCTTTCTTCCCCCCCGCATCGGCCTGCGCCAACGCAAAAACCTCGCCTTCGGGTGTCAATAACGGAGCATTCAGTTCGTTCTCATCCAATGCGATCGCCATCTTATAATATTTATAAGGATCTTTCAATTTACTCACTTCGGTAATTGCTCCCGACTTAAAAGACGCCGTCTTTCCGGTAGAAAAGGGCAAAAGGTAAGCATTCGTACCGTTCGCAACCGGTTCGGCAGCGATCACGAGAAAAGCGGCTTTCTTGGGGACCTCTACCTGGAACTTTATAACATCGTAGAGTTCATCCGCTCCCTGTATATTCTTAACCGGGTATGTCTTTCCTTCCGTATCGGTAACGGTCGCCTTCTCAGCCCCTTTGAAGATATCGTATGAAGAGACAGCATCACCGGCCTCGGAGACGAAAAATCCCGTACCCGTAGCCAGTTTGTTACCATCCTTTCCATAAGTTGTAATCGTAAAGACGGCCTTTTTAGCCTTGTCCATCCATTTAGGGGCGTTTTTCTGAGCTGCTGCCGACAGGCAGAGGCAGCTAATAAAGATCAATTGCAGTATTCGTTTCATTTCTTTTCATGTTATCAGATACGGACGCAAATGTAAGGATTTATCTCTAATTGTTATCCTTTTTCCCTTATCTTTGTCCAAACGTTTTACCTTTCAAACCTGTTATTTATGAAACATCTATTATTTATTCTTATGAGCAGTCTGTTTGCATACACCTCCCTTTCGGCAGGTAACTTTACAGTTGATAAGTTGAAAACGCGCGACGGCGGCGAGCTGGCCATCACATTCATCAAACATGCAAGCCTGATGATCGAATACGGCGGCCATGTCATACAGGTCGATCCCGTCTCCGAATATGCCAACTATGCCACCTTCCCGAAAGCAGACATCATCCTGATCACTCACGAACATGGCGACCACCTGGACAAGAAAGCCATTGCTGCGTCCGAAAAGGCCGGCACACTCATCATCGCGAACGAAAACAGCCAGAAAATCATCGGCAAGGGCACCGTCATGAAGAACGGAGACAAGCTCAAACCGACAGACTATCTGACGATCGAAGCCGTACCCGCCTACAACACGACTCCCGGAAGAGAGAAATTCCATCCCCGCCACCGTGACAACGGCTACATCCTGACATTAGGCGGCACGCGTATCTATATAGCCGGCGACACGGAAGACATCCCGGAGCTGAAGAATCTCAAAGACATAGACATCGCCTTCCTCCCGGTCAACCAGCCCTATACAATGACCGTTCCCCAGGCGGCCAACGCTGCAAGGATGTTCTCGCCGAAAATCCTGTACCCCTACCATTACGGGGACACAAAGATCAGCGAACTCAAAGAGGCTCTGCAAGGTAGCGGCGTGGAGGTAAGGATCCGGGAGATGCAATGACACAGGCGAACGCAAATCCGCTATTGCTCTTTTAAAAAGTAAACACAATTCCTTTTTTAACTTAATCTTGTCCTTCGGGAGCTACTCCGGATAGGGGTAAAAACGGCATTTCAGTCTTTAGGTTAAACGCAGGTCATGAACATGAATGCGGCTAATCTAAAACAAGGATTGATATGTTGATGAAAAATGTGATGTTGATTCTTTTCCTGGCAAACGCAAACACTCTCTTAGCCCAGGAAAACGACACGGTCAAGGTGGAGAAGCCCGCCGGAGTACCGGTAGTCTCTTACTCTTCCCCTAAAGAATACACCATAGCCGGGATCGAGGTGACAGGGTGCAAGGATTATGATGATTTTGTATTGATCGGCTTTTCCGGGCTTTCGGTAGGTGACGTGATTTCCGTTCCCGGAAGCCAGATAACAGATGCCGTCAAACGCTATTGGAAGCATGGCCTGTTTTCCGACGTGAAAATATCGGCATCCAGGATCGAGGATGACAAGATATGGCTCGAGATCCATCTCAAGCAGCGGTCCCGCGTCTCGCAGGTCAACTACAACGGCATTAAGAAATCGGAAAGAGAAGACCTGGAAAGTAGGCTGCAACTGAAGAAAGGACACCAGATCACGCCCAACCTGGCAGACCGGGCAAAGCTCGTCATACAAAAGTACTTCGAGGGAAAAGGATTCAAGAACGTAGATGTGGAGATCAACCAAACGGATGACCTGTCGCACGAAGGACAAGTTATCGTAGATGTAAACATCGATAAAAACGAAAAAGTAAAGATCCGCAAGATATCGTTCCGGGGTAATGAAGCTTTGACCGACTCCGAGCTGAAAAAGGCGATGAAAAAAACGAACGAGAAGTTTAACCTGTCACGGGACTTCAAAAGCAGCCTTCTTGAGATATTCTCCACAAAGAAATTTACAGCAGAGGAGTATGAGAAAGACAAAAAGAACATAATCTCGAAATATAATGAAATGGGTTACCGCGACGCAGTGCTGACAGCCGACACCATACGGAACGTCAATGATAAGACCGTCGACATCGACATCCGGATAGAGGAAGGCCGGAAATACTATCTGAAAGGGATTACGTTTGTCGGTAATACGCACTACTCGACCGATTTCCTTACCGCAGTGCTGAATATGAAAGCAGGAGAAGTCTACAACCAAAAGAAGCTGAACGAACGGCTTATCAGTGACGATGACGCCCTGTCGAACGTCTACTACAACAACGGTTACCTGTTCTTTAGCGCCGACCCCATAGAAACGGATGCCAGCAATGACTCCATTGCATTGGAGATCCGCATACAGGAAGGCCCGCAGGCTGTCATCAACCGGATCATCATCAATGGGAACGAGCGTCTTTATGAAGATGTGGTACGCCGTGAGCTGTACACCAAACCGGGGATGATGTTCAGCCGTGAAGACCTGATGCGTTCCGTACGCGAACTGGCCCAATCGGGGCATTTCGACCCGGAACGGTTGGTTCCGCAACCGCTGCCCAATGCTGAAAACGGGACGGTCGACATCAAATACGACCTTGTGTCAAAAGCCAATGACCAAATAGAATTCTCCGCCGGTTGGGGACAAACGGGACTGATCGGCAAACTAAGCCTGAAGTTCACCAATTTCTCGATGAAGAACCTCCTCAACCCCAATTCATACAAAGGCATCATCCCGCAAGGTGAAGGGCAGACACTGACGTTGAGCGGTGAGACGAACGGGCGTTATTACCAGGCCTACAGCATTGCCTTCATGGACCCCTGGTTTGGGAAAAAGCGCCCGAACGCTCTTTCCCTGAACGCATACTTTTCCCGGCAGACCGGCATCAGCCAACGTTATTACGACCGCAACTACTATCAAAACAGTTTCGAACAGAGTTTTGACCCGGACCAGTCTTTTATGTCACTTGGGGGCTCCGTCGGATATGGCAAGCGGCTGAACTGGCCGGATAATTACTTTCAATTCTCGGCGACACTGAACTACCAGATGTATATAATGAAGAACTGGAACTCTTTCCTTGCTAAGAATGGCAACAGCCATAACATAAATCTCGAACTCCGGCTGCAACGTAATTCGATAGACAACCCTCTCTATACCCGGCGGGGGTCACAGCTGGATCTGTCCGTAGCCCTGACACCGCCCTATTCGTTGTTCGACGGAAAAGATTATGCCGCTATGGACGACCAAGACTCCCGAAAATTCAAGTTCGTCGAATATCACAAGTGGAAGTTTAAAGCCAAATTCTTTTCACCGCTTGCCCCGTCTTCCGTGAAGCGGACTCCGGTCTTGATGACACGCGTCGAATATGGCTTTGTCGGCTCTTACAACAAACATAAGAAATCACCTTTCGAGACCTTCTATGTCGGGGGTGACGGGATGAGCGGTTATTCCGGTGCCTACGGGACTGAGACGATTGCTTTGAGAGGTTACGAAAACGGTTCTATTGCAGGCAGCGACGGTCCTGAGACATTCGGCTATGCTTATTCAAAGCTCGCGATGGAACTGCGTTATCCATTCTTACTGGAACCTTCATCGACGATATACGGGCTGGTGTTTCTGGAAGCGGGTAATGCCTGGAAGGATATGAAGTCATTCAATCCGTTCGACCTGAAACGATCGGCCGGAGTGGGTGTCCGTATCTTCCTTCCAATGATCGGCCTGATGGGACTGGATTGGGGATATGGCTTCGATGTTCCCAACTATGGAGGCAAGGGCAAACGCAACGGCAGTAAACTCAGTTTCGTATTAGGACAGGAGTTTTAATTCCTGCCCCTACGAAGCCTGCTATTTTGATTCAAATATTCTTGAAACTGTAAAAAGCGTGAAGGTCCTGACTTGTCAAGATTGCCTGTAAAATGATCTTGCAGTACTTCATGGGGTTACGGTGCCGTAAAGGAAGGAACAACCCGGCAGATAGAATGAACGATGCCGGATGTGTGCCCCTTCCATACCCACCCGCTATTCATGTCACAGCTGTGAAACAAAAGAAATCCAATTGTAACATAGAAGGAGGACAGTTGTGACATGCAAAGAAGACAACCGTAACATGCAATAGAGGACCGATGTTTATCCGTTATTGATTCAAATATTCATACATGAACTAAAAATTGCGTCCAGTATCCCACCACAAACGACTGCCGGCATGGTCCGGTTTGCCGAAGGCTTCGACAAGTCTCTCGTAGAGAGGGGCGTCGGTATCGACGATATCGGCGGGGAAGTTCAGGCGGCGGATCATCGTTTCGGTATCGATGCAACCGTCTTTGCTGTTGTTGATACGCACCGGGAAGAGGCGCGGATAGCCCGTACGCCGCTGTTCGGCCCAGGCTTCGCCACCTTCCGGGAAGAGGGCGATCCATTTCTGGGTGATTATCTTTTCGAGTTTCACTTCATGGGATGCCTCTTCCTCCCACTTGGGGGTGACAAGGCAACGGGCTGCAATATCGTTCGCAGGATCGAAAGCGTCCCGATAATCGGCCCCCACCCTTTCGGATTGCAGATAGTCATCCGATCCATCAGCCCCCCACTGGCGGAAAGAGGTGACAACGCCTTCGCGGTAACAAGTGCCGGGGTCTTCCGCAGTCCACCCCCGGAGGGCGGCTTCGGCACGCAGGAACCAGATTTCAGCAGCGGTCATAAGAATCGGAGCAGTCGACTGGTTCACGTACAGGCAGGAATGGGAAGCGTAGAGAAAATGGGAAAAGCAGGTACCTTGACGAATCCCCTTGTAGCGGTTCTTCAAAGCTACGACCGCCTCATCGCCCGGACGTTCCACATCTTCCGCACAGGGCTCGAAAAAGAGCTCCATGCGGGGATCTTCATAACCGGTGAGAATCGACTCCATAGAGGCGTTCATGAAAGCTTCACCCCATACCCGGTTGATCTCGCCTAATGGATTCTGATAGCCGTTGCGGGTCGAGACGCGTACGCATTCGGAAGGCTGTTCGAAGACACCCGCTTTATCGAAAGCTGATTTGAGGAACTCCGCCTTAGCCCGCGCAGGGTCAACCATTGCGATACGGACAGCCAGACGCATCCGGAGTGAGTTGGCAAAACGGAGCCACGAGATGGGACGGCCGTCCAGCAGGATGTCAAACTTCGAGATATCCGGACCTTTCGCTCTCGACTCGGCATATTCACGGAGTATGCCGGCCGCTTCATCCAAGTCGCGAAAGAAAGCGTCGTAGGCTTCTTGCTGCGTATCGGGACGGTAATTGCCCTCGGTGTTTGCAAAGTTCGTATAGACGATAGGGCCGTAGATATCCGAGATGCGGTGCATCACTTCCACCTTCAATACCTTGGTCACGGCATAGACCGAGGGGTAAACCACACGCGTGGAATCTTCCAGTTTCTTGATCTGGGGCAGGACATAAGCGTAGGTATAGCCCCAGTCGGTGCCATTCCAGCCATCCTGAAGGTTATAATCAGAGTTATGGCTACCGCCATTCAGGGGTTTGTAATCATGCATATAGCCGCTGAACATATCGGCGTTCAGGTTCTGCATCAACTGGAAAGGCCAGTTCTTGCCTTTGCCGAAGTCGTAGTTGAAGTAGATACCTTGCTGGATGATGTCGAGCGGGATGCCGAGGTTATTGAAGTCGATCTTCATATCTTCGTCAGTGATGCCGGTCTGATCCGTATTGAAATCTTTGAAGTCGCCGGTGCACGAGACGAGCAAAGCGGATAGTGCCAACAGGGTGGCTACGAGTGTTATAGATAGCGTTCTCATAGGTCAATCGTTAGAATTCACATTTGATATTAAATCCGAAGCTGCGGGTGGTCGGCAGTCCATAGACCTCGATACCCTGGTTGTCGTTTCCGGTGGAAAGGATTAAATCGGGATCGAAGGGCGCATCCTTATATATAAAGAAGAGATTACGCGCGACAAACGAGAGATGTACCTGGCTGAAGGCACGGCTTGCAGCCATCCATTTCTCCGGCAAGCGGTAACCGAGGGAGAGCTCGCGCAAACGGATATTGGTAGCGTTATACATATAATATTCCGTCACACCGGCACGCCCGGCTACGACATTCTTATAAAAGCCTTCGACATTCTCGATCTTATGCCCTTCGAGCATCACGTAACCGGCATCACGGGCGGCTGCCGTCTCTTTCGTCACACCGAAGAGGTCCATATCCGCCTGTGTCTGCGAGAGGATATCGCCTCCGATACGGCTGTCGATCAGGAAAGAGAGGGTAATGTCACGATAGCTGACCGTATTGCTCCAACTGAGGTTGAGTTTCGGATTGCAGTTGCCGACTTTGATGAGGTTGCCTTCGCCCTCGACTTGCGGCAGGCCCTTCTTCTCCCCTTCCGTCTCGTAGAGGATTTGTCCGTCCGCATCCCGGCGGAAGGCTTTACCGTAGATATCGCCGAAAGCACCTCCCTCTTTCAGCTTCATAGCATAGCTGGATGAGAAGCCGCTGGGACCGTAGACAAAGACCGGCAGTTCTTCGTGCAGTTTCATCACCCGGTTCTTGTTGGCTGAAAGGTTCAGTTCGCTCTTCCAGGTAATATCTTGCCACATAACGGGTACGCCTCCGAGAGTAACTTCCCACCCCCTGTTACGGATATCTCCGGCATTGACATAGCGATAGGCATACTTGTCGCCGGAACGGGCGGGGAGCTTGAAGAACTGGTTGCGTGTATTGGTCTGGTACCAAGTCGCACTCAAATTCAGGCGGTTGTCGAAGAGACGCCATTCGGTACCCAACTCGACAGAGGTCGTCATCTCCGGCTTCATATCTTCAAAAGGGGCGGCGTCGGCATATTCGATCTCGCCTCCCGCACCGACATGCGACACGGGATTGGTGACATAAAGCGGTATATCGTTACCGACCTTGCTCCACACGGCACGTAGCTTGGAAAAGGAAACCCATTCAGGTAGCGGCAGTGTCTTGTCCATGATCCAGGCCGCCCCAATCGAGGGATAAAAGAAGCCGGAACCTTCGTGCGGCGTATAGGCCAATGTGCTCGCCCAGTCGTTGCGGGCGGTCAGGTCGAGGATCAAGGTTTCCTTATAACCAACCTGCGCAGTGGCGAAGAGTGACTGCATCTGACGGCGGGCGTCGATCTGCTGGTTGATGTAAGCCGAGCCGTTCATATTGATGTTAGCTATATTGAAGACGTTCGCATACTTAAGCGAGGCAGTCTTGGAATCGTAGCGAAGGGAGTTAACCGTCTTGTCGTTGATACTGGCGCCGATGGCTCCCTGGAGGGAAAAGTCACTGAATTTCTTCTCGAACAGGGCCATTACGTCACCATAGAACATCGTCTCTTGGTAGTCCATCTCAATATAACGCCCGTTCACTCCGGCAAGAGCGGGGGCGGTAGAAGCATAAAACTTCTGGCGGATCTTGTCCGAGACATTATCGGCACTTCCACGGGCTTGCAGGCGGAACCAGTCCGTCACCTTCAGTTCAGCGGTCAGCGAAGCCATCGTCCGGTTACGAAGGTCCTTGCTCTGGATGCGGTTGACGACCCAATAGGGATTCTGCTCGAAGTCTTCTGTTCCCGAATGCCAGTTCTGGACGTACAAATTACGCGTCTCGTCCCACACTTCGAAATGGTCGCGATACTCGGAGATGTCTTTGCCCCGCGGAAAACGGTAAAGGCCGACCAGCGCGTTCATATAGAAGCCGCCACTCGGGTTGCGGTCGTTGATAATCTGACGGAAGAGGTTGACGTTCGCATCCAGCTTCAAGCGGTCGCCGAATAGTTTGGCAGTCTCCCGGAAATTTATATTGTGTTTCCTCAACCGGTTATTCTCCATGATACCCTTACTGGTCGTATTGGCATAAGAGAAATAAGTTTGATAGCGTTCGTTACCGGTGCTGACGGAGAAGGCAGTCATGGAGTTGAGACCGGTGCGGAAGAAATCGCCGGCATTATCATAAGCCGGCATAGCCTGTTTCGCGCCCCAGCTCTCCACGCCATTGCTCTCACCATACGTGTTCTGGAATTCGGGTAGACAAAAGGCCTTGTCAAAAACGAGGCTGGTGGAGAAAGTGATCTTCCTGACGTCTGTCCGGCCTTTCTTTGTGGTAATGAGGATAACACCATTCGCCGCCTGGCTCCCATATAAAGCGGCGGCAGGAGAGCCTTTCAGAATACTGATACTTTCCACGTCTTCCGGATTGAGGTTGGAAATACCGTCTCCCCCGTCGCGGTTGCCGGCATCAGCCGTACCGCCGATAGCGGTAAAGGCTTGCTCATTGGAAGTGTTCAAGACCGGTACGCCGTCTATCACATACAACGGTTGGTTGTTTCCGGCTACGGAACGGACACCGCGCATCAGCACTTTGGCTGAACTGCCCAGACCGGAAGAGGTCTTGTTCACCTGCATACCGGCAACCTTGCCTGCCAGCGAAGTAATCATGTTCGGGGCTTTCAC
Source organism: Parabacteroides acidifaciens (assembly GCF_003363715.1). Classification (GTDB taxonomy): domain Bacteria; phylum Bacteroidota; class Bacteroidia; order Bacteroidales; family Tannerellaceae; genus Parabacteroides; species Parabacteroides acidifaciens. The sequence goes on from NZ_QREV01000018.1 coordinate 53,801, forward strand.
ACGCGTCAGTTCCTCACCGTCCACCTGTTTGACAGAATAGGTCAAGGCGGATTCTTTCCGCTTGAGACCCAAAGCAGTCACGACAACTCCTTCAAGCTGAAGGGCATCTTCCGACATCTTGATATACAGGTATTGTTGCCCCCGGACAAAGATTGCCTGGGACTCATATCCGATAAAAGAAATTGTTATTATCGAATTGTCCGTAACAAAGAACGTGAAGTCTCCGTTTACATCAGCGATAACACCGTTAGTGGTACCGTTTTCCACGATATTGGCGCCCGATAACGGTTTCCCGCTTTCATCCACAACTTTCCCGGAGACCTTGACCTTAGACACCTGAGCTTGTGAAATATGTAGCTCCTTACCAATCGCTTCATTACCCCCATAAGCATATACTGATCCACACAACAGAAACAACAGGAAAATACTCCCTGACAAATATCTCATTTCGCCTATCCTTTCGTTAAACCTAACGGCAAAGATATATAAAAAAAGTCATAGTTACGACTTAGTAAAATCATAACTATGACTGGACAGGCTTACAGCAATAAAGCTGATATACAGATAGAAAGCTTAGAAACTATACTGTACGGCGAGATTCATACGATTGGCGTGGCGTTTGTCGCTGTTGAAGTCGGTTCGCCAGCCGCGAAGATATTCAGCCCCCACCTGTAAATCGGAAGTAATATTCCAAAAAAGTGTTGCATTCAGATATTGTCCGTAACGGTACTGGCCGGACGGGGTGGCGGGGTAACCGTCATGGCTGTACAGGCGGGATTGCCCGTAGGTGCTGGTAAGAAACACCTTCGGACAGATGTTGTATTGCAGCCCGGCAAACCAGCCCATCATCGGAAGGACCTGCATCCGGCCTTCCTTCTCCGGGTTCGGAACGACATCGACATCCAACATACTCATATCGTTCAAGAACTGCCCGATACCTTTCCCATAAACACCCTGGCCATACACTTGGAGGCATTTCGTTACGTTGACCGTGGCAGATGCCAATACTCCCCAGCCGGTTTCGGACTCCGCTTTGTGGGCGGTCAGGTTGTCGTATGTCATGCTGCGGATAATACCTGCTGCGCGGATGTGGCTCTTGGGGTTCCAGCTATATTGCAGGTAGACGGGGAAGTTGGGCATCCGCTGTTTGGTGATGCTGACATGGTCGTTCGTCAAGCCGTCCACAACCGGCATTTCCACACCGATACCGGCTTTCAGCCCCTTGGCAAGCGCATGTTCATAGCGAATCTGGGTAGCATGATAGATAGACAGCCCGTTCGGACCAGCAAAGTCGATCGTTGCAGGCACATTGCCCAAGTCCATGAACGAACCGTAATCGTAACCGACCGTGAAACCGCGAGCCGACATATAAGCATTCCGAAGCTCGAAGGTCTTGCCGCCTCCCCCACGGAAGTTACCGGCTGTGTAAACGACAAAGTCACCCAGCAGGTCTGTATGCCCGACCAGCTTCAGGAAAATCGTACTGGTCGTTGCGTCCATCTGAAACTGGTTCCGTACGTAAGACTGCCCTTTACCCGGGATCAGGGCCGGATAGAAATCTATATTATCGGAAATACCGCCAAAGTCATATTCGGCTGCCAATTTCACATATCCGCCGATACCGAGTGCAAACTTGCCTTTCCGGTCTGTCAGCAAGAAGCGGGGGGCTTTCGGTTCGTGGAAGCGGGGGCTCTGTGTTTCATTCATGATCCGGATAATCTCGTCGCCCGCCTTGTCAATGGAGACAAACATGACGGTGTTTGGCTCATTATCCTCAACCACAACTTTCTGGGCCTGGGAATGGGCAGAAACCAGTCCCATTCCGAGCAGTAGAACTGCGCTTTTCAACAATGTTTTCATAAATGTGCTTTTTGTTTAGATGAATTTCAGATTTGAACAGATACCAGCGTAAAAGGTTGTGTTAAATGATTGCTTTAACGAGTAAATATCACTATTTTTGTTGCCGTAATAAAAAAATAAGAAGAAGATGAAGAAGCTGTTTGCTATGTGTTTAGTCGCCTTTTCGGCTCTCATATCCGTTCATTTGCAAGCGCAAGAGGTTGAAACGCTGGTTCAGATCGATACCGACATGGGAAAGATTAAAGTAAAACTCTTTAATGACACACCCCAGCATCGTGATAATTTTATCAAAAACGTGAAGGAACACCGCTACGACGGACTGTTGTTTCACCGTGTCATCAAACAATTTATGATACAGGCCGGCGACATTAATTCAAAAGACGCCCCGATGGAACAACATTTAGGAGACGGCGACCTGGATTATACCATTCCGGCAGAGATTGTCTTCCCAAAGTATTTCCATAAACGCGGTATGCTGTGCGCAGCCCGTACCGGTGACGACGAAAATCCCGAACGCGCCTCATCGGCAACCCAGTTCTATATCGTGACCGGTAAGTTCTTCACGGAAATGGAACTGGATAAAATGGAGCACGAACAAGGCATCACCTTCACCCCCGAACAACGGCAAGCCTATATGCTGGAAGGCGGCACGCCGCATCTGGACGGGAAATATACAGTTTTCGGCGAAGTCATAAAAGGGATGAAAGCGGTAGACAAGATACAGTTCATCGAAACGAATGGAGAAGACCGCCCTGTCAAGAACATCAAAATCAAATCAATGACGATTGTCAATAAATAAACAACAAAACATGGAAACAACAGAAACATTGGTGGTCATGGACACCACATTAGGAGAAATAAAAATCAAATTATATAACGACACGCCGCAACATCGCGACAACTTTATCAAGCTGGCAAAAGCCGGACAGTACGACGGGCTGCTGTTTCACCGTGTCATCAAGGATTTCATGGTGCAGGGTGGCGACGTCACTTCCAAAGACGCCCCGATGAACAAGCAGTTGGGTGCCGGCGACCTGGGATATACCGTACCTGCCGAATTTATCTATCCGAAGTATTTCCACAAAAAGGGAGCGATCTGTGCTGCCCGTACCGGAGACGAAGTAAACCCGGAGAAAGCGTCGTCCGCCTCCCAGTTCTATATCGTGACAGGCAAGAAATATTCGGAAGCCGAACTCGGCCAAATGGAAAAACAGTTGGAAGGACGACTGAAACAGGCAATCTTCAACCGCCTGCAAACAGAACATAAGCCCCAAATCATGGAGTTGTACCGCAGCGGCAATAAGGAAGAGTTAGCAATCCTGCGTGACACCCTGATCGGAAAGACCGAACTGGAAGCCGAAAAGCGGAAAGACGAAACCAAAATGCCGGCGGAACTGTGCGAAACATACAAGACGATTGGCGGTGTCCCCTTCCTCGACAACCAATATACGGTGTACGGCGAAGTGGTAGAAGGACTGGACGTGGTAGACGCAATCCAGCAAGTAAAGACAAATAAACAGGACCGCCCGACAGAAAATGTAGTAATCAAGTCGGTAAAGGTTTTGGAATGATACAGCTTTCGATCTATAAAGAACATTATAAAGAAACAATACGCCTGGGTGTCCCGATTATGTTGGGACAGTTAGGCATTATTATTGTCGGTTTCGCCGATAACATCATGGTCGGGCATCACAGTACGCCCGAACTGGCGGCCGCCTCTTTCGTCAACAACTTCTTCAATCTTGTTTTCATTGCCGGGATGGGATTCTCCTACGGGCTCACGCCTATTATCGGTGGGTTCTTCGCCCGGAAGGAATATGCCAAAGCCGGCGAAACGCTGAAAAACAGTCTTTTTATCAACTTCATTGTCGGTGTGTTGCTCTGCCTCTGTATGCTGGCGCTGCTGCTGAACATCGAGATACTGAAGCAACCGGAAGAATTGATGCCTTATATCGTGCCCTACTATATACTGCAACTCTTCTCGGTGATATTCGCAATGCTCTTCAACTCGTTCAAGCAGTTCAGCGACGGGACGACCGATACCCTCACCCCCATGTGGATCATGCTGAGTACGAACGTCCTGAACATTATCGGCAATTACCTGCTGATATACGGAAAATTCGGTTGCCCGGAATTAGGGCTTACCGGCGCCGGCATCTCGACCCTGACCAGCCGTATTCTGACATTCGTAATCTTTTGCATCCTGTTTGCGAAACATACGCGCTACAAAGCCTATCTGGAAGGATTCAAAAAGGGGACGGTCAACAAGCTGAACTTAGGCAATCTGATCCGCCTCGGCCTGCCGGTGGGATTCCAGATGGGAGTCGAAACCGGTTCTTTCAGCCTGAGTGTGATCATGATGGGCTGGTTAGGCAGCACAGCTCTTGCCGCCCACCAGGTGGTAGGCGTAATCACAACGCTCGGCTTCATGATCTACTACGGGATTGCGGCGGCGGTCACCATACGGGTAAGTGCCTATAGGGGATGGAACGACTGGCCGAACGTACGGCACGCCTCTTTTGCCGGCCTGCACCTGATTATGGCGACGGCACTTATAGTCGTGCTCCTGATCTTGGCCTTCCGCAACACGATGGGTTACATCATCACGCCCGAAAAGGAGGTAGTCGAGATGGTGGCATTGCTCGCCTGGTCGGTTATCCTATATCAGTTCGGGGACGGATTACAGATACTTTTCGCCAATGCTCTCCGAGGTATCGCAGACGTAAAATACATGGCCTACATGGCTTTTGTCTGTCATTTTGGATTAGCGCTGCCAATTGGTTATCTTTGTGGCTTCACATTAGGTTGGGGAGCTATCGGAGTATGGTGCGGTTTTCCGGTCAGCCTGACAACACTTGGGATATTGCTATGGAGACGCTTTAATAAATTGACAATAAAATAGCTTATGACTAAAGATATAACAACAGAACACGTTTTCTGTGACTTGCGCTACCTGACACTGTTAGCACGCAGTTTTCCGACAGTAGCCGACGCCAGTACGGAGATTATCAACCTGGAAGCTATCTTGAACCTGCCGAAAGGAACGGAGCATTTCCTGTCCGACCTGCATGGGGAGCACCAGGCTTTCAACCATGTGCTCAAGAATGCCTCCGGCGCGATCAAGCGGAAGGTAAACGAGATATTCAGCAATACGCTGCGCGACTTCGAGAAAAAAGAACTTTGCACGCTGATCTACTATCCGGAACAGAAGTTGGAGCTGGTCCGGCAGCACGAAAAGGATATGGACGACTGGTGCCTGATCACCCTGAACCAGCTGGTGCGCGTATGCCGGAACGTCTCTTCCAAATACACCCGTTCGAAAGTGCGCAAAGCGTTGCCGAAAGAATTTTCCTATATTATCCAGGAGTTGTTGCACGAATCATCCGACGAGCCGAACAAATCGGCCTATGTGGACCAGATCATCAATACGATCATCTCCACCGGACGCGCCAACGACTTCATCATCGCCATGTGTAACCTGATCCAACGCCTGACAATCGACTTGTTGCACATCATCGGAGACATCTACGACCGCGGACCGGGAGCGCACATCATCATGGATACTCTCTGCAACTACCATAACTTCGACATCCAATGGGGCAACCACGACATTCTCTGGATGGGCGCCGCCGCCGGTAATGCCGGAAGTATTGCCAATGTCATCCGTATGTGTATGCGCTACGGTAACCTGGCAACCCTGGAAGATGGTTATGGTATCAATCTCCTGCCACTTGCCACTTTTGCGATGGAGGTATATGGCGATGATCCCTGCGAACTGTTCATTCCCCGCACCAATGCTTCGGATACCACCTTTGACGAAAAGACTACCCAACTGATCGCCCGTATGCACAAAGCGATCACGATCATACAATTCAAGTTAGAAGGCGAAATCATCCGCCGCCGTCCGGAATTCCTGATGGACGACCGCTTACTGCTTCACCACATCGACTTGAAACGCGGAACGATCCGCATCGAAGGAAAGGAATATGAACTGCGAGATAAAAACTGGCCGACCCTCAATGCCAAAGACCCGTATGCCCTCTCCATTGAAGAAGAAGAGTTGATGCGCCGTATCAAACACTCGTTCGAATGCAGCGAAAAACTGAAGAAGCATATGCGTTGCCTGTTCACGCACGGCAGCATGTATCAGGTCTGCAACTCGAACCTGCTGTTTCATGCTTCCGTCCCGATGAATCCGGACGGGACACTCAAAGCGGTCCGTATCGAAGGAACGGAATATAAGGGGAAAGCCCTGCTGGACAAAGTAGACCAGTTGGTACGTACCGCCTACTTCGATGCAGACGGCAGTCCGGAAAAGGATTTCGCAATGGATTACATCTGGTATCTGTGGGAAGGGAAAGACTCTCCCCTTTTCGACAAAAGCCGGATGGCGACGTTCGAACGCTGTTTCATCGACGACAAATCGGTACAGAAAGAGGAAAAAGGGGCCTACTACACCCTGCGGGAAGAAGAAGCGGTCTGCGACATGCTGCTGGACGAGTTCGGCGTGACAGGCCAACACCGGCATATCATCAACGGGCACGTCCCGGTCCGTTCCATCAAAGGTGAAAACCCGATCAAGGCTAACGGTAAACTGCTCGTGATCGACGGCGGCTTCTCTAAGGCTTATCATCCGGAGACGGGTATTGCCGGATATACGCTGGTCTACCATTCACGCGGTTTCCAGCTTGTACAACACGAACCGTTCATGTCGACCGACCAGGCAATCAAGGAGGGAAAAGATATCCTGTCGACAACGATAGTGGTAGAACTCAACTCACATCGCCAAATGGTAAAAGATACCGACAAGGGCGCCGACCTGCAAAAACAGATCCACGACCTTGAGAAACTTCTATACGCTTTCCGTAACGGCTTTATTAAAGAGAAAGAACGTAATAACGAATAAAAAACACCAGTCATGGACCGCGAGAAACTGAAGGGACATATCCTGATATTGATCACCAATATCCTGTTTGCCGTCAATATGCCGATATCCAAATATCTGCTGCCGACGCATGTTCCACCCGAAGGGCTTACTATTATGCGCATGGCTTTTGCCTGCGTGATGTTCTGGGTCGTTTCCCTGTTTGTCCATAAAGAGAAAGTTCCGCTGAAGGACCTGGGAATGCTCTTTGTCTGTGCCCTCTGCGGTGTCGGCATCAATCAAGGGTTATTCATCGTGGGACTAAACCGTTCTTCTCCTGTCGATGCTTCTATTATTGCGACTGCCGTGCCGATTTTTGTCTTGTTGTTAGCGGCAGTCATCTTGAAGGAGCCTATCACGCGGAAAAAATCATTCGGAGTATTCATGGGTGTAAGCGGAGGCTTGCTGCTTGTCTTTAGCTCCACACAGTCGGCCGACAGTGTCAGCAGCCTGGACGGAGATGTCATGATGATTATCAGCGGACTGATGTATGCCATTTATCTGGTATTATCCAAGCCGCTCTCACTCCGTTATTCATCAGTCACGATGATGAAATGGATGTTCCTGTTCACAACCTTGGCGTTAGTGCCGTTCACCTTCCGGCACGTACTGGACGCACCAGCTTTTCACCGGGAGGTATGGGATTTCATCGAACTGAGTGCAATCTTTTATGTCCTTTTCGGAGCGACTTTCCTCCCCTACCTGCTTATCCCGATGTCACTGAAGCGAATACGCCCGACAACCGTCAGCATGTATAATTACGTACAACCGATCGTCGCCTCACTGATTGCTGTCATGATCGGACAAGACACATTTTCCTGGCAAAAGTTTCTCTCTGCAATCCTGGTCTTTACAGGCGTTTACCTCGTGACGCAGAGTAAGAGCCGGGCGGATTTGGAGAAAGAAAAGCACAACAAGTCTGTTTTATAAGGACTGCGTTGTTCTTTTTGGCGCAATATTGAACTTTTATCTGTCAATTTTCAACTTTCTAACAAAAATATGCTTGCATTTGAAAAATAATGCGTAATATTGCCGACGTAAAAATAAACACAAGAGAAATCGCAAATGACATTAACAGGTTTTACATATCATACCTGGGCACTGACAATGACCCCTTGGGGGGTTTAGCATATACAAATAAACAAGTGCGGAGACCACGTCCCGCTTTGTTGCAATTCTCACATTGCATTCATTTCTTTTTTCAAATCAATAAATTATTAGTAAACAACTGGTATTCGCAAGCCGGCATAGCCACTTGCCAACTGCCAACTAAATAAATACATATCGATGAAAGTATTGAAATTCGGCGGAACATCCGTAGGTTCCGTGAATAGCATCCTGAGTGTAAAGAAAATAGTGGAGGCTATTGAAGAGCCCGTAATCGTCGTCGTATCCGCCCTTGGAGGCATTACAGACAAACTGCTGAACACAGCCTCGATGGCAACAAACGGCGATGTCGGATACGAAAGAGAGTTTTCTGAAATTATCACTCGCCACCTGGATGTTATAGAAGGAGTTATCCCAGATAAAGACAGACGGATCGAAGTCCAGAAACAGGTAATGGCCTTGCTGGACGAACTGGGGAATATTTACAAAGGTGTGTACCTTATTAACGATCTGTCTGCCAAGACATCCGACACGATTGTCAGCTATGGCGAACGTATCTCATCCCTGATCGTATCGAATGTGATAAACGAAGCAAAACTGTTCGATTCACGCAAGTTTATCAAGACAGTCAAACAGTTCAACAAACATATCGTAGATTTTGAGCTGACAAACAAACTGATCAAAGAAACATTCAATCCGCTTCCCAAAGTATCGTTAGTTCCCGGCTTCATTTCAACCAGCGCAGAAGGGGAAGTGACAAACCTGGGACGTGGAGGGTCCGATTATACCGCTTCCATTCTGGCTACCGCATTAGATGCCCGCAGGCTTGAAATATGGACGGATGTCGACGGTTTCATGACTGCCGACCCGCGTGTGATCAGCTCAGCCTACGTAATCGACCGGTTAACCTTCACCGAAGCGATGGAGCTTTGTAACTTCGGTGCGAAAGTGATTTATCCTCCGACGATCTACCCGGTTTACCATAAAAATATTCCGATCCGTATTTTGAACACATTCAATCCGACGGCTCGCGGAACTTATATTTCCAAAGAGAAAATAAAAGATGAAGGCAAAGCCCTGATCAAAGGTATCTCTTCTATCAACGACACCTGCCTGATCACAGTACAGGGTTTGGGTATGGTAGGCGTAATCGGCGTAAACTACCGCATATTCAAGACTTTGGCAAAGAATGGCATAAGCGTGTTTATGGTATCGCAGGCCAGTTCGGAAAACAATACGACATTCGCTGTCCGCAACGCGGATGCAGACTTGGCAGTCAAGGTGCTGGACGAAGAGTTCGCCCTCGAACGTGCGCAGGGTGACATGAGCGACACCGTAGCCGAAAAAGACCTGGCAACAGTTGCCATCGTCGGTGAGAACATGAAACGGACACCGGGTATTGCCGGGAAGCTGTTCGGTACGCTCGGAAGAGCCGGTATCAGTGTGATCGCCTGTGCGCAAGGTGCTTCAGAAACAAACATCTCGTTCGTTATCAAGCTGAAATACCTGCGGAAAGCGTTGAACTCCATTCACGACTCCTTTTTTCTGTCAGAATACAAGGTATTGAACCTGTTCATCGCAGGTGTCGGAACTGTAGGCGGCAACCTGTTGGAACAAATCCGTATCCAGCAGCTCAAACTTATGCAGAACGGTTTAAAGCTGAATGTAGTCGGAATAGCCAACAGCAAACGCGCTCTTTTCTCCCGCGAAGGACTGAACCTGGAGACTTGCATAGAGGAACTGAAAAAGAACGGTGAAGCAAGCTCACCGGAACATCTGAAAGACGAAATTCTGAAAATGAATATCTTTAATTCGGTTTTCGTAGACTGTACGGCAAACCAGGCAGTATCCGATCTCTATGAAGAGTTGCTGAATAATAACGTATCCGTTGTTGCAGCGAATAAGATCGCAGCATCTTCTTCCTACAACAATTATTCCAACCTGAAAGAAATCGCCCGCCATCGCGGTGTCAAGTTCCTGTTCGAAACGAATGTCGGTGCAGGATTGCCGATTATCAATACGATGAATGACCTGATCAACAGCGGCGACCATATCCTGAAACTGGAATCAGTCCTTTCCGGTACGCTCAACTACATATTCAACACGCTGAGCGCCGATATTCCTTTCAGTAAGGCGATCATGATGGCTAAGGAAGAAGGATATTCCGAACCGGACCCGCGTATCGACCTGAGTGGAAAAGACGTAATCCGTAAACTGGTTATCCTGACACGTGAAGCCGGCTACAAGGTTGAAGAGGAAGACGTACAGCGTCATCTTTTCATCCCCGACAAATATTTTGAAGGTACGCTCGATGATTTCTGGCGGAATATACAGGAACTGGATACCGAATTTGAAGCAAAACGCCAGCAATTAGAGACAGAAGGCAAACGCTTCCGTTTTGTAGCCAAAATGGAAAACGGAGCCTGTGAAGTCGGCTTGCAGGAGGTAGATGCGCACCACCCGTTCTATGAACTGGAAGGCAGCAACAACATCATCATGATCTCCACCGAACGGTATCACGAATATCCCATGATCATCAAAGGATATGGGGCAGGTGCCGACGTAACGGCAGCAGGCGTATTCGCCGACATTATTTCGATCGCAAACATTCGATAAAAGATGAAAAGTATAATCATTCTGGGAGACGGGATGGCCGACGAGCCGATAGAGGCTTTAGGCGGCAAGACGCCAATGCAATATGCAGACACTCCTTATATGGACAGGCTGGCTGAAATGGGCGTGACCGGACGCTTGAAAACCGTTGCCGACGGCTTTCATCCGGGAAGCGAAGTGGCAAACATGGCAGTTTTGGGCTACGACCTTCCGACCGTATATGAAGGCCGCGGCGTATTGGAAGCCGCCAGTATCGGATATGAGCTGAAACCGGGGGAAATGGCGATGCGCTGTAACCTGATCTGCGTGGAAGGCGATATCCTGAAAAACCATTCATCCGGACATATCACAACCGGTGAGGCGGACGAACTGATCCGCTTCCTGAACGAGAAATTAGGCTCCGACTGTGTACATTTCTACACGGGTGTGTCTTACCGCCATCTGTTAGTGATCAAAGGAGGTGACAAACACTTGGATTGCACGCCTCCTCACGATGTGCCCCTCCACCCTTTCCGTCCCCTGATGGTTAAGCCGGAAGTGCCGGAAGCACAGGAAACGGCCGATCTGCTGAACGAGTTGATTCTGAAATCGCAAGAGATATTGAAGGATCATCCCGTCAACCGGAAACGTGTTGCCGCCGGGAAAGATCCGGCAAACAGCATTTGGCCCTGGTCGCCCGGATATCGCCCGGCCATGAAGACCATGCAGGAAATGTATGGCTTCAAGCAAGGCTCCGTGATCTCTGCCGTCGACCTGATCCGCGGTATCGGCGTATATGCCGGACTGAAAGTGATCGACGTGGAAGGCGCTACCGGACTGTACGACACCAACTACGAAGGGAAAGCGCACGCCGCTCTCGAAGCCCTGAAAACAAACGACTTCGTCTATCTCCATGTGGAGGCCAGCGACGAAGCCGGACACGAAGGCGACGTGGATCTGAAAATAAAAACGATCGAGAACCTGGACAAGCGGGCGATCGGCATTATTTTCGAAGAATTGCAGAAATGGGACGAGCCGGTTGCAATAGCCGTACTTCCGGACCACCCGACTCCCTGCGCCATCCGTACCCATACAAACACCCCGGTTCCTTTCCTTATCTACAAACCGGGACAGGCACCTGACGCTGTCACCCGTTTCGACGAATGTTCCGTCCTGAAGGGTAAATATGGTATTTTAGAGAAAGACGAATTTATAAAAGAGTTATTATGAAATATTACAGCACAAATAAACAAACTCCCTTTGCCTCATTGGAAGAAGCCGTTGTAAAAGGGCTCGCCGGTGATAAAGGGCTATATATGCCTGAACGTATTGTCAAATTAGATGAGGATACGATCGGCAATATGAAGAACCAATCTTTCCACGAAATAGCCTGCACTGTGGCACAGGCATTCTTTGGTGAAGACATCGATGCCGGTACCTTGAATGAGATCGTAAAAGACACGCTGTCGTTCGAGACTCCGGTGGTACACGTCGACGATAACATCTACAGCCTCGAGCTGTTCCACGGTCCGACACTGGCCTTTAAGGATGTCGGCGGCCGTTTCATGGCACGTCTGCTGGGATATTTCATCAAAAAAGAAGGGCTGAAGCAAGTTAACGTATTGGTTGCCACTTCGGGAGACACAGGCAGTGCCGTTGCCAACGGATTTTTAGGTGTGCCGGGCATCCATGTGTATGTGCTCTATCCCAAAGGAAAAGTAAGCCCGATCCAGGAATGCCAGTTCACGACATTAGGACAGAACATTACTGCATTGGAAATAGACGGCACGTTCGACGATTGCCAGGCATTGGTCAAGTCGGCCTTTATGGACGACGAGCTGAACCGCCACATGAAACTGACATCGGCCAACTCGATCAACGTTGCCCGTTTCCTTCCGCAATCATTCTACTATTTCAATGCATACGCGCAATTAGACAAGATCGGTAAAGCGGATGAATTGGTCGTTTCTGTTCCCAGCGGGAACTTCGGAAATATCACAGCCGGGTTGTTCGCCAACCGGATGGGATTGCCCATAAAGCGCTTTATTGCCGCCAACAACCGCAATGATGTATTCCTCGAATATCTGAAAACAGGCACTTACACCCCGCGTCCTTCCGTTGCAACGATAGCCAACGCAATGGATGTAGGCGATCCGAGCAATTTTGCCCGTATCCTGGATCTGTTTGGCAAGAATGGCAACCCGCATCAGGAAATCAGCCGACTGATAAGCGGCTATCGTTTCACAGATGAAGAAATCGCCGTTACCATGAAGCAGGTCTACACAAAAACCGGTTATTTGCTCGATCCGCATGGTGCATGTGGTTATCAGGCGTTAATTGAAAACAAGCTCGCCCCCGGTGAAACAGGCGTATTCCTGGAAACGGCCCACCCGGCGAAGTTCAAAGGGACGGTAGACAGTATCCTGGAAGCGGATATTGAAATACCGGCAAAGCTAAAAGCCTTTATGCAAGGGACAAAACAAAGTATCGAGCTGAAAAAGGATTTCGAGGGTTTCAAGTCTTACCTGATGAAACAATAATAGTAAAGAGGATGCATCAAAGTCCCATTTATAGCGTCTGTGTCTTGGCGGACTTGCCCCGCCATCTCATACTAAATTGATGCATCCTCTTTATTTTTCATTCAATGGCCCAGTCTTTCATCTCATACATATCCGTGTATTCTTCCCATTCGGGATCAACCTCCGTATAAATAGAGATCGGCAACTCTTCAAACGGAGCCAATGCTTCGTTCAGCCGTTCACCGAAAACACGGACGGTACGGGTGTAATAGACCCATATCTTCTCTCCTCCTCCGGTATATACACCCGTCAGGATTGAAAGCTTATCCTTTTCCATTGCCTTGCGCAAGGCTTCCTGTATCTCTTCCATCTTTTCAGCTAATGCTTCGGAAGGCATTCCCTTGTCGTCACCTTCATATTTCCAGGTGATTTCCACCCGTTCCTTGAACTTGCCCGACTGCACAAATTCGGTTAGTTCGTCACGGCCGGAAACAGTGACCAACTGTCCGGATTCATTCTCTGAAAGAGCGGTAAACCATTCGTTACTTAGTTTCATATCAATATCAATTATTCTACAAAAATAGATATTATTTATGAGATCAGGCGTCTATACAAAGCAGTTATCTTTTATCTTTGTCCTCAAAATAGAAAATATAATAATTCTTTTAGACAATGATCAGACCGGTAAAACTCCAGGATGCAAAAACGATTACGGATATCTACAATGAATATGTCTTGCATAGTGTAGCAACCTTCGACACGGAACCCTTACAGGAAGAAACGATGCGTTCACGGATAGCTGAAATCTCCGCCCATTTCCCCTATTTTGTTTACGAAGTGGATAACAAAGTAGTCGGATACTGCTACGCCCATCCCTGGAAAGAGCGCGCCGCCTACAGATATACGCTGGAAACAACCGTTTACCTGTCACCGGAAAGTACAGGAAAAGGCATCGGGAAGCAATTGATGGTAAAGCTGATCGACGAATGCCGCCAAAAAGGATTTCACGCCCTGATCGCCTGCATCACGGAAGGGAATGAAGCCAGCAACATATTACATGAAAAACTTGGATTCAAACAAGTCTCCCGCTTCGAAAAAGTAGGACTGAAATTCGACCGTTGGCTGGATGTCGTGGACTATGAGTTAGTGCTTCTCTAACAGCCATTTCCATACAGGTAATACATGGATACAACGCCCATCATCGATTGTTACTTCTTCGTATTCCTCCAAGGTTATTATATATCCTTCTTTCAGCTTATAAGCATCCATAGCAGAAAGGGCACCTTTCATTTCACGTTCCCGCGTACGCGGGTCATTCAGAGAAACAGTAACCTGGAAAGATTGGACTATTTGATTTCCTTCACGAACTATAAAATCACATTCTTGTGTATCTGCATGATAATAAATTTCTTTTCCTTGCCGCAAAAGCTCCACGCATACAATATTTTCCAAAAGGCTTCCTAAATTATCTGTGGCGTTGAAACCTATTTTATTGATAATTGCATTGTCTATAAAGTAAATCTTCTTAGGGCTTTTCATCTGAGCACCTACAGAATAATCAAATTTACCAAGTTGATAAACCAAATAAGTATCCTCAATAAATCCGAGATAAGATTTAATTGTATCTGAAGTCTTTATTCCAACAACTTTTGCAACAGAATTATAAGTGTACCGATGAGTAGCATTGCTGGCTAAATAATACATCATTTCTTTAAGTTGCTTCTCATTATTAATCCGGTTGCGTACTACCACATCTTTATATAAAATATCATTATATAACGAAGACAAATAATTAGTACTTCCCCAACGTATATATTGGGGAAAGCCGCCTATCTTCAAATATTTACGCATCTGACTGGATAATCGGGCTTTGCCTTCTGTCGTATAAAAGTATTCATGCTTGAATTCAAACTGTTCCAATTTCAGAAATTCAAGAAAAGAAAAAGGATAAAGTTCCACAGTCACATGACGTCCGGTCAAAAAAGTAGCCAGTTCCCGACTTAGAAGGTTCGCGTTACTACCCGTAACAAACACTTTACATCCTTGCCCATAAAGCCTGCTAATAAAGCGTTCCCACCCTTGTATATTTTGTATTTCATCCAAATAATAAGTCTTCTGCAAACCAAAATCTTCCATAAAGACCTCATTCAGCATTTGGAAGTCTTCTACAGTAAAACTAATAAGCCGTTCATCATCAAAATTGAGATAGTAGTCTTTTTCTTCCCGCCTTTTTTGTATCTGATGTAACAGGACAGATTTACCACAGCGCCGCACTCCTGTTATGACGACCACTTCCGGACATTCGAGCAAAGTAGGATCGATATATCGTTCAATACCTAAGTCTACATTCTGGGCTTTCTGCTCATAAATGACTTGCCTTAACAGTTCCTTATTCATGATGATGTTCTTTTATTGAGGCAAATATAACAAAAAGTTCCGAATGGCATTCGGAACTTTGCCTGCAATATTCCGATTTCTAATCGGAATATTTGTAATCTATATCCTTATTTCATCTCTTTCTTCCGTTTCTTCCACAGTTGGTAGCTATTGAAAATATTTTGCCACAGGACGTATGAGCCGGGACCGACCGATGAAAGCGGATCCAGATAGGTGTAAGACATCCAGATGGCAAGCACGGTGTTCTTCTGTCCGAGCGCCTGCCCGGCGCTGATGCGATCGAAATAACGGGTTCCGATCCGTTTCCCTAAATAGAACTGAATGACGCAGGTTATAAATCCGGCCAATGCAATCAACACCTCAACACCCACTGCAGCATCGCTATTGGCAAGCGATTTTACAGTCTGGGCTGTTACAATAGTAAGGGCAACAGCCCAAAGATAGAAAGCCATATCACGGAAGCCCAACAAGAAATGATGTACCTTCGGAAGATAATAACGAAACAGCATCGCCAGGATAAACGGGAAAAGCAGCAACGGGAACACTTTGCTCAATATTTTCAGGAATGCCGTCAGGAAAGTAATATTAGCATGAGGCTCCACCAAAGGGAACATCAGCGGAACAACGATTGCCGCCAGGATATTGGACAACAGCGTATAAGTAGTCAAACTGGATGCACTCCCTCCCAATTTACCGGTAATAACAGCAGCTGCCGTCGCCGTCGGGCAAATCAGGCAAACCATCGCCCCCTCAAACACCTCCTTATAGGAACCTTCCATCCGGACGAATATCAGCAAAGCGGCTATTGCAGAGGCAGAAACAAGCTGGAACAGCAGCAACCATCCGTGCCAGGGAGAAGGCAACAACTCGTGCGGCTGCACCTTGCAGAAAGTCAGCAACAGCTGTGCAAAGATCAGGAAAGGGGTCAAATAGGCAACTAAAGAATTCATAAACGGTTTTGTCGGCTCCAGAAAAGTGAAGTTGGCAAACATAAAATAACCTAACACACCGGCCAACATTGCAATAGGCAACGTCCAGTTTTTCAGAAAATTCAACATAATACCTATTCTTTATATTTTCGGGACAAAGATATATATAATATTAAACCCGAAGAACTCTTTTTTTCTACAAATCGCCAAATAAGCTATTCCCGTACCGTAGCGGGTTTATAAGGGAAAGTAAACCCGAACGTCGTCCCCTTTCCTACTTCCGACTCCACCCATATTTCACCGCCAAGATATTCAATGATCATCCGGCAAATAGAAAGCCCCAAGCCGGTGCCCTGGGCAAAAGCATTCAGTTTGACAAAACGTTCGAATACGCTGTTCTGTTTCTCAGGCGGAATACCACAACCGGTATCCGCCACATAAACACGCAGCATCTCCCCGTCTTGTATCGAGAAGCCAAAGCGTATGCTGCCTTCTTCCGTAAACTTGATAGCGTTGGTTATAAGATTTATAAGAACTTGCATAAACCGGCTTTTGGCTATCGAAACGAAACAATCCTCCTGCTTCCGTTCGAATATCAGCTTGACATGATTCGTTATACGGCTCTGCATGGATACTTCCAATTCATGCAGCATGGTGTTTATATCGACATCCGAATAGATGAAATCCAATGTCCCCGCCTCTATCTTCGACAAATCCAGGATATCATTGATAAGCTGCAACAGCAAGACATTATTGTTTTCGATGATATGAACATATTCTTCTTTCTCCTCCGCATCGTCCGTCATGGCAAGAATATTGGAGAAACCGACAATTGCATTCAAAGGCGTACGGATCTCGTGGCTCATATTGGCCAGGAAAGCAGACTTCAGCCTATTGGACTCCTCGGCCTTATTCTTGGCGTTCAGCAGTTCCTCTTCCACTTTCTTCCGGTCTGTAATGTCGATTACGGAACCAATCAGTGATGTCGGTTTTCCGTCTTCATCCCTTTTCTCAACAGTCGCATATGTTTCTACCCATACCAGTTCGTCTTCCCCCTCCGGAAGAATACGGTACTCCTCCTTTATCTTATCGACATGGCCAAGTAGCAAAGCCTCGCAAGCCTCTTCTATCTTACCCCTGTCGCCCTCGTAAATCTTTGCAAAATATTCAGAGGCCGGTGCTATCAGTTTACTTTCATCAAACAACCCGGAAAAACCGGTGTTCCCGGAAGGGTTCATTTCACAAAGGATGGTCTGCTGGACCAAATCCCATTTCCAGGGAACAATGTTTGCCACATCCAACGACATGGAGAGCTTTTTGTTCAGAGAACGTAATACCTGTTGCGCTTTAACCACTTCCGTTACATCCGACATGAACAGGTCGACACAACACGGCGTACTGGACGGGATGATCAGGACATTCAGATAATGCTCGGCCGGCTCATAGTAATATTGGACACTGAGTTGCTTGTTTTGTGCCAATATAAGCGAACATGCCTGCATATATTGCACCAAACGGGAATGGGACAGCTCCGAACCTTTCTTATTCAGGAAATGAGTTTTTCTATCGAATAACTTTTCAAATTCAGGATTGACATCGACTATCAAATAATCAACGGGATTGCCTCCCTCATATAATATCTGCTGCTTCATATAGGAAATAGGCATACAGTTGATCAGCTGCCTGTAATTCCTCATAAACGCAATTTCCCTGGTGTGGAATATCCGCAGCTTGTTCAATGATTTAATCCGCAGGCACAAGAATAAGATAAAGACGAAAAGGACTCCACTGCCTGCATAAACATGGTTATGATATTGCTGCCAAAATGATGGAGGTTTCATATAAAAGATAGCATCGGAAGGCAGATCAGAAAGCGGAATATTCTTTTGCATCAAAACCTGGTAGTTCAACACCGAACGCGGCTGACCGGGAGTAATAACGGCATGCAGCTTTTTCCCCTTCAATATATCACTGACAATTCCGGTAAGCGTAGTAGAGATATTGGATTCCGGATAAAAAAATCCCCCGACCATTCCGTTTTCCACTATTCCCATGTCGTTCAGGGTGAAGATAGGAGCGTCCGTATAAGAACTCAGCATCCGGTAAGTATCGGAACTGAGGATATCCCGATTCCCCTGCTGATTTAAAAGAATCCATGAATAATACAAAACACAAGTCCGTTTATCCACACGGCTCAATAGAGAGATAAGTTCATCCGTACTCGTATCTCCGGCTGTTATCAGTTGCAGTTCAATATCCGGGAAATCATTCTCCATTACATCTTGGATAAAGCGCTTATTCTGTGCACTGATATAACGCTTATCCGCCAGAAAGATAAGCCGTTTCATATCGGGTTTCAAATTCTTTATCAGATTGACCGTTTCGGATATATATTCCGGGACATACAGTATAGTCAGGTTATGGAAGGTTTCGACCATCTCTGAAAGGTTGATTTGCAGTTCTTCCGGACAAGCCTCCTTAGACAAGTAATATTCATAGGGAGCAATAAAATCCTTCTCCGCACAAACTAAAAGCGGAATATCTTTACCCCAACGGCGTTTCAACTCGTCCCGCAACAACATATAAGCGCTATTTCCCAGTAAAATCACTAAAGAAGGAGGCGTTCCCGTATATTTCCGGGATAAATAAGTTGAGAAATTCTCGACATCAGCATCCGTCTTTATCAGCATCAGGTCCATATTTTCCGTATAGGCAGTCCAACTTTCATCATCTGTTGTCATTTGCTCATAGACCGGCGCCGTAAAAATACGGCTCCAAGGATTAGATTCCGTATAAGAGTTTATGATTAGCACATAACTGTTTTCGCCCCCATCCGGAGAAGCATAGGATGGCAAGGTGGTTATTATCAGAAAAACCACCAATAAAAAAAGGCCCTTTAAATGATACCAGCGTTTCATATTTGTACTATTTTAGCCTATACTCCAAAACCTGTTGAAAATCAAAGATACTCTTTTAAAAATGTCCAAAGGTAAGAAAAAAAGATATAGCAAAAGAAAATGACCACAGAATTAATTATCCATATTATGATAATCAATCTATGGTCATTCTATAACCAATGTCATGCCCACCCGATTGTGGACTATTGAATACTTATTTTCTGAACGGAGGTCTTACCACCTGTGCTTTCAGGTTGCGGTTGCGGACCTTGATGAAGATTTCCGTTCCGGCTTTTGCATATTCGGGTTTCACATAGCCCATACCGATACCTTTCTTCAATGCGGGAGACATCGTGCCGGATGTTACCACACCGATCACATTATCTTCTGCGTCGACGATTTCATATTCATGACGGGGAATACCTTTGTCAACCAGTTCGAACGCACACAGTTTGCGTGTCACGCCTTCCTTCTTCTGGCGTTCCAACTCGGCACGGTTCGTAAAGTTCTTTCCTTCTGCAAACTTAGTGATCCAACCCAGGCCGGCTTCAATCGGAGAAGTCGTGTCGTCCAGGTCATTGCCATACAGGCAGAAGCCCATCTCCAGACGCAACGTATCACGCGCGCCCAAACCGATCGGTTTGATGCCTTCCGGTTTTCCGGCTTCAAAGATTGCATTCCAGATCGTCATTGCATCATCCGGATAGAAATACAGTTCGAAACCACCGGCTCCGGTATAACCCGTATTGGAGATAATCACATTCTTGCAACCGGCAAACTCACCTGTTACGAATGAATAATAAGGGATGGAAGACAGATCGACCGGAGTCAGGCGTTGCAGTACTTCAACGGCTTTCGGTCCCTGGATAGCCAACTGCGCCGTCCGATCAGAAGAATTTTCCAATTCGGCTCCAACCGTATTATGGCTTACACACCAATCCCAGTCTTTCGCGATATTACCGGCATTGACTACCAACAGATATTTCTCCGGCTCATAGTGATACACTAACAGGTCGTCCACGATACCGCCTTTATCATTCGGGAAACAAGTATATTGAGCCTTGCCAATCGGCAGGACAGAAGCGTCGTTCGACGTGATACTCTGGATGAAAGCCAATGCGTTCGGGCCTTTTACCCAGAACTCGCCCATATGTGAAACATCGAACACACCTACGCCGTTCACAACGGTCATGTGTTCATCAATAATACCGGTATATTCAATCGGCATGTTGAAACCGGCAAACTCATGCATTTTGGCACCTTGTGCAATGTGCACATCGGTAAAGGGAGTTGTTTTCATGTTATTATAAATTTATTTAAGATTTTTGAGCCAGCAGCTCAGCTATTTTGATAATTGTTTCCATACTTTTTTCCAGCGACTTGACCGGAAGAAATTCATAACGGCCGTGGAAATTCAATCCTCCGGCAAAAAGGTTCGGACAAGGCAGGCCCATAAAGGAAAGGCGTGCACCGTCCGTTCCGCCGCGAATCGGTTTGACCAGAGGCGTCACCCCGGCAGCCGTCATCGCGTCGAATGCCAGGTCTATGATATATTTCTTCGGCTCAACGACTTCACGCATATTGTAATACTGGTCGCGCAACTCCAAGGTCGTACTGCCCGGATGCATTTCGTTCATCCGTTTCACCAGCTCTTGCAGCAATTCTTTCTTCTGTTCGAAGGCTGTCCGCACATGATCGCGGATAATGTAAGAGAGGGAAGCCTCTTCAACCGTCCCGCCCATAGCTGTCAGATGGAAGAAACCGTCATAGCCGTCCGTATGTTCCGGACGCTGTGCGGCCGGTAGCCAGGAAGCAAATTCCACAGCCAGCAGGGAAGCGTTGAGCATCTTGTCTTTTGCATAACCCGGATGCACGTTCAACCCTTTGAAAAGGACTTTCGCACCGGCAGCGTTGAAGTTCTCATATTCCAGCTCTCCGATCTGTCCGCCGTCAATCGTATAGGCCCATTCGCAACCGAATTTCTCCACATCGAAATGGTCAGCACCGGCACCGATCTCTTCATCCGGCGTAAAACCGATACGGATCTTGCCGTGTTCGATCTCCGGATGATCCTTCAGATATTTCATAGCCGAGATAATAGCGGCCACACCGCCTTTATCATCAGCCCCCAACAGCGTCTTGCCGTTCGTCACAATGATATCCTGTTCCTTATAATCATTCAGTTCGGGAAACATCAACGGAGAAAGCACGATGTTCTCTTCCGCACACAACACGATATCGCCACCCTTATAAGTCACGATACGGGGTTGCACGTCTTTTCCCGACATATCGGGACTTGTATCCAGATGGGCAATGAAACCGATCGTCGGAATCGCCTTCGCCGTATTGGCAGGCAAAGTTGCCATCAGGTAACTCTTGTCATCGAGGGTTATATCCTCCAACCCGATCTCTTTCAGTTCCTTAACCAGTGCTTCTGCAAACACGAGCTGTCCCGGCGTACTGGGTGTCGTCCCCGTCGTTTCGCTCGACTGCGTGTCGAACGTCACATACTTCAAAAATCTATCTGTTACAGTCATAAGCTTATTATTAATGTTACAAGCCCTAAAAGTAATCAAAGTGTCACGAACAACAAAATTTAGAAGCAACTACTTCCGTCAAAACAGTGTGTACAAACTTTACATTTCGGCAATCCGATTGCTTCCACCAATGTTTCCAGCGTGTTGAACTTTAATGAACTCAAACCGAAACGCTCGGCAATGATATCCACCATCCTCTGGTATTCGGGTGAACCGGTTGTCGCATATTTGTCCAGATTCTTATTTTCATCACCTTCCAGTTCCTGGATGATACGGCGGGAAATCAGTTCGAGGTCGCTCTTCGAAGAAGTGAACCCGATGAACGGACAACCGTAGATCAGCGGCGGACAAGCGATACGCATGTGTACTTCCTTTGCCCCGTAATCATAAAGGATCTTCACGTTATCGCGAAGCTGCGTGCCACGAACAATAGAGTCGTCGCAAAACAAAATCCGCTTGCCTTCCAGCATGGCACGGTTCGGGATCAGTTTCATCTTGGCAACCAGTGAACGCATCTCCTGATTGGCCGGAGTAAAACTGCGCGGCCAGGTCGGTGTATATTTTGTGATCGCACGGTGGTAAGGAGCGCCTTTTCCTTCGGCATATCCCAACGCCATACCGACGCCTGAATCCGGAATACCGCAAACGCAATCCACATCGTATTCATCTTTCTTCCCCATCTTATAACCGCTTTGGAAACGGACCTCCTCGACATTCTTGCCTTCATAGCAGGAAACCGGGAAACCATAATAAACCCAAAGGAACGAGCAAACCTGCATCTGTTCGTTAGGCTTACGCATCTGCTCGATGCTATCGGCACGCAAACGAAGGATTTCGCCCGGACCGACGAACCGCTCGATTTCATAATCCAGATTGGGCAAACTGCTCGATTCGCTGGTGGCGGCAAAAGCGCCTTCTTTCTTACCTATAATAATAGGAGTACGTCCCCATTTGTCCCGGGCAACAATGATTCCGTCTTCCGTCAGCAGCAACATGGAGCAGGAACCTTTGATCCGGTTATAGACATTCTCGATTCCTTCGACAAAATCTTTTCCCTGTGTAATCAGCAGGGCAACCAGTTCGGTCTGGTTTGTTTTGCCCGAACTCAACTCGGAAAAGTGCATGTTCGCCTTCAGCAAATCCTGTTCCAGTTCATCGATGTTGTTGATCTTCGCTACCGTCACGATCGCGAACTTTCCAAGATGTGAATTGATCACAATCGGCTGCGCATCCGTATCACTGATAATACCGATTCCTGCATTTCCTACAAACTTGGGAAGAGCAGGTTCAAACTTGGTACGAAAATAAGAACTTTCCAGATTGTGAATGGAACGGGTAAAGCCGGCTTCTTTATCGTATGTAGCCAGACCGCCTCGGCGAGTCCCCAGATGAGAATTGTAGTCGGTGCCATAGAATAAATCAACAGCGCAAGCCGACTTAGAAATAGTTCCGAAAAAACCACCCATTGTAAATAGTGTTTTTGATTTTTGAATTAGGTTGCAAAGGTACAAGATTATTTAGAAATTTCAGAAGTTACGCCCACACGTTTGCATTTTTTACAGGGGAAACTTCGCTTATTCCTTACTATCTTAACCACAAAATAGATGCAAACACAATAAAAGATCGAAACGAATAATTCCGCTTTTCTATATAAATACGCTCCCCCTAAATTTTCAACTTTCAACTCATAACTTTCAACTATTCCGGGGGGCTTATTGTATAAAACGCATTTTCAAGCCTCAAAAGAGAGCTAAAAGCAAATAAACGTTAACCCACTTTTCGACCGTCAAAAAGGGACTTTTTCCTCTTTTTTGAGCGTTTTCAACAATTACGACCGTCCTCTTTGCCATT
>NZ_QREV01000019.1 GCF_003363715.1 Parabacteroides acidifaciens
TAGCCCGAGACTTTCTTATCGCAAAGGAAAGGATTGATACGTCTGAAGGATTGATGATGAGAGTCATCAATAAGCTCAGAAATAAAAGTTACGAGACTCCAAAATGGAGTTGTCCAGTCAAAAATCTTAATATAAGGTATTAAGGTGGTTATAGCGTTGGGGATCCACCTCTTCCCATTCCGAACAGAGAAGTTAAGCCCAACCACGTCGATGGTACTGCGTAAAAGTGGGAGAGTAGATAGCCGCCGTTTTAAAAGTAAGCATATGCTGAAAAGAATGAAGGAATCAGTCGAAAGATTGGTTCCTTTTTCTGTTTATAGAAGTTAGCAAGTATGATTTTGAATCTTCTTTTGTGGATATTGTAGAATAATTCTACAATTGAGTTTTGTTGTGCTGGTAACGGACTCTTTTATTGTAATGTTATTGTGTTAATAATTAGCTATGTAATGTTTTTTAACGCCTTAATCGCAACAATGGTACGATTATTTCATTCTTATTTTAGAGATAGACGTATAGTAAGTTGAATAGTGAATTATAGATATTAGAAGATGGTAGGAGAAAGATTGGTTAAAGGGGCTGTGTCTTTACTGGCCTTAATGGTATTAACAACGGGATGTCGGCATAAGGATGAGCCTTTTAAACCACTTGTCATAGTGGATAAACCGGCGAAGGAAGATGTACAGATTTTTGGTGAATACGTGGGGCGCATCCGTGCTGCTCGTTTTGTGGAGGTACATGCCCGTGTAGAAGGTTATCTGGAAAAGATGTTGTTTGTGGAGGGGAAAGAAGTGACACAGAATGAGCCTCTTTTTATTATTAATTCGGCTCTTTATAAAGCTAAGGTGGAAAAGGCCAAAGCTCAGCTAAAGAAAAACGAAGCGCAGGCGGCGAAAGCTAAACGTGATGTGGAGCGTTTACAACCCTTGTATGAACAGCATGCTGCCAGCCAGTTGGATCTGGATAACGCATTGGCTTCTTTAGGAGATGCAGAAGCCAATATCGCAATGAGCAAGGCGGATCTGGACCAGGCGCAACTTGAATTGAGTTATACGACGGTCACATCTCCGTTGGCCGGATATATAAGTGAGCGTTTTGTCGATGTGGGTGCTTTGGTTGGACCCGGTGTTAACTCTAAGTTGGCGGCTGTTGTGAAAAGTGATACAGTGTTGGTCGACTTCAAGATGACAGCTTTAGACTATCTGCGTGCCGAACGTCGTAACGTCAAGTTCGGTGAGCAGGATTCTACCCGTTCCTGGCAGCCGACCGTAACTGTTACCTTAGCGGATGATTCCGAATATCCGGTGAAAGGTATTGTCGATTTTGCCGATCCGATCGTCGATCCGCAAACCGGAACCTTCGGTGTTCGTGCCGAACTTCCTAATCCGAACCGGAAGCTCCTTCCCGGTCAGTTTACCAAGGTCAAATTATTGTTGGATGTACGCGAACGTGCTATTGTTGTACCCCGTAAAGCGATTTCTATCGAAAAGGGAGGAGCTTTTATCTATGTGGTCCGCCGGGATAACGTTGCTGAGAAACGCTTTGTACAGACAGGGCCGGAAATCGGTAATAATATTGTTATAGAACGTGGTTTGGGAGAGAATGAGAAAGTCGTAATCGAAGGCTATCATAAGTTAGTCCCCGGAATGTTGGTACAACCGATACAGGCCGGTGACGATAAAGCTATTGAAGCATTAAGAGCAGAGGAGGAAGGAGAATGAAACCGGGATTCTTTATAGACCGCCCCGTTTTCTCGACAGTACTTTCATTGGTGATCGTTATTGTCGGGATAATCGGATTGGTGATGTTGCCGGTGGATCAGTATCCGCAGATCACACCGCCGGTAGTGAAGATTAGTGCGACTTATCCGGGAGCAAGTGCCATGACCGTCTCGCAAGCAGTTGCCACTCCTATCGAACAAGAGTTGAACGGTACGCCGGGAATGATTTATATGCAGAGTAGCAGCTCCAATTCCGGAGGTTTGACTATTACTGTAACCTTTGATGTGAATGCCAACCCTGACCTTTCGGCAGTGGAAATCCAGAACCGTGTGAAGCTGGCCGAATCCCGTTTGCCGGTCGACGTTGTTCAGAACGGTATTACGGTAGAGAAACAATCCGCCAGCCAGTTAATGACACTTAGCTTGCTATCTGACGATCCCCGTTTCGATGAAATATACTTGAGTAATTTTGCTACTATCAACGTATTGGATGTCCTTCGCCGTATTCCCGGTGTAGGTCGCGTCTCGAATATCGGTAGCCGCTACTATGGCATGCAGATTTGGGTGTATCCGGACAGGCTCGCCAATATGGGCCTGACAGTGAAGGATCTGCAGAATGCTTTGAAAGAACAAAACAGTGAATCCGCAGCTGGCGAGCTTGGTAAACAGCCCGTCTTGGATGTCGATATAACATTGCCGGTTACAGCCCGGGGGCGTCTCTCTACGGTCAAGGAGTTTGAGGATATTGTTGTGCGTGCCAATCCCGACGGTTCGATCGTCCGCATCCGTGATGTGGCACGTGTGTCGTTGGAGGCTTCTTCCTATTCGACTGAGAGCGGACTGAATGGAAAGAATGCGGCTATCCTCGGTATTTATATGCTGCCGGGAGCGAATGCCCTGGATGTGGCAAAGAATATCAAGGACGCCATGAAGGAAATCAGCCAGAATTTCCCGGAAGGGCTGGAGTACAAGTTTCCCTTCGATGCAACCGAATATATTTCCCAATCTATACATGAGGTCTATAAGACTTTGTTCGAAGCGTTGTTTCTTGTTGTCCTGGTTGTCTTCCTGTCCCTGCAGAACTGGCGCGCCGCATTGATTCCTACGATAGCCGTCCCGATCTCTCTGATCGGGACATTCGGTTTCATGCTGATAATGGGCTTCTCGCTCAATATGCTGACACTGTTAGGTTTGATCCTGGCAATCGGTATAGTGGTTGACGATGCGATCGTTGTCGTCGAGAATGTGGAACGCCTGATGAATGAAGAACACCTGACCGCACGGGAGGCGACACATAAGGCCATGCGCGAACTGTCGGGTGCCTTGATCGCAACTTCTATGGTGTTGGCAGCTGTCTTTGTTCCCGTTAGCTTCCTTAGTGGGATCACCGGAGCTTTGTACCGTCAGTTTTCAGTCACTATCGTGGTCTCTGTTTTGCTGTCGACAGTCGTGGCATTGACGTTAAGCCCGGCTATGTGTGCTATTATCTTGCGGCCGAGCAAGAAGAAAAAGAATATTGTCTTTCGTAAGATCAACATTTGCTTGGGTAAGGGAAACAATAAGTACGGCCATTTACTGGAAAAGGCTATTACCAATCCAAAGCGTATCCTCGCCGGCTTCGGCATGGTGATTGTCTTTATATTTGTCCTGAACAGGGTGATCCCGACCAGCTTTATTCCGGAAGAAGACCAGGGCTTCTTCACCGTCGAACTGGTCATGCCCGAAGGTGCTACGTTGGAACGTACCCGTAAAGTGACGGACCGCGCTATCGCTTTCCTCGAAAACCTGCCTGCCGTAGCCTATGTGCAGAATGTGACCGGAAGCAGTACCCGTGTCGGTACGTCACAAAGCCGTTCTACTCTGACGGTTATTCTGAAACCTTGGGAAGAGCGTAAATCCTCCGGCATGGGAGTAGAAGACGTCATGAAGCAATGCCGCAAGGAGTTTCTTTATTATCCCGAGATACTTGCCTATTTGAACCGTCCTCCCGTTATCCCGGGGTTGGGCGAGAGCGGCGGTCTCGAAATGCAGCTCGAAGCACGCGGTGATGCCAGTTGGGAGAACCTCGTGGCGGCGACAGACACATTTATGCTCTATGCCTCGAAAGCGCCCGAACTGACCGGTGTCTCCTCCGCTTTACAGTCGGAGATCCCGCAACTCTACTTCAATGTAGACCGCGATCGTGCCAAGTTCCTCGGCATCCCCCTGACGGATATCTTCTCGACCATGAAGGCCTATTTAGGTTCCGTCTATGTGAACGACTTCAATATGTTCAACCGTATATACAAGGTCTATATCCAGGCCGAAGCCCCTTACCGGGCTACGCGTGAGAATCTGGGCCTCTTTTTTGTCCGTGCGCAGAACGGTTCGATGGTGCCGCTGACCGCTCTCGGAACGACCAGCTACACAACAGGACCGGGTACGATCAAGCGTTTCAATATGTTCACCACTGCCGCCATCAGTGCTGTAGCCGCTCCCGGATACAGCTCCGGTGAAGCGATGGCCGCCATGCAACAGATTGCCCGTGATCACCTGCCAGAGAACATCGGCCTGGAATGGAGTGGACTCTCTTATCAGGAGAAGAAAGCCGGAGGTCAGACGGGATTCGTATTGGCATTGGTTTTCCTTTTCGTCTTCCTCTTTCTTGCCGCGCTGTATGAAAGTTGGATTGTGCCGGTTGCCGTCTTGCTCTCTTTGCCGGTAGCGACCTTGGGTGCTTACTTGGGAATATGGGTGACGGGGCTCCACAATGATGTGTATTTCCAGATCGGCTTAGTGACGCTGATCGGTCTGGCAGCAAAGAATGCAATCCTGATCGTCGAGTTTGCCAAGGTACAGGTCGATAGCGGTGTGGATGTCGTCAAAGCGGCCCTGCATGCAGCCCGGATGCGTTTCCGTCCGATCCTGATGACTTCGCTTGCCTTTGTCCTCGGTATGCTTCCGATGGTGCTTGCGAGTGGTCCCGGTTCCGCTTCCCGTCATAGCATTGGAACAGGTGTATTCTTCGGAATGCTTGTTGCCATTACAATCGGGATTGTTTTGGTTCCCTTCTTTTTCGTTCTTGTTTATAAGATGAAAGGTAAGGTGAGAATGGAACGTATCCTTCGTCGAACCAAGACCCTTCCGGTTTTGTTCGTTGTCTTCTTGCTGGCCTTCTCGTCCTGCAAGATCGGGAAGAAGTACGTTCGTCCGGAGCTGGACTTACCTGCTGAGATTGTGGCAGGAGCTGACACTGCCTCCATCGACGATATTCCCTGGCAGAGCCTCTATGCCGACAGCACTTTGCAGCATCTTATCACCGTTGCTCTTGAAAACAATAAAGATATGAAGATTGCAGCCGCTAAGATCAAAGAGATGATTGCCGCCAAACGCATCACCTTCGCCGACCAGTTTCCTGAGATCGGTGCCCGCATATACGGACAAAAGGAACGCCTGAATTACGGTGGAGACAATCCGAAGCCCGATCCCGAGTTCGGTGCCAAATTGACACTGTCGTGGGAACTGGATCTCTGGGGAAACCTCCGTTGGGCGAATGAGGCAGGGATCGCCGCCTATATGCAGTCTGTCGAGGCGCGTCGTGCCCTGCAGATGACTTTGGTTGCCGAGGTGGCTGCCGCTTACTATCAACTCTGCGCGCTCGACCAGGAGTTGGACATCGTCCGCCATACCCTTGCCGCTCGCCGCGAAGGTCTTCGTTTGGCGAAACTGCGTTTTGAGGGCGGTTTGACCTCCGAGACCTCTTATAGCCAGGCACAGGTGGAGTTGGCGCGTACCGAAACGTTGGTTCCTTCCCTTGAAGGCAAGATCAAGATCAAGGAGAGCGACCTTTCCTTCCTGCTCGGACAGTATGCAGGGGATATCCCCCGCGGATTGCCGTTGCGGGAACAACACTTGCCGGGAACCCTGCCCGTCGGATTGCCTTCCGCCCTGTTGGAACGCCGTCCGGATATGCGGGGGGCCGAACAACGCTTGCGCGAAGCAAACGCAAAGGTCGGCGTTGCCCAGACCGATCTTTTTCCGAAGATCAGTCTTACCGGAAACTTGGGTTTCGAGAGCGAGGAACTGGGGAACTTCATCAAGAGCCCTGCCTGGTTTCTTGCCGGCGACCTTTTGCAGCCTCTTTTTGCAATGGGAAAGAACAAAGCGAAGTTGAAAGCCGCCCGCGCCCGTTACGAACAGGAAGTGTATGCCTACCAGAAGAGCGTCCTCGGCGCCTTTAAGGAAGTCAACAACGCAATCGTCACGATCCGGACCGCCAAAGAGGTGCGCCAGTCTTACGAGAGACTCCTTACCTCCGCCAATACTTATGTAGAGTTGGCGCAACTGCAATATATCAACGGTGTCACCAGCTACATGGACGTTCTCGACGCCCAGCGTGGGCAACTCGACGCCCAGATTAGCCTTAACCGGGCCATGCTCGATGAACTGCTGTCGGCGGTGTATTTGTATAAGGCGTTAGGAGGCGGATATAATAACTAACGAACTATCTATTTAAGGTGATAAAAGGGCGGGCCTGTATAGGTCTGCCCTTTTTAAATATTATTCGTATCTTTGTCCTCAACTAACAAACAAGAATCGGATATGCCTTTAAACCTACAGAAGAATTTACCAGCCGTTGAGCTGTTGAAGAAGGAGCACATCTTTGTGATGGACTCTTTGCGTGCATCCGAACAGGACATCCGCCCGCTGAGGGTTGTCGTGCTGAACCTGATGCCGTTGAAGATTACGACGGAAACG
The DNA here is from genome assembly GCF_003363715.1 of Parabacteroides acidifaciens. Taxonomy (GTDB): domain Bacteria; phylum Bacteroidota; class Bacteroidia; order Bacteroidales; family Tannerellaceae; genus Parabacteroides; species Parabacteroides acidifaciens. The sequence continues at coordinate 6,455 of NZ_QREV01000019.1, forward strand.
GACCTTGTCCGCCTGTTGAGTAATACACCGTTGCAGGTGGAACTCGACTTTATGAAGATAAAAGGGCATACGCCCAAGAATACGCCGATCGAGCATATGCAGGAGTTTTACAAGGACTTCGACGAGATGAAGAACGATTTCTACGATGGCATGATCATTACGGGAGCGCCGGTGGAACAGATGCCTTTCGAGGAAGTGAGCTATTGGGACGAGGTGACCGAGATATTCGACTGGGCGCGTACGCATGTGACTTCTACTTTATATATCTGTTGGGCAGCGCAGGCGGGGTTGTACCATTTCTATGGCGTGCCTAAGTACGACTTGCCGGCTAAGATGTTCGGCGTGTTCCGTCATACCCTGCGTGAACCGTATGTGCCGATCTTCCGGGGTTTCGACGATGAGTTCTTTGTACCGCACAGCCGGCATACGGAGATACGCCGCGAAGACATCCGCAAAGTGCCTGAACTGACGCTGCTTTCCGAGAGTGAAGAATCGGGCGTCTATATGGCGATGGCGCGCGGAGGACGCGAGTTCTTCATTACCGGGCACTCCGAGTATTCGCCTTATACGTTGAACGACGAGTATATGCGTGATGTGAACAAGGGATTGCCGATCTCCGTTCCCCGTAACTATTACCGTAACAATAATCCGGCCCTCGGCCCGGTGGTGCGTTGGCGCGGGCATGCCAATCTGCTGTTCACCAACTGGCTGAACTATTACGTCTACCAGGAAACCCCGTTCCGGATTGAGGATATCGAACGATTAAAAGATTTATGAAACAATCTCCCCGAAGAATAGAACTCCTTTCTCCCGCCAAGGATCTGCAATGCGGTATCGAGGCAATCAATCATGGAGCCGACGCCGTCTATATCGGTGCCCCGAAGTTCGGCGCCCGGGCGGCTGCCGGCAACTCGCTCGAGGATATACGCGAGCTTTGCGAGTACGCACATCTCTATGGTGCCCGTATTTACGTTACGCTTAACACGATCCTGAAAGAGGAAGAGTTGCAGGAGGCCGAACAGATGATCTGGGATCTCTGGCGTGCCGGAACCGATGCCCTGATCGTTCAGGATATGGGGATTACCGGACTGAATCTGCCGCCTATCCCGCTTCATGCCAGTACGCAGACCGATAACCGCACGCCGGAGAAGGTGAAGTTTCTCGAGTCGGCCGGCTTCACGCAAGTGGTGCTGGCACGCGAACTCTCGCTGAACGAGATATGCCGGATTTCGGAAGCGGTGACTGTCCCGTTAGAGGTATTCGTGCATGGCGCCCTGTGTGTCAGCTATAGCGGACAATGTTATTTGAGTGCCGCCCTGAGCGGGCGAAGTGCCAATCGGGGAGAATGTGCCCAGTACTGCCGCCTTCCTTATACAATGGTGGATGCCGCCGGGACAGAGATTGTCAGCAATAAACACCTTCTTTCACTGAAAGATATGAATCGCGCCGACCAGTTGGAAGCCCTGCTGGATGCCGGCGTCTCTTCGCTGAAGATAGAAGGGCGGCTGAAAGATGTCGCCTACGTCAAGAATATTACGGCTTATTACCGCAAGAAATTAGACGCTGTCCTGGCACACCGTCCGGAATATAGCCGGGCTTCCGCCGGGCGGAGCACCTATACTTTCGAGCCGGTAGCCGAAAAGAGCTTTAATCGCGGTTTCACTCCTTTCCTTTTAGAGGGGCGAACAGCCGATATCACCGCTTTCGATACGCCTAAGTCATTGGGTGAACCTGTCGGAACGGTCAAGGAGATAAAAGGAAATTCGTTCACTGTCGCCGGACTGAAACAGTTGAACAACGGAGACGGACTTGTCTTCTTCAACCGGCGCGGCGAATTGGAAGGATTCCGTGTGAACAGGGTAGAGGCAAACCGGGTTTTCCCGTTGGAGATGCCCGCGTTGCTGCCTAAGACCCCGCTTTACCGCAATTTTGACCAGGTTTTCGAGAAAGAGCTTGCCAAGCCTTCCGCCGAACGGCGGTTGTCCGTGCGGATCGAGTTCTTAGACAATCCTTTCGGCTTTACGCTCTGCATGGAGGATGAGACAGGTGCCCGCATCATGCTGACCCAACCGTTTGAGAAAGAATTGGCACGCCGTGACCAGCAAGACAATATCCGTACGCAGCTTTCTAAGCTCGGGAATACGCCTTTCGAGGCATCTGAAGTGACGGTGAGTATGTCCGAAAACTGGTTTGTCCCTTCTTCCCTGTTGGCTGATATGCGCCGGGCAGGAGTGGAGAAGCTGTTGGAAGCCCGCCGTGTGCGTTATCCGCGTGAGCTTGTCCGTCGTGTGCAGCCGGCGGAGGTCGTACCTTTCCCGGAGCGGCAGTTGAGCTATTTAGGGAATGTCGCCAACGGGAAAGCCCGCTCTTTCTACCAGGATCATGGCGTGGAACAGGTGGAGGCTGCCTTTGAACTGGCCCCTCGGAAGGATGTCCCGTTGATGTTCACCAAACACTGCCTGCGCTACAGCATGGGTTGGTGTCCTACTTATCAGAAGAAGAGCTCTCCTTACCGCGAGCCCTATTATCTTCTTTATAAAGAGACGCGTCTCAGGCTGCACTTTGACTGTAAACGCTGTCAGATGCAGGTGTTTCAGGAAGTATGAATCAAAAGATATATGTTATGAAAACACAACTGCTTTTACTTTGTGTGGCTTTGTTAGCCTTGGTATCGTGTGCGGAAAAGCCGCTGGACCCGAATAAGCCGGTTTACGTGACGGTTAGTACTTCTATGGGCGATGTGACTGTCCTGCTGTATGACGATACGCCCCTTCACCGTGATAACTTCATCAAACTTTGCCAGTCCGGCGAGTACAAAGGGATGCTGTTCCATCGTATCATCAAGGACTTTGTCGTGCAAGGCGGCGATCCGGAGAGCAAGGCGCATGAGCCGGGTGTCCTTTATGGCGACGGTGACGGCGGCTATACGGTTCCGGCCGAGATATTGCCGAACCATTTCAACAAACGCGGCGCCCTGATTGATGCCAAGGAGACCGACGATGTGAACATTGAGCGCGCTTCCGCCGGAACACAGTTCTGCTTCGTGCAGGGGAAGAAGCTGACGGATGAAGAGCTGGCGCAGAAAGAAGCCCGCATCAACGAGATACGCCGCAACTGGCTATTTTATACTTTTCAGGACAGATTGAAGAAACAAGAGCCCGTGCTGGCTGCCGACTCGATGAAGGCGGAGTTGGAGAACCGTGCACTTGTCCTGCTGGAAGATACCCTCGATGTGCTGGGTTATTACACTATCCCTGCCGATCGGCGCGAGATATACAAGACAGTCGGAGGTGTTCCGCACTTGGACGGTTCGGTTACGATCTTCGGCGAAGTGGTGGACGGCTTCGATATTGTCGAGAAAATGTCGCTTGTCAAAACGGATAAGAACGACCGCCCCCTGAAAGACGTGATGATAAGATCGACTAAAGTGTTCCAGAAATAGCCTTTGTCAATATCTCCATATATGCCCTTACCGCTTCCGTCTCTTCCGGAGCCGGGCTCCAGGGTGCAAAATGATCCGCAGCGAGCGGGACGAAAGGACCTTCCTTGATCTCATAGATAACAGAACCGGATTCCAGGACCAGGAGGCTGTGCCAGGTTCCGGCCTTTATTTCCGCGCCATATATTCCTTCTTTGGGGTCGAGTATCTGCATTCCGCTGATATTTCCATCGTTCTCGAAAAGGAATACGGCTACCCGGCCGCGAAGCAAAAGGAATATCTCGTCCTTATCGGGGTCGAGGTGGCGGTGCGGCCTTATGTACGTATCCGGTTCCAGTGCATTAAGCATCCGGTTGACAGGGTCGTCCAGGCGCTCATGGAAATTATGGTTCATACGCAGGCGGGGCGATTGTTTCGCCCGCTCGGTCGTCTCGTTCAGTAAAGCTTCGTTTATGAGTATCATGTGAATAATTGATTTGTCGGACTGCTAATGTACGAAATAATTATTGGCTGGTATGCCATTTCTACGTACATTTGCACAAACCTGTAAACAAAAAACAATGAGACAAGCTCTTACTTATTACGTTTTGTTGCTCTTGCTTCTGGCATTCTGCTTTTCCTGCAGGACAGAGCCGAAGGAGAAGAAATACGTTATCGGCGTCTCGCAGTGTACGCTTGAAGGTTCGTGGCGCAGGTCTATGTTGCTGGATATGAAGGTGCAGGCTTCCGAATATCCGAACCTTTCCCTGTTGGTCGAGGATGCTGCGGACAGTAGTTTGTTGCAGGTGGAGCAGATCCGCAGCCTGGTCAAACGGAAAGTGGACCTGCTGATAATTTCAGCGAACGAATCTGAACCTATAACTCCTGCCGCCATAGAGGCCTATCGCGCCGGCATTCCGACTATTCTGGTAGACCGGAAGATCGATTCGGATGAATATACGACTTATATCGGTGGTAATAATTATGAGATCGGACGCCTGGCTGGTTTCTTCGTGAACCGGCTGGTGAGAGATCAGTGCCCGACTGTCTTGGAAATATTGGGCTTGAAAGGCTCTTCGCCGGCAAAAGACCGGCATCGGGGATTTCATGATGTTCTGGACCCTCGTATCAAGGTGAGGGAGATATACGGAAAGTGGAGGCCGGAAGTCGTAGAACAGAAAATTGCAGAGTTGGATTCTTTGGAAGAGGTGGATGTCGTGTTTGCCCACAACGATGTGATGGCCTTGTCTGCCCGTAAGGCTGTAGGCGACAGGGATCCGGAACTGATGAAACGGATTCGCTTTATGGGGATAGACGCCATGTCGGGACGGGGTTCCGGCTTGGAAGCTGTCGCTCACGGCGAATTGGCGGCTTCTATCCTTTATCCGACAGGCGGAAGCCTGGCTATCCGTATTGCCATGCAAATCCTGAATGGCCAGGAAGTTGCCCGCGAATATATATTATCTTCCGCTTTAATCGACAAAGAGAATGCCGGGACGTTGTTCATACAATCGGAGCAGGTGGTGGACTACCAGCACCAGATCGAGCAGCAACGGGATAACCTGGAAAAGATGCTCTCCAAATATACGTTCTTGCAGAATTCCGTCGGGATCATTCTTTTATTGATGGGCTTGCTGCTTTTGTTAGCTCTTTATGTCATTCATGTTTACAGGTCAGTACGCCGGAAGAACCGGGAACTGAAACGTACGAACCTGCAGGTCGAGCAGCAAAAGGAAGAGCTGGCCGAGGCGAATCGCTACATCGAAAAGTCCACAACGCAGAAACTACAGTTCTTCACGAATATAACGCATGAGATTAAAACGCCGCTGACGCTGATATTAGGACCGCTCGGCAAACTGTCGAAAGAGGCGCCCGAAGGTTCTCCGCTGGCAGATGACCTCCGCATTATCCGGAAAAACGCCGAACGTCTGAAGAGGGTGGTGGACCAGTTGCTCGACTTCCGGAAGGTGGAAAGCAACAAGATGAATATGCGTGTTTGCGAGGTCGATATGGTCGCTTTTGTTGCCGAGGTGAAGTCTTGCTTCGATACGATGGCGGCCGGCAAGCAGGTGCGGTTTACCTTCGAATACGACTGCCCTTCTGTCATGCTTTGGGTGGATCGGGACAAGATGGAAAAGATTCTCGCAAACCTGCTGTCCAATGCTTTCAAGTTTACGCTGGATGGCGGGGCAATCACGATCCGCCTTGCCGATAAAGGCGACCGGGTGGAGCTTTCCGTCGAGGATAACGGGAAAGGGATTCCGCCCGAAAACCTGGCTTCCGTATTCGACCGTTTCTTTACGGGCGACCAGAATTATGTGACCGGGACGGGGATCGGCCTGCATCTGACGCGTGAGTTTGTCCACATGCATAAAGGGACGATCCGTGTTGCGAGTACGCCGCTTGTGAGTACGGTCTTTACAGTCAGCCTGCCGAAGGGAAAATCCCATTTCGATGATGAGTACTGTACGTTCGATCCTTCCGTGACAGAGCTTTCCAGTGGTGTTGCTAATCTGAATACGGACGAAGTGCAGGAAACGTTGCGGCGCATCTACGATTACACGCTTCTGATCGTGGAAGACGATCCCGACATTCAAAGCTATCTGGTGGCAGAGCTGAAACAGAACTTCCATGTGTTGGTAGCCGATAACGGTGTGAAAGCATTGGGAATCCTGATGAATGAAGAAGTATCGCTGGTCGTCAGCGATGTGATGATGCCGGAGATGAACGGCTTCGATCTTTGCCGCAGGATCAAGTCGGATATTGTCCTGAGCCATATCCCGGTTATTTTGTTGACTGCCCTTTCCGACGACAAACAGCAGATGTACGGTATTGCGGGAGGTGCGGACGATTATATCCGGAAGCCGTTTAATATAGAAGTCGTCAAACTGCGTATTATCAAACTGCTCGAAGAGCGTGCCCGCTTACGTGAGGTATATGCACATGATGCCTCTTCGCCGGCTGTATCCGTGAAAGGGGAAAAGGCGGAAAGCATGGACGACCTCTTTATGAGCCGTTTCCTGAAACTGATCGAGGAATCATATGCCGATCCGGATTTCAGCATAGAGAAGGGCAGCGAGAAGTTAGGGCTGTCGCGCGTCCATCTCTACCGGAAAGTGAAAGAGCTTGCCGGAGTGACGCCAACCGATTTTCTCCGTAACTACAGATTGAAGAAAGCGGCTGCCATGCTTCGCCGGAAAGCCGGAAATGTGAATGAGGTAGCCTATGCGACCGGCTTCGGTTCGCCCGCCTATTTCTCGAAATGTTTTAAGGCGGTGTATAATATTACACCGACGGAATACCTGGAAAAGGAATGATACTTCCTCATTCGATAACGCTCGTTACATTCATGTAACATCCGTATAAGATACTTGAAAACAAAAGCTTTATGTAACGAGCGTTATCAATCTTGTAGCATCTGTTATCGTTGTATCCGTAATCTGTCCCTACATTTGCATCGTGAACAACGAGATTATCCTTGTCAATTAATCTATAATGAAACAGATGCAAAGCAACAACAAGAAACCGGTCGTAGTAGGTATAGGAGAGCTCCTTTGGGATATGCTTCCTACGGGGAAGAAAGCAGGCGGTGCTCCTATTAATTTCGTTTACCATGCTTCACGTTTAGGTGCGGAAGGATATGCTATCAGTGCAGTGGGTGACGATGAATTGGGGCATGAAATCTTGAAAGAACTGGATAATAATTCTATTCAGTATCTGATCGAGAAGGTCCCTTATCCGACCGGAACCGTACAGGTTACTTTGCAGAACGGGATTCCCGACTATGTGATTAATGAACGTGTAGCCTGGGATCACCTTTCACCGACATCGAATGCGATCGACTTGGCTGAACGGGCAGACGCCATTTGCTTCGGTACATTAGGACAACGCTCGGCACAGTCGAGAGAGACGATACAGGCGATCCTTTCTTTTGCACCGGATGAGGCTTACCGCTGTTTCGATATTAATTTGCGCCAGCATTATTATACGAAGGAGTTGATAGAAGAATCGCTCTATCTGGCGAATGTGTTTAAGATTAATGATGCAGAGCTGGCTGTCCTTAGGGATATGTTTCGTTTGGAAGGTACAGACAAGGAAGTGGCGAAGTGGTTCATCGAGCGTTACAACCTCCGTATGTTGGTGTTGACAGCCGGAGCTTCGTATAGTACGATCTATACCGTAAAGGAAGAATCTACTTTGCAAACGCCGGAAGTTCAGGTGGCCGATACGGTCGGAGCAGGTGATGCTTTTTCGGGAGCGCTGATCATCTCGCTGCTGAAAGGGGCTTCATTGAAAGAAGCACATGAGTTTGCAGTCAAGACTGCCGCTTATGTTTGCACGAAAGAAGGAGCATGGCCGGCTTATGAAAAGTAATTAATTGGGAAAATATATAATTTGGTAGATTAAGTTTTTAGGTAAAAAGATTGTTTGGTTAATTGGATGCCTTAACTCGTAGTATAACAAGAAGAAAAAGATGGTTGATGTTTAGGTTTTTAGGTTTTTTTGTTTTGGTTGATTGAATGGCTCGGAACTTCCGGGCCATTTCTGTTGTTGAATAGCTATAGAAACATAAAAAATGAATGAAAATGAACGAAGATCTTACCAAGATTACGGAAAATGCCGAATCGAAAGCATTAGACCGGGAAAAAGAACAATATCCCGTACAACAAATCGCTGTTACTGATCCGATAAGTGATAAAGAAGTAAAGGATGCAGTAAAGGAACTGAATCCGGATACGAGTAGTTTAGGAAGCAGAGGGTGATTATAAAGCACCCTCTATCTTGTATCTTAACTGGTCCAGCATCAGGGCCACTTCTGTCTCTTCGATGCCGGCAATCAACAGATCGGGAATGTCCTGGCCGAATTGTTCCTGGAACTTGCTGAAGTTGATGTTCTCTATCTGTACGGCTTGCTGGTAATGGGCAAGTGCACCTTTAATATTCTGCAATGCCCATTCTGTATGTCCGGCATTCAGAAAGTCTTGTGCATTCGGCTGGTTGTCCAATATCTTTTTGTAGTAGTTTCGTGCCTGGTCGTATTTGCCCGTAAGGAAGGAGCACCATGCGATCGGTCTCCAGGCTTTATGGCTTTTGCTGTCTAAATAGTCAACCTTGAAGAAACATTTTAATGCTTCATTATAGTCTTTCAGTTCGAGGTGGCAGTGGCCGATACTGATTTGAACCGACAAATTGTCCGGATTCAGTGCTTCATACCGGCGGTAATACTTCAACGCTTCCTCCGGTTGCTTAAGCGAACGGTAGCAGCCGGCGATCCGGCGGATCACCCATTTGCTTTCCGAATTCAGCAGGTCGGCATGCAGATAAGCGTCCAATGCCCCGTTCAGGTCTCCTTCCATTTGCTTGCAATAGCCGATCTTCTGGAACAGAATGTCGCTGTTCGGATCGATTTCAGCCAATTGGTTGAATATAGTCAGCGCGTCGCAGAAATAGTTCTTGCGCAGATAGTATTCGGCAATCGTCGTAAGACTTTCTTTATCCGATATGTAAGGACGCAGGATTTCCAGGTTATGGAAGTCGAGCGGCAGCGTAAAGATGTCCGTAAAATCCAGATGTCCCGGATAGAGCTTGAAGAAACGATAGAGGTCCTGTATGTATTGACTGATTATCGTATCCTGTTTGCCCCGCTTGCTGATCAGTTCCTCCTTGTTCTGTTGGATCATTTCCGATGCCTGGCTGTCAAACTGGTGCATCATCATCTTCCGTGCCTCTTTCGGCAACTGCATCATGCTGAAATAAAGCGAATACTTATCCGAGTTACACATGAATGCCGCTAAGGTCATCGAATCCAGCATCTGCTTTTCCGCTTCGTTGTCCTGGTTGAATTGATTATCGAAAGAGGAATGTTCGATCGTAAAAGGAAGCAACCAGTTACTTAATTCATGGAAAAACGGGTAATTCTTCAAATGGATAAAGGTCGAATGCATCACATCGGCTCCTTCCTGCTGGAGTTCCCCGAATTCTTCCATCTTTTTGCCCAAATTGCTGTCAGCGAAAAAGCTTTCCCATTCCGGGTTCATTTCTTCTCCAAGCTGTTCAGGGGTTAGGTCCTTCAGGTTGATCTTGTTACTGATCTTCGGGCTTAGCTTCATCATTTCCGGAATGATCTCATCCTGGAGTTTACGGGTGATCTTTTCCGTTTCACGAGCCAGGATGAAGCGCAAAGTGATAGTCCGGAGCGCTTTGGTAAAGCCCGGAACCTCGGCTAAGGCAGCCAGGCGGTTGGCTATTTGCGGATATAAAGCCGTACGTTTCCTGTATGTATATAACGTTATCAGGATTGATATTAAAGCCCGGACCTTGATTTCCTCGTTCGGATGACTGGCTGCGTCAAACAGCAAAAGCGCTTTTTCCTTGTCAAATACTTCCTGTAATCCTAAAAATAAAGCGGAAACGATTTGGCAGCCGGTAATGAATGGCAACGCCTCGTCCAGAAGCATATCGCGGATCTCGTTTGCCTCTTCCTGTTTGAGAAAGCCCGACACCCATATTTTACTGAATATACTGATGTTGAATGCATCACATTCCCGGTGCTTTCCGGCCTCATATTCCAGGATCAACTGGTTGTGAATCTGTTCGTAAGTAAACGGAGGCTGCACGGAGATGTTCCTGCGCCGGCTGTAATAGCTCAGGGGAGATTCGATGGCGAGCGCTTTTTGTCTGACCGAGTCCGCCAATTCGTAAGTGGAAGCCTGCAGATTGTTGTATATCTGTTCCTGCATCGGGTCTTTCGCGCCTTCGATCCGGTAACGTAACATATATTTGTAAGTATCCTGCAATTCGTTGAGCTTATCCTGAAAAGAATATTCCCGGCTTCCCGCAATAAGAGCCTGTAGGGAATCGAAAGCATTCTTCAATTCCTTACTGTCCAATGAACCGACTATGCGGTTATATGCTTTGTTTATTTCTTGTAGTGTCATATATTATTAACAACAAATGGTATGCCAAAAGTATAACAATTTAGGCTAAATTTCCTATCTTTGCGCACCTAAATAAATTTAGCAGATGAAGAATATCCGCAATTTCTGTATTATTGCTCATATTGACCATGGTAAAAGTACTTTGGCCGACCGTTTGCTTGAGTACACCAAGACAGTAGAAGGCAAAGACTTGCAAGCTCAGGTGCTGGATGATATGGACCTGGAGCGTGAACGAGGCATTACGATCAAGAGTCATGCCATCCAGATGAAGTATAACTATAAAGGAGAAGAATATATCCTGAATCTGATCGATACTCCGGGGCATGTCGACTTTTCGTATGAAGTTTCCCGTTCGATTGCAGCCTGCGAAGGCGCTTTGCTGATTGTCGATGCTGCTCAGGGCATTCAGGCACAGACCATTTCCAATTTGTATATGGCAATTGAAAATGATCTGGAGATCATTCCGGTAATGAATAAGATAGACCTGCCGAGCGCTATGCCGGATGAGGTGGAAGACCAGATTGTCGAACTCTTAGGTTGCCCGCGCGAAGATGTTCTCCGGGCCAGCGGTAAGACAGGAGAGGGTGTTTATGACATATTGAATACGATCGTAGAAAAAGTTCCGGCGCCTAAAGGGGATCCGGAAGCGCCTTTGCAGTGTTTGATTTTCGACTCTGTCTTTAATTCGTTCCGTGGTATTATCGCTTATTTCAAGGTTGTGAACGGTGTGATCCGGAAAGGGGACCATGTCAAGTTTATTGCAACCGGTAAAGAGTATGACGCCGATGAGGTGGGTGTATTGAAGTTGACAATGTCTCCCCGCGATGAGATTCGCACAGGGGATGTGGGATATATCATATCCGGTATCAAGACTTCCCGTGAAGTGCGTGTGGGAGATACGATTACCCATGTCGCCCGTCCTGCCAAAGAAGCGATTTCCGGATTTGAGGAAGTGAAGCCGATGGTGTTTGCCGGAGTCTATCCGATCGATAGTGAAGATTTCGAGAACTTGCGCGCTTCTTTGGAGAAGCTCCAGTTGAACGATGCCTCGTTGACTTTCCAGCCGGAAAGTTCAGCAGCATTGGGCTTTGGTTTCCGTTGCGGTTTCTTAGGATTGTTGCATATGGAGATTGTACAGGAGCGTCTGGATCGTGAGTTCAATATGGATGTGATCACGACTGTACCGAATGTGTCTTATAAGGTTTACGATAAGAAGGGCGTTTGTACGGAAGTGCATAATCCGAGCGGTTTGCCCGATCCTACGCTGATCGATCATATCGACGAACCGTATATCCGCGCGTCTGTCATTACCAATACCACTTTTATCGGTCCTATCATGACACTTTGTCTGGGTAAACGCGGTATATTGCTCAAGCAGGAATATATTTCCGGTGACCGTGTGGAGATCCATTACGATATGCCGTTGGGTGAGATTGTAATCGATTTTTATGATAAGCTGAAGAGTATTTCCAAAGGATATGCATCGTTTGATTATCATATCCATGACTTCCGTCCCAGTAAGCTGGTCAAGCTTGATATCCTGCTGAACGGCGAACCGGTGGATGCACTTTCCACGTTAACCCATGTGGACAACAGCGTTACGTTCGGCCGCCGTATGTGTGAAAAACTGAAAGAACTGATTCCACGACAGCAGTTCGATATTGCTATCCAGGCCGCTATCGGTGCTAAGATTATCGCCCGCGAAACCATCAAGGCGGTCCGGAAAGATGTGACGGCCAAATGTTATGGAGGTGATATTTCCCGTAAGCGAAAGTTGCTGGAAAAACAGAAAGAAGGAAAGAAACGAATGAAGCAAATCGGTACGGTCGAGGTCCCGCAGAAAGCATTCCTCGCTGTATTGAAATTGGATTAAAAATAGAAAGGGATGAATCTTGGATTCATCCCTTTTTTTACAATAACCCCCTGTTTTTCTATTTCACCTCAAAAAATGTACGATTTTAATTTGACTTTTCGCTACCGGAATTGCGCTTTTCGTGACAAACAATCCGGTGGCCTGCGCAGTCCGTCCCAAAAACATGACATTTGTCAAACCGGAACAGAGCCTTCCCCGCATTCTGATAAAGCTTAACTCCCGGAGAATCGAATATTTGAAACAACAAAGGGAAGGATATGGAAATATGGAAAGGAGCAGAAGGTGATTTCGGAAAGAGTCGGCACCTCATTTCCATGAAGTCGGACTTCATCGTGCTGACCCGGAACTTCGTTGCTCTGAAGTCAGACTTCATGGGTAACGAAGATAAACTTCAGAGCGATGAACCGAGACTTCAGGGAAATTTTCTGCGCACCTCGCAAAAACAGACTGGAAACTGACCTGTTTTTTACATCGGGCGCAAGCTTCGGTAAGGAACTTCATGGATGTCCTGCGAGAGGTTTTCAAGATGTTTTTTACAATAAGTACCCGTTAGATATGTGTTTAAGACGCTATGGGGTTAGCCTTTGTTTGTTAACCGGATTCCTTCCGGTTCAAGAAGAATTAATTTTTGTTTGTAAAGGGCCCCGATAGCCTGTTTGAATGCTTTCTTGCTGCAACGGAATAAAGAGTAAATAAGTTCCGGCTCGCTTTTATCATGTACGGCAATATATCCGCCTTGCGCTTTCAGTGATTCCAGGATTGTTTTGGCAATGCCGTCCACTTTCTGATATCCTAATGGAGTCAGACTGACATCTATCTTTTCGTCTTCCCGTACTTCTTTGATATACCCTTTGAGGTGTTCTCCTTTTTCAAGCCGTTGGAAAACTTCACTGTGGTAAACCAGTCCCCAATGTGTATTATTGATGATGACTTTATATCCTATTTCTGTCTCTTCCGCCACCAACAGGTCTACTTCCTGGTTCGGAGTGTAGTCAGGTATGACGTTATCCAGGTATTTGTCGATTCTTGCGGAAGCGACGATGCGTCCGGTCACATGGTCCAGGTGTACATAAACCAAATACCATTTCCCTTCGCGCATCGGCATTTTTTGTTCTTTAAAAGGAACCAGCAGGTCTTTCATCAATCCCCACTCCAGAAATGCGCCGGTATTATTGACAGACTTGACCTCCATGAACTGAAATTCTCCCACTTGCGCAAGCGGCTTAGCCGTTGTAGCAATCAGTCTTCCTTCATTATCATGGTAAATAAAAACTTCGACCTCATCTCCCGGCTTCACATTCTTAGGTACATAACGAGCCGGCAAAAGGATTTCCAAATCGTTCCCACCGTCCAGGTAAACCCCGAAATCCAAGTCCTTTACAATCTTAAGCGTATTATATTTTCCGATTTCTATCATCTTTCAATTTCTTTTGGGGCAAAAGTACGGGAAAATGGCTTAATATCCTATATTTTTTACTCTCTAAGCAGCAATATATCAAAATTTGCATCGTTATAGAAGTAACAGTTTTTATAAGGAGTTTTTAAGTAGAAGGTTCTTTAGAAAATTGTATCTTTGCAGTTCTAATTTAGAAATACTAATTAATAGCATGAGATTGAAATATTATTTGTTTGCCCTTTTTTGTGGATTGATGTGTGCGTGTTCGGCGCCAAAAGATGTGATTTATTTTCAGGGTATAGATGATTTGACACCTGAGCAATTGGCAAAAATGAGTCAATCGTACACGACTAAAATAACGAATGATGATCTTTTATCGATTAATGTGACAGCATGGGATCCTGCAGCAGTTACACCCTTTAATCCTCCGGTATATGCATATTCGGCCACTCCGCAAGGGGAACAACCAATCATCGCATCTCAAAACTTATATACATATTTGGTAGACCAGGATGGAAATATAAATTTCCCGGTTTTGGGCAAGATACATGCCGCAGGTCTGACGAGGCAGGAATTGGCAAATAAGATGGAAGAAATGATTTCCAAATATGTGGAGAACCCGTTGGTAAATGTGCAGTTGCTTAACTTTAAGATTACACTGATGGGAGATGTGTCGCGTCCGGGTGCATATACGATAAAGAATGACAGAATATCAATATTGGAAGCTATAGGATTGGGAGGTGATTTGCAATTGACCGCCAACCGGAAAAATATTTTGGTGATTCGTGACAATAATGGTATAAAAGAAAGCCATCGCTTGGATTTAACTGATCCTGCCATATTTGCCTCTCCTTATTTTTATTTGCAACAGAATGATATTGTTTACGCTGAACCGATAAAGAATAAACAGCGTTCACGGACCAGTGCGGACCGTTCTTTTACGATGTCGTTGCTGACTTCTGTGATAAGCTCAGTTTCAATTATAACGAGTATGGTCATTACAATTGTTAATTTAAAAAGAAAGTAATTATATATGGAATCTATTCAGCAAGATAATGAGACAATTAATCTGAAAAAGATTATCATTTATTATTTCCGTCATTGGCGATGTTTTGTAGTGGCAGGTATTATTTCGTTAATTCCAGCTTTATTATATTTGATTTTGGTTCCCCGTACCTATGAGATGATGACAAAGATTTTGTTGTTGGAAGATAAGGGTACTTCAAGTTCGGGGTTGAATATCGGTGATGCTTCGGGATTGATGAAGACATTCGGCTTAGGTGGCATTAGCGGCGGTAGCTTTAATATGGATGACGAAATGGCAAAGCTGATGTCTACGACTACTTTGCAGGATGTTGTTTTGAAGTTAGGTCTGAATGTCGCTTACTATAAGCCTAATGCCTATAAATATAAAATGTATGAAGATACTCCTTTATTATTGTCTGCTGATTCATTGACACAGAAGAATCTGGAATCTCCCATAACATTTAATGTCGATATAGATAAGACAGGAAAGGTTAAAGTCGTAGCCAAGAATGAGGACGGCAAGAAACATTTTGAATTTAACTCTTTACCGGCCGAAATAAAGATGGAAGAAGGTTCTTTCCTTTTATCGTTTCGGGAAGACGAGATAAAGCCTTTATCTTTGAAACTTGAAATTTCCCCGTCTATATGGGTTGCACAGGATTTGTCCGAGTCATTGCTGTTTGATGAATTTGCGAAGAATGCGAATGTGGTGGAGATTTCATGTACCGATTACGAAAAGAAGAGAGGGCTGGATCTGCTACGGACATTAGTGGATGTTTATAATTCGCAAGAAGACTCCATTAAAAAAGCGGAAGGTGGGAAAAGTGTCCGGTTTCTGGATGAACGTTTAAATGCTGTTGTTGCCGATCTGACGGATATTGAAGTAAACATTGAACGTTACAAACTCAAGAATAAGATGACGGATATTGAATATGACGTTCAGTTCTATGCTGATCAGATGAAAGAGCTGCAAATGAAGATCATAGAGTTGGAGGCTCAAACCCGTTTGGTGGATTTGTTGGATGCTTATGTGAAAGATCCTCAGAATAAATATAATCTGGTCCCTATTCTGTTGGCTTCCGGTGAGGGTGAGAATTCTTCTAAATCTGTTTCATCTTATAATGAAGCATTGTTGGAGCGTTTAAGACTCATGCAAAGTACGAAAGGTGATAATCCTCTGATAGGACAAATGAATAAGCAGGTGGATCAATTACGTGAAAGCGTTTTCCTGTCTATCGATAATGCTAAAAAAAGTTTGAACCTGACTCTGGATGATTTGAAAGGAAAAGAGAAAATCATCATGGATAAGATGGGAGTCGTTCCGACATTGGAGAGGGAATATGTCGACTTTCGCCGTCAACAGGAAATATACCAGGCTCTTTATCTGATCCTTTTGCAGAAGCGGGAAGATTTTATGCTCTCTATTGGAGAGAGTAAGGACCGGGCGCGTATTGTTGAGGCCGCATATGTCAAGAAGAAATCGATTGCCCCCAGAAAATTATATGCTCTTATCGGCATGATCATTTTTACAATGGTTGTTCCTGTTGCATTCCTGTTTGGAAAAGAGCAATTTGTGGCATTAAAGAAGGAATATAAAGAAACGAAGTAAGATATGCAAAAAGTATTGGTTACAGGTGCTGATGGTTTTATCGGTTCCCATTTGACTGAGATGTTATTGGAACAGGGTTATAAAGTCAAAGCGCTTTCATATTACAATTCTTTTAATGATTGGGGATGGTTGAATGATGTCAAACATCCTGATTTGGAGGTGGTGACAGGCGATGTGCGTGATCCGCATTTCTGCAAGCATATAACCCAGGATGTCGAGATTATTTTCCATTTGGCGGCATTGATTGCAATTCCCTATTCTTATGTTGCGCCGGATAGCTATGTGGACACGAATATAAAAGGAACTTTGAACATTTGCCAGGCTGCAAAAGAAAACGGAGTGAAAAGAGTACTCGTAACCTCTACTTCGGAAGTGTATGGTACAGCCCGTTATGTCCCGATTGACGAAAGCCATCCCAAGCAACCGCAGTCTCCTTATTCTGCAACGAAGATCGGAGCGGATGCGATTGCGATGAGTTTCTATAATGCTTTCGCTTTGCCGGTTGTGTTAGTCAGACCGTTCAATACATACGGTCCCCGCCAATCGGCCCGGGCTATTATCCCGACCATTATAACGCAAATTGCGAATGGAAAGAAAGAAATAAAGCTGGGAGATTTGACTCCGACCCGCGATTTTAATTTCGTGAAGGATACTTGTAAAGGGTTTATCGAATTGTCTAAATGTGACGCCGCAATAGGACAAGAGGTCAATATCTGCAGCAACAATGAAATTTCGATGCGTGATACTTTGAATTTAATAGCCCGTCTGATGAATTCGGACGTTAAGTTCATAGAGGATCAGGCCCGTATCCGTCCTAAAAACTCAGAAGTTTTCCGTTTATGGGGAGATAATGCGAAGATAAAATCTTTAACGGGATATGAGCCTTCTTATCCTTTGGAAGAAGGCCTGAAAGAGACAATAAACTGGTTTTTAGATAAAGATAATTTGAGAAAATATAAAGCTGATATATACAATGTATAAGCCTGTAGTTGATTTTATACATGGACTATATCATTCGGATGACTTCATTCCTCTTCATGCCCCTTGTTTTATCGGCAATGAAAAGAAATATCTGAATGAGTGCATCGATACGACATTTGTCTCGAGTGTCGGTAAGTTTGTGGATCGGTTTGAGGAGATGGTAGCTGAATATACAGGGGCGGCCAAGGCGGTTGTCTGTGTAAACGGAACGAACGCTCTTCATATGGCTTTGTTATTGGCGGGGGTAGAGCGTGAAGATGAGGTTATATCCCAGGCTTTGACATTTATTGCTACCGCAAATGCAATCAGTTATATAGGTGCTCATCCTGTTTTTATTGATGTAGACCGGGAAACGATGGGCTTATCTCCCGATAGTTTGAGGAAATGGCTTTCAACGTCTGCAGAAATAAAAGACGGGGTTTGTTATAATAAAGAGACAGGGCGGAGAATAAAAGCTTGTGTCCCGATGCACACGTTCGGGCATCCTGTCAGATTGGCGGAACTTGTACAAATATGTGAGCAATATCATATCGAGTTAATAGAAGATGCCGCTGAAAGTGTAGGCAGTTTGTATAAGGGCAGGCATACAGGTACTTTTGCAAAAATCAGTGCTTTAAGCTTTAACGGCAATAAAACGATTACGACCGGTGGAGGTGGTATGTTGTTGTTCCGGGATGCCGAATTGGGCGCTTATGCAAAACACTTGACGACGCAGGCAAAGGTGCCCCATCGTTGGGAATTTATGCATGACCATATAGGTTATAATTATCGTATGCCTAATATCAATGCGGCTTTAGGTTGCGCGCAGATGGAAAATCTGGATCGTTTTGTCGCTAATAAACGTGAGACTGCTGAAAAATATAAGCTGTTTTTCAAGGATATGCCGATTGAGTTTTTTCCCGAACCGGAAGATTGCCGTTCCAATTATTGGTTAAATGCGGTTTTATTGCCGGATAAGTCGGTGCGTGATGAATTTCTGACCTATACAAATGATCATGGAGTTATGACACGGCCGGTTTGGGGATTGATGAATAAACAACCGATGTTTGCAGGTTGCCAGACGGACGATCTGACAAATACTTACTGGTTTGAAGAACGTGTTGTAAATATTCCAAGCAGCGTTCGGTTATGAGTGATCCCGGTAATATAGTATTGGTCGGTGGCGGCGGACATTGTAAGTCGGTGATAGAAGCAGCCGAAAGTGCCGGTTATACGATACTCGGCATACTTGATATGCCGGAATTTGTCGGTACTACTGTTTTGGGATATCCGGTTGTCGGAACAGACGACAATTTGGCTGAATATGTAGACAAGGCCCTGTTCCTGGTGACGGTAGGGCATATAAAGGATGCAAGTCTGCGAATCAGACTGCATGAGCGCATTCAATCGGTTGGTGGTCGTTTGGCTACGGTTGTGGCTTCTACAGCCCGTGTTTCCCGTCATGCGTCCATTGGCGAAGGGAGTGTGGTATTACACCATGCAATGGTTAATGCAGACGCCCATGTCGGGAAAGGTTGCATAATTAATACATTTGCCAATATTGAGCATGATGCTGTTATTGGAGATTTCTGCCATATTTCGACCGGAGCCATGGTGAATGGCAATTGTACGGTTGGCCAGGGTGTCTTTTTAGGAAGTCAGTCTGTGATGGTGAACGGTGTCGGTATTATGGAATCTTGTGTGATTGCCGCCGGTAGTGTTGTGCGTAAAAATATAGTGAAAAAAGGCGTTTATTCCGGTAATCCGGCTTTATTAAAGATAAAATTGTAAGATATGAAGCATACTCTTGTTATAGCAGAAGCAGGTGTAAATCATAACGGCTCGCTTGAAATGGCGAAACAGTTGATTGATGTGGCGGCAGAGGCAGGAGTGGATTATGTTAAGTTTCAAACCTTTAAAGCTGAGTCACTGGTTTCAAAGAGCGCTGTCAAAGCTGAGTATCAACAAAGAAACCTGCATGATGGCAACAATTCCCAATACCAGATGCTGAAGCAACTGGAACTTACCCGGGAACAGCATTTGATCTTGACAGACTATTGTACAAAGAAAGGAGTGAAGTTTTTCTCTACTGCTTTTGATTTGGAAAGTATCGATTTTCTTGCAGAACTTCATTTGGGATTGTGGAAAATTCCTTCGGGAGAAATTACTAACTATCCTTATTTAAGGAAGATTGCCCGAATAGGAGAACCTGTAATCCTGTCTTCTGGAATGAGCGGATACCGGGAAATAGAAGAAGCGTTGGCTGTCCTGGTGGAAAATGGTGTCCGGCATGACGATATAATAGTGTTACATTGCAATACAGAATATCCGACTCCTATGGAAGATGTGAATTTGCGGGCTATGCAGTCTATAGCCGCGAGATTTCATGTCAAAGTCGGATATTCCGATCATACAAGAGGTATAGAGGTACCTGTCGCAGCTGTCGCATTAGGGGCTTCTGTCATAGAAAAACATTTTACTTTGGACCGGAACTTAGAGGGACCGGATCATAAAGCCTCTTTGGAGCCGGATGAACTGAAGAGAATGGTTTCATCGATTCGGAATATAGAAAAAGCTTTAGGGGATGCTGAAAAACGGGTAAGCCCTTCGGAAGCTAAAAATATAGAAGTTGCCCGGAAAAGCATTGTTGCTGCCTCCAAAATAGAGAAAGGTGAGATTTTTACAGAACAGAATCTGACTGTAAAACGTCCGGGAAACGGCATTTCTCCCATGAAATGGTTGGATGTGTTAGGGAAAGCGGCGACAAGAATATATGAACCGGATGATCTGATAGAATTATGAGAAAGATATGCGTTATAACCGGCAGTCGGGCTGAGTATGGTTTACTAAGTGGCCTTATGAAGCAAATAGATGAATCTGAAGATTTAAAACTACAGGTCATCGCAACCAATATGCACCTTTCTCCTGAATTTGGCTTGACATACAAAGAAATCGAGAAAGACGGTTTTGTTATCGATAAACGGGTTGAGATGCTGCTTTCGTCGGATACATCGAGTGCCACGGCTAAATCCGTAGGGTTAGGCATGATTGGTTTTGCCGATGCCTATGAAGACTTGCGTCCTGACTTGATTGTTGTTTTGGGCGATCGGTATGAAATATTGGCAGCCGTTTCTGCTGCCTTGTTTTT
Source organism: Parabacteroides acidifaciens (assembly GCF_003363715.1). Lineage (GTDB taxonomy): Bacteria > Bacteroidota > Bacteroidia > Bacteroidales > Tannerellaceae > Parabacteroides > Parabacteroides acidifaciens. The sequence continues at coordinate 26,823 of NZ_QREV01000019.1, forward strand.
TAAGATTCCTGTGGCCCACCTGCACGGAGGGGAGATTACGGAAGGCGCCTATGACGATGCGATCCGCCATGCGATTACCAAGATGAGCCATTTGCATTTCACATCGACGGAAGAATATCGGAAAAGGGTGATCCAGTTGGGAGAAAGCCCGGATCGGGTGTTTAATGTAGGGGCTATCGGAGTTGAAAATATAAAAAAAGGTTCTTTCCTTTCGAAAGAGGAATTGGAGAATAGTTTGGGTTTTAAATTAGGCGACAAGTCTCTGCTTGTCACGTTCCATCCCGTGACTTTGGAAACGTGTACGGCGCGGGAACAATGCGACAATTTGTTGGAAGTCTTGGCAAGGCATCCGGAATATCGGATTCTTTTTACACTCCCGAATTCGGATACGGACGGGCGTGTCATAATAGACTGCATAAAAGATTTTGTAGCAAAGAATGAAGACCGGGCAATCGCTTTTAAGTCTTTAGGCAAGCTTCGTTATCTTTCCGCATTGAAATATGTCTCTGCTGCGATTGGTAATTCTTCGAGCGGCATTTTGGAAGTTTCGAGTTTCGGAATACCGACTCTGGATATCGGAGACCGTCAAAAGGGGCGTATTGCTGCAAAAAGCGTGGTGCACTGCGGAACGTCGACGGAAGAAATAGAACAGGGTTTTAGATTAATTTTCTCTGAAACTATTCAATCAGCTTCAAAATTGCGGAGTAATCCGTATGAAAAGGAGGGGACTACAGACATGATTGTTTCTCAGTTGAAAACTTATCCATTGGAAAACCTGATTCAAAAATCATTTTATAATTTGTAATATGGATGCAAACTCAAAATATATTATAGATGAAAATCTAAATATCGGGGAGGCTTTAGTTTCATTGAATCAACTATCCAATGATATCTTAACTCTGTTTGTCGTAGACGGTCAGGGGAGAATGGTCGGTTCGTTGACAGATGGAGATATTCGCCGGTGCCTGATTAAAGGGGTTACATTGGATGCTCCTGTTTCTTTGGCCATGAATCGAAATTTCCATTATTTACAATATGGCAATATTTCTATTGATGAAATAAAAACGCTAAAATCGAAGAAGATAGTCTTATTGCCCTATTTGGATTGTGATAAGCATATAATTAAAATATATAACCTTCAGAAACAGAAGTCTATTTTACCGGTAGATGCGGTTTTAATGGCGGGAGGAAAAGGATTGCGTTTACGTCCGTTGACGGAGACAGTCCCCAAGCCATTGTTGAAGGTTGGCAATAAACCGATTATCGATTATAATATAGATCGTTTGATCGAATACGGTGTCGATCATATTTCAATAACCGTAAATTATTTAAAGGAACAGATTGAGTCGTATATAGCCGAATCCCGTGTGGATTCCAACATACGTTGTGTTCGCGAACCACAGTATTTAGGAACGATAGGGTCGATCAGGTTTGTAGAACATTTTCATCATGATACGGTATTGGTGATGAATTCGGATTTATTTACAAATATAAATTACGAAGATTTCTTCTCTCATTTTTCAGAGCATCAGGCTGATATGTCTGTGGCTGCAGTGCCTTACTCTGTTTCGGTTCCGTATGGGATATTTGATTTGGAAGGGCGGGAGATTAGAGGCATAAAAGAAAAGCCGACATTCAATTATTATGCTAATGCAGGCATATACTTGATAAAGAAAGATTTATTGGAACTTATTCCTTCAAATACGTTTTTTGATGCGACGGATTTCCTTAATCTGTTAATCTCGAAGGGCTATAAAGTCATACGTTATCCTATTACCGGCTATTGGCTGGATATCGGTAAGTTTGAAGATTTTGATAAAGCTCAGGAATTAGTAAACCATTTATAATTGAATAATGAGATTGTTGTATTTGATACCGGCGAGAGGGGGAAGTAAAGGTATTCCTCATAAAAATATAAAACAGTTATCGGGAAAGCCTTTAATTGCCTATTCGATTGATGTGGCCCGTCAGTTGACGGACGACAGTAATATCTGTGTCTCGACCGACGACGATGAAATTATACGGGTTGTTACATCTTATGGTCTGGCAGTTCCGTTTAAAAGACCTGATTATCTTGCGACAGATTCAGCCGGTACATACGAGGTCATTTTGCATGCAATCGATTTTTATGAGAACTTAGGGGTTCACTATGATGCGGTAGTCCTTTTGCAACCGACTTCTCCACTGCGGACTGCCCGGCAGGTAACGGAAGCTATCGGGTTATATGATAAATCTGTTGATGCCGTTGTTTCCGTATGCGAATCCCCTCAAAATCCATATTATAATTTATTCGAGGAAAACAGGGATGGGTATCTTCGTATCTCAAAGGGCGATGGCGCTTTTAGAAGACGCCAGGATACTCCTTCTGTCTGGATGTTTAACGGGGCTATTTATGTTTTTAATGTAGAATCATTGCGTAAGGGGTATTTCGATAGTTTTAAGAAAATACGTAAATATGTTATGCCACTGGATATGTCAGTCGATTTAGATACCCTTACAGATTGGATGTATCTGGAAGCTGTAATGAATAAAGGAAAGTAGCATGTCTTTTGCTTTGATAAATAAGATACGGACTAATACATTGTTCAGGAACGGAACGTTATTCGCTTTCTTCTCTTTTCTGAATAGTGGCATCGGCTTCTTACTGTTATTGGTATTAGCCAGCTTTATCCCCCCTTCCGAATATGGGGAGCTGAACCTGTTTAATACGTTTGTGACATTGTTGGCTATTTTTATTTCATTGAATGCGACGGGTATTATCGCTGTCGATTTTTTTTCTGCAGAGAAAACGCAACTTCGGCGGATGTTAAGTACGGTTTTATGCCTGTCTTCCGCTTCATTTCTTGTTTTTTCATTACTGCTCTTGTCCTTTTCCTCTTTTTTTGAACGGATAATCGGATTGTCTGCTGAGTATCAATGGTTGGGGCTGTTGGTTTGCTATATGCAAGTCTTTTCCACTGTTAATCTGGATATTTGGCGTTTGGAAGAAAATCCTCTTTCCTATGGAATATATAGTGTCTCAACAGTTCTTGCAAACTTTATCTTGACTTTAATTCTGGTTATTGGCTTCCATTGGGGGTGGTTGGGACGAGTGTACGCACAGGTTGCCGTCAGTATGCTGTTCTTTTTCGTCAGTATCTATTTCCTGATAAGAAGGGGCTATCTCCAAAGGCTGATACCAAATAAAGAAACCGTAAAGTCTGCTTTGGCTTTCGGTATCCCATTGATCCCTCATAGCGCTTCCGCCTGGATTCGTCAAGGCTTGGATCGGTATGTGATTAATTACTTTTATATGGCTGCCCAAGTCGGAATATACAGCTTCGCTTATAATTTTGCTAATATTATTCAGATTATAGGCTTGGCTTTTAATGCGACAAACTCGGTATATATATATAAGAACCTTGCCAATATAGAGGCGGATACATCCAGCCGTTTATTGAAGCAGACTAAAGTCATGACTTTGTTTTTTGCAATTGTTACATTATGTGTTTATGTCGGAACTTCTATCTTTATACCGGTATTTGTTCCTAAATATAAAGATGCAGTACCCTATCTGTTCCCGTTATGCATGGGCGCTTTTTTCCAATGTGTATATTATTTGTTTGTGAATTATCTGTTCTATTATAAGAAGACAAAAAAACTAATGTATATAACATTTTCAATGTCTCTCTTTCATGTGCTGCTATCCGTGTTGCTAACGCGGTATTCGGTGATGTACACGGCTTATGTAACGATGATTGTAAACATGATGATTACTTTAGGCGTATTTTTATACAGTCGTCGTATATATAAACTGATATGATTTGTTGAATTTAATATAATATTCTATGCATAAATATTCTACCCCCCGTTTTTCGAGGGTTTGTATAGTCGATACGGTTTATTCATTGTTTATTTATTTGTTGATCAGTAGTAAAGAAGAAACGGATCATACATTTTTCTTCTTTTCGGATGGGATCGATGCCTCGATAAGAAATAGGTTCCCTAACCATTATTACATCCCTTCCAAAGATTTCCCAAAGCGTAACTTTATATCAAGGCTTTGGCTTCGTCTGAAGTTGAGATTGGTCGCCCCTTTTAAGTGGCCTTTTTTATCATCAGCTGATTTATATGGGCATGACCATCTTTGTTTTACCCCCTCCTTGACCGGAAATAGAAAAATGACTGTCTTGGAGGATGGCATGGGCAATTATTGTGATAATCCTTTTGGATTTGTCGAGTATTCGGGTATCGAACTTTTAATCAGGAATCTCTTATTTGGCCCATTGTCGACAAAGAGGCCGTTAGGTAAATCCTCCTATGCGGAGAAGGTTATCCTGACAGGAATGAAAAGTATTCCGGAAGAATTAAAACAAAAAGCAATTCTTATCGATCTGCCTCAGATGTGGGACGCTTTGGAGGAAAGTGAAAAAGGGCGGATTTGCTGTCTTTTTTCCATTGACTTTGCGATGCTGAAAGAGCTTTCTCAGAAAGATACAGTTCTTTTCACACAGCCCTTTGCAGATGAAATAACGCTTGACGAGCTCATTGGTATTTATCGTAAGATGCTGGAGAATGTGGACAAAGACAAACTTCTCATCAAGAGACATCCTCGTGATATGGTTGATTATAAGACCGCTTTTCCCGGTGTGTGTGTATTTGATAAACCGATACCGATGGAACTGTTGACGTTATTAGGTGTGCGGTTTAAGGATGCCTATACAATAAGTTCAACCGCAGTACTTTTACTGCCTCCAACTGTTAAGATTCATTTTTCCGGTCATGCCGTGCATCCGGGACTATTGGAAAAATATGGAGATATTCAGATCGGGAATTTGAAAGGTAATAAATGATTTCCAATCCTAAAGAGTCGTTGCTTTTGTTGCGGGAGTCCCGATAAAGTAGTACATTTGTCAACAGGCAGTAATCGAATCATTGCTGTTTAAGACGAAAGTGGAGGCGCTCTAAATATAAATCATTCTTTTGGCAAAGAGATTAAAACAACTATCATAGCATTATGTACGATATTTTATTAACCTCGTTGATCCTTTTGTTTTTGTTATTCGCGGCTTTGTGGCAAAGTAGAAGTGGTGATGAGAAGAATTTCTTCTCTAAAGATTATACAAATACATTGAAGGGTTTGTGTGCGATTGTGGTACTGCTCGTACATGTAGATCCGTCCTATCAGAATCCCCTTCAGGACGGTGTCGGAAGTTTTGCTTATGTCGCAGTTACTTTATTCTTTTTCATTTCTGCTTATGGCATGCAGTTAAGTGTGGAAGGGAAGCCCGGATATTTAAAGCATTTTTGGCGGAACAGGTTGGTGAGCCTTCTTATACCCTGTTTTCTGATTAATTTGTTTGCGTTCGCATATCAAATGGGAATCTTGAATAATAAGAGTTTAGCTGTCCTTGTTGAAATCAATGGATATGTAAAGGTTTTACTTCAATATTGTTTGTTATTCTATTGTGTGATGATGCTTGGCAAATGGTTAAAGGTGGAGAAGACTTGGATTACGGACGGTTTGCTTATTGCTGGCGTAGTAGGTTCGAGCCTGTATCTTTATTTTAGCGAAGGAGGTGATGGCGCAAATGTTTCGGGATGGTGCTATGAACGCTATGGGCTGGTATGGGGATTGTTGTTATATCGCTTTTTCCCTCGGGCTTTAACTTGGTTCAATGCGCAACGGCTTGTCAAAATTATAGCCTTTTCGTTCTTGAGCGCTCTCCTGGGCTTACTTTATCTGAAGTTCAAAACCGATTGGTTTTATGGAGAGTATCTGTTGAAAGTGCTTCTTGGCATATCTATAATTACTCTTTTGTTTTTGGTCTCTCAAAAAAGAATTTTCGGCAATAGAGTAGGGAGATTCCTGGGCGATATATCTTTTGAGATTTATTTATCGCATGGGCTTATAATGGGGATATTGGCCTATTTCTGTCCATCGTTAAGGAGCGGAACCTTTCTCATCCTCTCGGTTGTTATGACGGTTCTTTTCAGTTGGCTGGTTCATGAGATTGCAAAACGGCTTGTTTCGTTGTTAAGAGCCAAAGAAATAGGGCGTAAAGCATAATAAATAGATAAGAAAAACGTTTTTGTAACAAACTGGATATAATGGTACAAGACTTTATAAATAAAAACTTTAGCCGGTTACTAATATTCACTCTCATATTCGGAGTGATTCTGTATGATACAATTGGATTTGATTACACGGATGAGCTGTGTTCTTTATTGCTGTTTGTCTTATTTCTCAAATATGTTTTTTCCACTCCGCATTGGGAAGTAAACAAGATGTTTTTGGTGACTACGGCTGTCTTTCTTTTTTATCTGTGCTATTCTTTTTATATAGGGAGTAATAGCAAAGCCGCTATAATTACTGATTTTGTCGTACAATACAAACCCTATCTCGGCTTTTTCTGTGTTTATGCAATCAAACCTGTAGTATCTCCAACCTACAAGAAATTGATATGCGAAATATGTATTGTTCTTGGCATTTACCTGTTAGGGGTGGGAATTGCATATCAAATATCTCCAACCAATCTTAATTACATATCGATGCATCCATCCCGGTTGGCGACTTCAGTTTCGATTATCAGTCTTTTGTATCTGTATTGCAGTGACTTCACCCAAAGGGATAAAGCAATATTTATATTATTGATGGTGGTCGGATTATTATCCGAGCGTTCCAAATTTTATGGATTCTTTATTATTTGTGTTGCAATGATCCTATTTGTAAAGCCGTCATTTAAGTTTAAGCTGAATATAAAAAATATCATTTTGTGCTCTATTGTCCTTGCACTGGTTTTATTTTTTACTTACAAAAAGATGAATATCTATTTTATTAGCGGAGGAGACTTTTTGGGTGATGATGAAAAGATACAAGACTCTATTGCACGGGCGGCACTCTATTTCTATGCGCCTGATATTTTGTCCGACTATTTCCCTTTTGGGTCCGGATTCGGATCTTATGCGACTTACGCGTCCAGTGTATATTATTCGCCATTATATAATCACTATGGGATGGATGGAATATATGGATTAAGTAAACATTTTGGCTCTTTTATCGCAGATACATATTATCCGGCATTGGCTCAGTTTGGATATGTCGGTATTTGTTTATTTTTCCTGTTTTGGGGAAACTTGGCGCTAAAAGCATTGAGGAGCCATAAATTTGCGTATAAAGAGGCATTAATGGCGTTGATGATTATTCTCTTTTTCATGATCGAATGTACTACCGATTCTACAATAACACACAATCGTGGATTATTTATGATGGTGCTCTTGGGGCTTTTGTTCTCAGACATAAGGCATATAGTAGCGCAAGATAAGAATAAAAAAATATTGTCCTCAAAATAATTCTTATGGCAAGAATACTTGTAGCGAATAAATTCTATTATCCAAGAGGGGGAGATTGTATTTATACGATCGACTTGGTTGGATTATTACAATCCCATGGTCATGATGTCGCGGTTTTTGCCATGCAGCATCCGGAGACATTGCAAACGCCATGGAATAAATATTTTCCGGAAGAGGTTAAGTTCGGGATGGGAGTGAGCTCTTTTAAAGCGGTTATGCGTCCATTCGGAACGGCTGATGTCATACAAAAATTCAATGCCTTATTGGATGACTTCAAACCGGATATTGTCCATTTGAATAATATTCATTCGCAGCTTTCTCCTGTTATTGCGGAACTGGCGCATAGCCGGGGAATCAAAGTCTTTTGGACATTGCATGATTATAAATTGCTTTGTCCTCGTTATGACTGTTTACAAAATGGAACGATTTGCGAACAGTGTTTGGATAATCTGCATAATGTGGTAAAATATAAATGTCTTAAACATTCATATATAGCGAGTTCTATTGCGTATCTGGAAGCCAGGAAATGGAACCGGGACAGGCTGGAGAAATGTACGGACCAGTTTATTGCTCCGAGCCAGTTCATGTTGGGAAAAATGAAGTCAGGAGGATTTTCCTCTTCAAAGATTACCCAGCTCTATCATTTTGTGGATAAAAAGAAATACGTGAATGTTGATTATAACAAAGAGGACTACTATTGTTATGTCGGACGTTTGTCTTCCGAAAAGGGAGTTACGACTTTAATAGAAGCAGCCAATCAGTTGCCATATAAATTAAAAATCGTAGGAGATGGCCCTTTGAAAGACGAACTGGCTGCTAAGGTAAATAAGGATGCACCGATTGACTTTTTGGGCTTTAAATCATGGGAGGAAGTAAAAACGATTGTAAGTAAAGCTCGTTTTATAGTTGTTCCTTCGGAATGGTATGAAGTTTTAGGACTTGTAATCATAGAAGCGGAATGTGTAGGAACTCCGATATTGGGAGCACGCATTGGTGCGATTCCGGAACTGATAGAAGAAAATGTAAACGGTATGCATTTTGAAAGTCGGAACGTTTCTGATTTATCAGGGAAAATAACCGAGATGTTCAATGCTTCCTTTGACTACCAGGCTATTGCAGAGAGAGCACAAAAAAAATTAAGCGCAGAAACATATTATGAGCATCTCATAAAAGTGTATGGTTTATAAACTGTACACAAGAAGTTTTTTTAATTAACTTGTCTTACAATACAGAATAGATTATCTTCGTTTTGTAAGAAAGAAACAATAAAAGCAAATGACTAATCAACAAAGTAAAATACAAAGTCCCACCGATATGTGTATCATTACAACCTATCGGTGCCCCATGCAGTGTAAAATGTGTGACATTTGGCAGAATCCTACGGAGAAAAGTAAAGAAATCCAGCCAAAGGAATTGGAACTGTTGCCTAATGTGAAGTTTGTCAATATTACAGGAGGAGAGCCTTTCATACGGGAAGACCTGGATGAAATTGTAGAAGTCCTTTTCAAGAAGTCGCCGCGTGTGGTTATTTCTACATCCGGCTGGTTTGAAGACCGTGTTATCAAATTGGCTGAAAAATATCCGAATATAGGTGTCAGGATAAGCATTGAAGGATTATCTCAGAAGAATGATGAATTGAGAGGCCGTAAAGGTGGATTTGATAAAGGCCTGAGAACGCTTCTTGCATTACGTGAAATGGGGGTTAAGGATATCGGATTTGGCATAACCGTATCGAATAATAATTCTGAGGATATGCTATCCTTATATCATTTGGCCAAACAATTGAATCTTGAATTTGCTACGGCTGCGTTTCATAATTCATACTATTTTCACAAGTATGACAATGTCATAACCAATAAGACGGAGGTTATTTCCAATTTTGAGAAACTTATTTCTTTGCAGATGCAAGAGTCGTCTCCCAAATCCTGGTTCAGGGCATTTTTTAATAACGGATTGATCAATTATATCGAAGGAAACCGGAGAATGCTGCCTTGTGAGGCTGGTTTGGTTAACTTCTTTGTCGATCCTTACGGCGAGGTGTATCCATGCAATGGCCTTGAAGAGAAGTATTGGAAAGAAAGTATGGGGAATATCCGTAATGTGACTGATTTTCAGGAAATCTGGCAAAGCGAACAGGCTCAAAGAGTCAGAGAACAAGTTCGCAAATGTCCTAAAAACTGCTGGATGGTAGGTACTGCGTCTCCTGTTATGAAAAAGTATATTCGCTATCCGTTGCAATGGGTTATAAAGAACAAAATGAATAGCCTGTTGAATAAGCCTTTGTGTTTGGAGAAGAAATGGTATGATGTGGGTCAGGATCCGGAGCAAGGTTCTTTAAAAGAAAAATTATGAGAATAGTGGTCGTCGGGCTAAGAGGCTTTCCTAATATACAAGGTGGAGTAGAGACACATTGTGAGGAGTTATTTCCCAGAATAGCAAAGATGGGACATGAAATCATAGTGGTCAGAAGGAAGAACTTTGTGAAAGAGAATCCTCCCCGCTCTGAATATAGAGGTGTTAAATTCAAGGATATTCCAAGCCCTTCCATATCGGGCTTGGAAGCCGCTGTTCATACCGCCTTCGGTATTTTGTATGCCAAAAAAGTGCGTGCAGACATTCTTCACGTTCAGGCAATAGGCCCTTCTGTTATGATCCCTTTGGCCAGGCTGTTGGGCCTCCGGGTTGTTATGACGCATCACGGTCCGGATTATGATCGGGACAAATGGGGAATATTTGCAAAATTCATACTTCGGTTAGGGGAACGTTTTGCTGCAATGGGGGCAAAGGATATTATATCCATATCCACTGTTATTTCGGATATTCTGAAAGAAAAATATAAGCGGGTAAAGCGGGTACACCTTATCTTTAATGGAATTACGTCTTTTGATGGAATCACTGATTCTACGGATTATTTGGATAGTATCCATTTATCTCCCGGTAAATATATATTGGCAGTCGGCCGGTTTGTGGAAGAAAAAAGATTTGACAAACTGATTGAGGCATATATAAAACTTCATCTTAAAGATTATAAATTAATAATTGCCGGGGATACGGATTATCCTACATCGTATGCACATTTTCTCAAGACATTCGCCCTTGAGAATGAAGTAATCATTCCGGGCATTGTCAAGGGGGAAAAGTTGTATCAATTATATAAACATGCAGCATTGTTTGTCCTTCCTTCTTCTCATGAAGGTTTGCCGATCACCTTGTTAGAGGCAATGGCCTGCCGGCAAAAAGTATTGGTCAGTGATATTCCGGCAAACAAAGCTGTCGGTTTGCCGGAAAAGAATTATTTCAAATTGGATGATATAGAAGATATGATGCATCATATTAAGGATTTGTTGAACAATGGACAGACGAATCAGACATATGATCTGTCAAAATACGATTGGGATAATATCGCAAAAGAGACAGAGAAGGTCTATTTGACAAAATAAAGGGCTGTGTCAGCAAGCGTGAAGGTCCTGACTCGTCAGGACCGGTTGTAAAATGGTATTGCAGTACTTCATGGGGCTATAGTGCCGTAAAGGAATGAATAACCCGGCAGATAGAATGAACGATGCGGAATGTGTGCCTCCTCCATACCTACCCGCTATTCATGTCACAGCCGTGAAACGAAAGAAATCCAATTGTAACATAGAAGGAAGACAGTTGTGACATGAAAGGAATACAGCCGTAACATGCAATAGAGGACCGATGTTTACCCGTTATTGATTCATTTTTTCTTGGAACTGCATCTGTATAAACTTAATATCCGAGGTGCTTCTTTAAAAACTCGGCAATCTGTCTTCCCATAGCATATCGGGAAAAATTTTCCAAATACATTTTTCTCGCATTTTCACCTATCTCATTTCGTCTCTTATCATCTGATAGAAACTCACATACCTGTTGTGCAAATAAATCTATATCTTTTGCGATTGCGACACCGTTATATCCATCTTTTATGTACATCTCTTGCAATGTGCTTGGCGTTGTAACAATAGTGGTTCTTTTCAACATCATGCTATTAAGCAAGACGGTGTCTCCGGAGCATATAGTTCCATCGTTAATCGGGATTATTACCAAATCAGCATTGGCAATCCAAGGAAATTGTTCATCTCCTGTGATATCGTTCCTTAAGATGATATTCTTGGGCAATTCCTTTTTAGGAATGTAGGTATCACTGATAATTACCAATCTGTGTTTTTCCAGACAGGGAGTACCCCAAACCGATACCAGAAAATCGAAATCCCTGTTTGAGCGTCCAATAGTCAAACTATAGTCGGAACAATCGACCTTTGATTGTTTCCAATTATCAAATAAGTCAGGAACACCAAACCCTCTTACGATGAATTTGCTTTTATCGACACCCAGTTCTTCGCTACAGCTTTCAACATAGTTATAGCTTGGCACATGCATAAAATCCAAATAGATATTATCTACGCAGTACTTCATGTATTTATAGTAAATGGAACCTAAGAATCCTTTCTTTCTTTTGTAAGTGAAATTCAGAGCAACGATTTTAGTGGATTTCTTGACTTTAAACAGTCTGCAATAGAAAGCCATGTTTAAAGCATAAAATTGTTGCCATCCCAACAACAGGTCGCATTTTTCCCTACTTAAAAAGAATAGTAAGGGAGCCATAAAGTATTTGATATAGCGGAATATATTGATAAGTTTATTTTTTTGTCCATAATCACTGCGTGCAACTTTGATTGTGCAATCTTCTTTCAAAACAGAAGAGATGGCTTCTGAAAAGGTTTGTACTTCTTCTCTATCACAATCAACAAATAAAATACATTTCATACTCTTAATGCTTATGATTATTTATTACGACTTGGAATTCAATAGTTTATTAAATAAATTCTCCCATTGTCCCATGACCTGTTCAACGGAATAGCGCATGATGTTGGATCTGGCTTTTTCTCCCATCCGGCAACGGAGAGGCTCGTCACCCATAAGAAGAGACAGCTTTTCTGATAAAGCTTGAATATCACCGACCGGTGTAATAAAGCCATCTTCTCCCTGTGATATAATTTCTGAAGGACCACAAGGTGCCGCAAAGCTTATGCATGGCAAACCGCATGCCATTGCTTCCGGTAGAACCATTGGAAAACCTTCGTAGCGAGAACTCATTACATAAATAGAGGCATTCAAGTACTTGTCGGCAATGTCACGTGTCGGTGGAAAAATATGTACGGAATCGCCAATCGCATATTGCTGGATAATTGATTGTAATTTTCCGTAATCTTCCCCTTGTCCATAGATGGCAAGCTGCCAGTCCGGATGCTTTTGAACCACTTTGTTCCAAGCTTCCAGTAGCATGTCATATCCTTTTTGCACGGTTAGCCGTCCTACGCTGATTACTTGTTTGTTCAGGCAAGTGGAACTTTTTTCAGGTATGAAGGATATTGCATTGGTGATTACATGTAGATTTCGGATATTTTTCCAATCTTTCGCATCTTCTTTTGTCAATACTACAAATGCATCATAATGGTTGATAAATGATTGTTTACGCCATTCTTTCGTTAAAGCAAACCACTTCTGATATGTAGGGGCTCCGTTATATTTGAGTTCAATAGCACGCGAATAGCGGGAAAAATGATATTGCAATATTTTCAGGCTTCCGTCTTTTAACGAGTGAAGAAAAGAGAGTTCGTGATCAAATAGGGAGATTGTAAAATCCGGTCGCAATACATGCAAGAGTTCATTTAACTTGCGTTTATGCTCCTTTCCTTTCCGTATCCGATTCCATATCTTCACCGGAGACATGGAGTTATTAACTGCCTCGTAACATATGTTGAGATTATGGAAATTAATTTTATCGGAGAATTCGAATGCCGGCTTTTCCCGTTGAGGAATCTCTGTTGTCACAATATGTACGTCATGTCCATGTTCTGCAAAATGATTTGCTTGGATGGAGAGTGTTCGTTCTGTTCCTCCAGCCCGTGAATGGTCGGAAATACAATATACAATTTTCATGATACGATAATTTAAATAGAATGGTGTATCTTTAGTTTTGACATATCTGCTTAATATTTTGTATACACCAATTTTAAGCTGCCCAGCCCCATTTTTTCCTTTTCAGCTATACTATATAAGATAAGCATTTCATTTGCTGATAAAAATTCAATGGCAGGATAACAAGCTGAATATCCTTTTTTATTTTCAAGGATGGACTTTCTTTTCCAGCTTTGGCCTTCATCCATAGATCCTGCAACACAGAGAGGCATCCGCTCTTCATTACTCATATTCCAAACAGCGACAAGAGCATCCGTGTATGGATTTCTGGCAATTGAAGCTGGCGACAAAGGTGATTGGAGGGTACTGGATGTTACTTTGCTCCAGGAATACCCTTTGTCTTTCGAATATGAATAGTATTGCCATCCCCAATTTGTCCTGATATACATCAGGACATTTCCATTTAGCAATTCTATGATTCCCGGTTCTTGAAAAATCAAACCTTTTTGAGCAAAAGGAACAGAGTTACCTTGATGCCAGGTTTTTCCTAAGTCATCAGAATAGTAACAGTAGATTGTGCCGTTCCCTTGAAATACTCCATCCTTAAAAGAATGTTTGGATACAGGGATTACAATTCTTCCCGTCGATAATTGAATTGCCCGGCTATTATTCATTACGAAATATCCACTTTCCGGCTTGATACATGCTATCGGCTCAGACCAGGTTTCAGCGTCGTCATTGGAAAACCTGACAACAGGATAGCAATCCGTATTACTGTTTTTTACAAGATAGAACAAGGCGATCGTATTGTTGCTTAACTTCAACAGGGAGGCCGACATGACGTTTAAACTATTTTCCCGGTTTATAAATTCAGTTTCCTCAGACCAACTTTTTCCTCTGTCTGTAGAAATACGCTTAACTAACGTTGCCGGGCTATGATCATAAAAATCTCCGTGAAATTTTGTGTACACTAATAGAAGGAGATTTTCTCTGATCTGTATAATATCCCCTTCGCTTCTTCTTGGTATGTCCAATGATGATTCGATAAATAGTGATTCTGATTTTAATGCATAGGTTAAGATTTCTTCTTCTATTTCTTCCGAAGAACAACTAATGAAACAACAAACGAGGATAAAATAAATCCAGTTGAAATTTACATTCTTAGCCATATCGAACCGTTAATTATTGTTTCGTAAAGATATAACAATTACTCTATAAATCTTGCTCTTATAGTATTTTTAACATGTCCTTTGATTCTTGATTTTTTTTACATCCTTGAGGTTACATCCCGTACATCCGCAACACGGATCACCGGCTTTGGGAGGATGGGCTAACTGCTTGTATATTTTCCTGCCTATATACAAGAGGACGATGAGACCAATGATGATAATTGCTATTTCTTGCCACATGGTGAAATGTTTTGTTGTTTATCCGAATAAATTCATAAAGAAATGTCCTGTCTGGTAGACAAGGCATGAGACAACCCATGCCAGCGTACAAGTATAAGCAATCACGAAGAGCCCCCATTTCCAGGAACCCGATTCGTTCACTATCGCAGAAATGGTTGCGATACAGGGGAAATAGATCAGAACAAAGAGCATGAAACTCAACGCGATCAGAGGCGTGAACACAGGTTCGCCCTCTGCATTCCGGTCTTGTTTCAGGCGTTCGGTAAGAACCTGTTCGTCGTCTGATTCTCCGGTATATAAAACGCTTAATGTGCTGACAACAACCTCCTTGGCTGCCATGCCAGTCAGCAGGCTGACGCTCATTTTCCAATCGAAGCCTAACGGATGAAGTATGGGCTGTATCGTTTGGCCGATACGTCCGATATAGGAATTTTGCTGATGCTCCATCGACTTCAGACGTTCCAGTTCGGCTATCGCTTCTGTTCTCTTTTCCTCGTTTGTTTCGGTTTGTTCTATTTCTGCAATTTGTTTGTCGAAAATGTCTCCGCCTTCCGAGTGGCGCGGGAAATAGCCGAGGAACCAGATGAGGATGGATGCGATCAGGATGATGCCTCCCATCTTATGCAAGTATTGTTTGGCTTTTTCCCACATATGGATCACGATAGACTTTCCTGTCGGCATACGATAGGGGGGAAGCTCCATTACGAACGGCACGTCTTCCTCGTTAAAAAGGAAACGCTTGAATAAACGCGCCATCAGGACAGCCAGCAAGATACCCGAAGAGTAGAGGATTAACATCACTGTTCCTGCCGTTTGTGGGAAGAAAGCTCCCGTCAGAAGGACGTAAACCGGAAGACGGGCGCTACAACTCATTAACGGATTGACCAGCATGGTTATCATCCGGCTATTCCGGCTTTCGATCGTACGGGATGCCATGATGGCCGGAACGTTACAACCGAACCCCATTACAAGCGGAATAAACGATTTTCCGTGCAGCCCCATCTTATGCATGATTTTATCCATGATGAAAGCGGCACGTGCCATGTAGCCCGAATCTTCCATAAAGGAGATGAATGCATAGAGTATCAGGATGTTGGGCAGGAATACGATAACACCTCCCACACCTCCGATTATGCCGTCTACCAACAGGTCTTTCAGCGGTCCTTCGCTCATGTTGCCTCGTACAAACTCACTGATCCAGCCTACGAGCGACTCGATCCATCCCATCGGGTATTCGCCGACACGGAAAGTCGCTTCAAACATAACCCACATGAAGAGGATAAAGATCGGGAAACCTAAGACTTTGTGGGTGACAAAAAGGTCGATGATCTGTGTGCTGGTTGCTTCATGTATCTTGTTTGGCTCGTATGTCTCGCGCAGCGCACCGGAGATGAATCCGTAACGGGCGTTCGTGAAAGCTGTTTCGCAGTCTTCTTTCAGAAGCGCTTCGATCTGTGCTGCGCAGCGGTCACGTTCCTGTATGACGGTTTCGGATCCGGGTAATGCCTTTACAAACGATTCGACTTCGGGATCGCCTTCAAGGAGTTTGATAGAAAGGTATCGTTTGGAAAGGCTTTTTGAGACGTTCCCATTCAGTTTCAATTCGTGTCTTACACTGTAAATGGCCTTTTCCAACACATCGCCATAGTTGATATGGATATGGCGGAGCACCGGGTCTTCCTCTTCATACACTTTGATAACCCGATTAAAAAGATCTTCTATGCCAAAACCGGTTTTACTGACTGTCGGGACGATCGGAGTACCGATCATGCGTGCGAGCGATTCATGATCGAACTTATTGCCATGGCGTTCCAGCTCGTCGTACATATTGAGAGCGATTACCATACGCATATCCATGTCGATCAGTTGGCAGGTCAGGTACAGGTTGCGTTCGAGGTTGGATGCATCGACTACGTTGATGACTACGTCCGGCTGCTCTTCGTTCAGATGTTTGCGGACGTAAAGTTCTTCCGGCGTGTAAGCCGACAACGAATAAGTCCCCGGCAGGTCTACAATCTTAAACGTATATCCGTTTTGATGGAATGTTCCGGCTTTTGCATCGACTGTCACGCCACTGTAGTTTCCGACATGTTCGTGCGCGCCGGAAGCAAAGTTGAATAATGATGTTTTGCCGCAATTGGGATTACCCACCAATGCGACATTGATCGTCTTTCCTTTGTGCATGGCCATGGCCTGCAAGCTTTTGTTGGATGGCAGGATATAGGAATCGGCCGAACGGTTTTCCGGTTGAAGCGTGTCGGCTTCTGCAAATTCGGCAGCACTGACCACCTCTATCATCTTTGCGTCATTTCGTCTTAAAGAGACGTCATAACCCATTACACGATAGTGGATTGGGTCTTTAAGTGGAGCGTTTTGTATGACATCGACTTCTTTCCCCCTGATAAATCCCATTTCGATAATGCGTTTGCGGAAGGCTCCGCGTCCCATTACCTTGACTATAACCCCTTTTTCGCCTGTGCGAAGTTCCGATAATCTCATCTTTTTTTAATCTTGCGCAAAGGTAGTATGAAATGGTAATATGGTCAATACCGTATTGTAGGTATTTTTTGTTAGTTTTGCGTTTGAAAAGGCTTTAATATACACTATGCGAAATAGAGCGATATTATGTTTAGGGTCCAATTGGGATTGCGAATCGAATATACATTCGGCGGGTGAGTTGTTGCGGGGATATTTCTGCCCGATACACTTCTCGGAGCCTGTTTATACGGAACCTGTCGGGTTGCCTGCCTCGGGGTTATTCCTGAATCAGGCGGTTGTAGCCTATACAGACTGTTGTCTGGAGGAGGTGAGGCGATCTCTAAAGGAGATGGAAAAGGTTTTGGGCCGTATGCCGGATAGCAAGGAAAAGGGGCAGATCCCGATTGATATAGACCTGCTCCTTTGGAATAACGAAATATTGAAGCCTGCCGACTGGGAAAAGGAGTATGTGCAATTACTCGTGTCTTCTGCTTTTGAATCCGGCCAAAATGATATAAGGAGAGAGGCGGTATCTGAAAAAATCAATATGGTCGAGTAGAAAGTTCGCCATCCGGGCCAACATTCTTGCCAAAGGATTCTTCCGGGAAGTATAATAATGACCGGTACAAACAGCAAGAGTATGACCATGAGGCCGCAAGTATTGGGCATATTCTTCAAAAGGAAGGATTCGTTCCATATAATTGCCTGTTTCCGGGTCGCATGTGTTATGCTTGTCTTGGAGGGAAGGAATTGTGTACGAACCTGTTCCTTCCATATTGTTTGATTGTATGAAGTATTTGATGTCGTCGTAGATCATCCCCCGTGTGAGGGCGGCATATTCACGGGCTTTCTCAGCCGGCATATCCGGATAGGTCCGGGTAATGAATTCCAAACGTTTGGTGTAATAATTGGGAGTGATGATATTCCCTTTTTCATACATATCCATCTCTTTATATAGTTGTCTCTTTTTCCGGATATTCATCGGATTGGAGCCGGTTGTGAATACCATGCCCAGCTCTTCGTTGATGGATGTCAGGTCTGCAAAGAAGCGGCGAAGATTGTATATATGTTCGATTACGTCGATCGCGATCAACAGTTCGGGTTTTGCCTGATTCTCTTTACACCACTTTACCAGGTCGGGGGAATCGCCGCAAATAATCACGTCCGGTCCAGCCAGGTCCAATGCACGACTGATCTCTCTGACCGCGATAACAGATTGCGGATTTCGGTCGATATATATGACTTGTTTGACATTGATAGCTTTCAGTAGCAGACTTAAAAAGCCACATCCGCCCCCATAGTCGACTATAGTCAAATCTTTATGGTCTTTTTTGAGGGCTAAAACACTGATGAATAAAGTCCTGATGTAAATGTCTTTATAATAGGATATAACAGGCGTTATGTGTGCAAGATATTGCTTATTGTAGTCACTGATAGGCAATTTGTTAAAATCATAATTGAGTACCTTCTCAATGAACTTTTCCATTATATTTTTAAATTCTTCAATTTCCATAAATAAAGTTGTTTAGACGTTCGCCTTGATATTGATTGGAGTAGGTCGGATACAGAGCGTTGCTCCGTTGTTCGACCGATTCCGGGTTTATTTCCGTCTGCATCAATTTCCCGCAGGTACGGATCATCTCCTCCGGTGTATTGGCTATATGGCAAAGTTGTTCCAGGCCGCTACCGGTTACCATCAGGCTGTTTACCATCGTATGCCGTCCGGCAAAAAGGCTGTTCAGCAGTTTCAGCTTCAAGCCGGTTGCCTGGAAAGTAACCAATGCATGCACTTGTGCTTCGTGTATCAGTTCGCCCATCCGTTCTTCCGTCGGGTTGGCTTCGATATGGATATTCGGGAACGGTGCGGCTGCTTTCAATAAGGAAGAGGGCGGATTCATACCGGCGATAATACAGCGGTTATTCAGTTTGCTGAATACGTTTTGGATCAGGAACAGGGCAGCCTGCGTGTTTTCGATAACCGACAACTTGCCGTGATACAGGATGAAATCGGATGAACCGGGCTTTACCGTAATCCGGTCATTCGTGTGAAAACAAGGCATAAATTCGATCCGCTTGTCCGGAAACTGGCGGCGCAGATAATCCGTGTCGGTTGTCGATACGGCGATCACCAAGTCGGCATGTCTCACTACTTTTTGGTATCGTTTGAAGCGCCAAGCCTCTATCCGGAAGAAACATTTCCGGACCGGATGACTTTCTGCTTGTGCCAGATGATTGTAATAATCATGCTCTATATTTGCTTCCCGATATATCTTTATCCGGTTTTTCAGCCGGGGATCACTCATGTAATAACAGCAATGAAGCCCTTCGAACAGGATCGGGTAATCGTTTTTCAGCAGATTGGCGATCAATTGCGGTTCTTTGCGGCTGTACACATTGTAGGGCAGCAGGCTGATGTTGGTACGTAATCCCGTATGTCGTTTGTAATAATATACCTTTTCACACATCGCCTCCAATTCAGGTGAATGTGGCCGTTCATATTCGAAGCAGTGCAGGATGATTTTTACACCACACTGGCGTAATGCCTTCATCTTATAGTACACATCGATAATCCCCCCGTAATTGGCCGGCCAGGGGATATTGAATGCGATTATGTTCAGGTATTTCTCCATGTCTGTCATTTGCTGTTCAGGCGGGTAAAGATACGCATAAATTGCTCCGCTTGTCTTTTACGGGAGAAATGTTCGATTGCTTCCCGGTCCACCTCTATGTGCGTATATCCCTTTTCCTGCCAGAAGAGATAGTGTTGCAAGATAAATTGGTAAACTTCATCTGCTGTCCGGGCTGCTAAGCCGGTATGGGTTTTGTTGATGGCGGATTCCAGGCAACTTTCGTCACTCTTTACGCAAAGCAAGGGTTTCTCGACAGCCATTGCTTCAAAAAGTTTGGTAGTCATAAAACCTTTGGGGCCATCGGAAGAAAACTTATTGGCCAGTTGCAGCAAAATAGAACTGCGGTTCAGGATGCCGGGGATCTCGGATGCCGGGACATAATCGGAGAAATCCATGTACCGTTCGATCGGATAGGATGCTGCCGCCTGCTTTATCATGGTTGCCGATTCGGAATCGACATACCATTGTATCCGGAACTGTTCCGGTGAAATGCGCTTTTCCCGGTCGAGCCGGTCGATGGCTTCAAAGAGAAGGCGCGGGTCACGGGTTGCCAGACTGATCAGACGGCCGGTATAGGTTATGACGAAACAGGATGTCCGGTGTTGTTCGGGAAAAAAGATTTCCGGATCGTAGCCGTTATAAATAAGTTCCGTTTGCAGGTTGTATGCCTTAAGTTTCTCTACGTGCCAGGGGGAAACGGTCGTGACGCAATCCGCTTTCTTCAATGCTTCATTCCTGTCCCGTAGCAGTTTGTTACGGAAAGCAGTGGTAACTTTCTTATCCAGCCAGGGGAATAGCCGGAAGCTGTGAGCAATATATTCGGTAGCGGCATATTGCTCGATGATATCACGCAAGTCGGCAACAAACGGAAGATGGTATTTCTCGGCCAGTGCTTTGGCTGCCGGTAGAGGAAAGGCCCGGTAAGTACTGCAAAGTATTCCGTCGTAACCGCCCTCTTCCAGTAAACGTGAAGCCGCTTTTGCTATCTTTTTATCTTTATAGTGAAAAAGGAAGTCCAGAATAAGCACGAATATCCATTCCAGTTTTCGCAGGATTCCTCCTTTCGAATGGAAAAAGTTGATGTAAGTGACCGGAATGTCACCTTGCAGGAAGGAAAAAGTCTTGTCGTCGATCTGCTCGGTGACCACGACAGGAGTCCATCCGGCCCGTTTCATGTATTTGCATAAATACCCCATTCGAGGACCGAAAGCGGGGGGAAACATATCACATAATATCAGTATCTTCATGCTTTCTTTAGTTCTTCAATGATGGCGGCAAATAGCTTGCGTTGCCAGTCGACGGAAACATTTGGTTTGATTCGGTCGGTAATGGAATCGTTATGCCAGAGTAAAACCAACTCACCGTTGCTCTCTGCTACTTGTCCGGCCAATTGTAGGGAGTAGGCCAAGGCTTCCTCATAGCTGAGATTCATGTACACCGGTTCGTTCAGGCTGCATTCCATAATGGTCAGCGGGTGGAGGAGGAGCGACGAGATCCGTTTGTTTTCCGGATTGATCCAATGTACGGGGCGGCAGGTTCCGAGACGAAAACCGGCCACATCGGGATAACCCATTGTGAAATCGTCTGTTATTCCGGCTTTTTCCAACCAGTCCATATCTTCCGGTTCGCATGAAGCCAGATAATGGTGGCGGTTGTAGTTAACCGCTCCTCCGACCTGTTTCTCCAACAGTTCCTTTTCAGCAGCAATAAGCGCCGGGGTCTTGCCGGCATCGTAGCTGGCGTGCAGGCCGATTCGGCCGTTTTCAGCTTTGCAGAGGAGCAATAACTCTTGCAGCTCTTTTGAATGCAATTTATAATAAGGCCTGTCGTAAACGGATGATCCGCCCGATTTGATAAAGAAAACAGATTTACAACGTTCTTTACTGATGGCCTTTTTCAGTTCATTTCCTTGTTCCAATAGCCAGGGAAACGTGTAGAACGGGTCTTCCCGCAACGGGCCGCAGAATATTTTCCACGCTTGTGCGAATCCGATGCCTTTGACCGTTTCCCGTATCAGATTGCGGAAAGTCCGGCAATAGAAAGGGGCGTCCACATCATGTGTCAGCCATACTTTTTGTATCTGTGGGGTCGGATCGGTTGCCGATTGCACGCGCGCCTGGCGTAACCAGCGGCGCAGCAGTTTCCCGTATTCATCAACGATCGGGCGATGGATGAATCCGGCTTTATAGGGTAAAGACTCTTTTCCGGGGAAGCGGCCGTGTATGTCCCGCACATTCCGTTTCCGTATCTCTTCATATCGTGTCAGGAGGAAGTAGGCGCTGGCAACGATGTCGGCATGCACCACCCATGTATCGCCGTACCATTCCACCTTTGGGGAACCGAATAATAAGGGAACACCTTCAATTTCGTTTAGTGGCAGTCCGGGCATGGACTCGGCTGTCCCGTAGACTTCATCCCGGAAGAAAGGAGAGGGGATGATGACCACGCGATAGTGGGAGAACTTGTTCGGGTCCGAAGTGTAGCCCACCAGGCTGCTCAACGTACCGGCTCTTTCTCCCCCGATCAGAAATTTGATGATGTATTTGATAAAGTCCCTCATGATCAATTTACTGTTTACAGGAACAGGCGAACGACTTCGAACGCTTCGGCATAAGGGCAACCGGCTTGTACGCCGCGTGCCTTAGCCAGCGAAAAGATAAACTCTTCGGAGAGATAGTCGCGTGCTCCCTGCGATTCGTATGCTTTCAATGCTTTCACTTTGGCCTGGATGTGTTCCCGGCTCAGTTCGACGAAGCATTGCGTGTTGAATGTCAGATTGTTCCAAATTAGTTCGTAGCCTAATAAGGTTGTGTTTTTGAAAGCCCGCAAGCCTTCCTGGGCGATTGTCGTATGATCCTGGTGGATGTCGTGCAGGCTCGGGATAAAGACCAGATCAAAGTTATTCGCTTTTTTGAGGCGGATCAGTTCTTCCAGTATTTCTTGTCGGGCATATCCTAATTTGCGCACTTCGTAATTGTAAATGATAAGATTTTCCGGTAATATGCCTAACAGAGTGGTTGCCTTTTTTACTTCCGTTTTCAGGACATCCTTCGGGAAACCTTCGGGAACGGACTGTTGGGCGGTAGAGAAAGCGACATAGGTTACTTTCTTTCCCAATCCTACCAATTTGCTTATCGTTCCTCCCAATCCTAATTCCCCGTCATCGGTGTGGGGGGCTAAGACCAGTATGTTGTTGTAGCTGTTTAACATGCTAATTCTGACTTATGAATTATGAGTTATAACTCTTTTCATTTTTAAATAGACTCTATTTAATAAACTTAGTTTTCCTTTGGTTATTGTGAAGAAAGGCGTTTGAATTGCACCAAATTCTCGGAAAAAGCGTTCGACTCCTGGTATCATGGATCCTTCAAAGTCGAATATGTCTGTAAATTGTGAGACGTAACGGATACATTCCCATAATATTAGGCTATGCGCACCGGATTCCCGTAATGCCGGATCGCCTCCGCCTGCCAGATACCAAGCCGAACTTTCTTGCCAGACGATAAAAACGGCTGCGTGCAAACGTCCCTGATCGTCGTATCCTCCCCATAAGTCTCCCTGGTTTCGTTCCCGACAGACGTTGATCAGTTTTACCAGTATTTCCGTATCTTCCTTATTCGTAGTATGCTGACGTTCGAATGTCTGTGCCTGTACTTTCAAGAATTCTTCGATGGAAATACCTCTCTTAACAGTGATATGATATTTGTCTTTTGCTTTTGTGATGTTCCGGCGGATATTGGGACTCATGTTTTCCCGGAGTGCGTCTGCATCCTGAATACCTTTCAGCAGGTATGTATAACGCGTAGTTTGTTGGTAACCCTCCCAATAGAAAGGCAGCCAATCGGTAATATCATAATGGAAGTTTTGCAGGAAATGCGGATAAGGTTTCAAGTTTTCCAGTAATTGTTTGCATAAAGCCTGCCGCCTGCCTAATGCCTTCGTGTATTTGGTGTCGTCGGATTCGGGTGCGAACCAGGGACCCATCGTCTGTGTACAGGAAGGCATCGAAATAATATTCCGTTGCGGAATGTAAAGCGGCATGGCTGCCATGATTTTCCCTTTTTCTTCCACCAACAAGACCTCCCATCTGTCTTTGCCGCAAACCGTATCGAGCCACCAGTCACGAGAGAAAATAGGAATGCTTTTCTCAGTGCTGCAAAGTTGATGGTATTTGTCTTTCATTTTTAATGTATGATTTAACTGTTACTTTTGGCTTGATCCAAAAGTAACCAAAAGATCAAGGCCGAACCCGCTTCGCTACTCCGTTTTCCTTCGTTCGCTGTCGCGTCTGAAACTCGCTTCGCTCAGACAGCAGACGCTCCGGGCGCTCACTGCGGTCACTGTGCTTAACGCTCACCGGCTTAGGCCGGAGGTAGAGCCTGACGGCTCTGTTGAGGATTGTGATACCGGTAGTTCCTTTGCGATCCCGCATCGAGTGCGGGAACAGGGAGCATCCTTGTCCCCGTGCTTGACACGGGGCCGCAGAGGAACAGACGGTTCGGCCTTGACCTTTTGGTTACTTTTGGGTCAAGCCAAAAGTAATTGAATGATCTTATCCTTTCAATGCCTCGAATATCAAACCCGACAGCTCTTCTGCCAGTTCCGGGTTATCAGCAATGCACTGTTTGGCGGCATCGCGTCCTTGACCTAACTTCGTATCGTTGTAGCTGTACCATGAGCCGCTTTTCTTGATGATGTTCAACTCGGCTGCCAGGTCGATGATTTCACCGGCTTTGGAGATGCCTTCACCAAACATGATGTCGAACTCAGCCTTGCGGAAAGGAGGTGCCACCTTGTTCTTTACCACTTTGACGCGTACCTGGTTTCCCTTGATTTCGTCTCCGTCTTTCAACTTGCCGATGCTGCGGATATCCAGACGTACGGAAGCATAGAACTTCAGGGCATTACCGCCGGTAGTCGTTTCGGGATTACCGAACATCACACCGATCTTGTCACGCAACTGGTTGATAAAGATACAAGTCGTATTTGTCTTGTTGATGGCCGCCGTCAGTTTACGCAATGCCTGAGACATCAAACGCGCCTGCAAACCCATCTTGCTGTCACCCATATCGCCTTCGATTTCAGCTTTTGGCGTCAGGGCGGCAACAGAGTCGATAACCACGATGTCTACAGCAGATGAACGGATCAACTGTTCCGCGATTTCCAATGCCTGTTCACCGTTGTCCGGCTGCGAGATCCAGAGGTTTTCCACGTCTACTCCCAATTTCTCGGCATAGAAACGGTCAAAAGCATGCTCTGCATCGATAAATGCAGCGATACCGCCTGCTTTCTGTGCTTCGGCTATCGCATGGATGGCCAGGGTTGTCTTACCGGACGATTCCGGACCGTAGATTTCGATCACACGGCCTCTCGGATAACCGCCTACGCCTAAAGCAGCGTTCAAAGCGATAGAACCGGTTGGGATCACTTCAATATTTTCAATACTTTCGTCGCCCAACTTCATGATAGAACCTTTTCCGTAGTTCTTCTCAATCTTGTCCATTGCTGCGCGAAGCGCTTTCAACTTGTCTGTGTTCACAGCCGCTTTTTCGGCTGCAGGCTGCTTGCCTTCTTCGAATAAATCTTCTTTTGCCATTTCCTTTTTATAGATTAAGGATTTGATTTGCATGGTCTTTAGTCTTCACCTCTTTCGGGCCGATGATGTTGGTAACGATACCTTCTTCATTGATTATAAAGGTGGTACGGAGAGTCCCCATGTATGAACGTCCGTACAGTTTCTTTTCTGCCCAGACCCCGAACTGCTGTTGCAGGGTCGTATCCGTATCAGCGATGAGGCTGAAAGGAAGTTCCTGTTTTGCGATAAATCCCTGGTGAGACTTGGCGCTGTCTTTGCTGACACCGATCACTTCGTAGCCTGCCGCCCGCAATTCTTCGTAACCGTCACGAAGGCTGCAAGCCTCGGCCGTACAACCGCTGGTGTTGTCTTTCGGATAGAAATAGAGGGCTAACTTCTTTCCTTTGAAATCGCTTAGCTTTATCTCTTTTCCGTTCTGGTCAAGTCCCAATACTTCGGGTGCTTTATCTCCTATTTGTATTGCCATATACTTGTTTTACTTGATGTTATAATTCATTTTACGTGTCACATCCGCTTTCTTACGAGCTTTCCGTCCGAAGACTTTGCCTAAAAGTTGCCGCCCCATGTGATGGCTGGCGGCATACGATTCGAATGTCTCCGTCCGGTAGTCGAAATCATCCTGCCAGCACTCCTGGGGAGAGACGTAACAGTAAGTGATCTTTTCGATACTGTTATCGTCCGCCTCGTTTTCTTCCAGCACAATGATGTTCTGCTTCTCAGGCACCAGGCAGGTGATCTGTCTGCGGCGGCACTCTTCGATTAGCGGAACCAGTACGGCGTCATACCGGGCATATATCTTTGCCAGATCGAAATCCTTGTATTCGCTTTCCCCGATTTTCTGGATCGGGCGGAGTTGCAGGATATCCAGTTCGTCGCCGACCACTTCCCAGATACGGCTCAGTTCTTCCAGGTTGTCGTTGTTGATCGTATAATTGATGCGCAACTTGAACTCCGGATGTTGTCTCTTCACCTCTGCGACATTGGCGAGCAACTGTCGGAACAGGTCGAAACGGCCGTTCGTCATCAGATACTCGTATGTCTCGCGTGTAAAGCCGTGTGCCGAAAGCGTCAGTTCGTCCAAGCCGTTCTCTACGGCAGCGGTCAGTTGCTCTTTTGTCAACAGATTGCCGTTGGTCGTAAGCGAAACGTATGGGACCCGATATTTCTTTCCTAATGCAATGACCTTTACCAGGTCCTTGTGCAACGTCGGTTCAGCCCCGCATCCGACCTGAAGTTTCAGGGCACGGTGGAAGAGGCTGCCGGCGATGGCTTCCATCTCTTCGTATTTCAAGGAACCCCGCAGGCTTTTCCGTTTCTCCTCGTCACTGAAATAACACATCTTGCAACGGAAGTTACAGGCCAGCACCGGATCGAGAAAGACTCCGATATACCGTTTACCCAATACATGAAACAGCCAAAGTCCCAATAGCTTGAGCCTTCTGCTCTTGATTCGCGTACCGAGGCGCAGTATGTTATAAATGTTCATTTAGAGTTCCAGGTCCACATTGAACAGTTCGTGCCAAGGCAATCCCTGTTCGTTCAGTTCCTTCATGAATGGATCGGGATCAAACTCTTCTACGTTCCACACGCCCGGTTTCTTCCAAACGCCCTGCATGAACAGTTTGGCGCCGATCATGGCCGGAACACCTGTCGTATAGCTAACGCCCTGTGCACCGGTTTCCAGGTAAGCGGCGTGGTGGCTACAGTTATTATATACGTAATAAGTCAGCTCCTTGCCATCCTTGATACCGCGGATACGGCAACCGATGGACGTTTCGCCCGTATAGTTCTCTCCCAGATCACCCGGATTCGGCAATACGGCTTTCAAGAACTGGATCGGAACAATTTCCTGTCCGTTATACATAATCGGGTCGATGCGGGCCATGCCGATATTCTGGATCACACGCAGGTGAGTCAGGTATTCCTGTCCGAAAGTCATCCAGAAGCGGGCACGCTTGATTGTCGGGAAGTTCTTCGTCAGGCTTTCCAACTCTTCGTGATACATCAGGTAGGATTCTTTCGGGCCTACGTTCGGATAGTTCAACGGCTTGTGTACGGACAGCGGATCTGTTTCCTTCCATTCTCCGTCTTCGTAATACTTACCGCGCTGGGTAATCTCGCGGATATTGATTTCCGGATTGAAGTTGGTTGCGAATGCTTTATGGTGGTCACCTGCATTGCAGTCCACGATATCCAGATATTGTATCTCGTCGAAATGATGCTTGGCAGCATAAGCCGTATATACACCTGTCACGCCCGGATCGAATCCGCAGCCCAGGATAGCGGTCAGGCCGGCATCCTCGAAACGCTTCTTGTATGCCCACTGCCAGCTGTATTGGTATTTAGCTTCGTCCAGCGGTTCGTAATTGGCCGTGTCGAGATAGCTGACACCGTATGCCAGGCAGGCATCCATGATATGAAGGTCCTGATAGGGCAAAGCCAGGTTTACTACTAAGTCCGGTTTAAAGGCGTTGAACAGGGCAACCAGTTCTTCCACGTTGTCCGCGTCTACCTGTGCTGTCTGCACCTTTACATTTTTGATATCGGCAGCAATCTTGTCGCACTTGCTTTTCGTACGGCTGGCAACCATGATATCGGTAAAGACATCCGCGTTCATCGCGATCTTCTTAACAGCAACGGTACTAACGCCCCCTGCACCAATCACTAATACTCTTCCCATTTACTAATAGAATTAATCTTGTTAATATACAGTTTACAAGGTTTTAAACCTAACCACAAATATACGATGATTCTTTGAATAATCGGGTAAGGTCGGAAATAAAAAGATTTCCCTGCGGATGACACAAAAGTTTCTCCCTGATGGAACTAAAGTTTCTTGCCGGTGAAACAAAAGTTTCCTGCCGATGAAACTTTAGTTTCATGCTGTTGAAAAAGGTGAAACAAAAGTTTCAGAGCATTAGGGATGGTGAAACAAAAGTGCAGGCATGCCGGATACGGCAATTCTTAGAACTTAATGCTGCCGGTAACAGCCTGCTCGATTTCAGTGAAAAGTTCGGGGAAAGGTTTTGCTTTCGCCGGAATTGGGTCGTGGATGATCAGTTCGATGCAGTTGCCGAGCCCTAAAGGGAAGTAGCCCCATTTTGTTATTTTCCATGCGTTGTTGATAGTGATTGGTACGACGTAGGCCGACGGAGCATACTTGGTGAGGATTTTCAGTCCGTTTTCGGCAAAAGGACGGGGTTTGCCTGTTTTGCTTCGTGTCCCTTCCGGGAATATGACTGCCGAACGTTTGTTTGTTTCAATATATTCAGCCATTACACGGATGGCAGTCAGTGCCTGTTTGGGGTCTTTCCGGTTGATAAGCACAGAACCGCCGTGGTTGAGGTTGTATGAAATGCTGGGAATACCTTTACCTAATTCGATTTTACTGATAAACTTGGGATGTACCTTGCGCATGAACCAGCAAATGGTGGTGATGTCGTACATGCTCTGGTGGTTCGAGGCAATTATAAGAGGCAAGCCGGTCGGGAGCTTTTCTAATCCGCTCACTTTGTATCTTGTGCCTAATATGCGTGTGTTAGCGACTAAGAAGAAATTCATGACATCCACACTCTTTTTATGTGCTTTATAACCAAAGAGGTTGAAGCATACCCACTGTACCGCGTGGAAGCATCCCAGTGTAATTCCGAATAACAAATAGTAGATAGCTGAAAGCGGATACGAAATGATTTTTTCCATTTTATCCTTTAAATTGTATTTTGTAAATTTGACTTTATCCTCATTAACGAAGTAACAAAAGTATAAAAAAAATTCTACTTTTGAACCTCCGGTTTCTCTCAGAGGCTTTCTTTTTTTATCTTACATTATAATAAGGTCCATATATTTCCTATCTTTGCGGCGGTTTACATATCATTTTATTTGTTTGTGACCAAATTGATTTTATAATAGTTTAAAATATAAATATAATGTATAGAACAAGAACTTGTGGCGACCTGCGCCTTGCTGACGAAGGCCTGGTGATTACGCTGGCCGGCTGGGTGCAGAAAACCCGTAAAATGGGTGGTATGACGTTCGTGGATATCCGCGACCGCTATGGTATTACGCAATTGGTGTTTAACCAGGAAGTGGATGCTGCTCTTTGTGAGAAAGCGAATAAACTGGGACGCGAATATGTTATCCAGGTAACAGGAACCGTTCGCGAACGTTCCAGCAAGAATCCGAACATTCCTACCGGTGAGATCGAAATTATCGTTTCAGACTTGAATATCCTGAATGCAGCCGTAACTCCTCCCTTCACGATTGAAGACGAGACGGACGGAGGTGACGACCTGCGTATGAAATACCGTTATCTGGACTTGCGTCGTAACGCTGTCCGCAAGAACCTGGAACTGCGTCATAAGATGGCTTTCGAGGTGCGTAACTATCTGGACAAGCAGGGTTTCCTGGAAGTGGAAACTCCGGTGCTTGTAAACTCCACTCCGGAAGGGGCCCGCGACTTTGTGGTGCCTTCCCGCATGAATCCCGGACAGTTCTATGCATTGCCGCAGTCTCCGCAGACATTGAAGCAATTGCTGATGGTTTCCGGTTTCGACCGCTATTTCCAGATCGTTAAATGTTTCCGCGATGAAGACCTGCGCGCAGACCGCCAGCCGGAATTTACACAGATCGACTGCGAGATGAGCTTCGTGGAACAGGAAGATGTGTTGAATATTTTCGAAGGAATGGCCAAACACCTGTTCAAGACCATTCGTGGTGTCGAGATAAAGGAAGCGTTCCCGCGTATGACTTGGCACGATGCCATGAAATATTACGGAAGCGATAAGCCGGACTTGCGTTTCGGCATGAAGTTCGTCGAGTTGATGGACATCATGAAGGGACACGGTTTCTCCGTATTCGACGGTGCTGCCTATATCGGTGGTATCTGTGCGGAAGGTGCAGCGACTTACACCCGCAAACAGCTGGATGCGCTGACGGAATTTGTAAAACGTCCGCAGATCGGCGCGAAAGGCATGGTTTATGCCCGCGTGGAAGCAGACGGCAACGTGAAATCGAGCGTAGATAAATTCTATACACAGGAAGTGTTGCAGCAGATGAAGGAAGCCTTCGGTGCAAAACCGGGCGACCTGATCCTGATCCTTTCCGGTGACGATGCGATGAAGACCCGCAAACAGCTTTGCGAATTGCGTCTGGAAGTGGCCGGTCAGTTGGGACTGCGCGACAAGAACAAGTTTGCTTGCCTGTGGGT
This sequence comes from Parabacteroides acidifaciens, assembly GCF_003363715.1. Taxonomy (GTDB): domain Bacteria; phylum Bacteroidota; class Bacteroidia; order Bacteroidales; family Tannerellaceae; genus Parabacteroides; species Parabacteroides acidifaciens. The sequence goes on from NZ_QREV01000019.1 coordinate 57,417, forward strand.
GATCGACTTCCCGCTGTTCGAGTGGAGCGAAGAAGACCAGCGTTTCTATGCTATGCATCACCCGTTCACATCTCCCAAACCCGAAGATATCCCGTTGCTGGATAGCGATACGGGAGCCGTTCGTGCGAATGCGTACGATATGGTTATCAATGGCGTTGAAGTGGGTGGCGGTTCTATCCGTATCCATGACAGCAAATTGCAGGATAAGATGTTCCAGTTGTTGGGCTTCACCGAAGAAAAGGCGCAGGAGCGTTTTGGCTTCCTGATGAATGCCTTCAAATATGGTGCGCCTCCTCATGGCGGTTTGGCTTATGGCCTGGATCGTTGGGTGTCTCTGTTTGCCGGCCTGGATTCTATCCGCGACTGTATCGCATTCCCGAAAAACAATTCCGGTCGCGATGTCATGTTGGATGCTCCCGGTCAGCTGGACGATTCGCAGTTGGAAGAACTGTGCCTGAAAGTAGATATAAAGGAATAATGTGATAATTGGGTAATGTGCCAATATGCCAATGAAAGAGATTGGCACATTGGCATATTGACAAATTGATAAATTCATTGATTATGGTAAGGGTTAAGGATATTCTGAAAGAAATCGAGCAATACGCTCCGTTGCCATTGCAGGAAAGCTTTGACAATGCAGGTGTGCAGGTCGGGGATGTGAATCAGCCTGCCACCGGTGCGCTTCTTTGCCTGGACGTGACCGAAGAGGTGGTCGACGAGGCGATAGAGGCGGGTTGCAACCTGATTATTTCTCATCATCCTTTGGCCTTTAAAGCATTTAAGTCTCTGACGGGTTCTACCTATATCGAGCGGTGTATGATGAAGGCGTGCAAGTATGATCTGGTGGTCTATGCCGCCCATACCAATCTCGATAATGCGGCGGGAGGCGTGAACTTCCGCCTGGCGGAACTGATCGGGCTGGAAAATGTGCGTGTCTTGAGCCCGCAGAAAGGGGCTTTGCTGAAGCTGGTCACTTTTGTGCCGGAAGCCTATGCCGAACTGGTTAGAACCACTCTGTTCAATGCCGGGGCCGGGACTATCGGGGACTATGATTCCTGTAGCTTCAACCTGCCGGGGAGTGGAACGTTCCGTGCAGGCGAAGGCACGAACCCGTTCTGCGGTGAAATAGGCGAGTTGCATGTAGAGCCGGAAGTGCGTATCGAAATGGTATTGCCGGCTTTCCGTAAATCGACGGTCACCCGTGCGTTGCTTTCCGTTCACCCGTATGAGGAGCCTGTATTTGACTTTTACTCCCTGGATAATGCCTGGGATCAGGTTGGTTCCGGTGTAGTGGGAGAGTTGCCCGAAGAAGAGGACGAATTGGGCTTCCTGCAACGGATAAAAGATTTGTTCCAGGTAGGTTGTGTGAAACATTCCGCCCTGACCGGCAAACTGATACGGGAAGTCGCTTTGTGCGGAGGCAGCGGCGCTTTTCTGATCAAGGATGCGATCAGTTATGGTGCGGACGTTTTCATCACGGGAGAGGCTAAATACAATGATTTTTACGATGTCGAGGACCGTATTCTGCTGGCTGTTATAGGTCATTATGAAAGCGAAGTCTGTACAAAAGACATCTTTTATAAGATAATATCGAAAAAATTCCCTACCTTTGCGGTACATTTTTCGAATGTTAATTCAAACCCGGTAAAATATTTATAGAATGGCTACAGATAAACAATCAGCTGAAAAAGAGATTACAGTTGAAGAAAAGCTTTCTACACTGTATCAGCTTCAGACGATGATGACTGAAATTGATAAGATCAAAACGCTTCGCGGCGAGCTTCCTTTGGAAGTGCAGGACCTGGAAGATGAGATCGCAGGTCTGGAAACACGTCTTCAGAACTATCAGACAGAAATCAAGGACTTTGAGAATGCTGTTGTAGAACAGAAACATAAGATCACGGAGTCTACCGGTCTGATTGAAAAATATAAAACGCAGTTGGATAACGTGCGTAACAACCGTGAATTCGACAACTTGTCTAAAGAAATAGAATTCCAGGGGCTTGAGATCGAATTCTCAGAAAAGAAGATTCGTGAATTCGGAGAAGCGATCGTTCAGAAGAAAGCCGAGATTGCCGAACTGACCGAAAGACTGGACGGCCGTAAAGCCGATTTGACTCTGAAGCAGAGTGAACTGGAACAGATCATTTCCGAGACAAAGCAGGACGAAGAAAAATTGCGTGAAAAAGCAAAGAAACTGGAAGCGAATATCGAACCGCGTCTGTTGACTGCTTTCAAACGTATCCGTAAAGGTGCGCGTAACGGTCTGGCTGTCGTATATATCCAGCGTGATGCTTGCGGTGGTTGCTTTAACAAGATCCCGCCCCAGAAGCAGATGGATATCAAATTGCGTAAGAAGATTATCGTTTGCGAATATTGCGGTCGTATCATGATCGACCCTGAATTGGCAGGCATAGAAGAATAAGTAGATGCGCGACGTTGTACGTGCATATATAGAGAAATATCAGTTGCTTACAGAAAGCCTTCCGGTTTTGGTCGGCGTAAGCGGCGGAGCAGATTCAATAGCCCTACTCACCTTTTTGGTGGAGTCGGGCTATTCCTGTATTGCGGCGCATTGTAATTTCCATTTGCGGGGCGACGAATCCATGCGCGACGAACAGTTCACGAGGGAATATGCAGGGCAGTTGAATGTGCCTTTCCTGAAAGTGGATTTCGATACCCGGCAATATGCGGCGGAACGTCATCTCTCGATTGAAATGGCAGCGCGTGAATTGCGCTATAATTGGTTTGAAGAGCAGCGTCTCGCAACAGGGGCGCAGGCCATTGCCGTAGCCCATCACCGCGACGACAGTGTGGAGACGCTTTTGATGAATCTGGTACGCGGGACCGGTATCCGGGGAATGAGCGGCATCCGGCCGAGGAATGGGTTTGTGGTACGTCCTTTGCTTGCCGTAAGTCGTGCGGATATCCTGGAGTGGCTCGCCGGCCGTAACCTGAGATATGTCACAGACAGTACAAACGAATCGGATGCCTATACCCGTAACTTTATCCGCCTGCGTGTCCTTCCTCTTTTAGAGGAACTCAATCCTTCTGTCAAGACGGCTATAGCCCGTACTTCCGAACATCTGGCGGCTGCCGAAGCCGTTTATCTGCATGTCGTGGAGGAGGCGAGGGGGCGTGTTGTCGAACCGGGCGACCGTCTTTCCATTGCGGCTTTAATGCGTTATCCTTCTCCGGATGCTATCTTGTATGAACTGCTCAAAACCTATAACTTTACCCGACTGGTAGCGGAAGCTGTTTATCTCTCCCTGACGAAAGAACCGGGCAAAGTCTTTTATTCTTCGACTCACAGACTGATAAAAGACCGGGATTATCTTTTGCTTTCCCCCCTTGTAAAAGAAGAGGTCAAAGAATACATCCTGACCGGTGATGAACAGAACTGGTCAGGACCCGTTGAACTTTCTTTCGAAAAGGTTGTTATTAAGGAAGATTTCCACATCCGGAAAGATAAGAATATCGCCTATTTTGATTACGACAAGCTGACTTTCCCGCTTACATTGCGTACCTGGAAAGAAGGAGACTGGTTTATTCCTTTCGGAATGAAAGGGCGTAAGAAACTGAGCGATTATTTTTCGGATCGTAAATTCAGTCGTCTCGACAAGGAACAAACGTGGCTTTTATGCAGTGGAGACGCTGTTATCTGGGTTGTGGGAGAACGGCCGGATAACCGTTTTTGTTTGGACAAAATGACTAAAAGCGTGTTAGTTGTGCATTTTTTTCCGACAAAAAGCGAGAGTAAATAAAAAATATTATTACATTTGCACAGATTTACTCCGCAGATGTGTTACTAATGATTCAAATTAGCTGAACAATCCGGTTTTCACATGAAATTATTAATTATCAAATTATAAAAGATACAATGATTGCGTTGTACGCGTACCGTACCAGGTCGTGTCGTACGCCGTTTTTATTATTCACTTCGCATTATGCAAAAATATAACATTCTAGAACTAAATGAAAAACTCCTTCCTGAGTTGCAAAGTATAGCGGAAGAGTTAGGTATTAAAAAAGTAAGCTCTTTGAAAAAAGAAGAGCTTGTATACAGAATTCTTGACGAACAGGCTATCTCGTATGCCGGCATTCAGGCTGAAAAGGAGAAAGAGAAGGAGGCTAAGAAAGCAGAAAGGCAAACCAAGGCTAAGAAAACTCCTAAAGCTGCAGCCCCGAAAGGCGCAAAAGCCGATGCTAAAACAAAGGTTGCCGCTCCTGCCACACCCGTAGCCGGTTCGGTTGAAGAAGTTGCAGTAGAAACCAAGGAACAGCCCGAACGTAAGAAACGGACTCGTATCGAAAAGAAAGATAAGGTGGCTGGCGCTGCTGTCCCGACTCGGGAGAATGACGAAGTTGTCGTTTCGAAGAATCAGGTCTCTGCCAATGCTCCCTCTCCTGCACCCGAAGCTGTCGCTCAGGTAATCGAGGCTCCGGCCAACGCTCCGGCCAACGCTCCGGTTGAAGAAGAAAAGCCTGTTGCAAAGAAGGTAATCGTGAAGAAAGCTGATAAAGCTGAAAAGCCGTTGCTTCCTCCCGTTGTGGTAGAATCTGCCGGTGAAGAACTGCCGGTTGAAGCAGTTCCCGAAGTAACAGTGGAACCTGCCGTGGCAGAAGCTCCTGCCGCTCCTGCTTCAGCAGAAGAACCTAAACGTGTGGTATTCCGCCATCCGGATACCAAATCGGTTCTCGACCAGCTTTTCCCGTTCTCTTCTACACCTGCTAAACCGGAACCGAAGGCACAAAGCGAACAACCGGCTCCGCAGCAGAACGCTCCTCGTCAGAATAACAACAGACAGAACAATCAGAATAATCATAACAACCAGCGCAACAATAATAACAATAATAACGCGCCTCAGGAAAAGCAATACGAATTTGACGGCATTCTGACAGGTGTCGGCGTATTGGAAATGATGCCTGACGGATATGGTTTCCTGCGTTCTTCCGATTATAACTATTTGACTTCCCCGGATGATATTTACGTATCGCAGTCACAGATCAAATTGTTCGGTCTGAAGACCGGTGACGTGGTGGAAGGTGCTATCCGTCCTCCGAAGGAAGGTGAAAAGTATTTCCCGCTTGTAAAAGTGGACAAGATCAACGGCCGTACGCCGGAAGAGGTTCGCGACCGTGTTCCTTTCGATCATCTGACTCCGCTTTTCCCGGATGAAAAGTTCATGCTGACGGCCCGTAAAGCTCCGAAAGTATATGATAATATCGCCGTACGTGTTGTAGACCTGTTCTCGCCGATCGGAAAGGGACAGCGTGGTCTGATCGTGGCACAGCCGAAGACTGGTAAGACGATGTTGCTGAAAGATATTGCCAATGCGATTGCAGCAAATCATCCGGAAGTGTATATGATCGTCCTGCTGATCGACGAACGCCCGGAAGAAGTAACCGACATGGCCCGTAGCGTGGATGCGGAAGTGATCGCTTCTACATTCGACGAACCGGCGGAACGTCACGTGAAGATTGCCGAAATCGTATTGAACAAGGCAAAACGTATGGTCGAATGCGGTCATGATGTTGTGATCCTGTTAGACTCTATTACACGTCTGGCACGTGCTTATAATACCGTTCAGCCTGCTTCCGGTAAGGTTCTTTCCGGTGGTGTGGATGCTAACGCCTTGCAGAAGCCGAAACGTTTCTTCGGTGCTGCCCGTAACATCGAAAACGGCGGTAGCCTGACAATCCTGGCAACAGCGTTGACAGAGACTGGTTCTAAAATGGACGATGTGATCTTCGAAGAATTCAAGGGTACAGGTAATATGGAATTGCAGTTGGACCGCAAGCTGGCAAACAAGCGCGTTTATCCGGCTGTCGATATTACGGCTTCCAGCACGCGTCGTGATGACTTGTTGCAGGATGAAAGCACTGTAAACCGTATGTGGATCTTGCGTAAATACCTGGCCGATATGAACTCTATGGAAGCTATGGAATTTGTCAAGAAACGCATGGAACAGACATTCGATAATATGGAGTTTCTGGCTTCGATGAACGGATAAATAAATAGAAAGAATAAATAAAAACGCAGATTAGGCTGATGCTTGATCTGCGTTTTTTATTTGCTAACATTGCTTCTTTCTTTAGGAGGTATATTCTTATGAGTTAAGCATCCTTCCGTGGTCTTCCCCGGCGGCGTTGTCCGTTGCCGGAATTTCCTCCCGGACGGCTGTTGCCTTTTCCGCTGTCTTTCCGGGGGCGTCCTCTGCCACGGCGTACGTTGGCGTACTTTTCCGGTTCATATAAGGGGGCTTCTCCGAATTTCGGATCGACCGGAATCTTGTACACCTCTTTTTCCAGGAATTGTTCGATGCGTTTGAACTGTGCCTGTTCCTCTATGGAGACAAAGGTGATTGCCAAACCTTCTCCGCCTGTACCGCGAGCCGTACGGCCGATACGGTGTACATAGTCTTCCGGATCGTGGGGAATGTCGAAGTTGACAACCAATTTGATATCATTGATATCGATACCGCGTGATACGACGTCGGTTGCGACCAAAATATCGATACGTCCGTTCTTGAACTCTTTCATTACCTCTTCGCGTTGTGACTGTTCGAGGTCGGAGTGCATGGCGGCTACGTTGAACTTCATTCGTTTCAGCGTGGCAGCCAGTTCCTTCACTTTCATTTTTGACGATGAAAATATGATGACACGTTGGGGACGGCTTTGTGAAAACAGATCTTCCAGAATATGCAGTTTCTGCATATCGTAACAGATATAAGCCGTTTGCATGATCGATTCGGGCGGACGCGAGATAGCGATTTTGACTTCTTCCGGATTCTTCAGGATCGTTTTGGCTAACGTACGGATCTTTGGAGGCATGGTTGCAGAGAACATAATGGTCTGACAAGTTTCAGGCAGCAGTTTCTGCACTTGCATGATGTCTTCATAAAATCCCATGTCGAGCATCCGGTCTGCTTCATCCAGGATGAAGAAGGAAACCTGCGATAGGTCGACCGTACCCAGTTTGATATGGGACAACAAACGCCCTGGAGTCGCAATCACAATATCGGCCCCCATTTCCATGCCACGCTTCTGTTGTTCCCAGGCAATACCATCCGTTCCCCCGTATACAGCAACGGCGGAGACAGGAACAAAGTAGGTGAAACCTTCTATTTGTTGGTCAATCTGTTGTGCCAGTTCACGCGTAGGAGCCATGATAACGGCATTGATTGCATTGGCCGGATGTAATCCTTTACTGAGTTCGTTGATCACCGGCAACACATAAGCCGCTGTTTTCCCTGTCCCTGTTTGTGCACAGGCAATAATGTCTTTCCCTTCCAATATAACCGGAATCGTTAGTTCCTGTACAGGAGTCGTCTCCTGGAAATTCATTGCATCGAGGCCGTCCAATACTGCCTCTTCTAAATCCAATTCGTCAAATCTCATCTTTCATCATTAAATTCCCGGTAAAGGTATATAATATTTGGCAATATTTATTATTAGTAGCATGGCTCTTCTTTTAAAATTGCTGTTTTTTTTCAATCGAGGGTTGATTTTAATGAGGGTTTGCGGGCATATTGTAATAAAAATAAATATCTTTATACCCACATTAGCGTTTAAAAGCATTTATTGTTATGGGCAGCACACAGGGAGGAAGTGACATTCTACCGATCTTACGGAATCAGGATTCATTACATGAACTGATTAATACAATCTTGGATAAACTACCGTTAGGTGTATTTGTAAAAGATGCAGAGAATGATTTCAAGTATCTTTATTGGAATCATTTTATGGAAGAAATTACCGGTATTTACACAAATGAAGTTGAGGGGCATAATGATTTTGAACTTAATTTCGATGCCATTATGTCGGCTGAAAAGCGCCTGATATTGGACAGTGATATTATGAATACGGGTAAAACGGTAGAGTTTAAGGGTAGGATAACGAATAAGCGTGGTGTCCGGAAAGATATAGAAGTAACCAAATTCCCAATCTCATTGAGTAACGGCAAGCCTTTATTGTTGGCTTTATGGCGTGATGTCACATCCCGTAAAGTGATGGAAAATGAACTGCGCCGTTCTCAGGTACTCACCAAAATGGCTTTGTCCTCCAATGATATCCGCCTCTGCTCGGTCTTTGTGAATCCGGAAAGCAAACGAAATTATAACGACTCGGTTGTCCAGGTAAATAACTGGCTTCCGGGAAAGGAAGACGAGTTGGTCAAAATCTCTTGGCTGCGTTTTGCCGCACGTGTCCATCCGGATGATAGAGAGATGCATGATGAAGCTTTTCGTAAATTATGCCGGGGTGAAATATCGGAAATAAAAATAGAATTACGTGTGAAATATCCGGGCATGGATGCATATCATTGGCGTGAGTCGTCCGCTTCCGTTTACGAGCGCGATGAGCAGGGGAGGGCGCTTGTGGTTTTGGGATGTACGATCAATATACAAGAGCGTAAAGGGCAGGAGTTGAATCTCGAGGAAGCAAAGCATAAAGCGGAACTTGCCGATAAGATGAAATCAAAGTATCTGGCCGATATGAGCCACGAGATCCGTACACCGCTGAATGCGATCACGGGTTTTTCGGAATTGATGGCTTTTGCCGATTCTGACGAAGAACGCCAGGGGTATTATGAAATCATCAAGGCAAACAACCAGTTATTGATGCAATTAATAAACGATATCCTCGATCTGTCAAAAATAGAGGCGGATGCAATCAAGATCAGTTATGCGCCTGTCGATATAAATGACTTGATGGACACGACGTTCGCTTCCGTCAAATTGCGTATGCCGGAAGGAGTTCAGCTACTCCTTGAAAAAGGGTGTGCCTCTTGTACATTCGGGACAGACAGTATCCGTTTGTTGCAGCTGATTAATAATCTGGCGAATAATGCCATCAAGAATACCAAGGAGGGAAGTATCACTTTGGGATATACTTGTCTGCAGGATAAAAAATTGGAGTTCTATGTCAGGGATACGGGTATCGGCATAGCAAAAGATAAATTGGATAGCCTTTTTACCCGCTTTGTCAAGGTGAACGATTATGTGGAAGGCATCGGCTTGGGGCTTGCCATCTGTCAGGGGTTAGTGACGAAGATGGGCGGTTCCATGCATGTGGAGTCGGAGCTTGGAGTCGGTTCTACTTTCTTCTTCATACTGCCGTCGCATGATGAATAATTTGTTGGAACATTATTGATAGTATTTCTTGTATATCTTATTAAATGTCCCGTTTTTCCGAATCTGGTCCAGCCAGCTGTTCAGGCTGTCGAGCAGGATGGGAGAGTCTTTGCGGACTGCCCACGACTGAAGTTGCGTGAAACTTATATCTGTTTTGATATCTATTTCGGGGAGTTGCTTTTGGGAAAGTGTAGCAATCTGTTGGTCGCAAACGGCATAATCGATATCTCCTTTGGCCACCATGATGGCGAGTTGTTCACCTGAATATAGCTCATCTTCTACCACATAAATCGTATCGCCGATCTCATGTCCCAAGTTCTGGAGCCGGAGCCGGGCGGGAGAATCTTTCGGTATATATAGGGTTTTACCGGCGAGGTCAAGCTGATTACGGAGCGGTTTGATCCCTTTATTGGCTTCTTCCGTTCGCTGTACCAGGACTTGTTTATTGAGTACGATCGGTTCCGTGAACAGATATTCTTCTTTGATATCGCTGGTGATAGGAATGTTGCGGGCAATAATGTCGCATTTGTTCTTTTCAAGTTCTTGAAAACTTTCGGCAAGGCTCATCTCCAGATGAGTCTGGACTTCCAGACCGGACAGTTTGGCTATCGCCTGACTCAGTTCGTATTGAAAACCTTCTATCGTGTCGCCTGCCACATAATAACCGGACTGGTTGTATTCGGTCACCATCCGCAGGATTCCTTCTTGCTTTATCTCCGGATAATCGCGTGGGAGTATTTCTGCTTTTTGCATCGTCTTCAAGCGCCATAGCATGATCATGGTTGCAACGGCTATAATCAGCAGTCCGGCATAGACTCCTATCAGCTTTCTCGATTTCATAAAATCAGTTGTTGAATGTTACGGCCACGCCCATTTTCAGGACAAACGGATCCAGCGGATAATGTGCCAGCGAGAAGTAGTTCGGATTGACGAACTTGGAACTCAGGTTGTAGCCCATCACAAAGAAACGGGCCTGTTTCAGATGGAAATTGACGTAAGCGTTGACGAGCGGGTAATTGCCGACTTTCACTTCGTCCTGCAATTGGAACTGCTGGGTAGCCGGTTCGTAGTACGGAGCGTAATAAGAAGTGTTATAATACATATTGGCTCCAAGCTGCATAGTCAACACTTTTGCTACTTTAAACTTTACATACATATTTGTGTACAGGCTGATCTGCGGTAGCGGCAGTACGTCTTTGTCGCTGCTCAATTGATAGGCAACTTCGTTTTCCCAACCGAAAGCCCGGTACATGATGTCTTGTTTAATACGGGCGCTTATCACCTGCAAGTTTCCGCTTTTCTGTTCCGGCATACCCTGTTTGTTGAAAAATACATAGTTCTGTATGCTTTCGACGCCGGCGGATAATTGTGTCCGGGTTGACTCCAAGTCTATTTTGGCTCCGGCATAAATCTGCTGGATCATGTTCATATCCCGGTTATCCCACCAGAAGTAACGGGAGTGGAAGTGACGCATATAGAAAGCAGGGGTTACATTTTTGATGTATCCTTCCGCACTGATCGTCGCATCTTTCTTGAATAATTTGAATTTGGTTTGCAGGTTTCCTGTTACCCGGAATTCTCCGATATCATCACCTACAACACAAAGTTCTCCACGGGCATTATAGGTCAGGATACTTCCCTGGCGTTTGGATATTTCCGCTCCGATATAGGTCGAAAATTCGTCATAGGCCTGCGTGATCGGGAAATTAAGAGTGGAGGGAGAAGCGTATATGCCGCTACCCGTTTCCGGATTATAGGATAGTCCCGGGATTTCTGCCGGAAGCTGGAACTTACGTTTGTCAAAGGTTGCGAAAGCTGTGATTCCGAATTTAGCCCAATCCTGGAACCCTTCACGAAGGGATAGTCCGAATGTATTCTTCAGATTCCAATAGGAGGTCCGGTCGTCAACACCGGTACCGTTCTCCAGCCCGAATACTCGCGGATCACCATCCGGAGTCAGATAACATTCGTTTAGGTTCTTATTTTCTTCCGACCGGAAACGACGGCAGTTGTCCTGATATTCCAATGTATGGATGATGCTGGATACCGGAATAAAGACTTTCACCGGATTGCCGAGCGAGTCGACCTCTTCTTCCAATTCGCGCTCAAAACCCAGGTTATAGCGATGGCTCAGGAAATATTGTTTGCCGCGTACGCGGTTCCAGGCTTTGACCGGATAGCGGATGTCGAATGCTTTCGGGTCACCCTGGTTTCTCTCTCCGGCAAAGTATTGATCCGGATTGGTAATCACAGAGTCATTGGCCAGTCCGCCATTTTCGTAATTGATAAAGTTAAAGTTGCTCAGGTAGGCATGCGCTTCATAGCGGTCCGACTTGTAGCTGCCGAAAAGACGGTAACTCAGTAGTTTATTACCGTTGTTTTTATAATACCCGCGACTGTAGATATAGTCCAAATCCCCACCCACATTAATTTTCGGACCGAAATTCATCGTCAATGTGCCTTTCAACCGTTCGTTTTTACTGTCACTTCCTCCCATAGTCGTGTACATCACATTCGTATAAGGGATTTTTGTGTTGTAGTACTCTGCATTGAGAGGATCTGTAATATAATAATCGTAGGGATCGGCGAATATGAAGTCGCGAGGTTCCTTGCGGTCTGAAAAGATACGGGTCTGTGCCGGTGAACCTGTGTTAGCCAGATAACCGACTGCGAGGGATTCTGCTTCCACCAGTGTACTGTTGGCAAAGTTCAGTCTCTGCGTATCCATCGGAGCGACATAAGGATCGCCTAACAAAGGAGTAAGCCGGTATGCGGTTACACGCCTGTCGTTAATCGACGAGCTATCCGGAATCAGCAGGCTGTCAGGGACTTCCTGGTTTGCTTTAGAAAGGTTGCCAAGCGAGAATCCTTTCCTCTCTCCGCCCGGGCGGCGTTGCGCATGCAGGGCCGAAGCGGATATTATCAATAATAATAATATGTATAAGCTATGCTTCATTGTGGGGCAAAGATAATAATAATGTGCCAATATGGACAATGTGTCAATGTGCCAATTAATATTAGTTAGTATATTTATCGGCACATTGCCTCATTGGCATATTGGCACATTGAAATATTGGCACATTATTACATCTTCTGTATAATCTCCATACCTTTCTTGATGGCCGCTTCATTCATCGGGATGAGCTTATGGTGACGTTCAGGCAGGGATTTTTTCAACCCCAGCAATACGTTTTCCAGTTTCACCATCGGAGCGATCTGCAACAGTCCGCCGAGGATCAGCATATTGAATGCCTTTTCGTTCTTCATTTCAGTAGCTGCATCCATTGCATCCACACGATATACACTCACATCAGTACGTTTCACAGGTGTATGAATGCCGTATCCGTCGTAAATGATGATACCGCCTTTTTTCACTTTGTTCTCGAACTTGTCCATAGAGGGCTGGTTCAGAATGATGGCGATGTCATATTCGTTCAGAACCGGAGAGCTGATACGGTCGTCACTCAGGATAACCGTTACGTTTGCCGTACCGCCACGCTGTTCCGGCCCGTAAGAAGGCATCCAACTTACTTCCTTTCCTTCCATCAGTCCGGAGTAAGCCAATATTTTACCCATCGACAAAACACCTTGCCCACCGAAACCTGCTATAATAATTTCTTGTTTCATTGCTGATAATTTGCTAATGTGCCAATTTGCCAATGTGCCAATTTAAGATTGCACAGACTTTTTGGCTGAATTAATAATGCTGTTTATAAGCCGTAGTATATCTGAAAGATCATGAAGTAATTGTTCTTCGTATGGATAGCTTGGGGCTTTCTGGCAAAGTAATAACCAATATTTAGTCTCCTCTGCTTCTTTAGCCGCTATCTTAAATTTATGAATAAAATCTACACGACTTTCACTATTTTGGGCTTCATTAATATTTGCCCCGATAGATGTGCCACTTTTTAAAAGTTGATGAGAAATAACAAACTTTTTATGCTGCTCCAGTTCTTCACAAAAGTTAATTATTGAGAGAGCAAAAGATAAACTTTTTTCAAGTATGATATTTCTGGTATTAATTGGCATATTGGCACATTATCTAATTGGCAAATTATTCTTTATTTTTCAGATCTCCCAACGGATAGAACGGGAACATATTCTCTTCCATCCATTTGTTAGCCTTTTCAGGTGTCATTTTCCAGCCGGATGAACAGGTGGAAACAAACTCTACAACCGATGTGCCTTTGCCGGCCATCGAGTTTTCAAAAGCCTTGCGGAGCATCTTTTTTGCTTTACGAACGGCTGCGGCAGTCTGAACGCTCTGGCGTGTAACCAGGCAGGTTCCTTCCAGTTGGGCAAGCAGATTACCGATTTTCAGCGGATAACCGTTCAAGGCAATATTACGGCCGTAAGGACAGGTCGATGTCGGCATTCCTTCCAGTGTGGTAGGAGCCATCTGACCACCGGTCATGCCGTAGATGGCATTGTTGACGAATACAATTACAATATTTTCTCCACGGTTGGCGGCATGGATTGTTTCGGCAGTACCGATTGCAGCCAAGTCACCGTCACCCTGGTAAGTAAATACCATTTTCTCCGGATTCAGGCGTTTAACGGCGGTTGCGATAGCCGGAGCACGTCCGTGGGCCGCTTCGAGCCAGTCGATATCCAGATAGTTATACGCAAATACGGCACATCCCACGGGAGAGACACCGATCGTTTTGTCTTCCATACCCATGTCGGCAATCACTTCGGCGATCAGCTTATGTATGACACCGTGACTGCAACCGGGGCAGTAGTGCATGGGATTTTCGTTCATTAACCCGGGCTTTTCGTACACCAGGTTCTCCGGTTTAATTATTTCATTAAGTTCCATAAGAATAATTTTTCAATTTGCTAATTTGCCAATATGCCAATGAAAAGACAATTAATAATTGGCACATTGGCACATTTTTCAATTGGCATATTATTAGTTAATAAATCGCATCAGATATTGAACGAGGCGGAAACAGATCGCCGCACCGCCGCAATAAAGGAACGGCAGGCGGTTTTCCGGCAAAGCAAAATAGCAGATTACTGCTGCAACAGCTAACGCCATGAATAACCAGGTCAATATCATATCAATTTTACTTCCGCGCTTCATAAGAAGAATCAGTTTTTAATTTTTACTTCTTAATTATTAATTCCTTAAGCGCATTCAGTACTTCATCCGGAGTGAACACGATACCGCCGAGGCGGCCGAAATGTTCAACCTTTATCTTTCCGTTCACTGCCAGGCGAACGTCTTCTACCATCTGTCCGGCGTTCAGCTCGACAGAAAGCATTCCTTTCACTTTGTCGGCATAGGCCTTGATCACTTCTTTAGGGAACGGCCACAGCGTAATCGGGCGGAGCAAGCCGAGCTTGATACCTTCCGCACGCGCATTTTCCACCACTTTCTGGCAGATACGGGCGGATGACCCGAAAGCGATCAGCAGATATTCGGCATCTTCGCACTGGAATTCTTCGTAACGTACTTCGTTTTCTTCAATCTTGCGGTATTTAGCCTGGAAACGAATATTGTTTTCTTCCATCGTTGCCGGGTCTAATTCTAAGGATGTGATGACATTCGGCTTACGGCCGGCAGTCTTCCCTTGTGCAGCCCAAGGACATTCGGCAATGATTTCTTCTTCCGTACGGCGCGTATGGAAAGGAGGCAATACCACTTTTTCCATCATCTGTCCGATAATACCGTCTGCGAGAATGATTGCAGGGTTGTTATATTTGAAAGCGAGTTCAAGACCCAATCCGACGAAATCGGCCATCTCCTGTACGGAAGAGGGAGCAAGCGTGATCAGGCGATAGTCGCCATGTCCGCCGCCTTTTACTGTCTGGAAATAATCAGCCTGGCTGGGCTGGATTGTTCCCAAACCGGGACCGCCACGCATCACGTTCACGATCAGGCAAGGCAGTTCGGCACCTGCCAGATAAGATATACCTTCTTGTTTCAAGCTGATACCAGGGCTGGACGAAGAGGTCATCACACGTTTACCTGTACCGGCACCGCCATATACCATATTAATAGCAGCTACTTCGCTTTCAGCCTGTAGCACGACCATCCCGGTGGTTTCCCAAGGCATTTCTGCCATCAGGGTTTCCAGTATCTCCGATTGCGGAGTGATCGGGTAACCGAAATAACCGTCCACACCATAGCGGATAGCCGCATGTGCGATGGCTTCGTTACCCTTCATTAATTTTACATCTTCTGCCATATCTGTCAATTATATTTTTACTTTGTAGATGGTTAAACACCCGTCCGGACAAACTAACCCGCAACTTGCACAACCGATGCAGTCGTCAGGGTTTTTCATATACACATAATGGTATCCCTTGTTGTTTACTTCGCGCGGATGCAATTCGAGTACATCCGACGGGCAGGCTACTACACAAAGGTTACAGCCTTTGCATCGTTCTGTGTTTACAACAACAGCTCCTTTAATCTTCGCCATAATTTCTATATTTAAAAACTAATGTAACACTAACTATTTTGTTTAAGATTGCCAAAGGTAGTAAAAACTTTATAGATAGAATCTTTTATTCCTGATTTTAATAATGTGACCAGGCTGTTTGCTCGGAGAAACGGGTGACCGATTGTATGTGTCTGAAAATTATTCGTGATAAAGGAAGCTATGACAAGCATCATGTACCCGGACAAAAACTTCGCCATTTTCTTTTTTGTAAATCTGATATGCAAAATGAAAGTCTTCAATAATATATTCCCTATAGCCTTTGGTTATCCATTCTTCTTTTATACGTGAAATCGGATAAATGGAAGCATAGAGCCCTAATAACTCAAGCGCATCATACAAACGCTGGATTTTACGCATTACTATGACTTCATCTAATGAAGGGTGTCTTAATAAAGCTACATCGTAAAAGTCTTCTATTTGCTGATGTACCCGTTTGTCAATATAAACGTCCATTAAGGGGTAAAGTGTTTGTGGATCTTTTCCATTATCAGACGTTTTGATTCAGCTAAAGTCAGGCAGTTTTCGTCAAGCTCTTTTTGTGAGATAACAGCATAAACATCAACGTCTCTTTGAGATTGTCCATATGCTATCTCCGGTTCATGCAAAGAACAAGAAGATTGCTCTTTCATTGCTAAACGATATGTAGTTTTCTTTTTCTTCATACATAAATTGAATGTTTTACAAAAGAACGAATTATAAATCAATTAAACAAGCCAAAAGTAACAATCATTTTACCTCAAACAATATCTTCCTCTGATTCCCGAAATTGTCTATCAGCGTCAGCAGATGTTTGCCCGGATCAGCTTGGCAGGCGATTTGGTGGTTGCCGGTTGTTTCACCGAGATAGGTGGCGTCGAGATGCCAGTAGAGGGTGGCGTCGGGACGTGCATGAGCTGCTTTGAAGATGAACTTTTCCGGTTTGCCGGAGAAGCCTTTGGGCAGGTAGAGGATGGCGTTATGCTCCGGATAGATCAGTTCGATCTGCCGGCTCTGCTCGGGGGCGCATCCCGGTTTGACCGGAGGCAGGGGCGCGTAGTCGATATGGTAATTCCGGTAATAATATTCCTGCGAGGGAGGCAGTACGAACCAGGAACGCGTGATCATCCGGTCCACCGATTCGCAAGAGCTGTTCACCCGGAAACGCCCGTCTGCAGAAAGATGGACAAGCCTGTGGTAGGGACAAACCGCTGTGCCGTTGCCCGAGCGGGGCATATAGAGCGTATCGACCTGGTCGCAGATAGCGGAAGCCTTATGCCCGCTGAGACGGCAGACCGCCATCGGTTCGAGTTCGTCGTAAGGCATATCGAACCAGTTGCCTCCCGGAAGCAGCGAGAAAAGGTCGAAGAGGACAGGAGCCGCATTTCCCACACCCGTCAAACCCGGCCGCCCTTCGCCCGAAGCATTCCCCACCCATACGCCTACCGTATAGCGCGGTGTTGTCCCGATCGCCCAGGCGTCACGTCCTCCGTAGCTTGTTCCCGTTTTCCAAGCCACCTGCTTCATCGATTCGAACTGTTGCCAGTCCGCTTCTTCTTCCGGGCGGTTCAGGGCAGACATCGCTTCGAAGGTGAACCAGATGGAGGCGGCAGAGAGGAGAGGACGGTCTGTGAGCCGTTTGTCGGCAACAGACAGGATAGGGGTGTCGGCATGAGCCGGAAACGGTGTCAGCGGGTGGATATCGGCCGGGTTGTAGCGCCCATTGTAGGGCCGGTAGTGCGAAAGCGTCCGCGCCAGCGAAGCGTACATCCCTGTCAGATCCCATAACGTCCCTTCCGCACCTCCCAAGATCAAGGAAGCGCCATAGTGTTCTTCTGAAAAACGGAGTGTAGTCATACCTGCCTTTTTCAGCAGCGACATGAACCGCCCGGTGTTATATTGGGAAAGCATCCGTACCAACGGGACATTGAGCGAACGTTCGATCGCCCGGTGTGCCGGGACAGCCCCGTAGAACGTCTTGTTGTAGTTTTGGGGCGTGAAGCCGTTAATGTTCAATGGTACATCCGAGACGAGTGTGCCCGGAAGCAGTAACCCGTCATGCAGCATGGCGGCGTAAAGGAACGGTTTCAGGATGCTGCCTGTGCTGCGGGGCGAGGTGATGATGTCGACCTGGTTTCCCTTGCGGGCATCGGCCCGGAAGGTGACGTTTCCGGCATAGGCAAGCACTTCGCCTGTTTCGGTGTCGGTGACGAGGGCAGCCAGATTATGGATATAATTGGAACTATAGTCGCGTGCATACCGGTTGACGATCGCCTGTGCCTGCCGTTGCAGCATTTGGCGGACGGAGGTCGTGATACGCGTTCCCGGAGCATCGGCTGCCAGCCGTTCGAGCAGGTGGGGCGCTTCGTCGGGTAGCGGGACAGGGGCTTCGGGCAGCGGTTCCATGCAGGCCAGTTCGTATGTCGTTTCGTCCAGTACGCCCGATTTCTTCAGAGATGCCAATAGCTTGTCGCGTTTGGCCTTCAATTTCTCCCGGTTACGTCCGGGATGAATCAGGGCGGGCGAGTTGGGCAATACGGCAAGTGTGGCATTTTCGGCCCACGACAGCTCGGCTGCGTTTCGCCCGAAATAGCGCCATGCGGCCGCTTCTATACCGACCACGTTCCCCCCGAACGGGGCATGTGAAGCGTAGAGGTTAAGTATCTTATCCTTGCTGTATGCCGTTTCCAACAACAATGCCCAAGCTGTTTCGACCACTTTTTCATATAATGTACGGTTGCGGTTTCCTCTTGCAATGCGTGCCAGTTGCATCGTGACGGTACTTCCGCCGCTAACCACCCGGCGAGCCGTGAGGTTGAGCCGTGCTGCCCGTACGATGGCGATCGGGTCTATTCCGGGATGCCGGTAAAAGCGTTTGTCTTCATATGTCAGGAGACAGGTAACGAACTTATCCGGTATCGTGTCCGCCGGCGGAAAACGCCACTGTCCGTCCGGTGCGATCCGTGCTCCCAACAACTGCCCTTCGGAAGAATAGAGCAGGGTGGAGCAGGACTCCGGAAAGATAGTCCGGGGAGCAGCCAGATACATAATGACTTCTATCAATAGTTTTATGAAGAATAGATGAATCATTGCCTCTGTTTATTTGAAACGAAGATTGTCATATATTTCCAATAGCATACAGGGGCCCATATATGATGCTTATTTGAAGTAGCTATTCACAAGCAAAGATAGTATAAAAAAATAGATGCGTTTCTGCTTTATCTGGATAAAAGTGCGCTGATAATACATTTTTATCCGGATAAAAGTGTTGATGGACTGCATTTTTATCCGGATAAAAGTGCCTGTCCCCGCACTTGATGTGGGATCGTATAAAGGCAGGCAGTCTCGGTTATCCCAAAAGAAAGCGGCGGATATGAAATAAACAAAGAAAAAGGGAAAAATAATGTAAAAATGAGGGAATGTACAATAACCTCTCCCCTCGGCCATTTTTCTATTTCGTCCGAAAAGTTGATTGATTTTGAATTGACTTTTTTCATGGTTTTAACCTGTTCGACTGACAACAGAGGAGATGAGGTGCGCAGCCCATTCCGGAAAGCGTACAATTTGATTGCCGGAAACCGGAAACACTGGCAAAGTGATAAAGCTTAACTCCCGGAGAATCGAATATTTGCGAACGAAGGCGGACTGCGTTCCAAATATCCCAAGGAAATTATGAAGGCTTGTTGCCGCGAGGTGCGCAGAAAATTGCCTTGAAGTAACGCTTCATCGCTTTGAAGGTTGACTTCGCGCTATATGAAGTCAACCTTTAGAGCAACAAAGTCCCGGATCAGAGCAATAAAGTCCCTTTTCATGGCGATAAGGTTCCGGATCATAGGAAAAAGCCCCTTTTTGACAGCTGAAAAGCGGGTTGACATTTGTTCGGTTTCGGATGTCTTTCGAGCCTGAAAAATACGTTTTTTACAATAAGCCCCCTGCCGCAGGCTCTCTTTTGCCGTTTCGTTTCAACGAACGGTTTTAGAGCTTAGGGATGTGTCAAAACTGCCC
>NZ_QREV01000002.1 GCF_003363715.1 Parabacteroides acidifaciens
TTACCACTACTTCTCAAATAATTCGCTAAAAGTTTATTCCTCAATTGGTTAAGTCAAACCGATGAAAATCTAAAATAGATTATGAACGATCTAAAGAGAAAAATGATGAAAATAAATAAGAATAGAAAACCAAAGGCGGGATTGTTATTAATAGCGTCTCCACGATTTAGGGATTTAGGGGAAGGACTTCAACGGGGAACTTATGCAGAACGTAAAGGCTTTGTGGTCGATGCTTTTCTGGAACAGCTTCAAGACGAATTAGAAATCGTTTTTCCAGATGTGGTGTATGAACGGGAAGATGTGGAGAAAGCGATGACCTCTTTCTTTGTGGAACGGGTTGATTTTGTTATTGCAGAATATTTATCTTGGGCTGAAGATTTTGCCTGGATTCGTTTCTTGCGTGATATGCCTTCAATTCCGATGTTGTTTGTCAACCATGCAAGGGAAAAAGTCTCTTTTGAAGATACATTGGATGAAGATGATTTTATTGACTTCCTGTGTGCAGGAAATCTGGTCGGTTCTCTGGAGGCTGGTGGCTCTATTGCACGCATGGAACGTCCGGATGTAAAAATTGTAATGGGTTCAGACTTTCAGATTTACCAGCAGATTGTTCTGTATGCCCGGGCTGCCCGTGTCCGGGGATTATTGAAACAGTCAACTTTCGGGTTACTGGCTAACTATAATGAGGTAATGTGGTCTACCTATATGGATCCCTATAACCTGTTCACCCGTATCGGTCCGGAATTGCGTTTTATTCCTTATTCTGCCTATGCAGAGGAGATTGAAGCTGTTCCGAGCGAAGAGACGGCAGTCTTTAAAGAACGACTGATGACCAAATATAAAATGATGGATGATGTTGTTGATGATAAATTCGATGCTTCTATTCAAGCTTCTTTAGGAATCGCTCGTTTAGTGGAATCTTATTCTATTGACGCCATGATTTTCAACGATATTGATCCGGCCATGTTTCGTCTGATCGGGCTTCGTGCAGGTTTTTATCCGGATAGCCTGAATGAACGTACTTCAATATTGGTTCCGGAAGCAGATTTAGGAGCCGGAATGATTACCTACATATTGAAATTATTGAGCGGTAAACAAGTTAACTTTATCGAGCCGTTTCATATCGAATATGGCGAAAATACGTTTGCAGCTGGTCATGCTGGTCCGAATGATTATAATGAAGCCGGTCCGGAAGATGTGTTAATAGCCCGCGATGTCCGTTTTGCCAAGACGAATTATAAATATGCCGGAGCACCGTTTGCTTGGTACCGCATCTCGCCGGGACGGAAAACAATGGCACAGTTTGTAGAAGATAATGGCCGCTATAAACTGGTTTGTACACAGGTTGATTCATTACCGGGTAAGCATCTGTTTGCCAGTTACTCACATAGTATCTTCCGTCCGGTAGATATGCAGGTGACTGATCTGTTTGAACATATATTGAAAGTCGGCACAACCCAGCATTTTGCCATAGTGGATGGCGATTATCGGAAAGAGTTGCAAATACTTTCAGAGATGATGCATTTTGATTATTATGAATTTAGATAAAGAAATAGGGAGGAAAAAGTATGAGTTTTATGTATAATCCATATCCGTATGATGATTGGAATGCTGTTAATCGTCCGGCTGTCGATGATGAAGTGACGGATGCATTAGTGTCGGGAACGAAAGCTTCGGCGGATTTTTTGGCTGATGTCTTCAGAAAGCGTTTGGAAACGGTAAAAGGGAGAAATTGCATAGTTGCTTTTGATGGATATATCAGTGCCGATTGGAAAAGGACAATCAACCTGATTGTTCAAAACCTGGAAATGACGAAGACCGAATTTGAAGTGATACCATTTTCCGGAATATATAAAAAAGCAGACGTGTTGGATAAGGAATTGGATTACTATGTCGGAGAAGATAAAATCAAGGATCCGGTTTCCCTTTTTGGAAAAGTCTACGATAAAGGTTTTGAAGGATTATTAGACGAAGACAAGGCCGCGTCATTACAATCCGAATTAGAACATTTCAAACAGGGCAATATCGTGAAGTCTAAAGTTGTGATAGTCTATGGGAATGGTTGTGCAATCGCCCGGTACCGGGATTTGTATGATTGGATTTGCTATTTCGATGTGACTCCAAAGGAAAGTATCTTGAGAGCACGGCGGGGTTCGTTTGGAAACATTGGGGATCGTTTGGCAAAACCGGTAAAAACTTTGATCCGGCGTTGTTATTATGTCGATTTTGAAGTTGCCGTTCGTTTAAGAGGGGAATTGTTGCGTGATAATAAAATCGATTATTATTTGGCTTCCGATTATCCGGATGATATTCAGCTGCTTCCGGGAGTTCAACTGAATAACTTGTTTAATAAAATGGTTCGCTATCCTTTTCGCTGTAAACCGGTTTACCTGGAAGGTGTCTGGGGAGGAACCTTTGTAAAGCGGTTACGTGGTCTGCCGGAGGAAATGCGCAATTGTGCCTGGGTGTTTGATTTGATACCGATGGAAGTCAGCCTGGTGATGGAAGTCGGAAAGAGATTGTTTGAGGTTCCCTTCTCAACCTTTTTTCAGAAAGAAGGCGTTGCTCTGATGGGGGGGGATTGTATGAAAAAATTCAAAGGTTATTTCCCGATCCGTTTCAATTACGATGACTCTTATCACAGTAATGGTAATATGTCCATCCAGGTTCATTCCGGGAAAGATTATAATGTGGAAAATTATAACGAACTGGGACGGCAGGATGAAAGCTATTATGTGGTGCAGGTGGGACACCATGCGAAGACTTACGTTGGCTTTAATGAGGAGGCTGATCCGAAAGAATTTATTGAATTGGCCAAGAAATCAGAGAAAGACTATACACCGATTGACTATCAAAAATATATCCATTATGTTGATTCCAAGCCGGGAACACAAGTCCTTTTACCGGCGGGTACTATTCATTCTTCCGGACGTAATCAGGTAGTCTTGGAAATAGGTAGTCTGACAATCGGTTCTTATACATATAAAATGTATGATTATCTGCGGGCTGATTTGGATGGTAATCCCCGACCTATTCATACATATCACGGAGAACGTGTGCTG
Source organism: Parabacteroides acidifaciens (assembly GCF_003363715.1). GTDB lineage: Bacteria > Bacteroidota > Bacteroidia > Bacteroidales > Tannerellaceae > Parabacteroides > Parabacteroides acidifaciens. The sequence goes on from NZ_QREV01000002.1 coordinate 3,063, forward strand.
AAGACGGAAAGAACAACCCGTTGGGTGCGGGAAAACCTGGTTCAGACTCCACGTGTAGCACGTCAGGGAGATGGCTGGGCGGAATACATCGTCGGTGAACATGATCTGCTCTATTTCACATTGCATCGTTTTGAATTTGAGAAAGAGATAGAAGATGATACAAATGGAAAGTTTCATGTATTAGTCTTGGTAGATGGTGAGCAAGTGAAAGTCGAGTCTTTGGATCATCCGGAATGTAGCTATATCCAGAATTATATGGATATGGTTGTCGTTCCTGCAAATATCGGACGTTATGTTGTCAGGAATTTAGGTAATCAGCCGGTGTGTATTCATAAAACGATGTTGAAAGATGGCTTTATCGACGACAACCAATGAGGCTTGGCTGATTATTGATGCTGGAGGCACCTATCTGAAATCCGCTTTGTTAAATGTGGACGGTACGATATGTGCCTCTTCGTGTTTTTCGACTTTTTCCTGCTCACAAGGAACATTAGAACAAATAAAGAAAGCATTTGAAGATGTTCTGTCTCGTGGAATGGAATATTGTAGCAAAAATCAGCTTTGTCTGAAGGGGATAGGTGTTGCTATTCCAGGACCGTTTGACTACCACAGGGGCATTTCTTTAATGAAGCATAAATATCAGAGTCTGTACGGTCTTGATGTGAAAGATTTTTTGGTATCGACAGGTTGTTTTAATGTTGATCTCCCGGTCTGGTTTGTACATGATGTGAATGCCGTATTAGCTGGTGAACAATGGAGAGGAAGTGCCCGTTCTTTTAAAAATGTTGCTGTGGTTACCTTGGGGACTGGCCTTGGATTTGCTTGTTCGCTGGATGGCAAAATCCAGAGTTCGGAATTGGGTTCCCCCTTGTTTAGTATGTATAATCGTCCCTGCCGGGATGGTATTTTGGAAGATTATGCTTCTCAAAGAGGTATATTGCATATATATAAAGTGCTAAATGATAAAGTTCCGGATTGGATAACCGTAAAAGATATTGCAGCCTTGGCACAGCTGGGAGATGAGTTGTCTTTACAAACTTTTCGTATGATGGCTTTGATATTGGCAGAAAGCTTGTATCCCTTTTTAGAAGAGAAGAGAATAGAATGTTTGCTGTTTGGTGGGCAAATCTCTCGCTCTTTTCCTTTGATGGAGAATACTTTGAAAAGGCAATTGAGAGATATAACGGCATTGATGGTAATCGATACTGTATCCAGTATCGATAATGCTGCATTTTGGGGAACGTTAGTCCAAAGAGAAAGATTATCTTTTGCTGTTTAAGTGATAAAGGCAAGTTTTAGACTGTAGGATGTGAGGAATTTTTGTAAATTTACCGCATCCTTTAATTGTTTCTGTAAATAAATCGTTTATCTAAATCGTTTTTATCATGAAAAAATCTTTATTCTTATTCTGTTTCCTTCTGGGGATGTTAGGGAATTGGGGGAGTGTGTTAGCCCAGCCCGCTCAGAAGTTGATCAATGTTGTGGTTTCGCCGGATCGTGTTGATTGGAAATGCAAAGCGAAAGACGAAGTTAAGTTCACGGTGCAGGTTTTCAGGAATGAGAACTTGTTGAAAGATGTGGTGGTGGACTATGAGTTGGGGCCGGAATATTTTCCGACGGTTGTGAAGAATGATGTGCTGCTGGCGGAGGGGAAGACGACTTTAAAGGCTTCGATGAAAGAACCGGGATTCCTGCGTTGCAAAGTGATTGCCAAAGTGGATGGGCGCCGGTATGAAGGAATGGCGACTGTGGCGGTGGATGAAGCCAAAATCCAGCCGACAACTGCTAATCCGGAAGACTTCGATGTTTTCTGGATGAATGCGATTGAAGAGGCACGTAAGCAACCGCTCGATCCTAAGATGACTTTACTTCCAGAAAGATGTACATCGACTCAGAATGTTTACCACATCAGTTACCAGAACGAACATCCCGGCTCGCGGATGTATGGAATCCTGATTGTACCGAAGAAGTCCGGTAAATATCCGGCAGTCCTTCAAGTGCCGGGAGCGGGCATCCGTCCTTATGGAGGCTTCAATATGGGAGAAAATATTATTACGTTGGAGATTGGAATACACGGGATTCCTGTGACAATGCCCCAAGAGGCGTATGCAAATCTGGCTAACGGAGCATTGAGCGGATATCCTTCGGTGAACAAGAATGACCGCGATACGCATTATTATAAACGGGTGTATCTCGGTTGTGTGCGGGCCGTAGACTTTCTTTATTCATTGCCGGAGTTCGACGGAAGTACGGTTGGAGTGACCGGCGGCAGTCAGGGTGGAGCTTTGTCTATTGTTACGGCTGGTCTGGACCCGCGTATTAAATTTTTGGCAGCGTTCTATCCGGCTTTGTGCGATTACGCTGGTTATCTTCATAAGCGTGCTGGAGGCTGGCCTCATTATTACAGAAATGCCCAGCCGGCAGCCAATGAAGTGGAAACGCTTGCCTACTTCGACGTCGTGAATTTTGCGCGCCGGGTGAAAGCGCCGGGTTGGTACAGTTGGGGCTATAACGATGTGACTTGTCCGCCGACTTCCATGTATTCGGCTTATAATGTGATTCCGGGGGCAAAAGAACTGCATCTCTATCTGGAAACCGGTCATTGGACTTATCCGGAACAGGGGGCTGAGCGTATGGAATGGCTGAAAGATAAGTGCGGGAAGTGAGTTTGCTTCCCGATTAATAATAGAACAGTATGTCAAAATTAAAGTATTTTTTAATCGGTTTATTAGGTATGGCATTTACAGCATGTGCGCAAAAGGAGAGTGAATTGTATTTGTTTGTCGGCTCATATGCCGATGCGGCGGATACGGGTATCAGCTTGTATCGTTTTAATACGGATACGGGAGCGGCTACGTTGGTGAAAGAAGTTTCCGGTATTCAGGACCCTTCTTACCAGGCGATAAGCCGGGACGGGAAGTTTGTTTATTCGGTGAGCGAGACGGGAGAGAGCGATGCCAAAGTCTGTGCCTATTCTTTTAACAAGGACGCGGGGACGCTTACGCTGTTGAACGAGCAAAAGACCGAGGGAAGCGCTCCCTGTTATATCTGGGTGGACAGCCAGCGCCGCATGGCAGTTACGGCTAATTATAACGGAGGAAGTATCAGCGTATTCCCGATCTCGGCCGATGGCACGTTGCAGCCGGCCAAAGTCTGTGCGTATGAAGGTGGAACGCCGGGTTCCGAGCGGCAGGCGGTTCCGCACCTGCATTGCGTTTATGCTTCCCCGGATGAAAAATACCTGTATGCAAACGATTTGGGAACGGACCGGATCTATAAGTACGAGCTTATTGCTTCCGGCAGCGGATTGAACCTGAAGGAAGGGGAACCGGCATCCTTTAGTTTGCCGGCCGGAGAAGGTCCCCGTCACACGGTTTTCCATCCGAACGGAAAGCGGGCGTATCTGATCAGCGAACTTTCCGGGCGTGTAACGGTTCTCGATTATGATAACGGCAATTTTACGCCTGTCCAGTTTATAGAAGCGGATACGTTGCACGTTTCCGGCAGTGCAGATATACACATCACTCCGGACGGACGTTTCCTCTATGCCTCCAACCGTTTGAAGGGAGACGGCATTGCCATCTTCTCCATCGATCCAGCGGATGGGAAACTGACGAAAACCGGTTATCAACTGACGGGCATTCATCCGCGTAACTTCATTATTACGCCGAATGGCAAATACCTGTTGTGTGCCTGCCGTGACAGCAATGCAGTCCAGGTCTTTGAAATAGACCCGCAGACCGGGCTGTTGAAAGATACAGGGAAAGATATAAAGGTGGATAAACCCGTTTGTCTGAAGTTTAAATAAGATATGTCATTCATCAAGATAACAGAACAGGATTCCCACTACAACGACCTGGAGCAGAAGTCTGTCCGGGAGTTGCTCGAAGATATAAACACCGAAGACCGGAAGGTCGCTTTGGCTGTCCGGAAAACAATCCCTAAAATAGAAGAGTTGGTCTTGCAGATCGTCCCCCGCATGAAACAAGGGGGACGTATCTTCTATTTGGGAGCGGGGACGAGCGGTCGGTTAGGAGTTTTGGATGCATCCGAGATACCGCCGACGTTCGGAATGCCTCCTTCGGTGATTATCGGACTGATCGCCGGTGGTGACACTGCTCTCCGTAATCCGGTGGAGAATGCCGAAGACGATGAGGAACGCGGTTGGCAGGAATTGCAGGAACATCAGATTAATGCTCTGGATACCGTGATCGGCATTGCCGCTTCCGGCACGACGCCTTATGTCATCGGCGCCCTTCGCCGGGCACGCGAACATGGCATCCTGACAGCTTCCATCTCCAGCAATCCCGATTCGCCGATGGCTGCACAAGCCGACGTGGCGATCGAAATGATTGTCGGCCCGGAGTTTGTCACCGGCAGTTCCCGCATGAAATCAGGAACGGGACAGAAGATGATCCTGAATATGATTTCCACCTCCGTCATGATCCAGTTAGGCAGGATAAAAGGAAACCGGATGGTCAATATGCAGCTTACCAATCAAAAGCTCATCGACCGGGGAACCCGTATGGTGGCCGAAGAGTTGGGGCTTCCCTACAGCCAATCCCAGCATCTGCTCCTTATGTATGGTTCGGTTAAGGATGCCGTGGAGGCTTATCGTCATAAACGCTTAAAGTAAAAATGCTATTGGATCGGACAGTAATTGACTTACTTGATAGAATAATGTTGTAAATAATTGAATTGATATTATGAGAAGGAGAGATTGCATGAGATGTTTTTATTATTTGTTACTGACGCTGCTATGTTGTGCAGGTTTGTCGGCAAAGACAAAGAAAGCTGTGTATATAATCATTGACGGGGTTCCGGCTGACCAAATCGAGAGGCTGCACCCTTCGGCCATTTTCGATATCGCTTCGAGGGGCGCCTATGGCCGGGCTTATACCGGAGGCGAGATAGGCGGATATTCCCAAACCGCTACGATTTCGGCAATCGGATATACCAATTTGTTGACATCGACTTGGTTTAACAAACATAATGTGGGTGGCAATTCCAACCTGAAACCTAATTATAACTATTGGACTATCTTCAGGATCGCAAAAGAACAGCCGGAAGACTATAAAACGGCTATTTATTCCAGTTGGACGGACAACCGTACCGTATTGATCGGGGAAGGCAAGAAGGAGACAAACAATCTTAAAATAGATTATGTGAAAGACGGTTACGACCTCGATACGGTTCGCTTTCCGAAAAAAGAAAAGGATTTGCATATCTTCGATATCGACGAGCAAATCTCGAAAGACGCAGCGGCCGGTATCCGCAAGGATGCCCCCGATTTGAGTTGGGTTTATTTGTGGTACACCGACGATGCGGGACATATTGCCGGCAACGGTGCCTTTTTCGATGAGTATGTCCGGAAGGCTGACAACCAGGTTGCCCGTGTTTGGGAAGCTGTCAAGTATCGGGAGGCCAATTTCGATGAAGAATGGATGATCGTCGTTACGACCGATCACGGGCGTGGTGAGAATGGGCATGGACATGGAGGCCAATTCTGGCGGGAACGTACGACCTGGATATCGACCAATGTTCCTGTAAACAGCCATTTCTCAAAAGGGGCGTTAGCTATTACGGATATTGCTCCTTCTATTTGCCGTTATATAGGGTTTGAAATCCCGCAGGCTGTTCTTTGGGAGCAGGACGGCATTCCGTTTATCGGCAAAACCGATATTTATGATTTGCAAACCGTGCCTTATGACAATACGGTGGAGCTGTCCTGGAAATCTTATACTGAAAATGTTCCGGTCACAGTCTATGCTGCCACCGATAATAAATTCAAGGAAGGTGGAAAGGACGAATGGATTAAGCTTGCAGACCTTCCGGGGGGAGTGGATAAATATACGGTCGATTTGCAAAACCTGCCGGCTTCCAAGTTCTATAAGTTTGTTGTACAAGCTCCCGGGAATCATTTGAATCGTTGGTTGTTTAAGTAGATTTCAAATATGTTAAAATGACAATAACCCCCTTCTCCGGTCGTTTTTCTATTTCGTCTGAAATTTTGATCGATTTTGGTTTGACTTTTTTCATTGGTTATCCTTTCTTGTCTGACAAAAGATGAGGTGAGGTGCGCAGCCCGTTCCGAAAGGCTTTCTTTTTGATTGCCGAAAAACGGAAACGCCGGCAAAGTGATAAAGCTTAACTCCCGGAGAATCGAATATTTGCGAACGGAGACGGACTGCGCTCCAAATATCCCAAGGAAATATTGGGGGCCTTGTCGCCATGACGACCGTCCTCATCGCCTTTGTGACCGTCTTCATTGGAATGGCGACCGTCTTCATAGGGTATGACGACCGTCCTCATGGCGATAAAGTGCCGGGAAAATGAAATAAAGGTTGACTTCCCGGCAATAAACTCCCGAAAAAGGGGAAAGAGTCCCTTTTTGACGTCTGAAAAGTGGATTAACATTTATTCTGTTTCGGGCTTCTTTTGGGCTTAAAAAATGCGTTTTATACAATAAGCCCCTCTCTGGAGTCTCAATTGGTGAAAACAGGTCGTGCATTGCTTTGTTTAGGATACCGTGGATGCCTGCCACAGGTCCCGTGTTTTATAGATTGATCACGTTCTGTTCGAACTGCTCTTTGTTGCCGATTGCTTTATTCCGTATCTTACTCCGGTAGTTGTAAATGGTAGCTAAAGAATATCCTAAGAAATGGGCGATCCGGTTGCTGTCCGTTACTCCTAAGCGGATCAGTGCGAATATGCGCAGTTCCGTTGTCAGCAGTTCCCCTGATTTAGGATAAATCCGTCCTTCCTCTATCAACAGGCTGTTGAACGAAGAAATAAAATGGGGGAACAGTTCCAGGAAAGACTTATCAAACTCATTGTAGAACGCTTTCCGTTCGTCACGGATAAACTGTTCGGATTTGATGGCTTTGAACAGGTCGTCTATGCGTGAGGCCATTGCCAGTTTAGCTAACGAATGGCGGTAAGTGTCCAATTGGTCCAGATAAGCGACGCAGCGGTCCAGATAGCGGGCGATATATACTTCCTTGATTTTACCGGTCTGTTCCAGCTCCTTATTCACGGCTTGCAATTGCTTGTTGGTTTGGCTCAGATCCCGGCGCATGGCCGATAGCTTTTTCATCCACCGGTACAGATAGAAGATCGTTGCAATCAGGAAAAGAGACAGAAGGCTGATACTTATTAGCAGTGTGCGCGATATCTGGCGTTCTCTTTTCTCCTTTAATTTGTAGGCTTTGTCGATAATCGGGAAGAACTGTGTGACCTCGATAAATCGTAAACGAGCATTACATGAAACGGCATCCTCCATGGAGCAATTCAGATATTTGTAGGCGCGGTCTATCTCGCCCTGTCGGTAGATGAGTTGTGCTAACTTTTGCAAGGAGGCATATTCTTTTGTTGCCGATTGCAAATCCAATATGGCTGTTTGTGCCAGGTAATAGATCTGCTTATCTGTATCGTGCATTGCGTCGTACACTTCGGACAGTGTATAGTAGATAAACGTTTTCTGGCGTATATCCGGTTCTTGTTCTAAAAGGCCGTATAGAATCACCAATGAACTGTCTGGCTTACCGTCGACTATCCATTTTTCAGCCCGGACAATGTCCTGGTTTATTCCCGGTACAGGTGTTGCCAGGATAGAATCGCGGTAGGCATTGGTCTTTTGCAGGTATTTCTGCCTTTCGTCATCATGTGTCGTATAATCGGTCAACCAGCCATAATAGGCTCGGAACGTACCGTAATAATAATTCAAGGTCTTTTGATCCAGCTCTTTAGGGTTGATCTGCTCTAACTTTTCGAGTGCTTCGTTATACATTCCCATGACTCCCATGACTTCCGCCTGGTTGATAATGAGTTCATTTTTTAATTCGGGATGATTCAGCGAAGGGAGTAAATTGATCTTGCTGTTTATATAATATAAGGAAGAATCGGCCTGATAATGCAGGTAGAGGTGGTATAGCAAACCGTACAGGTTATATTTCTCTTCATCGTCTTTTGATTGGTATAACTGTTGTTTCAGATCGTTGATTTCTTTTTCTTTTTTTATATGGAAGGTTTGTTTTCTGGCTATTATTCCGTCCAACTCTTCCAGGACAATCTCGTTTGTTGTCTTTTCGGCGAACAGGCAAAGCGGACAGGCGAATAGTAATAATATAAGGTAACAGGTAATATTTTTCATTATCATCATTGACTTTGTTTTTCACAAATATATAAATATTAAGTATCCGAGGTGCAGAAAACGGTAAGAAATATTTATTAAAGGCTGTAGAAAAGGTGTGGATATGATTCTGGCAGTTCACAAAGACTTATATTTTTAAAAAAGATGTTTAATAGTAATTGTTTGTAGAATAGTGTGTTAGTTTAAATATAGACTGAAAATCATTTATATTTTTGTTCTTGTCTCATTTAGCGGGTTTCAATACTGCTACATTTGCCATATCCGAAATGAAAAAAACTCTCGGACCATATCGTTGGCATATAATTTAATACCATTTTATAATATGAAAAGAAAAAAGAATCTTTCACTCGTCTTTTTACTCTGCATTTCATTTATTGGAAATGCGCAGCAAAAACTTACCTCGCCGGATGGCAATCTGGAAATGACATTTCGTTTGAATCAGGAAGGCGCTCCTGTTTATGAATTAACTTATAAACAGAAAGAGGTCATCAAACCCAGTACGTTGGGACTGGAACTGAAAAAAGAGGATGCGGATGCAGCTGTCGACTTCGAGTTCAAGCAGCGTAAAGACGTTACGACATTAGACAAAAAGACTAATCTTTATAATGGCTTTGAAATCGGAGAGGTCAAGACATCTACATTCGATGAAACCTGGAAGCCGGTTTGGGGAGAAGAAAAGGAAATCCGGGATCATTATAATGAATTGGCGGTGACGCTGAATCAGCCCGCAAACGACAGACATATTGTGATCCGGTTCCGTCTTTTCAATGACGGATTGGGCTTCCGCTATGAGTTTCCGCAACAGAAGGAGTTGAACTATTTCGTCATCAAAGAAGAACATTCGCAATTCGGTATGGCAGGTGACCATACGGCATTTTGGATTCCCGGGGATTATGATACGCAAGAATACGATTACACGACTTCCCGTTTGTCTGAAATCAGAGGGTTGATGAAGAAGGCTATCACCCCTAATTCTTCACAGACGCCGTTTTCACCGACAGGCGTGCAGACCGCTTTGATGATGAAGACCGACGATGGCCTGTATATCAATTTACATGAAGCCGCTCTGGTCGATTATGCGTGTATGCATCTGAACCTGGATGACAAGAACATGGTGTTCGAATCCTGGCTCACCCCTGATGCGAGAGGCGATAAAGGCTACCTGCAAACTCCTTGTAACTCGCCCTGGCGTACGGTTATCGTGAGTGACGATGCCCGTGATATTTTGGCATCCCGTATTACGCTTAACCTGAATGAACCGTGTAAATTGGAAGATGTTTCCTGGATCAAGCCGGTTAAATACATCGGTGTATGGTGGGATATGATTACCAATAAAGGTACTTGGGCTTATACGGACGAACTTTCAAGTGTGAAGTTAGGAGTGACGGACTATTCCAAGACAAAGCCGAATGGCAGGCATTCCGCTAATACGGCAAATGTAAAACGTTATATCGATTTTGCCGCTCAGAATGGTTTCGACCAGGTTTTGGTTGAAGGATGGAATGAAGGCTGGGAAGACTGGTTCGGGAAAAGTAAGGATTATGTTTTTGACTTTGTGACTCCTTATCCCGATTTCAACGTAAAAGAACTTCAGAGCTATGCTGCCGGTAAAGGTGTGAGATTGATGATGCACCACGAAACATCCGCTTCCGTCCGTAATTACGAACGTCATATGGATAAAGCTTACCAGTTCATGGTCGACAATGGATATAACTCGGTTAAGAGCGGTTATGTCGGTGATATTATCCCGCGCGGGGAATACCATTACGGGCAATGGATGAACAACCACTATTTATTTGCTGTCAAGAAAGCGGCCGGTTATAAGATTATGGTAAATGCACACGAAGCGGTTCGTCCTACCGGGCTTTGCCGTACCTATCCGAACCTGATCGGCAATGAATCTGCCCGCGGAACAGAGTATGAATCGTTTGGCGGCAACAATGTGGACCATACGACTATCCTGCCTTTTACCCGTCTGGTCGGTGGACCGATGGATTATACGCCGGGCATCTTTGAAACGCATTGCAATAAGATGAATCCGAATAATAATTCCCAGGTCCGTTCCACTCTGGTGCGCCAGTTGGCATTGTATGTCACGATGTACAGCCCTCTGCAGATGGCTGCCGATATTCCTGAAAATTATGAACGTTTTATGGATGCCTTCCAGTTTATTAAGGATGTCGCCATCGATTGGGACGAAAGCCTGTATCTGGAAGCTGAACCGGGAGACTACATCACGATTGCCCGTCGGGCCAAAGGTTCGAATGACTGGTTTATCGGTTGTACGGCTGATGAAAACGGACATACTTCCAAATTGACATTTGATTTCCTGCAACCGGGAAAACAATATGTAGCAACGGTGTATGCCGATGCCAAAGATGCCGACTGGAAGAATAATCCGCAGGCCTATACGATAAGCAAAGGCGTACTGACCAATAAAAGCAAACTGACTTTGCGGGCAGCAAGCGGAGGGGGTTACGCCATCAGTATCAAAGAAGTAAAAGATAAATCAGAGGCAAAAGGATTGAAAAGGTTATAATAGCTTCAATAGGTTGAAGACAAATAGGTTTTAATAGGTATTTCTCTAATTTGCAACAAAATAAACATAAGTAATAACAATCTTAAATTCTCTAATGCATGAAACAAAAAATTTACTCTTGCAGTGCAAGAGTAAGCCTATTAGTACTAATAGGCTTACTGTGTAACTTTAGCATTTTTGCGCAAGACATTACAGTCAGAGGTAATGTAAAAGATGTGACCGGCGAGCCGATTATCGGTGCCAGTGTTCTTCAGGTTGGTACGACAAACGGGATCATTACCGATGTAGACGGTAATTTCTCTTTAACCGTACCCGGAAACTCTTCGATCAATATTTCGTATATCGGCTATATCCCTCAGACCTTAGCCGTTAATGGACAGACTTCTTTTAATATCATCTTGAAGGAGGATGTGGAAGCGTTGGACGAAGTGGTTGTTGTCGGTTACGCTACGGGAAGTAAGCGGACAATATCCGGTGCCGTTGAAAAGATTAAGAAAGAAGACATGAATGTCGGAGTCGTAACGAACCCGCTCGAGTCAATCAAGGGAAAAGTGGCCGGTGTGGTCATCAACAAACAGGGAGGCGACCCGGCTTCCACTCCCTCTATCCGTGTGCGTGGTACGACTTCATTATCCGGCGGTAACGATCCGTTGGTTGTGATAGACGGTGTTTTCGGTGACTTAGGCTTACTGAATGCGCTTTCTCCTTCCGACATCGAGACCTTTACGATTTTGAAGGATGCTTCCGAAACCGCCCAGTATGGTTCACGCGGTGCCAGCGGTGTAATTGTCGTTACTACGACGAAAGGGAAGGCGGGAGCCGTCAGCCTGAACTATGACGGGACATTCGGCGTGGAAAGCGTCTATAAGAACATTGATATGCTGAATGCCGCGCAATACCGGTCGGCCGTAGAGGTCGGTGGGTATGTCAATGCCCTCGACGGCGGTGCGAGCACGAACTTCATGAAGGAGATGCAACGTACCGGTTTCACGCAGAACCATCGCGTCTCTTTCGGTGCCGGAAACGAGCAATCCAATTACCGCGCTTCGATCGGCGTGATTGCACAGGACGGTATTATTGACGGTAGCGATATGCGCAATTATACCGCTAAGTTGGATGCGAACCAGCGGATGTTCGACGATCGTCTGAAAATAGAATTCGGCATGTTCGGTTCCAAGAAGGTGAATAACTATGTGAACGATCACCAGAAAACATTCTATTCCGCCGCTTCTTTCAATCCGACTCTCCCTGCTGCCCAAAATGTAGATGGAACGTGGCCGGAAGATCCGAACGCAAACGAAATAGACAACCCGTTAGGACGTCTGACCATACAGGATAAGGAAGACAATGCCTACCTGAATGCACACGGTAAGCTCTCGTTCAACTTTACCCCTGATCTGATGTTGAGTGTATTCGGCTCTTATACCTATAATGAGAAGATCAACTCGACCTACATTCCGAATAATATCAAAGCCGGTATCCGTGAAGGTAGCGGTAAGGCCAGCAAGACGCAGAAGAACAGCGATGTACTGATGGGAAATATCACGTTGTCCTATAAGAAAGACTTCGGAAAGAATCATGTTGATGTTTTAGGATTGATGGAAGGGCAGAGCTATAAGTTCAATGGTTTCGGTGCTGACGCACGCGGCTTCGGTACGAACTATTTCGGATATGACAACCTGAAAGCAGGAGCAAATGTGAAGTATGGCGATGTTACTTCTTATGCCAACTCTTACAATATCTCTTCTTTTATGGCCCGTCTTAACTATATGTTTGACGACCGTTATATCGCAACTGTCAACCTGCGTACCGACGGTTCTTCCAAATTAGGTGAAAACAATAAGTGGGGCTTCTTCCCTTCTGCTTCTGCGGCATGGGTAATCAGCAACGAGGCATTCCTGAAGGATATCGAACAGATTACGAACATCAAAATCAGAGCCGGTTACGGTCTGACCGGTAACCAGGATGCCATATCTCCTTACAACTCATTGTCCCTGATGCAACCTACGGGTATCACGACTGTCAACGGTCAGCAGACTGTTACTTACGGGTATGCCCGTAACGCAAACCCGGACCTGAAATGGGAAACCAAGAAGATGTTCGACGTAGGTGTTGACTTCAGCTTGTTGGATAGCCGGATTTCCGGTTCTGTCGATTATTACAATTCCAGAACGACAGATCTTCTGTACGAATATGCCGTTCCTGTTCCGCCGTTCCTCTACAACAAGCTCTTGGCAAACTTAGGGGAAATGCAGAACAACGGTGTGGAAATAGCTTTGAGCGGCACACCGGTACAGACAAAAGATTTCGACCTGAAGATCAGTGCCAATGTCTCTTATCAGAAGAATGAACTGAAATCATTGAGCGGAACTTATATGGGCCAGGAATTGTCTACTTCCGAATATATGCGTTTGGGTAGCATCAATGGCGCCGGTTTTATCGGTGGTAATACGGGAGTTATCTACCAGATGGTAGGACAGCCTGTAGGTGTATTCTATCTGCCTCATTCAAGAGGTCTGGTGAACGACGGTTTGGGTAGCTACACGTACCAGGTTGAAGACCTCGACAAGAACGGTACTGTCGATATCAATGACGGCAACGACCGCTACGTGGCAGGACAGGCAACTCCTAAAGTATTCATGGGTGCCAACATCAGCATGCGTTATAAACGCTTTGACTTGCAGGTACAGATGAGCGGAGCGTTCGGACATAAGATCTATAACGGAACCTCCCTGACTTATATGAACATGAACACCTTCCCGACATACAACGTCTTGCCGGATGCTCCTTCCATGAACATCAAGGATAATACGGTCACTGACTATTGGCTGGAAAAAGGTGATTATGTGAATATCGATTACATCACATTGGGCTATAACTTCAATGTAAAGAAAATCGATAAAGTCATTAAGAACATACGGTTGACGGCCTCTGTCAATAACGTGCATACATTCACGAACTATTCAGGTTTGTCGCCGATGATCAATAACACCGTTGTCGGTAGTGATATGGGTGTCGATGACAAACGCTTCTATCCGTTGACGCGGACCTATTCTCTCGGATTAAATATAACCTTCTAATTAGCATAAAAACATGAAAAAGAATATAATATATAGCTGCCTGCTTGCAGCCGCCACATTCGCTCTTCCTTCCTGTAGCTCTTTCTTGGAAGAAAACCCGAAAGACCAGATGCCGGAAGAAGAGGCTTACAAAAGCCCGGAATTGATTTACCTCAATACAGTTGCCAATCTTTATACCCAGATCGGTGCGACCGGCGGAGGGGAAGGACTGGCAGGAACAGACCGTGGTTTGTACGACATCCAGACATTTACGAACGACGAAGCCTTGCTGCCGACTCGTGGTGGTGACTGGGAAGACGGGAAATTATGGCAACGGTTGTATCTGCATACTTGGGATAAGTCTGAAGCTCCTTTCAAAAGCGTCTGGGATTATCTTTATAAAGTGATCGGTCTGAGCAACCAGTCTATCGACAAATTGAACAGCCTGATGGAAGCGGATCCCGAGAATATCTATCTTCCCGTTTACAAAGCGGAAGTACAGGCGATCCGTGCATTATACTACTACCAGTTGCTGGATTGCTTCGGCCGTGTACCTCTGGTCGAAAAGTCGGATGTACAGATTTCGGATGTCAAACAATCCGAAAGAAGCGAAGTGTACAATTTTGTCCGGAAGGAATTACAGGAGGCTTTGCCTTATCTGAATACGGCAAATAGTACGAAAGAAGGTGAGTATTATGGTCGTATGACACGTCCGGTGGCTTTCTTCCTATTGGCTAAGTTAGCCTTGAATGCGCAGGTCTATTCGGATGATGACTGGACGGACAACGGCGGTGCTCCTAACGGAAGTACGGATTTTGAAATGAACGGCCAGAAGGTTCTTTGCTGGGATGCTGCAATCGCTTATTGTGATTCTATTTCCAATTTGGGATATCAGCTTTCTTCCACTTATTCATCCAACTTCAGTGTGGGGAACGAGAAGTCTGTAGAAAATATTTTCACAATCCCGATGGATCCGGCTAAGTATAGTGCCCAATTCTATTATATCATCCGTACTGTCCATTATGCACACGGTAAAGCTTATTCGATCGACGGCTGGAACGGAGCTTCTGCTTCTAAGGAATTATTAGCTTCTTTCAGAAAAAGCAAGAATGATCCCCGCTTGGAATTGTGTTTCTTCACAGGTAAAGTAACCGGTCCGGACGGCGCTCCGGTCATGGATGGTGATAAAGAGCTGGAATATAAGCCGGATGCCGTTGCCGTCGATGTGTCGGGTATCGCCGATGAAAAAACGGCCGGTGCACGCTGGAAAAAGTATGAGATCGATCCCGCCTCCCAGTCGGCAGGCAAATTGCAAAGTGTCGATTTCGTATTATACAGGTATGCCGATGTCCTGTTGATGAAGGCCGAAGCCAAAATGCGTAAAGGGGAAAGCGGTGACAATGAAATCAATGAAGTACGCGGACGTGTAGGTGCCGATGCGCTCTCCAAAGCGACTCTCAACGACCTGTTGGACGAACGTGCACGCGAGCTTTCCTGGGAAGGTGTACGCCGTCAGGATCTTGTCAGGTTCGGCAAATTCTGCGATGCGGTGGACGGCCGTCCGGCGACACAACCCTATTGCACCGTATTCCCTATTCCGCATGATGTAGTCTTGCTGAATAAAAACCTTTCACAGAATAAAGGATATTGATAAACAACTATAAACAGATTCATATAAAAGGACAATGATATGAAAAAGATATGCAACTATATATCCGTATTTATCCTCCTGTTGCTGGCGGTGACAGGTTGTAAGGATAACGATAACTGGACCATTATCGAAGAGGCGCAACCCGGTACGTATGTGGTCGGTAGTGCCACCATATTCAGCGGTGAGGCTTCTACGTCAGCCTTGAAGCCTGTCAAGCTGGATCTTGGTGACGGTCTGTCTGAAACGAAGCCGGAGATAATCGGTATTTATACCTGGTTGAAAGCCGGTGGTGAGTTTAATATCTCCGTATGTAAAGCGGTCGGAGAAGAGCCGGTGCATTATGGTAAAGGGGAAGTCGTCGAGGAAGTTCCCGATGTAATCTCCATCTGCAACCTGTCTGCCGGAGGTCCGGCTTTTACAGTCGCCTCCGACGGGTTGTATAATATAATCGTTAATACCAGTCTGAACCAGGTGTCTATCCTGCCGGTGAGCTGGGGGATTATCGGTGCCGCCACAGAAGGCGCATGGGATAAGGAGACTCCTTTCAACGCTCCGAAGTTCGATGCGACCAGTACGACGGTAGAGTGGGAGATGTCGACGACGCTGAATGCCGGTGAGTTCAAATTCCGTTATAGCGGTAACTGGGGGTATGAAATCCCATACGATGCGGCCAGCAAAGTGAAAATCTTCACCGATGTTACAGGAACGAAGGAAGGAACGGATAATATCTTGACCGAAGGTTTCAGTAGTATGGAAACGGGAGGTGCCAACCTGGTTACGAATATCGGAGGACAATTCAGCGTGTATATGAAATATGATATCCGTGCCGGGCAGTTCAGCGCTCGTTATGTCCTGACCGGTGAGCCGGTCGTTCCGCCGGCTTATCCCGAAAATCTGTTTATCGTCGGGGATGCCTTCCAGGGATGGACACCCGAAACAGATGCGGAAGAATGTATTCCGGTAAACGGAACGCCAAGTTCATTCTGGAAGATCGCCTATCTGAATCCCGGCGGCTTTAAGTTTACGGTTAAGTTAGGTTGGGGCGGTGACTTCGGTATTGCCGAAGAGAACGCCGATGCTATAGGAGAATATACCAAAGGCGGAAACAACATCAACGTGACGACTCCGGGCTATTATCTGATCTATGTCAATCTGGAAGACAATACCGTTTCCGTGACAGACGTGAATATCTATCTGGTCGGTAAAGTCAACGGCGGTGATTCATGGGAGTATGAGGAAGCAAATAAGTTTACGGTTGATAATGCCGCCAAGAAGATCACATCTCCTGCATTTGCGGCCGATGGTAACTTGCGCATGTGTATCAAACACCCGGGTTTGTCTGATTGGTGGCGTGCCGAATTTAATATTTACGAAGGAAAGATCGAATATCGTGGCAATGGAGGCGACCAGCCTGCTGTGCCTGTCAAAGCCGGACAGAAAGCGGTACTCGACTTCACCGATGGAACAGGCGTGATCCAGTAAAAGGTTTTCACCCCTGATCGTTAAGGAGAGTCTGATGTGCGGCCAACAACCGTATGTCAGACTCTTTTTTCGTTAGAAAAAGACGCGTTCAGCTTTTTTTAGGCGAAGATGAGATATTTATGGAAAATATCCCTATATTTGTCGCATGCATTGTTCCTGCTTCGCACTCTGCGGAAAAGGATTAAAAGGGAATCGGGTGTAAATCCCGAACAGTCCCGCTGCTGTAAGCTTCATAAACGGATTGGGCAATTCTTTTTGCCACTGACGAAAGTTGGGAAGGCGCTCATACCGGAAGCAAGTCAGAAGACCTGCAACGCATTTTTTTTCGACGGCTTCGAGGAAAGGCCGGAAGAGAACATCAGAGCATTTCTGCTTGCATATTCTTTACCCGTTCCCGTAGCCTCCATTGTATTGTTTTTAATTATTTTGCCATAATAATTAGGAAAAGAAGCATGGATCAATATGCGGGATGAGCTCCGCTATTGGTTCATGCTTTCCTTTTATCGGCATTTAAATGATTTTGATTTGACTTGCATGAAAATCGAAGGTTTTTCCGTAGATTTGTATTCATACTTTTAAAACAGAGGATATATGGAAACGACATTTATCAGGAAGTACCCCATCGGGATACAGAATTTTGAGAAGATCAGAAAAGAAGGCTACCTGTATGTTGATAAAACCGACCTGGTGTATCAATTGGTGAAGACAGGTAGCTACTACTTTCTGAGCCGTCCGCGTCGTTTCGGCAAAAGCCTGCTTATTTCCACGTTCGAAGCCTACTTCAAGGGAAAGAAAGAACTATTTGAAGGGCTGGCTATCGAAAAACTTGAAAAAGACTGGCTGACCTATCCGGTGTTACATCTGGATTTGAACGCCAAGAAGTATGTTTCTCCCGAGGATTTGACCGCCATACTCAATCAGCATTTAGAAAGGTGGGAGTTGTTGTATGGCGACGAGAAAAAGGACCGTAGCCCGGAAGAACGTTTTTCATATGTTATCGAGCGCGCTTCGGAGAAGACCGGTATGCGGGTGGTCATCCTGATCGACGAATACGACAAACCGATGCTACAGGCCATCGATAACGACGAATTGCAAAACGAATACCGCAACACCCTGAAAGCGTTCTATGGGGTGATGAAGAGCATGGACCGGTATATCCAGTTCGCTTTCCTCACCGGTGTGACCAAGTTCGGCAAAGTGAGCGTGTTCAGCGATCTGAATAATCTGAACGACATATCGATGTGGGGGGCATTCGTTAGCCTTTGTGGAATTGATGAAAACGAATTGCACGCTTATTTCGACAATGATATCCATGCATTGGCTTCAACACTCGGCATAACGTATGAAGAAGCCTGTCTTGAGTTGAAAGCGTCTTATGACGGCTACCATTTTGTAGAGAACTCTCTTGGTATCTATAACCCGTTTAGCTTGTTGAATACATTCGAGAAGAAGAAATTCGGCAGTTATTGGTTTGAAACCGGGACGCCCACCTATCTGGTGAAGTTATTGCAAAACACGAACTACGACCTCTACCGGATGGCGCATACCGAGACGGATGCCGAGGTCTTGAACAGCATCGATGCCATCTCGAAGAACCCCATACCGGTTATCTATCAAAGCGGTTACCTGACGATCAAAGGATACGACAAGACATTTGGTCTCTACCGTTTAGGTTTCCCGAATAAGGAGGTGGAGGAAGGGTTCATTAAATATCTCCTGCCTTATTACACCCCGGTGAGTCCGGTCGATACAACTTTCGAGATCAAGAAGTTTGCCAGGGAAGTCTACGACGGCAATTACGAAGCCTTTTTACGCCGCCTGCAAAGTTTCTTTGCCGACACACCTTACGAGTTGGTCCGCAACCTGGAACTGCATTATCAGAATGTACTTTTTATTGTCTTTAAGCTGCTGGGCTTCTATGTAAAAGCAGAATACCATACGTCGGAAGGCCGTATAGATCTGATCCTGCAAACCGATCGTTTCATCTACGTCATGGAGTTCAAACTCAACGGTACGGCCGAAGAAGCATTGCAACAAATCGATGACAAAGGTTACGCTCTTCCGTTCGCTTCCGACCCGCGTACGTTGTTCCGTATCGGCATCAATTTCAGCGCGCAGACACGCAATATCGAAAAGTGGTTGGTTGAATAATACTGAATAAACTGTTTGCAAGCGAGATTTGTTTATTACTGGAAAAGTGTGTTTATTTGTAATCGGTATTAATTAAATAAAGAAAGAGTATGAAAAAGATTGTAGGGTTTATGTTGCTGGCTGTGATGGCATTGGTTGCTGTGCCTGCGAAATCCCAGATTAAGTTCGGTATAAAGGGCGGTTTGAACATCTCGTCCGTGCATTTCAATGAAAAAATAGTCGGGAAAGACAATGTGACAGGCTTTAATATCGGTCCGATGATGGAAGTGATGGCTCCGGTGATGGGTGTCGGTTTTGATGCGGCTATCCTTTATTCGCAGAAGGGAATCGGGGCGAAGGGAGAAAAAGACCTTAAAAACGATTATATAGATGTACCGGTCAACTTGAAATGGAAGTTTGGACTGCCGATTATAAAAGGATATCTGGCTGCCGGACCGTATGTGGGCTTCCGTGTGGGCGGTGATAAGTTTTGGGATATCCCCGGTTCGGTTGGAAACCAGTTAAAGGCGAAGAACTTTAATGCCGGTTTGAATCTGGGTGGCGGTGTGGAGCTGATCAAGCATTTGCAGGTCGGTTTCAATTATGCCCTGGGATTGACAGAAGATTATAGCGCATCTAAACTTGATTTGAACGGTAAGAACCGCGGATGGTCGATTACGGCGGCGATCTTGTTTTGAAATACGCAGATGTCATATTACCCCTGCCGTTAGAGAATAGCTATACTTATAGTATTCCGGCTGATCTGGAACAGGCGGTTATACCGGGTTGCCGGGTGATTGTCCATTTCGGAAAGAAGCGCTACTATACGGCTATCGTGATGGAGGTGCATGAGCGTAAGCCGGACAGCCAATACGAGACAAAGGAGATTTATGCCCTTTTAGATGCCACTCCCGTGCTTCGCCGTCCGCAACTTCGTTTCTGGAAATGGATTGCGTCTTATTATCTTTGTAAGTTAGGAGATGTTTATAAGGCCGCCTTGCCTTCCGGGTTGAAACTGGAAAGCGAGACGGCTGTCACTTATAATGAAGCCTTTGAAGCGGACGGGCCGTTGCGCCCGAACGAACAGGTGGTGCTGGATGCCTTTGCGGGAGTCTTGAAACTGACGGTGTCCGAACTGGAAAAGAAAACCGGGCTCCGTAATGTTGTGCCTGTTGTCGCCTCCTTGATGGCGAAAGGGGCAGTCGAAGTCAGCGAGGAACTGAAACGTGGTTTTGCGCCGAAGATGCAGACTTTCATCCGTCTTTCCGAAGCCTATAAGGATGTAGAGACGCATGGTCGTGCGTCTCTACAATCTGTGTTTGATGAGCTTAAGCGGGCGAAGAAACAGGAGCTGCTGTTGGTTTGTTTTCTGGATTTAAGCCATGCGCTTAATCCGGCTCTGACGCGGGAACTATCGAAAAAAGAGTTGCTCGAAAACAGCCATTGCTCACCGGCTACGTTGGACGGTTTGTTGAAGCGGGGCGTTTTGGAAAGCTACGAGAAGGAGGTAGGCCGCCTTCAGGTGCCGGTCTGCCGTTTGCAGACGCCCAGTCCGCTCAGTCCGGCACAGGAAAAGGCTTACGGGGAGATACACGATGTGTTCGGCACGAAAGATGTTTGCCTGCTGCATGGCGTGACATCCAGCGGAAAGACGGAGATTTATATCCGCCTGATAGACGAGGTACTGAAGATGGGCCGCCAGGTCTTATATTTGCTTCCCGAGATTGCCATTACTACGCAAATTACGGAACGGTTGGCTAAGTTGTTCGGCGATAAGTTGCTGGTCTATCATTCCAAGTTTTCCGATAACGAGCGGGTGGAAGTCTGGAACCGCCTGCTGCATACAGATGGGCCGATGCTGGTCTTGGGTGTCCGTTCTTCGCTATTTCTGCCGTTTAAGGATTTGGGACTGATTGTAGTGGATGAGGAACACGAGAATACCTATAAGCAGCAAGATCCGGCTCCGCGCTACCATGCCCGCAATGCCGCGATTGTATTGGCCGGTATGCATGGGGCAAAGACTCTTTTGGGTTCTGCCACTCCGTCTATCGATTCCTATTTTAATGCGACTACCGGCAAATATGGCTTGGTCGAGCTTACCACCCGCTATGGTGACTGTCTGATGCCGGAGATACTGCCGGTCGACATAAAGGAGCTGCGGCGTAAGAAGATTATGAAAGATACGCTTTTCTCTCCGATATTGGTCGAAAAGATCAATATGGCGTTGGAACGGGGAGAGCAGGCGATTTTGTTCCAGAACCGGCGTGGTTTTGCTCCGGTGATCGAGTGTAAGAGTTGTGGTTGGGTGCCCCATTGCGTGAACTGCGATGTCAGCCTGACGTACCATAAGTTCCGTAACGAACTGGTTTGCCATTATTGCGGGTATAAGATCCAGTTGCCCCGCCAGTGTCCGGAATGCCAAAGCCCGGAATTGCGGACGATGGGTTTCGGAACGGAAATGGTGGAAGAGGAGATAGACACGCTTTTCCCCGCAGCCAAAGTGGAACGCCTGGACTTCGACACGGCGCGTACTCGTACGGCTTATGAACGGATAATCGCCGATTTCGAGAAGGGAAAGACGCAGATACTGATTGGAACCCAGATGCTGTCGAAAGGATTGGACTTCGGAAATGTGAGTGTGGTCGGTATCCTGAATGCCGACAGCCTGATGAACTTCCCGGATTTCCGTGCCCATGAACGGGCTTTCCAGTTGATGGTGCAGGTCAGCGGACGTGCCGGCCGGCGGGATAAACGCGGAACAGTAATCTTGCAAACGTCCGGGCCGGATCATCCGTTGATCCGGATGGTGGAGCGTTTTGCTTATAAAGAGATGGTTCGCCTGCAATTGGGTGAGCGCAGTATGTTCCGTTATCCGCCTTATTACCGGCTGATCGTGATTGTGTTGCGTAGTCGCAATGACTCGATCTTGCAGGAATTGTCTGTTTTATATGCCGACAACCTGCGCCGTCGTTTGGGTGAACGCGTCTTGGGGCCGGTTACCCCGCCTATTACACGAGTGCAGACGCTTCATATCCGAAAGATCGTTTTGAAAATAGAAATAGCCGCCGCGATCGCTCCGGTTCGCGAGATTCTGGAAGCCGTGCATGCGGAGATGCAACGTTACCTGCCATTCAAGCAATTGATTGTGCATTACGACGTGGATCCGGCGTAGAGACGCACGGTTGTGCGTCTCTGCTTAATAGATGATGAATTATGGAAAAGAAAAAAGAATATAAGATTTTGTTTGTCTGTTTAGGCAATATTTGTCGTTCTCCGTCAGCGGAGGCAGTGATGAAAAAGCTGGTGCAGGATGCTGGATTGAGTGACCGGATCAAGGTAGACTCTGCCGGAATAATCGGCTATCATGAAGGAGAACAGGCAGACCCGCGTATGCGTGCGCATGCTGCCCGCCGGGGATATAAGCTGGATTCCATTTCCCGCCCGGTGCGTACGGAAGATTTCTTCGATTTCGACCTGATCATCGGCATGGACAACCGGAATATAGACGACCTGAAACGGAAAGCTCCGGATCTGGAGTCGGTTGCCAAAATACATCAAATGACGGAATACTCCCGTAATAAGTTGTATGATTATGTCCCCGATCCTTACTACAGCGGTGCGGAAGGTTTCGAGCTGGTGCTCGATTTGCTGGAGGATGCCTGTGGAGGGCTGCTCGAGGAAATCTCACTTCTTTAGATCCGGATAGCTTATCCGCGTATGGTACATGATCTTTAGTTTCTCTACGAATACGTTCTTGACGGTTTCCACATCTTTGAAAGTCAGCGGGGCGTTTTTCATCAAGCCGTCGGCTATCTGACCGTCGATGATTTTGTCGACCAATCCCCGGATGTTTTCTTCGGTGTGTTCTTTCAAGCTGCGGGAGGCTGCTTCGACGGAGTCGGCCATCATAAGAACGGCTGTCTCTTTCGAGAACGGGTTCGGGCCGGGATAGGTGAAGGTTTCTTCGTCGATCTCGCGGTCGGGATATTGGTTCTTGAAGGAGTTATAGAAGTATTTGGCTTTTCCGCGTCCGTGATGGGTACGGATGAAGTCGGTGATTGCTTTCGGCAGCATAGCCTTTTCGGCAAATTTCACGCCGTCATTCACATGGTTGATGATGATTTTGGCGCTTTGGTCGAAACTGAGCTGGCTGTGCGGATTGACACTGCTCTGGTTTTCGGTGAAAAAGGCCGGGTTTGCCATCTTCCCGATATCATGATACATCGCTCCCGTACGGACAAGCTGTGCGTTGGCTCCGATGGCAGCCGCAGCCTCCGATGCAAGGATGGAGACTTGCAGGGAATGCTGGAAAGTCCCGGGTGATGTCTCCGACAGCTTTTTCAGGATCGGCGTGTTGATATTGGACAGTTCGACCAGTGTGATACTCGACACATAGC
This sequence comes from Parabacteroides acidifaciens, assembly GCF_003363715.1. GTDB lineage: Bacteria > Bacteroidota > Bacteroidia > Bacteroidales > Tannerellaceae > Parabacteroides > Parabacteroides acidifaciens. Next base: position 26,473 of record NZ_QREV01000002.1, read on the forward strand.
CAAACGTTTTTTCCAACATATACACTAATATATAGGTAAACATCAACAAGATGAAGTTGATACCGAAATAGAGCATCATCATCCAGTTGATTTTCTTGAAATCTGCTTCCTGGTAAATCGACAGGCTGATATAGCAGAGCGCATACGACATAAAGATGAAGAAAGCACAACGGATCAGCTGCGAGCGCTCATACAAATCTCTCAGGCTGAATGTGACTACCATGCCCGCAATGACTTGCAACAACAGGAACTCGTGAGGGAAAGGAACCATCAGCGAACAGATCAGCACAATGATCAGATGCGTGAACAAGGCTGTACGCGAATCGAAAAAAGTACGCACCACAATGGGCACAATGGCAAACGGAAGAATGTAGACATTAAACAGTCCGTAGGTCACGCAGAGTTCCGTCATGATACAACTGACAAATACGCATAAGATGAGGAACAGTGCATTCCTCCTGTTGTGTAGTATCTTCACCCGGAAAGACCACAGGTAAAGCCAGAAACAGAAGAGAATCCCGAATACCAATACGAACTGGCCTCCGAGGATTATACTTTGCCGCTGAGTCCCTCCGGATTTACTTTCGTGTACGATCTTGAGGGAACGCAATACGTTATATGTATGGTTGTCGATGATCTCGCCCCGGTCGACGATGCGCTCGCCGGCTTGCACCATCCCGTTTGCTAACGGGACACTGTTCAGGATGTCTTCTTTAACCTTGTCCGACGTCGTTTTGTCATACGTGATATTCTCGGTCAGGTAATTATTGATATCGCAGGATTGCAATACCGACTTTTCCAGATAAGAGGGACAGTTGTTGATGATGAACTCGTAGGCCGTTTTGACTGTGAATAACTCGCTGCTGTGGCGGGGATGGGCCACGTTGTTATCGAGCAGATTGATACGGGGATATCCCTCTTTTTTGAGTTCTTCCATGTCCTGGGCGGAAACGATGCCGTCCCGGTATAGTTTTTGCAGGCTGTTTTCGATGTACTGCATATAAGTCGGAGTCGCCCGGTTTTTGAGCGTGTTATGGTAGTCCGTACGCAGCTTGTCTATTTCGGTGGACTCGATGGTGGCATCCACACGGTAATAGGGTTCGAATTTCTTCAGCGCACTGTCGCGTTCGGATTGTATTTCGGCATCTGTTTTATAAATGGGAAAATCGCTTGGAGCTGTGAGCAGTCCGTATCGCCAGGGTTTCCCTTCGTAGAATTGGTAACGGAACTTCCCTTCCCGGGGAAAGAAGTAAGCGATCAACAATGCCGCCACAATAAAATAGACGCTGGGATGTATGCTATAGTTCTTTACTTTCATAAAACTTGTTTTTGTAATTGACTACTATGTTTGTATTACCGGACGCAGATATCGCAGATGACGCAGAAGAACGCAGATCATTAATTTGTTTTAAAAGAAAATAAATCTGCGTTCTTCTGCGTAGTCTGTGCCCGTCTGCGTCCGGTAAAATCTATTGAAAGGCGAAATGTACATAAAAAAGTTTACTAAGAGAAAAAAAAGGGCTACTTTTGCCGCATTATTATAGAATGAAAGAATTATGACTCAAAGGAAAGTTAGAGTCCGGTTTGCACCGAGTCCTACGGGAGCGCTGCATATCGGAGGTGTTCGTACAGCTTTATACAATTATTTGTTTGCCAAACAGAATGGTGGAGACTTGATTCTCCGTATAGAAGATACCGATTCACAACGTTTCGTCCCCGGAGCGGAAGCCTATATTATAGAGGCTCTTACCTGGTTAGGAATCAAGTTCGACGAAGGTGTGGGCTTCGGAGGCAATTACGGCCCTTATCGTCAGAGTGAGCGTCGGGATATTTACAAGAAGTATGTCGACCAGCTGTTGAACAATGGCTGTGCTTATATTGCATTCGACACGCCTGAAGAGTTGGAAGCCAAGCGGAAGGAAATCCCCAATTTCCAGTATGATGCATCTACCCGTATGCAGATGCGTAACTCGCTGACTCTTTCCGAAGAAGAGGTGAAAGCGCTGATAGACGCCGGTAAACAATATGTAGTCCGTGTAAAGATCGAACCGGACGAAGATATCCATGTGAACGACCTGATTCGTGGCGAAGTGGTTATCAACTCTTCTATCCTTGACGATAAAGTATTATACAAATCAGCCGACCAGCTGCCTACTTACCACTTGGCGAATATCGTGGACGACCATTTGATGGAAGTCACTCACGTGATTCGTGGTGAGGAGTGGTTGCCGAGCGCTCCGCTTCATGTGCTGCTGTACCGTTATTTCGGTTGGGCGGATACGATGCCGCAGTTTGCGCATTTGGCTTTGTTGCTGAAACCGGAGGGAAACGGCAAACTGAGCAAACGCGACGGTGACCGTCTGGGATTCCCCGTATTCCCGTTGGAATGGCATGATCCGAAGAGCGGCGAAGTCTCTTCCGGTTATCGTGAAAGCGGTTACCTGCCGGAAGCAGTCGTGAACTTCCTTGCCCTGCTGGGTTGGAACCCGGGTAACGACCAGGAAGTGATGAGCATGGACGAGCTGATCAAATATTTCGATCTGGGCCGTTGCAGCAAGAGTGGCGCCAAGTTTGATTACGAAAAAGGAAAATGGTTCAATCACCATTATATCCAGATGATGGATAATAAGGAAGCGGCCACACTCTTTATGCCGATCCTCGAAAGCCACGGTGTGAAAGCTGAACCGGCTTATGTGGAAAAGGTGGTTGCGATGATGAAAGACCGCGCTACTTTTATCAAGGACTTGTGGGAGCTTTGCTCTTTCTTCTTTATCGCTCCGACCGAATATGATGAAAAGACACGTAAGAAACGTTGGAAAGAAGATAGCGCCGTCCAGTTGGCGGAACTGATAGAAGTGCTTCGTACCCGCGAACCGTTCGATATCGAAGGTACGGAAGAAGAGGTAAAAGCCTGGATCGAAAGCAAAGGCTATCATTTAGGGAACATCATGAATGCAACCCGCCTGGCCCTTGTCGGCGAAGGTAAAGGCCCGCATATCTTCGATATCACGGAAGCCTTGGGTAAAGAAGAGTCTATCCGCCGTATCCAGCGGGCTATCGAAATACTTAAATAATTCATGTATAGCATACTCATACATTTCTATGCCTTTATTGTCGCATTGATTTCCCCTTTCCATAAGAAGGCGCGCATGATGCGTCTCGGACAGTGGAAAACCAATAGTATTCTTCGTGAGAAGATAGACAGGAAGGCGAAGTATATTTGGTTTCATGCTTCTTCGTTGGGAGAGTTCGAGCAGGGGCGCCCGCTGATTGAGAAAATCAGGGCGCAGCATCCGGAATATAAGATACTGCTGACTTTCTTTTCCCCTTCGGGTTATGAGGTGCGGAAGAATTATAACGGGGCGGATGTGATCTGTTACCTGCCTTTCGATACACCTTACCGGGTAAAGAAGTTCCTGAATTTAGCAAATCCGGCGATTGCCGTTTTCATTAAGTATGAGTTCTGGGGAAATTATCTGCATGAGCTGAAGAAACGGGGAATACCGGTTTACATCATTTCGGCTATTTTCCGTCCGGACCAATTGTTTTTCCAATGGTTCGGAGCGCCTTACCGGAAGATGCTGTATTGCTTCAATCATCTGTTCGTGCAGGATGAGCGTTCCAGGGAATTGCTTGAAAAGTATGGAATCAAGAATGTGACTGTTTGTGGCGATACGCGTTTCGACCGGGTGCTGGATGTCCGTAACCAGGCGCGTGAATTGCCGAATGTGGAACGGTTCGTGACCAATGGAGGCGGAGAGAAGCAACCTACGCTGATCGCCGGAAGTTCATGGCCGCATGATGAGGATATCCTGATTCCGTATTTCAATGAACATGCGGAGATCAAACTGATCATCGCCCCGCATGAGATACACAGGGAACATCTGATGTATATTGAATCGCTGTTGAAGCGTCCCTCTGTCCGCCTGTCCGACGCGATGCAGGATAAGAGCCTGATGGAAGGAAAGGACTGTCTGATAATAGACAGTTTCGGGCTGTTGTCCTCCATCTACCGGTATGGGACGATTGCTTATATCGGAGGCGGTTTTGGTGCCGGTATCCATAATACGTTGGAAGCTGCTGTGTACGGCATTCCCGTTTTGTTCGGTCCGCGATACCAGAAGTTCAAGGAAGCCCGTGACCTGATCCAGGTCGGAGGCGGTTTCTCTGTTTCTTCAAAAGACGAGTTCGATGGCAAGATGAATGAACTGCTGGCCTATCATGACGTTTTGGATGCTGTCGGTAATAGTGCCGGGCAATTCGTGAGCGGCAATGCCGGGGTCACAGACAAAATATTAAAAGAGCTGTCTTTATAGGCCGCTCTTTCAAGGGAGTGCCGGAAAGCGCTCCCTTGCTGTAATTTGTGTTTTTAATAATATTCTTAAATCTGGTAAGCTATGACTATTAGACAATTCTCATTCGGATTATTATTGACTGTTTCAGTCTTTTCCTGTAATACTCCAAAACAGGAATCCGGCGACCGCCCGTTATCATCTTATGTAAATCCTTTTATCGGTGCGACTACAAATACCGAAGCAGCCGGGAGTTATCACGGCCTTGGGAAGACTTTTCCCGGAGCGACCGCCCCTTTCGGAATGGTGCAGGTCAGCCCCAATACCATAACCGGTGGAGATAATGGTTCCGGTTACAGCTATGAACATACTTCAATAGAAGGCTTTGCCTTTACGCAGATGTCCGGTATCGGTTGGTACGGTGATTTAGGGAATTTCCTGGTGATGCCGACAATCGGTCCTCTCCATACTTTTGCAGGAACGGCGGATAATCCGGATGGAGGTTATCGTTCGCGTTATGATAAACAATCGGAAAAAGCGGCGGCCGGATATTATTCTGTCCGGTTGACCGACTATCAGATTCAGGCGGAGGCAACCGCTTTGCCCCATAGCGGGATGCTCCGTTTCACTTTCCCGGAAAGTAAGGAAGCACGCATACAAATCGATCTGGCACGCCGTGTGGGAGGAACTTCCGTCCGGCAGTCGGTAGAGGTCGTAGACGACCATACCATCAGAGGCTGGATGCAGTGCACACCCGATGGCGGAGGTTGGGGAAACGGAGATGGCAAGGCCGATTATACCGTTTATTTCTATGCCCAATTTTCACGTCCTTTCGGGGAACATGGCGTTTGGTCGGCCGATATACCCGATGGTTGGAGCCGTAAACGGGAAGATATAGAAAGCGAGCGTTACCATGAAGTGATCCGCCAGGCTGCTATCCATCCTGCCGTTTCTTCGTTTGAAGGCAAACACCTGGGCTTCTATGCCAATTTCGAAACAAAACCCGGCGAGGAAATCCTGCTTAAAAGCGGTATCTCCTTTACCAGCCTGAAGAATGCGGAAGAGAACCTGTCTGCTGAAATGAAAGACTGGGACTTCGATAAGACGTATGCAGCTTGCAGCCGGCTTTGGGATAACGAACTGGCGAAAGTGAAAATAGACGGTGGCTCGGATGACGATAAGACAACCTTTTATACGGCTTTGTACCATACAATGATCGACCCGCGTATCTGTAGCGATGTGAACGGTGAATATACCGGAGCGGATAAAAAGGTACATCAGACGGAGCGTTTCAATAAACGGACGATATTCAGCGGCTGGGATGTGTTCCGTAGCCAGATGCCGCTTCAGACAATTATCAATCCGACATTGGTGAACGACCTGATTAACTCACTGGTCGAAATAGCCGCACAAAGCGGCAATGAGTATCTGGAACGTTGGGAACTGCTGAATGCTTTCTCCGGCTGTATGCTGGGTAATCCGGCGATCTCTGTCTTATGCGATGCCTATTCAAAAGGAATCCGAGACTATGATGTGGAGAAAGCATATGAGTATGCCGTTAATACCTCGCGCCTGTTCGGAAACGGGCCGGACGGATATACTCCGGGAAATATCGGAATATCACACACCCTGGAATATGCCTATACCGATTGGTGTATGGCCCGGCTTGCCGGATGGTTGGGGAAGGATGCCGATCGGGAGCGCTTTGACCGGCAGGCGCAGACCTACGCTTCGCTTTTTGATCCGGTCTACGGATGGTTCCGGCCGCGTGACGGGAAAGGTGACTTTATCCCGTTACCGGAAAAGGGACGGTTGGAAGAATGGTACGGATGTATGGAATGCAATGCTTACCAGCAAGGATGGTTTGTACCTCATGATATAGACGGTATGGTCAAACTCATGGGCGGTCGTGAAAAGGTGTTGGCCGACCTGACGGATATGTTTGAAAAGACTCCGCATGATTATCTGTGGAATGCTTACTACAACCATGCCAACGAGCCTGTCCATCATGTTCCTTTCCTCTTTAATCGTCTGAACGAACCGGCGCTTACCCAGAAGTGGACACGTGATATTTGCCGCAATGCTTACCGCAATGCCGTCACCGGATTGGTCGGAAATGAAGATGTCGGACAGATGTCGGCCTGGTATGTCTTGGCTGCTGCCGGCATTTATCCCGTTTGTCCGGGTGACTTGCGCTACGAGATTACAAGTCCGGTGTTCGATCGGGTAGAGTTCCGCCTGGATCCGAAATATGCAACCGGAAAGACCTTTGTCGTCGAGACGCGTGATAACAGCCCCGAAAATATCTATATCCAGCATGCGACACTTAACGGGAAAGCATATGATAAATGCTATCTGACACATGCCGATCTGATGGCTGGCGGAACTCTTATTTTGCAAATGGGAGCAAAACCTTCGGATTGGGGTCGAGATTGAATATTATTATCATATCTTTGTGATATGAAGCAAACACGGGAATTCATATTGAATGAAATTAAAAAAACCTTGCAGACGGTAGCTCCAAATGCAAAGGCTATACTTTTTGGCTCAAGAGCCAGGAACGAAGCTCGTGCAGATTCTGATTGGGATATTCTGATTTTGGTTGATAAAGATAAAATCTGTAATGAGGATTTTGATATGATCGCTTATCCCTTGGTGGAGTTAGGATGGACATTAGGTGAAATGATTAATCCTATACTTTATACTTTTAGTGAGTGGAGCAAACGTCGTTTTACGATATTTCATAAAAATGTAGAGGAGGAGGGTGTTGTTATATGACATTAAGTATAGAAGAAAAAAAGGCTATTATTGAATATCGTATTCAGAAAGCGTGGAATAGTATTCGGGAGGCAGAAGATAACGCCAAACTTGGTTATTGGACATTGGCTGCATCCAGATTGTATTATGCTGCTTATTATATGGCTTCTGCCTTACTTGTTGATAAAGGGATCGTGGCACGTTCTCATTCTGGTGTGATTCACATAATAGGCTCGGAATTTGTAAAAAAAGATTTGCTATCTAAAGAGGATGGCCGTTTGATCTCTCGATTGTTTAATATGCGTCAATCAGGTGATTATGACGATTTATTTGATTGGACAGAGGAGGAAGTCTTCCCTTTTTTTGATAAAACAAAAACTTTTCTGAATCGGATGGAGGATTTAATTTCGTTGAAATAGTTTTATTGTGTAATTTTGATTAAATAATATGCCCCCCATTTTAGACGTTTCTCTATTTCGTCTGAAATGGAGGGCGTTTTAGCATTAATCCTCTTCCGCAAACATCGGGTCCCAAGCCGGTAACCGTGTCGGAGTCTGTTTCAATACCTCTTTTACTTTGTTGGTGATAAACTTTTTGTTTACGACCAGGCGGAACATATATTCGTTGAACCATTCGTCCGTCATGATCAGGTGACCGCTGTTTGCACCCGGTCCCCAACTGTTTTCCACCATCCATTTTTTAGGCTTGCCGTTTGCGTCCAGGTCGACAGCCATCAGAGTCATGGCATGGGAGGAGCCGCTGGCGAAAGTCTGGATGCGCTGTTTCTTGTCCATTCCGAAGGTAGTGCCCATCAATGAACCGTAGTCATAATAGTTCACATCGAGTGCACCCCGTTCGCGGTCGAAGAACTTACCCACATCGCAAGAGAAATACATCATCGTGCTGTCCTTGATGGAAGCGATTGCCATCTCTTTGATATCTTCTATCGGGAGGTTGACATACGTCCAGTTCTTGCCATCGTAAGCATGGCGGTCATAATCGATTTCGTATAATTTATAGTAGTCGCGGCTCGGATCGTTCATCAGCATGACATAATTGTTTTTCAGGTCTTCGCCGACAAATTCCTGATAGAATGATTGCGGCGTATATTCCTTTGTCTCCACCGGTTTGCCGTTTGCGTCCTTGCGGGTCCAAGTGAATTTCGTAGGTGGTTCGCCCAGGTTGAGGACCAGCATACGGTAGATTTCCCCTAACATCTCGGTCTTACGTTTTGCCAACGCTTCCGGCTTTGAGCTTTTTGCGTCGCGCAAAGCCAATCCGTATTCTTTCAGCTTCAGTCCGAGCAGGTTTGCCATACGGCTGGTATTGTCACTGCTATATGTTTCAACCATTACTTCGGAAGGGACAACGCCATATTTCATCAGGTTATCGGATATGCCGGTAAACTGTCCGCCGTCTCCGATCGGATTCTTGAACAACCATTCCACCATCTTGTCATCCATCGGCCTCTCCCGTGTGTCGATGATTCCCTGCAGGAAGAGGTTCGCCTTTTCCAACTGGTCCCAGAAGAAGTTATAGTTTTGTGACAGTTCGAATTCCGGAAGATTATATTTAGCGATGGCCCGGGCGCGTATGACATTCAGTCCTGTGAACAACCAGCAACGGCCGGATGACTTCTGGTTCGTGATACCTTTACTGTTCACCTTATGGGAAAAGTAGGTGTCGAAATTGTTTTTACTGTCATTATTGACTGCCAGCTTGTTGATGTCGTTGTTGCTGATAGCGTTATGAATCGCTTTGTCAGCCGGTGTTCCCTTGTAAGCTTGTTTGATTTCCTGCAACATATCGGAAGAGATACCGCCTCCTGTCTGTTGTCCGTAAGCTGATAACGAAAGCCCGCATGCTAAGGCTGTTATCCACAGGTTGTTTACTTTCATGATATAACTTGTTTAGTTTTTATGAGTTTTGTTACAAATGTAGTTGAATTTCTCTAAATACCGGCATATTATGCCAGATGAATATATAAGTCCTTCTTGCTTGTAAATCTAATGCCTGTTTAATAATATTGAATTTATAATGAATAATATTCAATTATATTTGCGTATTTATAAAGTAATATGTATTTTTGATGCGAAGTATTACAAATATAAATAATCATAGGAGGTGAAGTGTATGAGTGAAATAAAGAGGCGTTTGCCTTTACAATGTCCTGCCTGCGATGCTCCGCTGTTAGTCAGCCGGATGTTTTGCGGAGAGTGTGAAACGGAAGTCTGCGGCACATTCGAGCTGCCTGTGCTTGCCAAGCTGACGGATAAAGAGCAGCAGTTTGTGGTAGACTTTATCAAGTCGAGCGGCAGTTTGAAGGATATGGCAAAGAATATCGGCGTCAGCTATCCTACTGTCCGGAATATATTGGATGATTTGATTGATAAACTGAATAAAATGGAATAAATTATGAAAAAGCAGTATTTGTACGGATTGGTAAATCCGTTTGAGCGGGTTGCCGGGTTAGATGCCTTACTTTGGGGATTGGCGGGAATGGTTGTTTCAACAGTGCTCTGTTATTTTTCGGCATGGCATTATCATGGGTTGTTGCATTTCGGGCCGGCTCCTAATCCGGCATGGTGGTGTTATGCGGTGGAACATCTTGTCGTATGGTTAGTCCCTGCTGCCCTGTTTTATCTGGGCGGTTTGCTTTTGTCCCGTTCGCACATCCGGTTAATAGATGTGTTGGGAACAGTAGCGTTTGCACAGCTGCCGTTGATCATTATGAATCTTTTTGAATTTCTGCCTCCCATGCAGAATCTGGCAAAAATGGATATGAACCAATCTCCGGTAGAAATGATGCAACAGCCCGGCTTCCTTGTCGGAATATGGTTGTCACTTGTTGCCTTTGTCTTTCTGATCTGGACACTTGTCTGGATGTTCCAGGCGTTGAAAGTCTCCTGTAACCTGAAAGGCTACCGTTTGGGAATCCTTTATTGTATCGGAGTGTTCGGCGGGGATGTTATCTGCCGGTATCTGATAAGATTATGCTATTGATGCAAGAGTTGCCGGCGCAGTTCTGCAATATCGGTCACGATATAATCGGCCCCTGCCGCAGATAATTCCGCCCGGTCGCCATACCCGTAAAGCACACCGATGGAGTCGAGCTGGTTTTCTTTAGCTCCGATGATGTCGTGCTTGCGGTCGCCGATCATGACAACAGATGAGAGGTCCGTCAGGTTATTGCTCTGCAATGCGTGACGGATTACATCTCCTTTTGTATAGAAAGAACCGTCCAGGCCGCTTCCGGCGACAAAAGTAAAGTAGCGGTCTATATCGAAATAGTCCAGGATGCGCTTGGCAAAGACTGTCGGTTTCGATGTCGCCAGTATAAGGGTGCGTCCTTGCCGGGTTGCCTCCTCCAGAAAATCTTTCATCCCTTCGTATAACTTGTTTTCGTAAATGCCTGTATCGGCAAAACGTTCGCGGTATTTCGCCGCAGCCTCTTTCGCCTGTTCATCCGTAAAATGGTAAAATTCCCGGAATGAATCCAAGAGGGGAGGCCCGATAAAAGGGCAGAGCTCCCGAAGGTCCTTGACTTGTATGCCGAAATGGTTCAACGCATATTCGACACACCGAGTAATGCCGATCATCGGGTCGGTAATCGTGCCGTCCAGATCCATCAGGAGATAGTTGTATTCTTTCATCAATGATTGTTTTGTTTTCCTTGTTCCATTATGTCCAATGCTGCGTCCAGCCAAGTGTTGATGTCATCCGGATAGTGTTGTCCGGTGCGGGTGTCGCTACGTTTGTGTCCGAGGCGTACGACAACTGCATTCTTATCGGGAATTATAAAGACATATTGCCCGAGTATTCCCCGCATGTACGGGATGTCCATGCCTTTGTAGTTCAGATGCCAGAACTGGAAACCGTAGCAACGGTTCGGTTCGTCGTATTCCGCAAAGCGGAGCGTACTGTCCGGTGTCGTCGCCTCTTTCAGGTAGCTTTCCGAAATCAGTTGTCTGCCGTTCCAGCTTCCCCCGTTCAGGAGCAATTGACCGAAACGCGCAAAGTCGCGTGCATTGCTGTTGAAGCAACAATAGGCCTTTTCCATACCGTCCTTTTTGTCTAAGCTCCACAAGGCATTCTCTTCCGCTTGCATCGGGGTCCATAGTTTGCGGGAGACATACGAACTGACGCTTTCTCCTGTCGCCTTCTCCACTAAGAAAGCGAGTAGCTGGGTGACGCCGCTTTGGTAGATAAAGTTTACACCCGGTTCGGCTATCTCTTTCATGCCGAACGCGATCTTGTGCAGGTCATTCCCGTAATACAGTTTTGTCGTGGGGGAGAAAGGTGAAGAATAAGCCTCCTGGAAATCGACGCCTGCGCTCATTGTCAGCAGGTGGCGGATGGTAAGCGTTTTCCCGTTATATCCGTTGAATTCCGGAAAAAAGTCACTGACCGGCTGGTCTACATCCCGGATCAAGCCATCATCAATGGCACATCCGATAGCCAATGACACGATGCTTTTAGCCATCGAAAACGAGTTACTGTGCGATTCCGGCGAATAGTCTTCCCAATATTGCTCGAAAAGCAACGAACTGTCCTGTATGACGACATACGCCACCGTCCCTAACTCGTCAAAGACCGGAAGATACTTCTCCGGAATCGAACAAGTGTTGTATGCCTCCGCCTGTTTCCAGGGAGACGGATCGCCCGCCTTCACGATCCGGTTCTCAAAGATCGGGTATTGGTCGATCTTGGGGAGGAAATGCGTGAGCGCCCTGCGCAGGTAATAATTGGAGGGCAATGCTAAAAAACCTCCTATGCAACAGGCAAGCAGTAGTATTGCCCATCCAATCTTTTTCATCTATTCCGCCCCTTCTTCTTTATACCAGGATGAGTACATGTGATAATTCTTGGCGATCTTCTGGTTGATCTCTTTCGCCTGTTCCGGGTCCACTTTCTTGACGAATTTGGCCGGTACGCCGGCGTAGATGCTTCCCGGCTCGACAATCGTTTTGCTCAACACGACTGATCCGGCAGCCACAATGGCCCCTTCACCGATCACGGCATGGTCCAGCACCACCGAACCCATCCCGATCAGGGCGCCGTTGCATATCTTCGCCCCGTGGATCGTCACGTTATGGCCGACCGAGACATCGTCGCCGATTTCAATGGTTGATTTTTCATATAACGTGTGCAGGACAGATCCGTCCTGTATATTCACGCCATTACCGATGCGGATGGAATTGACATCGCCGCGCAGTACCGTTCCGAACCAGATACTGCACCCTTCGCCTATTTCGACATCACCTATTATCGTGGCGTTGTCTGCTAAAAATGTATCTTTACCAATTTTGGGTGTAAAGCCCCTTACCGATTTAATTAAAGCCATAATAATATAATTGACAATTGATAATTGACAATTGACAATTAAGGAGGACAGTGACATTTAGTTGTCAATTGTCCATTGTCAATTGTCCATTGTTTAAATTTCTGTTGTTTTCTCTTTCAGCCAAGCCTTCTCTTCTTCATTCAGATGCGGGCTTACCAGTTCGTACACCATCTGGTGGTATTTGTTCAACCAGGCATGTTCGCGTACGGAGAGCATGGACGGGATGACCAGTTTGGTGTCGATGTAACATAAAGTCAATGTCTCGAAGCTAAGGAACTTCCCGAACTCGGTTTCACTGTCTTCGCGGATCAGGATCATATTTTCCGTCCGGATACCATATTCGCCGGGGCGGTACATGGCCGGTTCGTCGCTCATCACCATGCCGGGTTCGAGGATGACAGGGTTCTCTTCCATGCGGATGCTCTGCGGCCCTTCATGTACGTTGAGGCAGTGGCCGATGCCGTGACAGGTGCCGTGCAGGTAGTTGATGCCGGCATCCCAGAGCGCTTTGCGGGCGAAAGCGTCGATCAGGCAACCCCGTATGCCCGCCGGGAATTTACATTTGGCGATACCGATCGTCCCTTTCAGGGCGCGGGTGAAGTCTTTCTTCATCTGTTCGGTCGGCTCGTCGCAAAGGGCGATTGTGCGGGTGATGTCGGTTGTCCCGTCCAGGTATTGTGCACCGGAGTCGAGCAGGTACAGGCTGTCGGTTTTCAATTCCGTATCCGTTTCAGGAGTAGGAGAGTAGTGAACGACTGCCCCATGAGGACCGTAGCTGGAGATGCTGGCGAAACTGTCCATCACATATTGCGGTTGCTCGGCGCGCAGGGCCGTCAGTTTGGCTGCTGCACTCAACTCCGTCACTTTTTCTCCGGCCTTCAGGCTGTTTTCCAGCCAGAAAAAGAACTTGGTCATGGCGATACCGTCTTTCAGGACTGCATTGCGGAATCCCTTTATCTCTGTTTCGTTTTTGATACTTTTCAGGTGGTTGGCGGGCGAAATTCCTTCAATAAGGATGCTGCTTTTCGGTAAGGCATTGCAGATGGCGACATTCGTCCGTTTGCCGTCGATGAAAACCCGTGTCTGTTCGGGCAGGCGTGAAAGATAAGTAGCCAACATGCCATAGTCGGCCAATGTCACCCCTTCTTTCTTCAGATGTTCGGCTATGTCGGCCGGAAGTTTCTTTGGATTGACGAAGAGCACGCTTTCCTTTTCGGAAATAAAGGCGTAGCTGACGACGACCGGATTGTAAGTAACATCCGTTCCCCGGATATTGAATGTCCAGGCCACTTCGTCCAAGGCTGACAGAATGGTGCAGTCGGCACCGGCTTTATGCAACATCTTGTTGATGTCGAGCAATTTGTCTTCAACAGATCTTCCGCTCAGCTCGATCGGCATTTCGAACATCGGTGCTTCCGGGATGGCAGGCCGGTCTTTCCAGATAGGATCGATCAGGGAAGCGTTTGTGTCCAGTTTGATATCTTTTGCAGCCAGTGATTTCTCCAAAGCGCGTGCTTCGGCTAAGCTGTATGTTTCGCCATTCAGTCCGGCTGTTTGCCCGGCTTTAAGCTCATGTGACAGGAACTCCGGGATTGTCGGTGTTTCAGGCAGCATCATTTTGTAAAGTTCGATACCCGTTCCCTCCAATTCGGTCGTAGCTTGCAGGAAATAACGGGAGTCAGTCCACAATCCGGCTTTGTCGGCTGTAATGACGACAGTACCGGCCGAACCGGTGAACCCGGATATCCATTCACGGTATTTCCAGCAGTCGGCCGGATATTCGCTCATGTGCGGATCGGAAGTCGGAATGATGTAAGCATCAATCTTATGCTGTTTCATTGCGTCCCTCAGGGCGGCAATGCGTTCAGGAATGTTTGTTTTCATCGCATTTTATTTATTTTGTCAACGTTTACTATAGTTGCAAAGTTATAAAATTCCCGGATAACGAAAGAACCTGGCGGGGATTATCTTTGAACCCGGTTGAAAGCTGTCTATCCAAATTGGCAAGAACTACGCTTTGTTGTACAAAAGTAGCACTGTTTTTCCTTGTAATCATACCAAATATGATAATATAAGGCAAAATAGGATATACTGTATTGTTTTTCTATACTGAACAGAAAGCGGTTTTTCCCTACCATATATATTATATATAAAATATATACAGTTCCTTTTTTCTTTTATTTAGATAATGATATCCGGAAAAGAAAACAATTGTCTGTAACCACAAAAACAATTACTTTTGAATGCGAAGACAATTGCTTTTGATCATATGGACAGTTGTTTTCCATGCCCATGGAAATGAATACAAATAAATCGATGCCGTTTAAACCGGAAATCGGTTTAAATGCTTATATTTGCCTCTACACACTTTAATACATAGAAAGCCATGAAGAAGTTGATTGTTTTTACCTGTTTCTTGGGCTTGCTTTTCTGTTTAAGCTCCTGTTCGTCGTACTACTATTCGATGTTGAGTGCCAATAGTGGTATTTCGGGAATGAACGAATATAATGATTTCGTGCAGGAGAACGACAGCGTGTGCATCATCTATAATTTTTATGGGGAAGATGCGCCGGTGAATGTGACAGTGTATAATAAGTTGGACGAGCCGATGTATATCGATTGGCAACGTTCTTCCCTGGTTCTGGGAGACGAAGCGATAAGCTATTATCAGGATCTAATGCCTGTACATGGGAAGGTGGAATCTTACTCTTCTACCTGGCAAGATGGCACGGTCAGCGGTTATTCAAGCGGTTCCTTTTTCGGGGAAGTGCAGTTGCCGAGAGGAGTCGAATTTATTCCACCTAAGTCAAGGGTCGAATCTTCGGCTTTGTGTTTGGGACGGGAGTTTCTGGACCGGATTCCTGATCGCAGCTTTACGAAACGCTCTTTTGTGAAATCCGACGGCAACAGGACAAACCTGAAAGTAATGGAGTTCACGGAGCGAAATAGTCCGTTGCATATCAGGAGTTATCTGACCATTTATACGGGAAAGGAAGAACATAAATCCGTTTATGAATCGTCTTTCTATCTTTCCGAATGGGTAGATGCCGGAAAGATGTCTCCTTCGGGCATCCGGATCGGGCAGAGTGAGGAAGGCAATTTCTCCTATTATTGTAACCGGCGTGGTCAAACGACCGGTTGGATTATCGGATACGCGGCTTTAGGGGTTTCTGCACTTACTTCTATAATCCTTATTGTGACACATAAGCCCTCCATGGATATGCCGAGCCATTTTTGATCAGTAAATAAAAAAGATGAATACAATTATTGCCGCCTTAAAGACCGTTCGCCTGAGTGAAGATGCGAGCGCTGTCATTATTTTGGATCAGACCCGTTTGCCGGGTGAAGAAGTTTATGTTTCCCTCGCTTCGGCTGCCGAGGTTTGGAATGCCATATATAAGTTAAAGGTACGCGGAGCACCTGCCATCGGGATTGCGGCTGCCTATGGCATTTACGTCTGTAGCAGGCAGATCCAGGCTGCTGCGTTCGATGATTTTTACAGGGAATTTCTGAAGATCAAGGACTATCTGGCCTCTTCCCGTCCGACGGCGGTCAATCTGGTTGCTGCGCTGAACCGGATGGAGAAGGTCGTAACCGGTCATCCGGACCTTCCGGTGGCGGAACTTCTGCGGCTTTTACATGCCGAGTCGGAGGCTATCCGGGCAGAAGATGCAGCCGCTTGTCGTAAGATAGGGGAGAACTGCCTTTCCTTGCTCAAGCCGGGAATGGGAATCCTGACACACTGTAATGCCGGGCATTTGGCTGTTTCGGAATATGGGACGGCATTGGCTCCGGTCTATCTGGGGGAAGAACGCGGGTACGGATTTAAGGTGTTTGCCGATGAAACACGCCCGCTGCTGCAGGGAGCGCGCCTGACGGCCTACGAATTGCATAAGGCCGGCGTGGATGTTACGCTGATCTGCGATAATATGGCGTCGATCGTCATGAAAAAAGGTTGGGTGCAGGCGGTTGTGGTCGGTTGCGACCGGATCGCGGCTAATGGTGATGTGGCCAACAAGATCGGAACTTCAGGTGTGGCGATCCTGGCCCGTCATTACGGCATTCCTTTTTATGTGCTGGGGCCGACGTCGACGATCGACCTGGCTTGTCCGGACGGAGATTCGATCGTCATCGAAGAACGTAGCCCCGATGAAATTACGGATATGTGGTACACTTCGAGGATGGCTCCCGAAGGAGTGAAAGCTTATAATCCTGCTTTCGATGTGACTTCCCACGACCTGATAACTGCGATTATAACGGAAAAGGGGATTGCTTATCCGCCTTTTAATGATATGTGTAAATAACGTTAATTATGTAAGTTAGTCTAATGATATATTCGGTTGGTATTTATACCTTTACGTCTTTGAGATTAAATTAAAAAAGTCGTACAAGAGTAAAGTTATGAGAAACCTGCATATTCTTTTTCTATTTTTATTATTGGTCGCTTGCAGTGAGAAGAAAGAGGGAATACTGGTTTTTCCAAAAGCAACGGAATTGGCTGCAATCGAATATCCGGAAGAAGCTGTAATGGGCACTCCGTGGCAAATTAAGCCGGTAGGAGATAAGCTATTGTTGTTTTTCCCGTCTTCAAGGGATGAGAACGTGATTAAAATAATGGATGCCCATACCGGTAAAATCCTTAGTTCATGGGGTATTTTTGGGAATGGTCCGGGTGAATTTTTTTTACCTCAGTATTGGGGGGCTGATGATGAGAGGATGTTACTATATTTGTATGACGTAAATACCTATCGTTTTAGGGAATATAAGTGGAGTCTACTTCAGGACGATTTGGTTATGGAGCAAATCGCGGAGACACCATTTAAAAGAGACTTTCTCAAGCCGGGTCGTGGGGCGCGGCTTGAGAATGGCAATTTTGTGTCAGCTATAATCTATGGAATCGAAAAGCCGGTATTGGTGATGGATTCCCAATTGGATTCGTTAACGATAGTGGGAGATGTGCCGGATGATGAGCATAAAACGATTACCCTGTTTGATTATGATGGAAGGTTGGCTTCTTACGGCAATAGTTTTGTATTTGCTATGAGCAGTATAGGGTATATAGGATTCTATGAGCAGTTGCCGGATGGGAAAATAGAAAAACGATGGGTCCATTATACTGAAAAGCCGGTTTACAATGGAACAGAATTGAATCGGAAGATTTTGAAAGATGGCTTTGGTGGAGTTGCCATGAATGATAAATATATATTTGCGACTTATAGTGGAGTACACGATAGCCGGGAAAACAGGCAGAGCGGTCAAGTGTATCCGGAAACGATTTTGATGTTCGACCATAAAGGAAAATTGCTTCGTAATTTTCATACGAAGGGGAAACGACAAACGGGTATCGCCATTTCAGAAGATGGGAAGACGCTATATGCCACGGTGGTTTATCCGGAAATTGAGATTGTTCGTTATGACATAAGCCCCTATATAAAATAGGAACATACGTCCGGAGATAAAAAATATTCTTCGAAAGTTTTGCTAATCCCGAAACAATCAGTAATTTTGCTGCCCAATTTGTGGATATAGTAATAAACAATATAATAAAATTAAATTATGATCGTAGTTCCATTGAAAGAAGGCGAAAACATTGAAAAAGCGCTGAAGAAATTCAAAAGAAAGTTTGAAAAGACAGGTGTAGTTAAAGAATTGAGAAACCGTCAGGCTTTCGAAAAACCCTCTGTTACAAAGAGAAAACAGACTATGCGCGCTGTTTACGTTCAGCAATTGCAGCAGGTAGAAGAATAAAAATACAAAATCTATCTGCCAGGCTTGTTTTATTGGATTCTTATTCCTATTTTCGTTGCATAAAAGTTGATGCAACGTGAATGTGCAGATTGATTCGTTTTTAGATTATCTTCGGTATGAACGGAATTATTCCGAATATACGATTGATGCTTATTCCCAGGATTTGCATCAGTTTGAAGGTTTTGTAAAAGAGAAGAAGGAAGGCGCATTTATACCGGAAGAAGTAGATACGGATATTGTACGGAATTGGATTATATTCTTATTGGATAGCAAGATTTCGCCCGTGTCGGTCAACCGGAAATTAAGTTCTTTGAAGTCTTTTTTTAAATTCCTTATGAAGCAGGGATTTGTTTCTGTAAACCCGTTACGGTTTGTAACCGGTCCGAAAACAAAGAAGCCGTTACCTACTTTTGTAAAAGAGAAGGATATGGAACAATTGCTGGATGGAGACGGGTTTGATGAGGATTTTGAAGGTGTGAGGGATCGCTTGATTCTTGAAATGCTTTACGATACCGGTGTGCGGCGTTCGGAGTTGGTCGGCTTGTTAGATGCCGACATAGACTACGATGCCATGCAGATCAAGGTGACGGGGAAGCGCAACAAACAACGGTTGATCCCTTTTGCAGAAAGATTGAAAAACTTGATGCTTGCATACACTGAAGTCCGAAATCGTGAAGTTGGCTCAGGAAGCGGATGGTTCTTGGTTCGGAAGAACGGAGAACAGTTGTCCACCGGCATTCTTTATACAATAGTAAAAAAGAAGCTCTCGGACATTCCGACATTGGCAAAATGCAGTCCCCACGTATTAAGACATTCATTTGCGACAAGTATGTTGAATAACGGAGCGGAGCTGAACGCCGTGAAAGAGTTACTCGGACACAGCAGTCTGGCTTCAACCAGTATTTACACACATACAACCTTTGAGGAATTAAAAAAAGTGTATCATGCTCATCCAAGAGCACAAAAAGAAGGAGGTTAATTATGGACATTAGAATTCAGGCAATCCATTTTGACGCAACAGTTCAACTGGAAGCGTTTATTCAGAAGAAAGTTAGTAAGTTGGAGCAATACTTCGACGGCATAATATTAGCAGAAGTAACGTTGAAGGTCGTCAAACCTGAGACTGCGAAGAATAAAGAAGCTGCTATTCGACTGAAAATTAAGAATGGAGACTGTTTTGCTGAGAAGGTAAATGACACTTTTGAAGGATCAATCGACGAATGTGTCGAAGCGCTGGAAAAGCAATTAGTTAAATTCAAGGAAAAAATCAGAGCCAAATAAAAAAAACGGTAGATAAATTTGGTATGTAAGAAATAATGCCTAAATTTGCAGCCGTTTCGCCTTGGTGACGAAACGGCTGCTTTTTGAAGCGGACATGCCTCTTTAGCTCAGTTGGCCAGAGCACGTGATTTGTAATCTCGGGGTCGTTGGTTCGAATCCGACAAGAGGCTCAAAAAACATATTGGGCAGTTACCAGAGTGGCCAAATGGGGCTGACTGTAACTCAGCTGTCTTTCGACTTCGGTGGTTCGAATCCATCACTGCCCACTTGCTAATTGAAAATGAACAATTGGCAATTAAATTGCGGAAGTAGCTCAGTTGATAGAGCATTAGCCTTCCAAGCTGAGGGTCGCGGGTTTGAGCCCCGTCTTCCGCTCTTATTTATTGCCTGTGTAGCTCAGCGGTAGAGCACTTCCTTGGTAAGGAAGAGGTCCCGAGTTCAAGTCTCGGCACCGGCTCAAAAATGATATTTTAGAACATGATCATTAATCAAATAAAGAACAATTAAAGTTATGGCAAAAGAGAAATTTGACAGATCGAAACCACATGTGAACATTGGTACGATTGGTCACGTTGACCACGGTAAAACAACTTTGACAGCTGCTATCACAACAGTATTGGCAAAGAAAGGTCTTTCAGAATTGCGTTCATTCGATTCTATCGACAACGCTCCTGAAGAAAAAGAGAGAGGTATTACAATCAACACTTCTCACGTAGAGTATTCGACTGCAAACCGTCACTATGCTCACGTAGACTGTCCGGGTCACGCCGACTACGTAAAGAACATGGTAACTGGTGCTGCTCAGATGGACGGTGCTATCATCGTAGTTGCTGCTACTGATGGTCCTATGCCTCAGACTCGCGAGCACATCCTGTTGGCTCGTCAGGTAAACGTTCCGAGATTGGTTGTTTTCATGAACAAATGTGACATGGTAGACGACGAAGAAATGTTGGAACTGGTTGAAATGGAAATGAGAGAATTGCTTTCTTTCTATGATTTCGACGGCGATAACACTCCGATCATCCGTGGTTCTGCTCTGGGTGCTTTGAACGGTGACGCAAAATGGGAAGAAAAAGTAATGGAGCTGATGGAAGCTGTAGATACTTGGATTCCGCTGCCTCCGCGTGAAGTTGACAAACCTTTCTTGATGCCGGTTGAAGACGTGTTCTCTATCACAGGTCGTGGTACAGTTGCTACAGGTCGTATCGAAACAGGTATCGTAAAAGTTGGTGAAGAAGTTCAGATCATCGGTCTGGGTGCTGACGGCATGAAATCTGTTGTAACAGGTGTTGAAATGTTCCGTAAGCTGTTGGATCAGGGTGAAGCTGGTGACAACGTAGGTCTGTTGCTGCGTGGTATCGACAAGAACGAAATCAAACGTGGTATGGTAATCTGCCACCCGGGTCAGGTTAAAGAACACTCTCGCTTCAAAGCTGAGGTTTATATCCTGAAAAAAGAAGAAGGTGGTCGTCACACTCCGTTCCACAACAAATACCGTCCTCAGTTCTATATCCGTACATTGGACGTTACAGGTGAAATCACTCTTCCGGAAGGAACTGAAATGGTAATGCCTGGTGATAACGTAACAATCGAAGTTGAACTGATCTACCCGGTAGCTTGTAACGTAGGTCTTCGTTTCGCTATCCGCGAAGGTGGACGTACAGTAGGTGCTGGTCAGATCACAGAATTAGAAAACTAATTCAAATACATACAAAGTGTAGCCAGTCTTGTTAAAGGACTGGCTATTTTACGGAAGTAGCTCAGTCGGTAGAGCACTGGTCTCCAAAACCAGGTGTCGGGAGTTCGAGCCTCTCCTTCCGTGCTAAAAATCTATAGATTCGATGAAAAAGATAATTACTTATATTAAGGAATCTTATAACGAACTTGTTTATAAAGTTTCTTGGCCTACGAGAACAGAGCTTTCCAATAGTGCTGTGGTTGTTATGTTTGCTTCCCTTATAATCGCCGCATTAATCTTTGTTATTGATTTAGGCTTTGAAGGCGTGATGCGTTTCTTCTACGAGAAAATCTTTTAATCAGTTTAGAGTATGTCTGATATTCAAAAGAAATTTTATGTTCTGCGCGCCATTAGTGGCAAGGAGAATAAAGTCAGAGAATACCTCGAGGCTGAACTGAAGAATACAGATCTGGGTGAATATGTCAACCAGGTGCTGATTCCTACGGAAAAGACTTTCACGGTACGTAATGGTAAGAAAGTGATGAAAGAAAGAGCTTACTTGCCGGGTTATGTATTGGTAGAGGCTGCATTGGTCGGAGAAGTTGCTCATCGATTGAGAAACATTCCCAATGTGATCGGATTTTTAGGTGGATCGGATAATCCCGTTCCCTTGCGTCCGGCAGAAGTAAGCCGTATTTTAGGTACGGTCGACGAACTGCAGGAACAGCAGGAAGACCTGGACATCCAGTTCTATGTTGGCGAGAATGTGAAAATCACCTTTGGACCGTTCAACGGTTTCACCGGTGTAATCGAAGAGGTCAATGCCGAGAAAAAGAAACTCAAAGTGATGGTTAAGGTCTTCGGACGTAAGACACCGCTTGAGTTGGGTTATATGCAAGTAGAGAAAGAATAAGTACTCTTGTTACGAAAAGTACTCCTTTCTTAAAGTTATCGATGTTATATATCTAAAAAATTTTAGAAACAATGGCTAAAGAAGTTGCTGGACAAATCAAATTGCAGATTAAAGGAGGAGCAGCAAACCCTTCTCCCCCAGTAGGACCTGCTTTAGGTTCTAAGGGTATTAATATTATGGAGTTTTGCAAGCAATTTAATGCCAGAACCCAAGACAAGGCTGGTAAGGTTTTACCTGTGGTAATTACTTACTATGCTGATAAGTCTTTCGACTTTGTTGTGAAAACACCTCCTGTTGCTATCCAATTACTGGAAGCTTCCAAACAGAAAGGTGGTTCTGCTGAGCCGAATCGTAAGAAGATTGCAGAAATCTCTTGGGATCAGGTAAAAACTATTGCAGAAGACAAGTTAGTCGATCTGAACTGCTTCACTGTTGAGTCAGCTATGAAAATGGTTGCCGGAACAGCAAGAAGTATGGGTATCACTGTTAAAGGGACATTCCCGGGTAATAATTAATAAACTTCAATTGAGATGAGTAAACTTACAAAGAATCAAAAGTTGGCTTTGGGCAAGATTGAAGCTGGGAAAGCATACACATTGAAAGAAGCTTCAGCTTTAGTAAAGGAAATTACTACTACTAAGTTTGATGCATCCGTAGATGTTGATGTCCGTTTAGGTGTTGACCCTCGTAAAGCTAACCAAATGGTAAGAGGCGTGGTTTCACTGCCTCACGGAACTGGTAAGCAAGTTCGGGTTCTCGCATTATGTACACCAGACAAGGAAGCTGAAGCAACTGCTGCTGGAGCTGACTATGTAGGATTGGATGAGTATATTGAAAAGATTAAAGGCGGTTGGACTGATATTGACGTAATTATCACGATGCCTTCTATCATGGGTAAAATCGGTGCTCTGGGTAGAGTATTAGGCCCGCGTGGTTTGATGCCTAACCCGAAGAGTGGTACGGTTACCAATGAGATCGGCAACGCTGTGAAAGAAGTTAAGCAAGGTAAGATCGACTTTAAGGTAGACAAATCCGGTATCGTTCACACTTCAATCGGTAAGGTTTCTTTTAACCCCGATCAGATCCGTGACAATGCTAAGGAATTTATTTCAACTCTTCTGAAGTTGAAACCGTCTGCAGCTAAAGGTACATATATAAAGAGCATTTATCTTTCAAGTACAATGAGTGCGGGTATTAAAATAGACCCCAAATCAGTTGAAGAAAACTAATTAAAATTATTGGACAATGAAAAAGGAAGATAAGAGCTTAGTCATAGATCAACTGACTGAAATCGTAAAGGAATATCCTAATTTCTATTTGACTGATATCGAAGCATTGAATGCTGAGAAAACAAGCAAATTGAGACGGGAATGTTTCAAGAATGAGATCAAGTTGGTTGTTGTAAAGAATAACTTGCTTAAGAAAGCATTGGAAAATGTAGGTGGTGATTTTTCTCCTCTGCATGTTGCAATGAAAGGCAATACAGCTGTGATGTTCTCACAGACTGCTAACGCACCTGCTCGTCTGATTAAGAGTTTTACCAAGGATGCTAAGAAAGATACTGTTGCTAAACCGGAATTGAAAGCTGCCTATGTACAGGAAAGCTTCTATGTCGGAGCAGAGAACCTCGAAGCACTGGTAAATATCAAGAGCAAAAACGAACTTATCGGAGATGTTATCATGCTGTTGCAATCTCCGGCGAAGAATGTTATCTCTGCTCTTCAGTCATCAGGACAAACTATCCATGGTCTGTTGAAGACTCTGGAAGAAAGATAATTTTTTTAATTTACACAGATAAACAAACATTTAAATCATACAAAAATGGCAGATTTGAAAGCTTTTGCAGAACAATTAGTAAACCTGACCGTAAAAGAAGTTAGCGAACTGGCTACAATCCTGAAAGAAGAATATGGTATCGAACCTGCAGCTGCAGCTGTTGCTGTTGCTGGTCCTGCTGCTGGCGGCGCTGCTGCTGCAGAAGAAGAAAAGACTTCTTTTGACGTAGTATTGAAAGCAGCTGGTGCAAACAAGCTGGCTATCGTTAAGTTGGTAAAAGAATTAACAGGTCTTGGTTTGAAAGAAGCTAAAGATATGGTAGATGGTGCTCCCAGCGCTATCAAAGAAGGAATCGCTAAAGCTGATGCTGAAGCATTGAAGAAACAGTTGGAAGAAGCTGGAGCTGAAGTTGAGCTTAAATAGTATTTATAACCTGGTAATCAGGTGATTTGGTTAAGAGTCTCCCTCCAAGGAGATTCTTAACCTTTTTGTGTCTATAATTTCAATAAGTTCAATAAATTCCTTACTAGATGTCTTCAACAGCTGAAAACCAAAGAGTTAATTTTGCTTCGATTAAAAATCAGTTCCCATATCCGGACTTTCTCGAAGTACAATTGAAGTCATTTCAAGACTTTCTTCAACTTGACACACCTCCCGAAAAGAGAAAAAAGGAGGGATTGTATAAGGTATTTGCTGAGAATTTTCCGATAGCAGATACTCGTAACAATTTTGTGTTGGAGTTCTTAGATTACTATATTGATCCGCCCCGTTACACAATCGATGAGTGTATCGCTCGCGGGTTAACCTATAGTGTGCCTTTAAAAGCGAAGTTAAAACTGTATTGTACAGACCCTGATCACGAGGATTTCGATACCGTGATACAGGATGTGTATCTGGGCCCGATTCCGTATATGACGGAGAGAGGTACTTTCGTGATAAATGGTGCAGAGCGTGTTGTGGTTTCACAATTACACCGTTCACCCGGTGTGTTCTTCGGACAGAGTACACACGCTAATGGTACAAAGTTGTATTCAGCACGTATCATTCCTTTTAAAGGTTCCTGGATCGAATTCGCAACAGACATCAACAATGTGATGTATGCGTATATCGACCGTAAAAAGAAATTGCCTGTAACAACCCTTTTAAGAGCTATTGGTTTTGAAAGCGATAAAGACATTCTCGAAATCTTTAATCTGGCGGAAGAAGTAAAAGTTTCAAAGACGAACCTGAAGAAACTGATCGGCCGTAAGCTGGCTGCCCGTGTATTGAAGACTTGGGTGGAAGATTTCGTAGATGAAGATACCGGTGAGGTTGTTTCTATTGAACGTAATGACGTTATCATCGACCGTGAGTCGGTTCTTGATAGCGACAACATAGAGGCTATCCTGGAGTCTGGTACGCAGAACATTCTGTTGCATCGCGAAGACCAGAATCTATCGGATTATGCCATCATCTATAATACGCTCCAGAAAGACCCCAGTAACTCTGAAAAGGAAGCTGTCCTGTATATTTACCGTCAGTTGCGTAATGCAGAACCTGCAGATGAAGCAAGTGCCCGTGAAGTTATTCAGAACCTGTTCTTCTCTGAAAAGCGTTATGACTTAGGTGAAGTAGGCCGTTACAGAATTAATAAGAAGTTGAACCTTACTACCAGCGATGATATTAAGGTTTTGACGAAAGAAGATATAATCGAGATCATCAAGTATCTGATCGAGTTGATCAACTCGAAGGCGATTGTTGATGATATCGACCACTTGAGCAACCGTCGTGTGCGTACAGTTGGCGAGCAGCTGTATAACCAGTTCGGTATTGGTCTGGCCCGTATGTCCCGTACGGTTCGTGAACGTATGAACGTTCGCGATAATGAAGTGTTTACCCCGATCGATTTGATTAACGCGAAGACAATTTCTTCTGTTGTCAACTCTTTCTTCGGTACGAATGCTTTGTCGCAGTTTATGGACCAGACAAACCCGCTGGCTGAGATTACGCATAAACGTCGTTTGTCTGCCCTGGGACCGGGCGGTCTGTCTCGTGAACGTGCCGGATTTGAGGTCCGTGACGTACACTATACGCACTATGGCCGTCTTTGTCCTATTGAAACTCCTGAAGGTCCGAACATCGGTTTGATCTCATCCCTTTGTGTGTATGCAAAGATCAATGATCTGGGCTTTATCTCTACTCCGTATCGTAAGGTGGTGGATGGTAAAGTTGACTTCTCTGACGAAGGTTTGCAATATTACACGGCGGAGGAAGAGGAAGAATTGACCATCGCACAGGGTAATGCCCCTTTGAATGATGATGGCAAGTTTATACTTGATAGGGTGAAAGCTCGTTTTGAAGCGGACTTCCCTGTTGTACCGCCTTCTGAAATTGACTTGATGGACGTTGCTCCGCAGCAGATTGCTTCTATTGCGGCCTCTTTGATTCCGTTCTTGGAACATGACGATGCCAACCGTGCATTGATGGGATCTAACATGATGCGCCAGGCAGTTCCTTTGTTGCGTACGGATGCTCCGATCGTGGGTACCGGTATCGAGGCACAGGTTGCACGCGATTCACGTACACAGATCATGGCTGAACGCGAAGGTGAAGTCGTATTTGTGGATGCTACTTGCATCAAGATCAAATATGATCGTACGGAAGACGAAGAATTCGTAAGTTTCGAAGATTCAATTAAGACATATACGATTCCGAAATGGCGTAAGACGAACCAGAGTACGACTGTCGATTTGCGTCCGATCTGCCATCGTGGCCAGCGTGTGAAAGCCGGTGATATTTTGACGGAGGGCTATTCTACCCAGAATGGTGAATTGGCACTGGGACGTAATGTGAAAGTGGCCTATATGCCTTGGAAGGGATACAATTATGAGGATGCTATCGTTCTGAACGAACGTATGGTTCGTGAGGACTTCTTTACTTCAGTTCACGTTGACGAATATATTTTGGAAGTCCGTGAAACGAAACGTGGTATGGAAGAGTTGACATCCGATATTCCTAATGTCAGCGAAGAAGCGACCAAGGATTTGGACGAGAGAGGTATTGTCCGTGTAGGTGCCCGCATTGAACCGGGTGATATCCTGATCGGTAAGATTACTCCGAAAGGGGAATCGGATCCTTCTCCGGAAGAAAAACTGCTTCGTGCGATCTTCGGCGATAAGGCCGGTGATGTGAAGGATGCTTCTTTGAAGGCGACTCCGTCTTTGCGTGGTGTGGTTATCGAAACTGCTTTATTCTCGAAAGCTGTTAAAAAGCGTAAGTCCAGACTGACTGATAAGGCTATTCTGCCGAAGCTGGATGAGGAATACGAAATGAAGATGGCCGACCTGAAGAATCTGTTGGTCGACAAATTGTTGGTTTTGACCACTGGTAAGGTTTCTCAGGGTGTAAAAGACTATATGAATACAGAGATCATTGCGAAAGGAGCGAAATTCTCTCGTAAGGCTCTGGAAGATTTGGATTACAATGCTGTTCAGGTAAGTAAATGGACTGCTGATGCAGATAAGAACGAACTTATCAAGCAGGTGATCCTGAACTATCTGAAGAAATATAAAGAACTGGATGCCGAGTTGAGACGTAAGAAATTCGATCTTACGATCGGTGATGAACTGCCGACAGGTATTGTTCAGATGGCGAAGGTTTACATTGCAAAGAAACGTAAGATCCAGGTTGGTGATAAGATGGCCGGTCGCCATGGTAACAAGGGTATTGTTTCCAAGATCGTTCGTCAGGAGGATATGCCGTTCCTGGAAGACGGAACTCCGGTTGATATTTGTTTGAACCCGCTGGGTGTGCCTTCCCGTATGAACTTGGGACAGATCTTTGAAGCTGTGTTAGGTTGGGCCGGTCGCTCGATGGGTGTGAAGTTTGCTACTCCGATTTTCGATGGTGCGACTTTGGATGACATGAACGAATGGACGGATAAAGCCGGTGTGCCCCGCTATGGTAAAACTTACCTGTATGATGGTGGAACCGGTGAACGTTTTGACCAGCCGGCTACGGTAGGTGTTACGTACTTCCTGAAATTGGGTCACATGGTTGATGATAAGATGCACGCCCGTTCTATCGGTCCGTACTCTCTTATTACTCAACAGCCTCTGGGTGGTAAGGCACAGTTTGGTGGTCAGCGTTTCGGAGAAATGGAAGTTTGGGCACTGGAAGCTTTCGGTGCTGCACATGTTCTTCAGGAAATCCTTACAATCAAGTCTGATGACGTTGTCGGACGTTCCAAAGCTTATGAAGCAATCGTGAAAGGTGATCCGATGCCACAACCGGGTATCCCTGAATCTCTGAACGTATTGCTGCACGAACTGAGAGGTCTTGGTTTAAGCTTCACTCTGGATTAATTCAAAAAACAATATAAGTAGATGGGCTTCGGCTCATCTGCTTACTCATTGATAACTCTTTATAAATAAAAAATATGGCCTTTAGAAAAGAAAACAAGATAAAGAGTAACTTTTCAAAAATAACCATCGGTCTGGCTTCCCCTGAAGAAATTCTTGAAAACTCCAGTGGTGAAGTTTTGAAACCGGAAACGATTAACTATCGTACGTACAAACCTGAGCGTGACGGTCTTTTTTGCGAGCGTATTTTCGGTCCGATCAAGGATTACGAATGTCATTGCGGAAAATACAAGCGTATCCGTTACAAAGGGATTGTCTGCGATCGTTGCGGGGTGGAAGTTACAGAGAAAAAAGTGCGTCGCGAACGTATGGGACACATCCATCTGGTAGTTCCCGTCGCTCATATCTGGTATTTCCGTTCCCTGCCCAATAAAATCGGTTACTTGTTAGGCTTGCCGACCAAGAAGCTGGATTCTATTATTTATTACGAACGTTATGTGGTGATTCAGCCGGGGTGTGTAGACACTGTTGCTGAATTGGACTTGCTTTCGGAAGAAGAATATCTGCAGATCCTGGACAACCTGCCAAAGGAAAACCAGATGCTGGAAGATACGGATCCCAATAAGTTTATCGCAAAGATCGGTGCCGAAGCAATCTATGATTTGCTGGCTCGTCTGGATTTGGATTCTTTGTCTTACGAACTGCGTCACCGTGCAAGTACGGACGGTTCACAGCAGCGTAAGAACGAAGCGTTGAAACGTTTGCAGGTCGTTGAATCTTTCCGTGCTTCCAGAGGCCGTAACAAACCGGAATGGATGATCGTGAAGGTGGTGCCGGTTATTCCGCCCGAACTGCGTCCGTTGGTTCCGTTGGATGGTGGACGTTTTGCCACTTCCGATTTGAACGATTTGTATCGTCGTGTTATCATCCGTAACAATCGTTTGAAACGATTGATCGATATCAAGGCTCCCGAAGTGATTTTGCGTAATGAAAAACGTATGCTTCAGGAAGCTGTGGACTCACTGTTTGACAACTCTCGTAAGTCGAGTGCCGTTAAGACAGATGCCAACCGTCCGCTGAAGTCTCTCTCTGACAGTTTGAAAGGTAAACAAGGTCGTTTCCGTCAGAACTTGTTGGGTAAACGTGTGGACTATTCAGCTCGTTCGGTTATCGTCGTAGGTCCTGAATTGAAGATGCATGAATGTGGTCTGCCGAAGAATATGGCAGCTGAACTTTATAAACCTTTCGTAATCCGTAAATTGATCGAACGCGGTATCGTGAAGACGGTTAAATCTGCAAAGAAAATCGTGGATCGTAAAGAACCGGTTGTTTGGGATATTCTGGAATATGTTATGAAAGGTCATCCTGTATTGCTGAACCGTGCACCGACATTGCACCGTTTGGGTATTCAGGCATTCCAGCCGAAGCTGATCGAAGGAAAGGCTATTCAGCTGCACCCGTTGGCATGTACGGCTTTCAACGCCGACTTCGATGGTGACCAGATGGCTGTTCACTTGCCTTTAGGAAACGAAGCCGTATTGGAAGCACAGATGTTGATGCTGGCTTCCCATAACATTCTGAACCCGGCAAACGGTGCGCCTATTACCGTTCCTTCCCAGGATATGGTATTGGGTCTGTACTACATCACGAAGATGCGCAAGGGGGCACAAGGCGAAGGTTTGGTATTCTATGGACCGGAAGAAGCAACGATTGCATATAATGAGAAGAAGGTGGATATCCACGCTCCGATCAAAGTATATGTGAACGATATCGACAAGGATGGCAATCCGGTTAAGAAAATGATCGAAACTTCTGTCGGCCGTTTGATGGTTAATGAATTCGTTCCGGAAGAAGTAGGTTATATCAATGAAGTATTGGGTAAAAAAGCACTGCGCGATATCATCGGTAAGGTGATTAAGGTTTGTGGTGTTGCCCGTACGGCTCAGTTCTTGGACGATATCAAGAATTTGGGTTATTACATGGCCTTTAAGGGTGGTCTGTCCTTCAACTTGGCCGACGTTCTGATCCCGCCTCAGAAAGAGGAATTGGTGAAAGAAGGTTATGACGAAGTTGAGCAGATTATGAACAACTACAATATGGGGTTCATCACCAACAACGAACGTTACAATCAGATTATCGATACATGGACACATGTCAACAGCAAGCTGTCTGATACATTGATGAAGCAGTTGACGGCTGATAACGACGGTTTCAACTCTATCTATATGATGATGGATTCTGGAGCCCGTGGTTCTAAGGAACAGATTCGTCAGTTGTCCGGTATGCGTGGTTTGATGGCAAAACCGCAGAAGAGTGGCGCGGAAGGCGGTCAGATCATTGAAAACCCGATCCTTTCAAACTTTAAGGAAGGTTTGTCTGTGTTGGAGTACTTTATTTCAACTCACGGTGCTCGTAAAGGTTTGGCCGATACGGCTTTGAAGACTGCCGATGCCGGTTATCTGACTCGTCGTCTGGTTGACGTTTCGCACGATGTGATCATCAACGAAGAAGACTGTGGTACGTTGCGTGGCTTGATCTGTACGGAATTAAAGAATAATGATGAAGTGATCGCAAGTTTGGGAGAACGTATCCTGGGACGTGTGTCGGTTCATGATGTCATTCATCCGTTGACAGGCGAAGTTATTGTCCGTGCTGGTGAGGAAATCCGTGAAGATGCAGCCAAGAAGATCGAAGATTCTCCGATCGAAAGCGTTGAAATCCGTTCTGTATTGACTTGTGAATCCAAGAAAGGTGTTTGTGCAAAATGTTATGGCCGTAACCTGGCAACGAACCAGATGGTTCAGAAAGGTGAGGTTGTCGGCGTTATTGCTGCACAGTCAATCGGTGAACCGGGTACTCAGTTGACATTGCGTACATTCCACGTCGGTGGTATCGCTTCTAACGTCGCTACAGAAAACAGCATTACTTCTAAATATGACGGTGTTCTGGAAATCGAAGAGCTTCGTGCCGTAGACAGTGAAGAGGGAGGCAAGAAATGTCAGGTTGTTGTAAGCCGTCTGGCTGAACTTCGTATTGTAGATCCTACGACGAAGATTGTCTTGCTGGCTCATAATATACCTTATGGTTCCAAATTGTTCTTCAAGAATGGAGATACAATCAAGAAAGGTGATGTTATCATCGAATGGGACCCGTTCAATGCCGTTATCGTATCTGAGGTTTCCGGTAAAATCGAATTTGAAAGTTTGGTCGAAAACGTAACTTACAATGTTGAAAGTGATGAAACAACCGGTTTGAAGGAAAAGATCATTATCGAATCCAAAGATAAGACGAAAGCTCCGGCTGCCCACATTGTGGATGAAAACGGAAATTATCTGAAGAATTACTCATTGCCGTTAGGTGCTCACGTTGTGAAAGACGAGGGCGATATGGTCCGGGCCGGTGAGGTTTTGGTTAAGATCCCGCGTGCTGTAAGTAAAGCAGGTGATATTACCGGTGGTTTGCCTCGTGTAACAGAATTGTTCGAGGCTCGTAACCCGTCTAACCCGGCTGTCGTTTCAGAAATCGATGGTGAGGTTGGCTTTGGTAAGATCAAACGTGGTAACCGTGAAATTACCGTCACTTCTAAACTGGGTGAAGTTAAGAAATACATGGTGCCTCTGTCCAAGCAGCTGCTTGTTCAGGAAAATGACTATATCCGTGCCGGTATGCCGTTGTCTGATGGTGCAACAACTCCGTCTGATATTCTGGCTATCATGGGGCCGACGGCTGTTCAGGAGTATATCGTAAATGAAATCCAGGACGTATATCGTCTGCAGGGTGTGAAGATTAACGATAAACACTTCGAAGTAATCGTCCGCCAGATGATGCGTAAGGTGGAAATCATCGATCCGGGAGATACTCGCTTCTTGGAACAGCAGGTTGTAGACAAGCTGGAAGTAATGGATGAAAACGATCGTATCTGGGGCAAGAAAGTTGTTACGGATCCGGGAGATTCCCAGACATTGCAGGCTGGTCAGATCGTGACGGTTCGTAAGTTGAGAGACGAGAACAGTATGCTGAAACGCCGCGACTTGAAGTTGGTTGAAGTGCGTGATGCGGTTCCGGCTACAGCCAATCAGATTCTCCAGGGTATTACCCGCGCAGCTCTGCAGACAAATAGCTTTATGTCTGCCGCATCTTTCCAGGAAACGACGAAAGTGTTGAACGAAGCTGCTATCAATGGAAAGGTAGACCGCTTGGAAGGTTTGAAAGAAAATGTTATCTGTGGTCATCTTATTCCTGCCGGTACAGGTCAGCGTGATTTCGACAAGCTGGTTGTTGGTGCTAAAGATGAATTCGAACGTATTTTTGCAAATCGTAAGAATGTCGTAGATTTTAATGCTATGGACAGAGACGACGAGTAATATACGAAAGTAAAATAGTAAATAGGGCTATCGGATTTTTATTCGGTAGCCCTATTTTGTTTTCTGGAATTTGTTTAATAAGGTCAGAGTCCTTATATTTGTGTATTGACTTGATAATTAAAATATGCGATATATGAAAAAAGTTCTGCTCTATTTATTTGCTATTCTTTTATCTATGAATGTTGCTTTTGCCAAGCATCCTGATAACGAAATGAATGTAATGTCTTTTAATATTCGTTTGAGCACGAAAGCGGATGGAGATAATTGGTGGGAACACAGGAAAGATCTGGCCGCAAATGTGGTTAAGTTTTACGATGTGGATATGTTTGGTGCTCAGGAAGTGCTGCATAATCAATTAACTGATTTATTGGAGCGTCTGCCTGACTATGGATATGTAGGAGTTGGACGTGAGGATGGCAAAACTAAGGGAGAATATGCTCCTATCTTGTACCGGAAGGATCGTTTTACCGTTGTGAAAAGTGGCAATTTCTGGTTGGCAGAAGATATAAATGCTGTTGGAAAGAAAGGTTGGGATGCTGCTTGTGAGCGCGTGGCAACTTGGGCTGTCTTTAAAGATAAAGAATCCGGGAAAGAGTTTTTCTTTCTGAATACTCATCTGGATCATATGGGAAAGGTGGCTCGTCACGAAGGTGCTTCTCTGGTTCTTGCGCAGGTAAAAAGCTTATCCGGAAATTTACCGGTGGTTGTTACCGGTGATTTTAATGCAGTTCCGGAAGATGATCCGATCAAAGTTCTGACGGACGCTAATGATCCGCGTTGCTTAACGCATACCCGTACAGTGGCTCCGTTACGTTACGGTCCGGAATGGACTTTTCATAATTTCGGACGTATTCCCTTGGAGAAACGTGAGTGGATCGATTATATATTTGTGAAAGGCAATATAAAGGTCCTTCGTCACGGTGTGTTGGCTGAAAGTCTGGGAAATTTGTATCCATCAGACCATTGTCCGGTTATATCAAGAATACTTATTCAGTAAACAGATTATGGATTCCGTAGATGTATTAAGAGAGATTACGCCGCTTTCACCTGAAGATTGTTTTATGGTGATGCAGCGACCTAAGCGTGGTTTTTCTTATCCGCTTCATATACATCCGGAATTTGAACTGAACTATTTGGAGAATGCCGGAGGAGCGATCCGTATAGTAGGAGATTCGGTGGAGGAGATGGAAGATCTTGATTTGCTTTTAGTTGCCGGAGGAACTAAGCATGCTTATTCTAATCACAAATGTTCTTGCACGGATATGCTGGAGATTACGATCCAGTTCCATGCCTCTTTATTCGACAGTTTAATTAATAAGCGTCATTTTAAGACGATAAAAGATATGTTTGATAAGGCATCGTGCGGATTAGTTTTTAGCCGGGAAATGATTTTGCATATTCAGCCGGAATTGAAAAAGCTGTCGAGTGAGGAATCGGATTCTTTTCACAATTTGTTACGTTTGATAGATATACTCAAGACATTATCGCTGGATGAAGAAGCCCGCAAGTTAAATGCTGTCAATACAGTGGAAAATTTCCGGAATATAGATAATGATCGTTTGGATACGATCATGCTATTTTTGCACGAAAATTATCAGCGTCCGGTTTCTTTACCTGAACTTGCTTCGTTAATAAATATGAGTGAAGCATCGCTTACCCGCTTCTTAAAAAAATGGACTGGAAAAACTTTTATTGATAATTTGAATGACATTCGTATATCGGAAGCCGTTTGTCGTCTGATCGATACAAGCGATACAATAGCAGAAATATGTTATAAGTCCGGTTTTAATAACTTATCGAATTTTAATCGGGCTTTTAAGCGACGAAAAGGTAGTACTCCTACCGAATATCGTGAAAAATATGCACGAACTCGTTTTAGGGTTTAAAACATGATTTTAAACTAATTCACAGAATGGAAGTTTTCTATCTGACGAAATAGTATCATATAATGATAAAATAGTATTTGGTGGTTAATTCTGTTGGTCATATCTTTGTAATGTTGAATAAACAACGAATTCACTAAGACGAATGGCCTTAGTTTAAGCGTCTTGATTAGAAAATATTAAACACAATAAGGTATTTTTTTTACATTGGTCTAAAGAATTGAGAATTAAAAACACAACTGAAAAAGGGCTGCCTGTGAAGGTGGCCCTTTTTATTTGCTGGCATTCCGATTTTAATATGTATATTTGTCTTAGAATATTTATAAATGAAAATAGGAGATATGGAAAATAACAAACCGACAAATGAAATTCAGGTAGAGTTGTCAGAAGAGATGGCTCAGGGAACGTATGCAAATCTGGCAATTATATCGCATTCATCGTCAGAGTTTATTTTAGACTTTATCCGGGTCGTACCGGGCGCACCGAAAGCACAGGTGAAAAGTCGTGTGATACTTACTCCGGATAATGCTAAACGCCTGCTGTTTGCCTTGCAGGATAATTTGGCAAAGTTCGAAGAGCAGGTTAGCGGCAAGACTGCAAAGTTTGAAAATTTTGTTCCTCCCATCGGAGGCGTGAAAGGTGAAGCCTGATCTCTTTGGTAGAAAATAAAAAAGACCGCTCAAAAGAGCGGTCTTTTTTATTTGTAAGTGTGTGTGAGATTATCCGAGTCTTTTGTTAATAACGATATGACCGATATAACCCAGGATAATGATTCCTAAACCGGTAAGAAGAATCGTATTTGACATACCTCCACTGATAGCCGGTACTGCTAAAATGATAACACCGATAAGGAGTACGATTACCCCCAGATTTTTCAATAATTCGTTCATGGTGATAGATATTTTATATATTATTTTTTTCTACCGCAAATAAAGCAATAATAACCCGATTGTAAAAATATTTTGAGAGAAAAATAATGAAACCATTGAATTTAGCCTTTATATTTGCATAATAAAGCATTTATATATGGTTAGAATTCTTTACATACTTTATTTGTGGCTGTTTATGGTACCGGTATTTGTCGTGCTCACCATACTTACGGCTGTGACGGTGATTGTGGGTTGTCTGTTGGGAGGGGAACGGATATTTGCCTATTACCCCGGAATGATTTGGTCGTGGCTGACATGCCATCTGGCGCTTTGTCCGGTGAAAGTTAAAGGGCGGGAGAATATAGACCGGAAGAAGTCTTATGTATTTGTATCCAATCACCAGGGGGCGTTCGACATCTTTCTTATATATGGTTTCTTAGGTGTTCCTATCAAATGGGTGATGAAAGCGGGGATTTCCAAAATCCCGTTTGTCGGAGCAGCCTGCCGGGCTGCCGGCTTTATTTTTGTGGACAATTCAACGCGCAAAGCTGCTACGCGTAGTGTACAGGAAGCGGAACGTTGTCTGAGGAACGGAGCATCTGTGATTGTTTTCCCGGAAGGTTCGCGTACCTACGATGGGAAAATGATCCGTTTTAAGAAAGGTGCATACCAAATGGCTGTCGACCAACATTTACCCATTGTTCCGATCACCTTGAACGGGCCTTTTGACGTATTGCCAATCGGCTCTTTGAATATTCACCGGCATAAAATGGAAATGGTTATCCATCCGCCTATTTCAACGGAAGGAATGGAGGCTTCCCATAAAGAGTTGCAACAAATAGCCGATCAAACGCAGGAGATCATCGCTTCTGCTTTATGGGAACAATATAAATAAGTTATTTCCATGATTTAAGTATGCCGCGTTTGCAGACACTCAGGCTGAAACCGGCATTGTCTCCATATAGGGAGCCCGTATCCCCGGCTATCGCTCCGGTGAATTCCCAGCCTTGCAAGCGAGGATGGCGGTACTTGATTTCGACCAGTCCCGAATTGCTACGCTTATTATTCCGGAACGGACCGTAAGGTGTCCCCCAACTATTCATAAGCGTGTATTTGAGGCGGTAGGATACCATCGGTGATAAATCTCCTTCAAAAGCCAGGTGCCAGGAACGGATACGGTTGTTCTTGAAGTCGATATCCCCGTTCGTGTTGTATTCGGGAGCAGTCAGAAGAGGGGAACCCAATCCGCGCCCGAAGTAGGACACTCCTGTTTTATACTCCCCGTTGTTATAGTAATTGTCTCCTCCGCCTCCCGGACCTTTATATTTGTCGTGGTCGAACAGGATGAAATGGAACGGCCCGCTTTGGTTACGGGTGACCAGGTATTCCGTTACAACCTTTTTCAGCCAGGGAAAGTGCGGAAGATCCAGTTGTGTGCCCCACAATCCGTCTGTACCATTCACAAATATCATTCCTGATTTATCTTCGAAATAATGCTGGTAATAAGCAGCCAGTTTCCAGTTAGGCATCGTATATTCCAGTTTGAAATCATATGAACCGTAATGGTTGCCCAAGACATTGATCTGATCAGACAACGTGGCATCGCCGCCACCCTCGCTACCGCAAACGACCCGGATAAAGTCTTTCAGGGAATGAGGCTGCACGCCTATCTTCGGATCACTGGAGGTTCCTCCCCATTGTGCCCAGTGCTGCACACCTACGATACCGGAAAGAGGAAAATCGTTTTTCGTATCCTGAATGCGGACGTAAAGGGATTTATGATGCCAGAGCACATTCTTTATATAAGTTTGCTTCCCATTGGAAAAATCTTCCAGATATCCGGTATCAAAAGACCGGCCTACGGCAAAATCCCCTTTTATCTGCATCCAACCTTTCGTCAGTGGGACAACTGTAAATTCAGGCATGCTCAGGTTTATTTCCGGAATCGGGCGGGCGTTGTTGGAAAGCACCATGTCGCCGGAGCTAAGGGAGTGATCCCAAAGCGAATGGCGGTTCTCCTTACTGCCGATGCTCAAGAGCAGGCTCTTGTATCCTAACTCTGCATAAATCTGTTGAATGAACACATTGTGATAGCGGGGAACCGCAGCAACAAGATCCAGTCCTGCGCTCCAGTGGAAACCTTTTCCCAAATGTTGTTGATGGAACACGCCTGCATTCAGATAACCGTTGTTGGCATCCAAAGGAACAATTCCGTACCGGTTGCTCACCATCCAGAATGGAGTAGTCGAACCACTGCTAACCGAGCCGAACGCTTCGGCTTTATATGAGGTCGCATCTTTCGTTTCCTCCGTTTGTGCAAAAATGTTTGCTGAATATAGAAGGGTGATAGCTATAGTGATTGTTTGTAAGGCTTTCATTCCAAATTAATTTTTTACCGGACAAAGGTAAGGATAAAAACTCAGCCAATCAAACACCGTGCGATATACATGGTCCCGTGATGCCTTTTCGGACAGTATCAAGTCGTGGATGCCGTTTGGGATCGTATCGCGTGTGACATAATTGCCCAGTTTTTGCCCATATTTCTGGATATCGTGTACGTCCAGTACGATATCGGACGAGAGATATTCATTGTTCCATTCCTTTGTTTCCGGAAATGATTTATTTGACGACATCACCAGGACCGGACAATCCAGGTCAATCCCTTTTTGAACAGTTTTTTGTGCTTCCTGTATGGCATTTATCCATCCCGCTTTTTTCGGATGGCCGTTTATCATCTTCCAGTCCGTATTGTATTCCCATTCCCCTTTGAACTGTTTTAGCAGGCTGTGCGCGTATGAAGCGTCGCCATATCCCTGTACAGTCAGGTTCGGAAAGAGCTTGCCGATAAAGGAAACGACCGGGATTACGACTTTTTCCATCATCCAGCCGAAGTTCCAGTCCAGAAAAGGACTGTTCAGTATCAGTCCGTCTACAGGCAGTTCCCCTTTCTTGCTGTTCAGGTAATAAGGAGTTATCAATCCTCCCGTAGAGTGCGCCATCAACAATATTTTGTCGTTGCCCTCTTCCCTGATAATGGCCAGGGCCGTATCGATATCTGCAAAATACTCTTTCAAGCTTTTGCAGAAGAAAGGATCTTGGCCCGGCAAGATCGAGCGGCCGTATTTGCGGAGGTCCATGGCGTAGAAATTGTAGCCATGTGCGTTCACGCTGTCGCCCAGTTGCTTCTGAAAGAAATAATCATTGTAGCCATGTATATAAAGTATAGCCTGTTTGGTGTCCGGCAGTTGCGGCTTCTTGACAAGCGTGCAGACCACTTTCCCCTCATAATCGTCCGGCATTTGGATCGTCCGGCGGAGATAACTGTCGCCCAGTACGTCTGGAACGTATTGGGCATAAAGGGTTGAGAAGAAGAGCAGTGATAAGATAATAAAATATAGTTTCCGTGTCATATCTGTTTGATTTCTTTACTATAACGTCTTTATCCGGGTGTTTGTTGCGCGTAAATGCAACAAAAATACAATCATCCTGACAGATATCTTCGAATATTTGTTGTAACATTTATTTCTAATGATTAAATTGCGTCGCAAAATATAAAGGAGTTGAAACTCCGGACTTCTAAATGAGAAAAACACGAATTCTTATATGTCTTATCCTTACACAACTATTTGTTGTAAGTATATTTGTAGCAAATACGGCAGACAGTTTGCGGCAGCAGTTAATGGGCTTGCCGGATAGCAGCAAATTGATAAAACTAAACGAGTTGCTTTATCAGAATAATCGTAACAACGTGTATAAAATATATGCGGACCTGCTATTGGAAGAGGCCCAGAAACAGAATAACGACTTTTACAAAGGCAATGCTCTGTTATTGCTGATGCGCTATTATTATGCCAGGAACCCGGATAGTATGCGCTTTTACTTAAAACAAGCTGAACCTATATATATCGCAACCAACCGGATAGAAGATTTGTGCCGGGTGAAAGGCTGGAATATTTACACCTTGACAAATGAAGGAACCCATGAACAAGTTCTCGGAGAAGTCGAAAGTATGAAGAAATTGGCTGCCCGTTTTAATTATCCGGAAGGAGTGGATATGGCTAACCAGGCTTTGGCAAACTTTTATTTCAGTATCGGTTTGAAAGCAGAAGGCATCAACTTGTGTAATGAGATTCTGCAGGGCATGGAAGAGCGGGGAGTTTCCCGTATCCGTCGATTCTATCTGTTGCGCTTGTTATTGAACAAAGAGACGAAAGAGGAATACTTGTTTAAACTCGATACTTGTATAAAGAACTGTGAAAAGGAAGGAATTTTCCGGCTGGACGAGGAGCACACGTTAGCTTTTCTGAAACAGAGTTTTCACCTTTACTCCGCACAGTATTATATTAATCAAAAGAATGCTTTGCTTACTTATTCCCATTTGCAAAAATTAGATGAGCTGGAGAATCAGTATAATATGAATACGGAAAAGATCATGGCGCAATTCCTTTGGATGAAATATTATAATCTGATCGGAGATTATGATAAGGCGCTTGCCGTGATCGACCGTTTGGAACAGATCCTTTTGAATAATAAACGTTATAATGACTGGGTTACAGTGGAAGACTTCAGGGCCGATATCTATTATAAGATGGGAAAAGGAATGGAATCGGCTAAAGCTTACAGAGATTCGAAAGTTGTACGCGATTCGATTGTCCATGCCCAATATTATGAAGATTTGGCAAAGTTAAGGACGCAAAGGGAAGTGGATAAACTGGAACTGCAAAGCAAGAAGTTAGAGTTGGAGGCGGAGAAATCGCATGCCAAGGCTTTGGCTTACGGTGGTGGAGTGATCGTCTTGCTCCTGATTTGTGCAGCATTAGGCTTGCTGGCCCATTCCCGTCAACGTTATGGAGCCCGCCTGAAAATTGCAAAAGAAAAAGCAGAGGAAGCTGATAACCTGAAGTCGACCTTTCTGGCTAATATGAACCATGAGATTCGTACGCCGTTAAATGCAATAGTCGGCTTTTCGCA
The DNA here is from genome assembly GCF_003363715.1 of Parabacteroides acidifaciens. Lineage (GTDB taxonomy): Bacteria > Bacteroidota > Bacteroidia > Bacteroidales > Tannerellaceae > Parabacteroides > Parabacteroides acidifaciens. The sequence continues at coordinate 66,689 of NZ_QREV01000002.1, forward strand.
AATAATTGCAGAGGAAGAAGATATAGAGACTCGCCGGGAGTTTGCCCGGATTATCCAGAAAAACAATGATCTGTTGCAGAGGTTGATAGAAGATGTGTTGGACATATCGAAAATAGAGTCGAACACGCTTGCATTTGTCTTGAGTGATCAGGATTTGCCGGTGCTGATGCAGGATATTTACAGTACAATATTGTTGCGAATGCCTGAAAACGTGATGTTGCAGTTGGACGATTGCCCTAACTTTACACTTCATACCGATCGTAGCCGTTTGACGCAAGTGCTCACGAACCTGTTGACAAACGCCATCAAACATACCAAGGAAGGCTCCATCCGTTTTGGCTACCGGGTAACAGCTTCGGAACTCGTCTTTTATGTGACGGATACCGGCGAAGGCATACCGGAAGAGCAGTTGGGCCGTGTCTTCGACCGCTTTGTCAAGTTAACGGAATGGACGACCGGCGTCGGCTTGGGATTGGCCATATCCAAAGCTTTGGTGACAAAACTCGGAGGACGCATGGAAGTCTCATCCAAGCAAGGGCAAGGCTCCACTTTCAGCGTCATATTCCCCGTGTGATAAGTATAGATTAGGCCGTACTATCCGATCCGTTATCTCTTCCATCGTCTATTATTAGTTGTCCGCTTGGCGGTGAACGATCGTCCGCTTGCTGGTGAACGATCGTCCGGCGCCAAGCGAACGATCGTTCGCCGCCAAGCGGACAAGTTACGAATGCTTCGGAAAGGGCTAATAGTATTGCATAAAAAAGATAAGGAAATAGGATGAAACCGCTTATCTTTGCAGACAATTTTGTCGGAACTAAATAGATAGACAATGGAACAACTTGATTTTGTTAAGACAGTGCAGGCTAACCAGCAGTGGCTACGTGCAATGGAAAAGGAGGCTTTTGCCATCCATGATCGTGTTAATCAGCGCTATGGGAAATTCCTTCCCTACGGTTTTCACCTGAAACTGACAGCCTCGTATGTCTCCCGCTACGGGCATCTGGTGGCGGAAACGGAAGCGGATGTGCTTGTCCTCTATGCTTCGGCCTATCTGCACGACACGATAGAAGATGCCCGCATGACCTATAACGATGTCGTGAAGTTTGTCCGCAGTTTCAAGCCGGAAGGAATAACCTTGCCGGACGCAAGCAAGGAGCAACTCGACCGCCAGGTTCCGGAAATTGTCTACGCCCTGACCAATGAGAAAGGCCGCAACCGCGACGAGCGTGCGAATGCAGCCTATTATAAAGGTATATGCGAGACAAAATTCGCTTCGTTCGTCAAGATGTGCGACCGCTTGGCGAACCTCCGCTTCACCGTGATGTTTGTTTTTGCCAATTATATGTTTGATGTTTATAAAAAAGAATATCCTGATTTTATCCGCAAGATAGACGAAGGCGCTGTGACTCCCATCCCGGAAGTAATGAAGCAGGAGGCGGAAGATATGTTGTGGGGCGAGGTTTATGTGTTGGAAGGCTGATGTACAGGAATACATAAGATTTTACAGGGGCAGGTGAAAAATAGTGTCGTGGGATTTGGATAATTCCACAGGTAAAAGCTATTTTTGTGGAGTTAGAACATACTTACTTGGAGAATCGGAGAAACATAATAAATCCCTTTGATATAAATTCGGAGATGAATTTTGGCGTTTTTTACAATACGTACTATCAGCGTTTTGTAAGATACGCTTTTTATTATGTCAATGATTTGCCGACAGCGGAGGATATGACCCACGATGCACTGTTGTATTATTGGGAAAATAAGCACCGGCTGCCGGTCGATACCGATGTGTTGGGATATATTTTGCAGTCCGTAAAGAATAAATGCCTGAACTATCTGAAACATCTTCAGGTTGAGATCGAGTATAGTAAGAACCACACAAAGTTGTATGACTGGGAAATCGTAACCCGTATCCAGACCTTGGAAGATGAGACTTATGGTACGATCTTTTCCAAAGATATCATGAAAATAGTGATGGGCGCTTTAGACGAATTGTCTGATCAGACCCGGAATATATTTGTGCTCAACCGTCTGGAAAATAAGTCCCGAAAAGAGATTGCCGGCATATTGGGCGTCTCCTTGCAAAAAATAGATTATCACATAAATAAGGCGAACAACCATCTTTTGCAAAGGTTGAAAGACTACATTCCGCTTATCTTTTTATTTCTGAACTAAATTTTTGCAAAAAAAGTACTATTACGGTTAGGATTTTCTCCCTTTGAGTTGCTCTACTTTTAGAAACACTAAAAAGAGAGCAATGAATATAGATCAGCATATATTTATCCGTTATTTTCTTGGACAGGCTTCCGAGGAAGAGAAAGAGACTATTCACCAGTGGATCGAGCATGATGAGGCTAACCGGAAACGGTTTATCCGGGAGCGGATTCGCTTCGATGCTTCTATTCTTGTGGATAAGCCTAATACTAATGTCGGAAGATATTTACGCATACAGCCTTGGTTAAGCTGGAGTCTGAAAATAGCGGCATCCGTTCTGTTTCTGCTGGGAAGTTTTTATTTGTATGATAATTATAGAATAGGCCGGTTGTCTGAATCTTATCAATGTGTCAGCGTCCCGGCCGGAAACCGAACCAATATTTTATTGCCGGACGGGACGAACGTCTGGTTGAACGCCAATACCTCGATCCGCTATCCGATGGCTTTTGCCAAAAAGAACCGGGAAATCACATTGGATGGAGAAGCCTATTTTGAGGTGGCGAAAGATAAGAAACCGTTTATTGTAAAAACGGATAAGTATGATGTGGAAGTGCTGGGAACTATATTTAATGTAGAGGCATATAGAGGCAAGTCGCAATTTAGAACGAGTCTTTATGAAGGTAAAGTCAAATTATATAATTCTCGATGTCCGAAAGCCGTCTTTTTATCTCCGGGACAAACAGCCAAGCTTCTCGGGGATTCTTTACTGGTGTCGGCAACAACCGATGTGAATAGTTACCGCTGGAAAGACGGTTTGATCTATATAGAAGATAAATCTTTTAATGCAATTATGGAACTGTTTGAAAAGTTCTATGATGTGCAGATCGTAGTTAACAATAAAGCTGTGAAAGATTTGGGATATCGAGGGAAGCTTCGGATATCTGATGGAGTTGATCATGCCTTGCGCGTTTTGCAAAAAGACTTCCCTTTCAAATATAAGCGGGATGAAGAGAGAAACATCATATATATTAACTGATAAAAACGGGAATGCCTATGGGAAAGGACACATGAGAAACACGTAAAAAAGAGCCGGCAGTTGCGCCAACAACCACCGGCTCTCCAGTACATTATTTAATATACTTATTAATTTAAAATCAATTACAAAGGTATGAAAAATTATTTTTTACCTGAGACTTTTCGAAAAAAAGATTCAGGGAGGAATCAAATACGCAGAGTTATGAAATTGACTACTTGGTCTTTACTATTATGTTCATGTTTCGCTTTTGCTGGTCAGGCAAATTCTCAGAATGCGAAAGTTAGTTTGAATAAAAATCAAGTTCAATTAGAAGATATCCTTAATGAGATAGAAAATCAGACAGATTATTTGTTTGTCTCGAATCGGGATGTCAATTTGAAACAAAAAGTATCTGTATCTGCATCAGATAAGTTAGTCCAGGATGTCTTAAATGAAGTATTAAAAAATACGGGCCTGGCTTTTACAATAGAGGGAGTGAATATTATTCTTACTCGGAAAGAAGAAAACATGTTGGTTACTCAACAGCAAGATAAGAATATATCAGGAAAAGTTGTGGATCAAAAAGGTGAACCTATTATAGGAGTGAATGTTATAGAAAAGGGGACGACTAATGGAGTTATATCTGATTTAGAAGGGAGTTTCTCCCTTAATGTTGCGTCTAACGCAACATTGGTATTTTCTTATATAGGTTATAAATCACAAGAAGTAAAAGTAGATAATCGCCTTTTATATAATGTTGTGCTAAAAGAAGATATCGAGGCTTTGGATGAAGTTGTCGTTGTCGGATATGGCACGGCGTTAAAAAAGGATATTTCGGGTTCTGTTGTTCGTGCAGATTTGGATGCATTGAAAGAATCTCCGAACGTGAGTTTTGCATCTGCTTTGCAAGGAACAGTCCCTGGAATGAACGTAGGAGCTGTGACGCAAGCAGGTACAGATCCTGAAATGACGATTCGTGGACGTACATCTATTTCAGGTGCGAACTCTCCTTTGATAGTATTAGATGGAATTATTTATAGAGGAAATTTAGTGGATTTAAATATGAATGATATCGAATCTATAGATATTCTAAAAGATGCAAGTTCTGCGGCAATTTATGGTTCTCAAGCTAGTAATGGAGTGATGCTTATTACTTCAAAAACTGTAAAGGCAATGAGTAAACCGGTTATTGAGTATAGTGGTTCATTTTCTATTCAACAGTCAGCAAATAAAATAAATTTAAATGATCGGGAAGGTTATTTGCAACAAATTGCAGATGTTAAAATTTCAGAGAGTAGAGTAGGAGAAGATTTGCTTACTCCGAATCCGGATTGGGATGTGACTAAATATTTTCAAGATAATCAGGAAACAGAAGGTTTTCTGAATGGAAGGAATACGGATTGGTGGGACTTGGGTACAAACAATCTCCCGTATATCAACACTCAGAACTTAAGTATAAGAGGGAAGAACGAATTAAGTAGCTATTTTTTTTCAATCGGATATACAGACCAGAAAAATCTGATGAAAGGAGATGAGTATCAGCGATATAATATTCGTATGAATTTAGATACGAAAGTGACGGATTGGTTGAAGATTGGAGCTCAGACGTTCTTCACATTTAGTGATTATTCAGGGACAAATTTGTCTTACGACAAAATAAGACAGTTGCCTCCTTTGAGCCCTGTTACGGATGAGAATGGGGAAAACATAGTTTATGTATATAAGACACAACTAAATCCTTTATTAGACCTTCAGCAAGATAACATTGATAAGAGGTATAATTTGTGGGGGAATTTTTATGTAGATGTTGATATTCCGTTTGTGAAAGGATTGAACTATCGATTGAATTTTTCGCAAAATTTGATAAACAATAAGGATTTTCAATTTAATCCCTGGGGGAGTGATTTAACAGGAAGCGGATCGAAGGTAAACGATAGTCAATATAGCTGGACGATCGATAATATTGTTACGTATAAACGTAGTTTTGATGAGCATGATGTAAACGCGACATTTGTATATGGTGCTGAAAAACGTGTGTATGAATCAACGTCTGCCTCTGGAAGTAATTTTAGTAATGATGTTTTAGGTTTCAATAACTTGGGTGCAGCTGATGCTGCATTGCAAAAAATAGCATCTTCAGCATGGCAAGAGACGAGTTTATATACGATGTTTCGTCTAGGATATACATATAAAGACCGTTATACTTTTACAGGGACAGTCAGAAGAGATGGATTTTCTGGATTTAGTTCTTCAAATAAATTTGCGGTTTTTCCCTCTGCTGCAGTAGCTTGGCGTCTTAGCGAAGAAGAGTTTCTTAAAGATAAGAATGATTGGATTGATGATTTAAAATTGCGTTTTTCTTATGGAGTAAATGGGAACCGGACGCTTTCACGTTACCAAACGATGGCAACAATGAAATTTGTTGACTCTTATTTGTATGGAGATGGAGCCCCTGCTGAGAAAGGTTCTTTTTTAAATACAATGGCAAATAGTGATTTAAAATGGGAAACGACAAAGACCTTTAACATAGGAAGCGATTTCTCATTTTTTGATAATAGAATATTCGGATTTCTGGAATTCTATAAGTCAAAGACGAAAGATTTACTATATGATGTAAATATTCCCTATATGAACAATAACATTAATTCTATTGCAACTAATATAGGAGAATTATCCAATTGGGGTACAGAGTTAAAAATAACAGGAGTTCCGGTTAGTAATGAATATTTTAGCTGGGATGTTACGTTTAACTTTTCATTAAATCGAAACAAAGTGAAAAGTATTTTAGGAATCGATGCAGATGGAGATGGAAAAGAAGATGATCTGATCTCAAGCAAAATCTTTATAGATAAGCCTTATGGGGTTTGTTATGACTTCAACGCTATTGGAATGTGGCAAATTGAAGATTATAATGCTGGTATTATACCTAACGGATTTATGTATGGTACATATAAAATAGAAGATATAGATAAAGATGGTAATATTACCGCTGCTAATGACCGTAAAATATTAGGTTATTCGGATCCTTCTTATCGTTTCAGTATTCAGAATACGTTTAGATATAAAGATTTTGAATTGAAATTTTTACTTAATTCTATTCAAGGAGGTAAAAACTATTATTGGGCAAATTCAGGTTCCGCGATACTCGAACCAGACGGTGCATATCAAAATAACATGTTTAAATTTGATTATTGGACACCTGAGAATCCTGATGCAAAATATAGGCAATTGGGATATTTTTCGCCCTCTGTGGGTTATGCTTTCCATCCTTATACACAGCGGAGTTTTGTTCGATTACAAGACTTAACTTTCTCTTATAGAATACCAAAGAAAGTCTTGAATAAAGTAGGTATAAATAATTTTAAGATTTATCTTAGTGGAAAGAATCTGTTTACCATTACTAAATGGGATGGAATGGATCCAGAAACAGGTGTAGGTGTTCAAGGTGGATACCCGTTGTTAAGAACTTACTCAATTGGCGTTAATTTTGATTTTTAAATGATTTTGATATGAAATATTTATTTGGTTTTATACTGTTTATGATGATTGCTTCATCATGTAATGAAAGTCATTTTCTTAAAGAAAAACCTCTTTCTATTTATACACCTGAAAATTCATTAGTGACATTACAAGATTTTCAAGGTGCAGTTAATACTCTATATAATAAAACTCGTTGGTTATTTCATGAGCAAACAGCTCATGAAAGATATATGTTTTGGTATGGGACAGATTTATGTTTTGGAGCAGCTGATTATTATGCAAACTCCAGATTAAATAATTATGAAGCAACAATGATTCCAACGGAACCGGGAGTCTTAAATTTTTGGAGGTATACTTATGCGATAGTTAACCAATCGAATTTGATTTTGTCTCGTTTAAAGAGTTCCGGATTATCGGATAACGAAACAACGGCTATAAGGGGGGAAGCTTTATTTTTTAGAGCTTTTGGATATCGAATTTTAGCAAATTTGTATGGTGGAGTACCTCTTCTATTGGAAGAGATCACAAGTCCTCGAAGAGATTTTGTTAGGGCTACTCGGATTGAAGTGTATCAACAAGCAAAAACAGATTTAATTGAATCTGTCTCTTTATTAGCTGATATAGACAACGTAAAAGATGGTAAAATTTCAAAGCAAGCAGCCCAACACTTATTGGGAGAAATTCTTATTTCTTTGGAAGAATATGAAGAAGCGATATCTGTCCTTTCTTCTGTGATTAATTACCCAGCTATGGCGCTGATGACAGAACGTTTTGGTACTAAAATTGGTGAACCTGGGGATGTTTGCTCTGATCTGCACAAGACTGGTAATCAAAATAGAAGTACTTCTGGAAATAAGGAAACTTTATGGGCACTTCAATGGGATTATTTGAATTTTGCATCTACAGCAGGCGACGAAAGACCTCGAATGATTTTGCCTTACTATAATGCTATAAATATCACAGTGGAAGATGAAACAGGCAAGAAGGTAACAACACCTGCTTTTCATTTAACTGCAGAAAAAGGAGGTAGAGGGATTGGTTGGGCTCAGCCGACTTATCATATGACTCATGGGGTGTGGACGGATGATACTGATTTAAGAAATTCTTCATATAATATTGTTCGGGACATGAGGATTGATAATGAGAATTCTCCTGCATTTGGAAAATGGTTTGTTGCGGATGGTTTTGTTTCTCAGACTGATACGATTCGAATGTGGTATCCTTTCTTTATGAAAGTGACAGGAGATGTTCCGGAAGAATTGTGGGAAAAGGATAGCAATGGAAATCCTAAACTTACCAAATATGGAGAACATATTGTTATGAGTAATACGACTTCTTCTTATAGAGAAACTTATGTGTTTCGCTTAGCTGAAACTTATTTGTTGAGAGCTGAAGCTTATCTTGCAAAGTCTGATGTAGAGAATGCGACTTCTGATATAAATGTAGTACGTGCTCGGGCACATGCTAAATTAGTAAAATCGTCTGAAATCGATATTGATTATTTATTGGATGAGCGGTTGAGAGAATTGTCATTTGAAGAATTGCGTATGTGTACATTATGTAGAATGGGAAAATTGGCAGATCGCAATAAAAAATATAATCCATTATCTGGTAAAACAATAAAAGATTATCACAATTTATGGCCAATACCATTTTCAGAGATAGAATCGAACGTTTATGCGGTATTAGAACAAAATCCAGGTTATACCAATTAAAAGGGCTGATAATGAAAAAAATAGCAATAATATTCACTTTTGTTATTTCTTGTATTTGTAGTCTGTTAGGAAATAATAAAATAGATAGGATGAGTCTTGTTTTGCGACATAATGTTGTATTGACAAAACCTGAGGCTTTATCTCCTTTATCTGTGGGGAATGGTCATTTTTGTAGTACGGTTGATCTTACTGGAATGCAGACTTTTCCGGAGTTTTATCAACAAGGAATTCCTTTGTCGATTATGTCGGAATGGGGATGGCATAGTTTCCCTAATGTAAATAATTATAAGTTGTTTGATACATTTGATTTTTTGCAAGCATCTGGTAAACGTGTTCCTTATCCGACAAAAAATACTTCTGGATATGAATTCCTGCGTGCTAACCCCCATCAAACGGGGTTAGCTTTGATCGGATTGGAAAAGATAGGAGGGAGTATATCTCTTGATGACTTAGAAGAAACTGTTCAGACGTTGAATTTGTGGGAGGGCTCATTGGATAGCCGATTCAAAATCTCTGGTGAATCAGTTGAAGTAACGACACTTTGCCATCCTTATATAGACAGATTGGCTTATAAACTGAAATCCAATTTATTTTCTTCGAATAAATTAGGGATACGGGTTCGTTTCCCTTTTCCAAGTGCGGTACATAGTAAAGATCCGGCTATCTTAGAAAAAGATGATCTTCATCTGTCGGAGATGGTGAGAGGCGGCGAACAATCTTGGGTGATTAAGCACCAAGTTGATGATCTTGTTTATTATTGCCACATACAAACTTCCGTAAAGGCTACATTAAAGGAGGTTTCCAAGCATGATTTTTTTATAGAAACTTTGGATGAAGATGAGTTTACTTTATTAGTTGATTTCCAGCAAGAGGATCCGGGTGTTGATTCTATGGATGATTTTGCTGCGACATTGAATGTGAATAGAACTGCTTGGTTTAATTTTTGGATGGACGGCGGAGCCGTCGATTTGTCGGGAAGTAAAGACCCTCGATGGAAAGAGCTGGAACGTCGAATTGTTTTATCTCAATATTTGACAGCCATTCAATCTCGTCAAAAATATCCACCTCAGGAGACTGGATTGACATGTAATAGTTGGTATGGAAAATTTCATTTGGAGATGCATTGGTGGCATTCTGTGCATTTTACATTGTGGAATAGATCGACTTACTTAGCGAATACATTGGATTGGTATGAAGATATATTTAATGTAGCAAAATCATATACGACTCAGCAAGGCTATAAGGGAGTTCGTTGGCCTAAAATGATAGGACCGAATGGTGTAGAGTCTCCATCAAAGGTTGGTCCCTTATTGGTTTGGCAACAACCTCATTTGATTTTTTATTGTGAACTGTTATACCGAGAAAATCAGAGTTTGGAGTTTGTGAATAAATATCGTAATCTGATAGAAGCAACAGCTGATTTTATGTTTGATTATGCCAATTGGGATACGGTGAAAAAATGTTATGTGTTAGGTCCTCCAATTATTTCGGCTCGTGAAGGGAATCATTTTACTTATAAAAGCAATATGAATCCAGCTTTTGAACTGGCTTATTGGAGTTGGGGATTAAAGAAAGCAAATGATTGGAGGGAACGGTTGGGTTTAAAACGGAATGCCAATTGGGATCGAATGGCCGAACAAATGTCTCCTTGGCCTATTGTGAATAATATTTATGTAGAAGCAGAGTCTGTGCTAGAGAGGGATGGAGGGCATCCTACACAATTGGCAGCTTATGGTTTCTTGCCTGAAAGCCCGTTTTTGAATAAAGAGGTAATGCGTAATACATTGATTCATGTAATGAACAATTGGGATTGGAAAGACACATGGGGATGGGATTATCCCTTGATTGCGATGACGGCTGTGCGTTTAAATGAACCAGAATTGGCTATAGATGCACTACTTATGGATGTACCCAAAAATACATATTTACCAAATGGGCATAATTATCAGACGTCAGAGCTTCCCCTGTATTTACCTGGTAATGGAGGATTATTATCAGTCGTAGCTATGATGTGCGCAGGATGGGATGGATGTGAAATTGTGAATCCTGGATTTCCTAATAATGGCAAGTGGAGTGTTAAATGGGAAGGTTTAAAGCCTGTATTTTAATTGAAGAATGTACTATGTCTATGGAGTATTTCATAGATATAGTACTATTAGTTGTTTTTCTCTTCATCGCAAATCATTATACATTATTATAGTGACAATAGTAGTGAGTTAGTTTACTTTGAGTTTATTTAGCCAATCCCAATGCTCTATGGTAGAAAGAATCTATTAAATACAATCAAATTGATAAAGTAATATATTTCTAAAAGAGCATATATTCAGTTTCTTTCAAACTTATTCGTGATAGAGATACGATTTGAGAGAAATAGAATTTATATGGAGGAATTGATTCTCGGAACATAAATAGAATATCTTTTACAGCAGAAGTCTTTTTATACTTGTTATTTAAATTAAAATTGTTCATTGTTGGATGAATAATTCTATTTGTTTGAATAATATTTATATCTTTAACCGATTGAATACAAAGTCTGTATAGCGATCTTTTGTAAAACAAAGTGTAGATTTATATAGTGGGTGATTTGTAACTGAAATCGAATGTGTGAATTTAATAATAAGCTTTAAACTGATTAAAATGGCTAAAAATGAAAAGTGTTAATTCTTTATTTCTTTTACTATCAATGATGGTTCTGACTCCTGTGTCGGTTGTTTCCCAGAGTGTCAGTAAAGTATTGCAACCTTATGTTGATTCGGGCGAGTTGCCTGGTTTTGTTACTGTTGTGGCTAAGGCGGACAAAGTTCTTAGCATGGAATGTCTCGGTTATCAGGATATTGCGAAAAACAAGAAGATGGAGCCTAATTCTCTGTTTTGGATTGCCTCTCAGAGCAAACCAATTGCCGGAGCGGCGGTCATGATGCTTGTAGATGAGGGGAAATTAAATCTGGATGAACCAATTACGACTTATCTTCCTGAGTTGAAAGATATGAAGGTCAGTCGTGTGAGCCGGGAGAATTGGCAAGTAACCGAACGAGTTACACAGCCTATAACTTTAAGACAGCTTCTTACGCATACCAGCGGTATGTCCTGGGTTGCCGGAGTACAGGAGCGGACGGGGAAAATAGACGTGCTGCCTTTTAGTCTCAGCCTCTATGTAACGGCGATGACGCCTCTTATAGCTGAACCGGGAGAGAAGTTTTCATATTCCAATCAGAGTATAAATATTGCCGCCACTATTGTTGAACGGATTTCCGGAATGCCGTATGCCGATTTCTTGCAAAAGAGGATATTTGAGCCTTTAGGCATGACTAATACAACCTTTTGGCCGACAGGAAAACAGTTGGAAAAGTTAGTTATTCCTTATAAACAAGGTAAAGACGGGAAATTGGAAGAGACGATTATCGACCAATTGCAATATCCGTTGGACGATAAAAGCAAACGTTTTGCAGAAGCTGCCGGAGGATTATTCTCGACGCCGGTCGATTTAGTGAAATTTTACCAGATGATTGCAAATAAGGGCCTTTTTAACGGGAAAAGATTGCTGACGGAAAATACTGTTGCAGAACTGGGAAAAGACCAGACGGGTAAGAATGTGAAAGAACAACGTGGGTTGGGGTGGGCCGTTTCGGATAATTGGATCGGGCACGCTGGTGCTTATGGTACGGATTCCAGATTTTATTTTAAGGACGGAGTCATTGTCATGCTTTACGTTTTGCAGCAGGATCTTCCCAAATATGGAGAAGCATGCCAGCTTTTTTGGAAAGAAGTGGAGACAAAATATCATTTATGAGTACGTGTGGAGCTCTTATAGGGCTATTACTTTGTATCGTATTGATCATACGAAAGGCGTCGCCCGTTTACAGTATGATAATAGGCGCCCTGGTCGGAGGTTTAATTGGTGGTCTGGGATTGACCACAACCGTTACATCCATGGTTTCCGGTATTCAGGCTCTTGTCCCGGCAATCATACGTATATTGACCGCGGGAGTTTTGTCGGGAATACTGATCCGGACTGGGGCTGCGGCATCAATTTCTCAAACAATTGTCAGGCGTTTGGGAGTGAAACATGTTTTCTTCTCTCTGGCTTTCTCGACAATGTTGTTAACGGCTATCGGGGTGTTTGTGGATGTGGCTGTCATTACGGTTGCTCCTGTGGCCCTGACGATTGCAAACCGTCATTCAATCTCACGTCTGAAATTGCTGTTGGCAATGATTGGCGGTGCTAAATGTGGAAATATTATTTCTCCAAATCCTAATACGCTTATTGCAGCTGAGAATTTTAACGTACCGCTGTCTTCTGTCATGGCTGCCAATGTTGTGCCGGCATTGATAGGTTTTGTTATAACAGTTTGGGTGATTGTACGGCTGTTCCCCGACAAATATTCATCCAAAATAGAAGTGGAAGACTCAGGCTCGAACGAATCGAATGAAGACCTCCCGCCGTTTTGGGCAAGTATGACAGCTCCTGTTGTGACAGTTCTTTTGTTGGCTTTGCGTCCGTTGGTTGATATAACAATAGATCCGTTAATCGCTTTGCCGTTGGGCGGTTTTGCGGGGATGGTCGCGATGAAGCGCTGGAGCGTATTAGGGGACAGTTTGGAATATGGTCTTGGAAAAATGTCCTCGGTTGCGATTTTATTGGTAGGCACCGGGACGATAGCCGGAATTATCAAAGCTTCAGATCTGAACTCGGACTTGCTCGCGTTGCTGGGTAGTTGGCATATCAGCGATTTTATGATTGCCCCAGTCGCTGGCGTTTTGATGTCTGCCGCTACTGCTTCTACAACAGCGGGAGCAACAATCGCTTCTTCCTCTTTTTCAACTGCGATACTGAACTCCGGCTTGTCCGGCGTTTGGGGAGCTGCGATGGTTAATGCAAGTGCGACGGTTTTGGATCATCTGCCACACGGATCGTTTTTCCATGCAACAGGCGGGTGTGTCGAAGTTCCGATCGCTCAACGGTTACGGTTGATTCTTTATGAGACATGGGTTGGTTTGACGCTGACTGTCTCTTCTATTGGTTGTTGTAAGCTGTGGATTTGGCTGATGTGATTAAAAAGACCGGCATTTGTTTGCAGAATAAAAAAAAGTATCTACCTTTGCACCGCAAAAATTATTAGTAATAACAATACAAAACAGCGTTTTATGAACAATTACGAAACCGTTTTCATTTTGACTCCCGTTTTGTCTGACGCACAGATGAAGGAAGCGGTAGAAAAATTCACGAACCTCCTGAAAGAACAGGGTGCAGAAATCGTGAACGAAGAAAATTGGGGTTTGCGCAAATTAGCTTATCCTATCGACAAGAAAACAACAGGCTTCTACCAGTTGGTTGAATTCAAAGCAAATCCTGAAACGATTGCGACTCTGGAAGTTCAGTTCCGTCGTGACGAACGTGTGATTCGCTTCCTGACTTTCCGCCAGGACAAATATGCAGCAGAATATGCCGCTAAGAGAAGAAGTTTGAAATCATCTAAAGAAACAGTAAAGGAGAATTAATTATGGCAGCAACTCAATCAGAAATCAGATATTTGACTCCGCCTTCAGTAGACGTTAAAAAGAAAAAATATTGCCGTTTCAAAAAGAACGGTATCAAGTATATCGATTACAAAGATCCTGAATTCTTGAAGAAATTCCTGAACGAACAGGGTAAGATTCTTCCGCGTCGTATTACTGGTACTTCTTTGAAGTTCCAGCGTCGTATCGCTCAGGCTGTTAAAAGAGCTCGTCACTTGGCGTTGCTTCCTTACGTAACCGATTTAATGAAATAATAAAAAGAGAGGAGACAGAATATGCAAGTTATTTTGAAAGAAGACGTAATCAATTTAGGTTACAAAGACGATATCGTAACAGTTAAAGACGGTTACGGACGTAACTTTCTAATCCCCACGGGTAAGGCAGTTATCGCATCTGAATCTGCAAAGAAAGTATTGGCTGAAAACTTGAGACAGCGTGCTCACAAGTTGGCTAAGATCAAAGAAGATGCTCAGGCTTTGGCTGCAAAGTTGGAAGGCGTAGCGCTGACGATCGGTGCAAAGACAAGTTCAACTGGTACAATTTTCGGTTCTGTAACGAACATCCAGGTTGCTGAAGCTTTGGCAAAAGCTGGTTTCGAAGTAGATCGTAAAATTATCTATATCAAAGAATCTGTTAAGGAAGTAGGTAGTTATAAAGCTATCTTGAAACTTCACAAAGAAGTATCAGTGGAAATTCCTTTTGAAGTAGTTTCAGAGTAATATAGTCACTGAATATAGTAACAAAAAGGGCGATTCATATTGAATTGCCCTTTTTTTATTTCAGATCAGCCAAGTTTTACTCATCAAAAAGCATTACATTTGTCCCAAATTTGCAAGAAATTTAGAAAGTGGCAAAAAGTACTTTTCTATATATCAATTTGGTAATAGCTTTGTTTTTTGTTTTGCCTGTATTGCAGGCTAAGGAAAAAACGTTTACAGTAGTGATCGACGCCGGACATGGGGGAAAAGACCCTGGAGCACGGGGAACGGTCATTAATGAAAAAGCTATTAACTTGGCTGTCGCTTTAAAGCTGGGGAGTTTGATATCAGAAAAGCATAGTGATGTGAAAGTTATCTATACGCGCAAGACAGATGTTTTTATAGAGCTGGACGAACGTGCAAATATTGCTAACCGGAATAAGGCCGATTTGTTTATTTCCATTCATACGAATGCCGTGAAGCGGGGCAGTTCTGTGTCTGGGACGGAAACATATACGTTAGGTTTGGCACGGAGTGATGAAAACTTAGAGGTCGCTATGAGGGAAAACTCTGCTATTCTGTTGGAGGATAATTATTTGCAAAAATATGAAGGCTTCGATCCTAAATCTTCCGAATCGTATATTATTTTCGAATTTATGCAGAATAAACACATGGAGCAAAGTATTAGTCTGGCTTCGGAAGTTCAGAAATGCTTTACTTCAGCAAAGCGTAATAATCGTGGTGTGCGACAGGCAGGTTTTCTTGTGTTGCGTAAAACGAGTATGCCGAGTATTCTTGTAGAATTGGGATATATTTCGAATCCGGCGGAAGAGCGTTTTATGAAGACGAAAGATGGGCAGGATAAGTTGGCTACAGCTATATATAATGCTTTTACGAAATATAAATGGGAATATGATCGTAAGCGTGGGGCATTATCGGGAAATACGAGTGCTGCGCCTGTTCTGCAAGTCGTAGATGATCAAGAAAGTGTTGTTACAGCTCCTCCTGGAAGTGAAGAATATATTCGCCAGAAAAATAAGGCGGAAGAGGTAAAAACTGTTCGTCAATCGAAGTCTGCCACTCCGGAAGCGCAGATGGCTACTCAAGTGAAAAAAGGACAAACTGTCTACAAAATACAAATATTGACCTCTGATAAAAAACTTTCTCCCAATTCTAAATTGTTTAAGGGATATAAGAATGTTGATTACTTTGTCGAGAAAGGTATTTATAAATATACGTATGGCGAGACAACTAATTTTGACTCAATTCGTAAGATGCGCCGTCAGGTGGCAAAAGACTTTAAAGATGCTTTTATTGTCGCCTTTAAGGATGGGAAAAAAGTAAAATATTAGTAGTAATAGGAATTTATATTATATAGAGAAGAAATGAAAAATGTATTCACCAAAGAGGCAAAGATCGGGCTCGTGTCCATAATAAGCCTGGCATTGCTGTATTTAGGAATTAATTATTTGAAAGGGATAAATTTGTTTAAACCAACCAATCATTATGTGGTGGCTTGTACGAATGTGAAAGGAGTGACAATTTCGAGTCCGGTATTTGTAGAAGGTTTCAAGGTGGGATTGGTTCGTGATATTGTCTATGATTATGATGCGACTGATAAGATTTCGATTGATATCAGCCTGGAAGATCATATGAAGATTAATAAAGGTAGTTATATCACAATTGTGAATAGTTTTTTGGGTGGAGGTGAATTGCATATCCATTTGAATAAGTATGTAGATGATTATCTGAAGCCCGGTGCAACCATTGAAGGTCGGATGGAATCGGATATGATGCAGTCTGTGCAGGAAAAGATTTTGCCGCAAGTCGAACTGCTTCTTCCTAAGATCGATTCTATCTTAGGTGGATTGCAGACGTTGGTTAATCATCCCGCGCTTGCCCAATCTTTGGATAATATTGAAAAAACGACAAATAGCTTAGCTGTTTCCTCCCGTCAGCTTAATCAGATGTTGAGTAAAGATGTGCCGGGTATTATGGGGGATTTGAAAGTGATTACCAGCAATTTTGCGGATGTCAGTACAGATTTGAAGAAGTTAGATTTGGCAACGACGGTGAATGCTGTAAATGCGACATTGGATAATGTGGAGCAGATGACACGGAAATTGAACTCAAAGGATAATAGTATGGGGCTTTTGTTGAATGATCGTGCGCTTTATGATAATCTGAATAGTACGGCGGACAATGCTTCCAAGCTCTTGCTCGATTTGAAGCAGAATCCTAAAAGATATGTGCATTTCTCTGTATTTTAATATTGCATAAGAATTCTTGTGTAAACTGTTTATTTAGAATTATTCCAATTAAACAGAAAAATATAAAATACGCTTGACTGACTTGTCTAAGGCTCTTAGATAGAGGTGTGTAACTGAATCGAAAGGCCTTTTTTGATAGCCTTGCCCTCATGTAACAGGATTGTAAAGAATGCCCATTAATAAAGGATTTTTTATAATGGATGCCTGATAAGTTGTAGATAATCAGATTGTTGTGATTAACTGCTTGACTGTAAACAGTATATTAAACAATCAAGAGTTCCAAATAAAAAAGCACTTTTTTTTTCGGAATTAATTTCTAAACTTTGTAGTCGTAAAGTAAAAATTGAAGTTGTAAGTATAGTTGGGAGAATAAAAAAATCATGCAAACGGAATATCAAACTTTGTGGAATAAATGCCTCGCTGTCATTAAGGATATCGTTCCTGAGGCCGCTTTTAACACATGGTTCAAACCTATCATACCATTATCATACGAGGATAATAAATTCACGATTCAGGTACCGAGCCAGTTCTTTTATGAGTATCTGGAAGAAAAGTATGTGAATGTATTGAAAGTAACATTGTATCGTGTGATTGGGCAAGGTACGATCTTGAATTATCGTATCAAGGTGGTTGATAAGGTGAAGGATGATGGCATGATTACTTTACCAACAAGTAATGACGCTCCCCGTACTGCTAAAAAAGGTGCAGAGATCCCTTCTCTGTTTGAATCGAAAGCCCGTCAGGACTGGGATTCGCATTTGAACCCCAAATACAACTTCGATAACTATTTTGAGGGAACAAGTAACCGTCTGGTGCGTTCTTCCAGTGAAGCGATCGCACAGGAGCCGGGAAAGACCTTTAATCCGATGTTTGTGTTCGGAGCATCTGGTGTAGGAAAGACGCATTTATGTCATGCGATCGGTAATCGCATTCAGGAAATCCATCCGGAGAAAAAAGTACTGTATATTTCAGCTCATCTGTTTACTGTTCAGTATACGGAGGCAATCCGGAAGAATACGACGAATGATTTCATGTATTTCTATCAGGGCGTGGATGTGTTGATTCTGGATGATATTCAGGAACTGATCGGAAAGGATAAGACGCAGAATACTTTCTTCCATATTTTTAATCACTTGCATTTGTTGGGCAAGCAGTTAATTCTGACTTCCGATAAGGCTCCTGTGGATTTGCAGGGGATGGAAGAGCGTTTGATTACCCGTTTGAAATGGGGGTTGACTGCTGAACTGGATCGTCCGGACCTGGATTTACGTAAGAAGATTCTGAAAAATAAGATCAGCCACGACGGTGTGGTGATACCGGATGACGTATTCAACTTTATTGCAAGCAATGTTACGGAAAATGTACGTGATGTAGAAGGTATCGTTGCTTCTTTACTGGCTTATTCTACAGCATTTAACCGGATGATAGACCTGCCTCTGACTAAACAAGTCGTGAGTCGCGTCGTAAAGTTGGAAAAGAAGCAAGTGTCTGTTGAATCCATTCAGAATGTAGTATGTAAGTATTATAACCTGGAGTTGGCTGCTATTCAGACAAATTCACGTAAGCGGGAAATTGTACAGGCTCGTCAGGTTACGATGTATCTGGCAAAGAAATATACCGACAGTTCTTTTTCTCATATTGGGAAGATTGTAGGTAAGCGTGATCATGCAACCGTTTTGCATGCCTGTAAAACGGTGAAAGACCAGATTGAAACTAATAAATCTTTCCGCTCTTCCGTAGAGGAGATTGAAGCATTACTCAAGGCTTGATTTTAATAAGATATTTAGGAGAAAGGACGCACCGGGTGGCGTCCTTTTTTTTGTTTTTTAGAAACCTTGTAGTGGAGAGGCTTTTCTTTTTGGAAAACTTTTTGTTTGGAGGTGAGATGTAAGATGTTGATAAATAATGGTGTTTATGTGTGAAGTTGGAAACTTATCAACAAAATGTATTTTATTTATTGAATAATTTGGTCAATCCGTAAACTATGCTTAAACTTGCACATCTTTAAACTTAAAACAATCGTGAATCGTAAAACTTACACCTTCGATGAAGCGTTTAAAGCTTCGCTTGGCTACTTCACGGGCGACGAATTGGCCGCCAAAGTATGGGTAAATAAGTATGCCTTGAAAGACGCGTTCGGGAATATCTACGAAGAATCTCCCGCTGACATGCACCATCGTCTGGCAAGTGAAATTGCTCGCGTGGAAAAAAAGTATCCTAATCCGTTGTCGGAAGAGGAACTTTTTAGTCTGTTTGATCATTTCCGTTACATCGTGCCGCAAGGAAGCCCGATGACGGGAATTGGCAATGACTTCCAAATTGCCTCACTCTCTAACTGCTTTGTAATTGGATTGGACGGAGAAGCCGATTCCTATGGAGCTATTATCCGGATTGATGAAGAGCAGGTGCAGCTAATGAAGCGTCGCGGCGGTGTAGGTCATGATCTATCGCATGTCCGTCCAAAGGGATCTCCTGTGAAAAATTCGGCATTAACCTCGACAGGCCTTGTGCCTTTTATGGAACGCTATTCCAACTCGACTCGCGAAGTGGCCCAGGATGGCCGTCGTGGTGCTTTAATGCTTAGTGTTTCTATCAAGCATCCGGATTCGGAATCGTTTATCGATGCCAAGATGACGGAAGGCAAGGTTACGGGAGCCAATGTGTCTGTAAAGATTGATGATGAATTTATGCAGGCAGTTGTCAATGGGACACCCTACAAACAGCAGTATCCGATTAATTCGTCTGAACCGACAACCGTAAAAGAGATCGATGCGGCTGCACTTTGGAAAAAGATTATCCATAATGCCTGGAAATCGGCAGAACCGGGTGTGCTTTTCTGGGATACGATTCTGAGAGAGTCCGTTCCCGATTCGTATGCAGACCTCGGTTTCCGCACTGTGTCGACAAACCCTTGCGGGGAAATTCCTTTGTGCCCGTACGATAGTTGCCGTCTATTGGCAATCAACTTATACTCGTATGTGGTGAATCCCTTCACAAAAGATGCTTATTTTGATTTCGATCTGTTCCGCAAGCATGTTGCACTGGCACAGCGTATCATGGACGATATTATCGATCTGGAGTCGGAAAAGATTGAAAAGATTCTGGAGAAGATCGATGCCGACCCGGAATCACTGGAAGTGAAGCAGAGCGAACGTCATCTATGGGAAAAAATTCAGAGAAAAACATTGCAAGGACGTCGTACGGGTGTTGGCATCACAGCTGAAGGCGATATGATTGCCGCTCTGGGATTGCGTTATGGTACGGAAGAGGCTACAGATTTTGCAGAAGAGGTTCAGAAAACTTTGGCGCTGGCAGCTTATCGTTCTTCTGTGGAAATGGCGAAAGAGCGTGGTGCATTTGAAATCTACGATGCCAAACGGGAAGAAAATAATCCGTTTATTAACCGTCTGCGCGAAGCTGATCAGGAACTCTATGATGAAATGGTCAAGTATGGCCGCCGCAATATCGCCTGTCTGACGATTGCCCCAACCGGAACAACCAGTCTGATGACACAGACAACCTCCGGTATCGAACCTGTATTCCTGCCGGTTTACCGCCGTCGCCGTAAGGTCAATCCGAATGATGCGGAAGCCCGTGTCGACTTTGTAGATGAAACGGGTGATGCATTTGAGGAATATATCGTGTTCCATCATAAATTCGTAACTTGGATGTTGGCTAACGGTTATTCCGCTTCCAAGAAATATTCACAGGAAGAGGTGGAAGATCTGGTTGCCAAGTCGCCTTACTATAAAGCAACTTCAAACGATGTAGACTGGCTGCAAAAAGTACGTATGCAAGGCCGTATCCAGAAATGGGTAGACCATTCCATCAGTGTCACGATCAACCTGCCGTCTGATGTGACGGAAGAACTGGTTGACACATTGTATGTGGAAGCCTGGAAATGTGGCTGTAAAGGTTGTACGGTTTATCGTGACGGCTCCCGTTCCGGCGTACTGTTGTCTACTGATAACAGCAAGAAAAAGAAAGACGACTGTAATTGTATGGAACCGCCTATCATCGTGTCGACCCGTCCACGTGAATTGGAAGCTGATGTGGTGAAATTCCAGAATAACCGTGAAAAGTGGATCGCATTTGTCGGTTTGCTGAATGGTCGTCCCTACGAAATTTTTACAGGTCTTGCCGATGATGACGAAGGTATCATGTTGCCGAAGAATGTCTCCAAAGGCAGCATCATTAAGAGCTATGACGAAGATGGCAAGAAGCATTATGACTTCCAGTTCAAAAACAAACGTGGTTATAAGATGACAATCGAAGGTTTGGACGGTAAGTTCGACCCTGAATTCTGGAACTACGCAAAACTGATTTCCGGTGTATTGCGTTATGGCATGCCTATCGACCAGGTAATTAAACTGGTTCAGGGTATGGAGTTGAATAACGAATCCATCAATACCTGGAAGAACGGTGTAGAAAGGGCCTTGAAGAAATACCTGCCTAACGGTATGGAAGCAAAAGGACAGAAATGCCCGAACTGTGGACAAGAAACACTTGTCTATCAGGAAGGTTGCCTGATCTGTACCAATTGCGGTGCTTCGAGGTGCGGGTAATAAATTAAGTTGTGAATTATGAATTATGAGTTGTGGGATACAATTTACAATCCACAATTCATAATTCATAATTCTTTTTGTATCTTCGCGTCTGGAACTAAATTTAGTACACATGAAAGTCACCTTTAATATCAACTTCCATACCGTTTGGGGACAGAAGTTATGTGTTGTGGGGTCGATCCCGGAGTTAGGTTCATGGGAACCGGCTTTGGCAAAAGAAATGAGTTATAAGGGGGAAGGAAACTGGCAGCTGGAGCTGGAGGTTACGACTCCGGTCAAAGATATAGAATACCGGTATTTCCTGAGTTTGAGCGATAAGCAGATATTCGAGGAATGGGAAAAGAACCATCAGGTATTCTTTATCGGTTCGGCCGACCAATATACGCTATACGACTACTGGCAGGTCCGTCCCGCTAATCTCGCCTTTTATTCATCGGCTTTTACGAAAAGTTTATTTGCCCATCCGTGTAATACGCACGAACGGGTTGTGAAGAGTGGAAAGCGGCTGACCATTAAGATATCTGTGCCACGTGTCGAAAAAGACCAGCGTGTGGCTATCACAGGGAATCAGGAATGCCTGGGCAACTGGCATCCGGACAAGGCTTTAATATTGAGTTGCGATACTTTCCCTGTTTGGCATATAGACCTGGATGCGAATGAGATTACCTATCCGTTGGAATATAAATTCCTGATCTGCGACGATCATCAGCAACCCCTGTATTGGGAAGAAGATGAGAACCGTATTCTGAACCTGCCTCCACAGCAGGTTGGGGAGACTGCTATTATCTCCGGTCTTTATTTCCGTGATAACTTGCCTTTGTGGCGATGTGCCGGTTCAGTCATACCGGTGTTCTCTTTGCGCTCGGAACAGAGTTTCGGGGTAGGGGATCTGGGAGACCTGCATTTGCTGGTAGACTGGGTGAAAAAAACGCATCAGCGTATTATCCAGGTGCTTCCGATGAACGATACGACAATGTCGCATACCTGTATGGATTCGTATCCTTATAGTGCAATATCCATTTATGCCCTTCATCCGATGTATATTAGCCTGCCCCATTTGGGAAAACTGGCAGACCAGGAGAAAGCCGCTTTCTTTGCCCGGAAACAGGCGGAACTGAATGCGTTGGAGACTGTCGATTATGAACAGGCTGTTAAGTATAAGATAGAATATTGCCGGGAATTCTTTAAACAAGAGGGACAGGCTGTTATGTCCACTCCGGAATATAAGGAGTTCTTTGCACAAAGTTCATCCTGGCTGATGCCTTATGCTGCATACAGTTATCTGCGTGACAAGTATTGCACTTCCGACTTCACGCAATGGAAAGAAAATTCCGTATATGATAAGAGCAGTATCCGCGAGCTTTGTTCTGAAACAAACAAGGCCTATCCGGAAATCTCTTTCCTTTATTTTCTGCAATATATCTTGCATACCCAGTTTAAAGCTGTTTCCGATTATGCCCGTAAGAACGGGATTGTGCTGAAAGGCGATTTGCCTATCGGTGTGAGCCGTACAAGCGTTGAGGCATGGATGGAGCCGAAGTATTTCAATATGAACGGACAGGCCGGTGCTCCTCCCGATGACTTTTCCGTGAACGGTCAGAACTGGATGTTTCCGACCTATAATTGGGATACGATGGAGAAAGATAATTTCTCCTGGTGGAAGAAACGTTTCCATAAACTGGAAGACTATTTCGATTGTTTCCGTATCGATCATATCCTTGGCTTTTTCCGTATCTGGGAAGTGCCGTTGGATTATGTACAGGGGCTTTGCGGACATTTCAATCCGGCTTTGCCTCTTACTCCGAGCGAGATAGAGCAGTATGGCCTGAACTTTAATGAAGCTCGTCTGACGACACCTCATATCAACCGGGAATTCTTGCCCGAGCTGTTTGGTGACTTGGCAGAAGAAGTCATCGGCTCTTTTCTGGCGCAGTCGTCATCGCATCATTTTGTCCTAAAACCTTTCTGCGATACGCAACGTAAAGTCGATGCGTTGTTTGCCGGAAAGACAGATGAAGCATCCCAGCGTATCAAGAATGGCTTGTTTGCTATTGCCAATGAAGTGCTGTTCCTGCGTGACCCGCGTGAACCGGATAAGTTCCATCCGCGTATTTCTGCCAGCCAGTCTTTTCTGTATCGCGAGTTAAGTGCTGCCGATCAATATGCGTTTGATCAGTTATATTGGAATTTCTTTTATCATCGTCATAACGACTTTTGGAAGGCTCAGGCCTTTAACCGGTTGACACCGTTGGTCGGATGTACGGATATGCTGGTCTGCGGGGAGGATCTGGGGATGATTCCCGAATCCGTACCTGATGTAATGAACAAGTTGCAGATATTCAGTCTTGAAATAGAACGAATGCCAAAGACGCCACAAAGGGAGTTCTCGGATATGTTCAACCTACCTTATCATTCGGTCTGTACAACCTCCACGCACGATATGTCACCGCTTCGCAGTTGGTGGAAGGAAGATCGCGCGAAGATACAGCGTTATTATAATAATGTATTGGGACGTGCCGGAGACGCTCCGGAAGAATGTACAGCGGATATCGCGACACAGATTGTAGCTTCTCATTTGGAATCCCGTTCGATGTTAACCATTATCCCCTTGCAGGATTGGTTTGCAATGGATGACTCCGTTAAGCGGAAAGATTATGAAGCGGAGCGTATCAATGTGCCTTCCGTGCCTAACCATTATTGGCGTTACAGGATGCATATCCCGTTAGAAAGACTGATACAGGCGGATAGTCTGAATAATAAGATAATAGAACTAATTCAAAAGTCGGGCCGCAAATAAGCCCGACTTTTCTTTATTGTTTGAGTTTGGCAGCCTCTTTCGTAGTTCCTTCCCCCGACATCTTACAAACGCCGTTGAAGCGGGCATTGGGTTCGATTTCCAGGGTTTGGGTGAATATATCTCCTTTAATGACGGCGGTTGCTTTCAAGACAAGTTTGGCACTAACATGGACGGAACCATCCACTTCCCCTAATATTTCAGCATTTGCGGAAACAATATTTCCGGTAACACTCCCTTTCGGACCGATTACGATTTTACCACTACAATTGATATCTCCTTCGACTTTTCCATCCAGGCGGAAGTCTGTTTCCGTTATGATATTGCCTTTTACGGTAGTGCCGGCAGCAAGGGTATTATGTAAGCCGCCGTTTGTGTTTTCTTCTTTTTGCTTTATTCCCATCATATATGTAGTTAGTTGCTTTTCGCAAATATAAGATTATTTTTTTGCAGAAAGGTTTACTTTATTTACATTTACAGATAAAATAACGAATTATGACAACAAGGATAGAGCTTGAAGCAATGAAATTCTACGCTTATCATGGTGTGATGCCCCAGGAAAGGAAGGTTGGTAATAACTTTGTCGTGAACCTGATTCTTACGGCTCCGCTGGATAAAGCCGTTATGAGTGACGAGCTGGAAGACACGATTAATTATGCCGCTGTCTATGCGGTGGTCAAGGAGCAGATGGAAAAGCCGTCCAAGTTGATCGAACATGCGGCAGGTCGCATTTTGCAAGCTCTGAAAGGACATTTTCCACAGTTGACAGCTATCGAATTGAAGCTTGCCAAACTGAATCCGCCTTTCGGTGGCGATGTTTATAGTGCATCGATTATTCTTAGTGAGACATACTGTTAGGCTATTTTAATAAATATATCTATCTTTGTGTCCTAAAGCACAAATAATACATTCATCTTATGGCATTTACCAACAACGTAATGATAGTCCGCCACGGATTGTTGGCGAAGTTAGTTAAACTTTGGAAGGAAAACCGTCTGCTTGAAGAGATAGACCGCCTACCGATAGAGTTAAGTCCCCGTAAATCGAAAGTCATCGGCCGTTGCTGTGTACACAAGGAGCGGGCAGTCTGGAAATATAAGACACTGCCACTGCTCGGATTTGATATGCAGGATGAAATAGACGAGCTGACCCCCTTATCTGAGTATGCAAAACAAGCATTGTTCCGTTCGGAAAATAAGAAAGAAAACCTGATGTGTGTGGTTGACGAAGCCTGCTCATCCTGTGTACAGGTGAACTATGAGATAACAAACCTTTGCCGTGGTTGTGTCGCGCGCAGTTGTTATATGAACTGTCCGAAAGATGCAATCCGTTTCAGGAAGAACGGACAGGCGCAGATTGACCACGACACTTGTATCAGTTGCGGCAAATGCCATCAGAACTGTCCCTATCATGCGATTGTTTATATCCCGATTCCTTGCGAAGAGGTTTGTCCGGTCAAAGCGATCAGCAAGGATGAGTACGGGGTGGAACATATAGATGAATCCAAATGTATCTATTGCGGTAAATGTGTAAACGCTTGTCCTTTCGGAGCCATCTTCGAAATATCCCAGGTATTCGATATCCTGCAACGTCTGCGCAATAAAGAGCCGATGGTGGCTATCGTAGCCCCTTCTATCTTGGCACAGTTTTCTGCCCCGGTAGAGAAAGTGTACGGTGCGATCAAGTCACTGGGCTTCCTCGAAGTGGTGGAAGTGGCTCAGGGAGCGATGGAAACGACTCGCCGCGAAGCCGAGGAACTGAAAGAAAAACTGGAAGAAGGCCAACCTTTTATGACAACCAGTTGTTGTCCATCCTATATTCAACTGGCCGAGAAGCATATCCCGGACCTGAAAAAGTATATTTCGTCAACCGGTTCACCGATGTATTACACAGCCCGGATCGTGAAGGAGAAATATCCTGATGCCAAGATCGTCTTTGTCGGCCCGTGCGTGGCGAAGCGCAAAGAGGTGAAGATGGACCCATGTGTGGACTTTACTCTTACCTTCGAGGAAATCGGTTCTGTGTTGACAGGCCTGGACATCAAGATAGAAGAGGCACAGCCCTTTTCCGTCTTGTTCAATGCCGTACGTGAAGCACATGGATTTGCACAGACCGGCGGTGTAATCAACGCCGTAAAGGTATATCTGAAGGAAGACCAGGTGGCTAATCTGAATACAATACAAGTAGCCAACCTGACCAAGAAGAACGTCGCTCTGCTGCGTGCTTACGCCAAGACAGGCAAGGCTCCGGGACAGTTCATCGAAGTGATGGCCTGCGAAGGAGGATGTGTGACAGGCCCGTGCGTTCATGGTGACAGGGCTTCCGGACAGAAGCAGTTGCTCAAGGAGCTTACTAAATACTAAACGCAAATGATAAGAAAGATTGTTTTGTTCTTTTCGCTGGCCGGGATGTTATCGCTGACGGCATGTGGCCCTCGGGAAATACCGGCGAAAGGAGATTTTACCGTACATGTATTTAACGATACACCTGTACGCTTTGCCCCGGATGTCTATCCGGGAGCCTATAATGCACCGGGACCGGACAGTGTCTATCGTCTGGTGAACGGACGTATTATTCTGAAGAAAATAACATTGCCCGACTTCCGGCGCAATGTGTCAGTCAAATTGCGGGTGACGATCGCATCCAACGGTGACCGTTGGGATAAGTCCGGTTCCTGTTTTGTGTTACCGAAAGCATCGGGAATCAATTTGTTGAATATTGCCAAAGGCGAAAAGCAATTCCCGGAAGTGGACAGTACGAAGTTGGAACACATGATAGGAATCGTGCCGGGTGAAGATTATAAACCGACTGTCGAACTGATGCGCTTCATGACGCCATTCGGAGTGGGGCATTTCAGCGCACCCGATGACAGCCTCACGCATAACCGCAAGCCGGTCTATATTGACCATTGGGCCGACAATGTGAGCTGGGAACAGGATATAACCGATCTTTATCCCTTACTTGAAGGAGGTGCATATGTCGGTATCTTTATCGATACCTGGACGGCGGAAGGATATGTCGCCAGCATGACGATCGACGTGGATGAATCCCACCTGGCATATGACCCGCTTGTCCGCCGTCATGTAGAGCCGTTGATGAATACGGTTTATTATGAAGGGCAGACCTATCCTGATATCTTTGCCCGCCGGGATGTATCGATGGATTTTGATATACCCGAAGGTGCCCGTAATGTCCGGTTGAAATATATTGTAACGGGGCATGGCGGCCATTCCGGAGGAGATGAGTTTGTGGAGAAACGGAATATCGTCTCTATCGACGGAAAAGAAGTGCTGAACTTCGTCCCCTGGCGTTCGGACTGTGCCTCTTTTCGCCGCTTTAATCCGGCAACGGGAGTCTGGCTGAAAGAGCGTCTGGCATCGTATATCGATAAAGACGGTTATTCGGAGAAGAAGGTGGAAGAGCCGTTGGCTTCATCCGACCTGTCCCGTTCGAATTGGTGTCCGGGGTCGGATGTGGTGCCTGAAGAAGTGGCTCTGATGGATATCCGGCCGGGTAAACATACCTTTACGGTAAGCATTCCCGAAGCAGCCGGGATAGACGGAAACAAGCTGAATCATTGGCTGGTATCTGCTTATCTGGTTTGGGATGAATAAATAATTGACACATTAAATCATTTATACTATGGATTCACTATTGCCTTTCTTTCTATTATGTTTCACCTCGTTCTTTACCCTGACGAATCCGTTAGGGACGATGCCTGTCTTCCTGACGATGACAAACGGCATGAGTGAAGAACAGCGCCGTGCCATTGTCCGCCGTGCGACTATCGTGTCGTTTCTGACTTTGATGGTTTTCACCTTCTCCGGACAGTTTCTCTTCAAGTTCTTCGGTATCTCGACAAACGGGTTCCGCATAGCAGGAGGAATTATCATCTTTACGATTGGTTTCGATATGCTTCAGGCACGTTATGCAAAGGCGAAGCTGAAGGAAGAAGAGGTGAAGACGTATGTGAATGACATCTCTATTACGCCTCTTGCGATCCCGATGTTGTGCGGTCCCGGTGCGATTGCCAACGCCTTGATGTTGATGGATGATGCCGTGACGCTGGCAAAGAAATGTATTTTGATCGGAACGATCGGGCTGATCTATTTTATCACTTATCTGATCCTCCGTGCTTCCACCCGCCTGAACCGCTATATGGGCGAGACGGGCAATAATGTGATGATGCGCCTGATGGGTTTGATCCTGATGGTGATCGCCGTAGAATGCTTTGTCAGTGGTTTCAAACCGATCATGATCGATATTTTACAGCAAGCAAACCTGTAAAATGGTATTGCAGTGCTTCATGGGGTTATAGTGCCGTAAAGGAAGGAACCATCCGGCAGATAGAATGAACGATGCGGGATGTGCGCTCCTTCCATACCTACCCGCTATTCATGTCACGGCCGTGAAACAAAAGAAATCCAACTGTAACATAGAAGGAAGACAGTTGTGACATAAAAGGAATACAGCCGTAACATGCAATAGCAGACCGGTGTTTATCCGTTATTGATTCTTCTATCCCTTTTATAAGTCCGTAAACTTCTTTTTCCCCTGTAAATAGAACGCCGCAATCAGGCTTCCTTTTCGCAGTTCCGGGATGTCGGCGAGCTTCGTCTTTGCCAGATTTTCCCGGCGGACCGGTTCGTAAGACGGTTTTAATTCATAAAAGGCTTTCCGGGCTTCATACACGGCACGGGCGTTCGGAAGATGTCCGGAGAGCAGGAACTTGGTTGCCGCGATGTAGTCCAGCCAGAAGCGGGTGCGCATCACGTGTTTCAAGTCTTTTTCCGGTAGGTTCTTGTATAACATCAGTAGGTTGTTGCGGAAGTTGAGGAAGGTCTTGCGCGGGCTTTCCACATTCAGCGTAGCCCCTCCCACATGATAGACGACCGATGCGGGCGTGCAGACCAGGCGGTAGCCCCGCGAACGCAGTCGCCAGCACATATCGATCTCCTCCTGATGCGCAAAGAAACCGGCATCCAAGCCGCCCGCCTCTTTATAAACGGCAGTACGGACAAACAGGCAGGCTCCCGTAGCCCAAAGCAGATCGGCGGGAGTATCGTATTGTCCCAAATCTTTTTCAACGACGTGCAACACGCGGCCTCGGCAATATGGATAACCATACCGGTCCATGAAACCTCCGGCAGCTCCGGCATATTCAAAATAATCTTTGTTGCGTTCGGCGCGTATTTTAGGTTGCGCACAAGCGATATCGGGGTCGGCATCCATCGCTGCCACAGGTGCGTCCAGCCAGCCCGGAGTGACTTCCACATCGCTGTTCAGCAATACCGTATATTCATGTCCGATCTGTTTCAACGCCTGGTTGTAGCCCTCGGCAAAGCCGTAGTTCTTATCCAGCAGGATGACGCCTACCGTCGGGAACTTCGCCTTTAACATCTCGATAGAATCATCCGTAGAGCCATTGTCAGCCACGATCACATCCGCCCATTCCCCTGGCGTATAAGCTACGACAGAAGGCAAAAACTTCTCCATCAGCTCCCGCCCGTTCCAGTTCAGGATGACAACGGCAACACGCTTTTTTAATTGACAATTGACAATTGACAATTGATAATTATTGTTTGTCTCTATAGTGTGTGTCATATGAATATTACTTCTTTAATTGTCAATTGTCAATTATCAATTGTCCATTCTCTTGTATTTCCATCTCTTATGCGTCCAAAGCCAGCCTGCCGGATTACGCAGGATGCATTGTTCCATCAGGCGGGCATATTGTTCGGTGATCCAGTTTTCGGGAGTCTCTTTGGGAGTCTCGGTCACCAGTTTCATGTCTACGGTGTAATAGCCGCGTTTGACTTGCTTGGTGTCAAGGAAGATGACGGGCAGGTCGAGTTTGCGTGCCAAGCGTTCGGGACCTGTCAGGATGGAGGATTCCTGGTTGAGGAAGGTTGTCCAGTAATGCAGGTTGTTCCGGCTCGGTGTCTGGTCGGCAATGAAGATCACGACACTGCGTATCTTATCTCTCTTCAGCTGAATCACGTCGCGTACGGAGTCTTGTTTTTTGATCCCGTATGAACCGAACTGGGTACGCAGCTTGATGAACAACCGGTCGAATGCCTTGTTGTTGAGCGGACGGTATATCTGGTAGATACGCGAGTCCTTGAAGCGGGAGGTGGAACCGGAGAACCATTCCCAATTGCCGTAATGTCCCATCAGCAGGATAAAACAGGTGTGCCCTTTCTCCATCAGTCGGTCTACCAATTCGGGATTCTTCAGGAAAGCCCGGCGTTGCAGCTCTTCGAGGGAGATATGCGCCAGTTTGAGCGTCTCGACGACATAATCGGCGAAATGGTGGTAGAAAGCCTTTTCCAACCGGCGAAGCTCTGCATCCGATTTCTCGGGGAAAGAGGCTTTCATGTTCCGGCGGACGACTCTTACCCGGTATCGCCCGATCTTGTAGATCACGACATAGAGAATGTCCGATAATATATACAACGCCCACATCGGCAGGATAGCGTGAACCTTTACCCAACTATAGATAAGCGCATATTGTATTTTACTCCACATAATATATTATTCTATTATCTTTACAACTAAAGCCGTTCCGTCCTCATTCCAGCCTTCCAATATCACCCGGCGCGTTTCGTTGACCAGGGAATTGTCGTAAGGGATCTCCGCCTTGATATAGTTCTCGGTGAAACCGTGCATCATGCCGCCTTTACGGGTCTGTTCGAACAGGACGTTTGCCTCCCGGCCGATATGAGCCTCATAGAAAGCATGGAGTTTGCGGTCGGATATGTCTAACAGTTGTTGGCTGCGGGCATGCTTGGTCTTCGGATCGACAACGTGGTCGATCTTGAGCGCCTGCGTCCCCGGACGTTCCGAATAGCTGAACACATGCAGCTGGCTGATGTCGAGGCTGTCGATAAAGGCGCGGGCTTCCTCGAAACAGGCATCCGTCTCGCCGCGTGTCCCGACAATCACATCCACACCGATAAAGGCATGCGGCATCACTTCCTTGATCTTTTCTATCTTATGCCGGAACAGCTCCGTATCGTAACGGCGGCGCATCAACTTCAACACCTCGTCGCTCCCGCTTTGCAGGGGAATATGGAAATGAGGCGCGAAACGCTTGCTGCCAGCCACGAAGTCGATCGCTTCGTCGGTGATCAGGTTCGGTTCGATGGAGGAGATGCGGTAGCGCACGATGCCTTCCACCTCGTCGAGCGCACGGATCAGGTCGATAAACGTCTCGCCCGTGCTCTTCCCGAAATCACCGATGTTGACACCCGTCAGCACAATCTCTTTTCCTCCTTTGGCTGCCACCTCTTCCGCCTGTTTCACCATGCTGTCGATCGTCCCGTTGCGGCTTCGTCCGCGTGCGAACGGGATGGTACAGTAGGAGCAGAAATAGTCGCATCCGTCCTGCACCTTCAGGAAATGGCGCGTACGGTCGTCCGCCGAGCAGGAAGGCGAGAAGGTGCGTATATCTTTTGTCTGGGAAGCAATGACGGCGCCTCCCTCTTCTTTCTTTTTCAGGTCGTCCAGATACATCAGTATGTCTAACTTCTGTTCGGCTCCCAACACGAGGTCGACCCCTTCGATGTGCGAAACCTCTTCCGGCTTCAGCTGGGCGTAACAGCCGGTCACCACGACGAAGGCTCCCGGATGCTGTTTGCCGATACGCCGGATCGCCTGGCGGCATTTCTTGTCTGCCAGCTCCGTCACAGAGCAGGTGTTGACAACGCAGATATCCGCTTTCTCACCCGCGCGTGCTTTGCGTACCCCTTGTTCGGCAAGTACTTTTCCTATGGTCGATGTTTCGGCGAAGTTGAGCTTGCATCCTAACGTATAGTATGCGGCAATCTTATTCTCAAAAACAGTCTTGTCAATCATTGTCTTTTAATTATCGCGCAAATTTAGCGAAAATGTTTGGACATAGTATATTCTTATCGTTTATTGTGGAACCGGTAGCCGATCCCTAACATCAGGTTGTTGGGATCTTTGAACTTGCTCAACTGGTATCCCACATGCAGGAACAGGTCGCGGGTGATGGATGTCTTCAGCGCCATGATCTGGTACATGCCTTGTGTATCGGAGCATTTGTGGTACACGTTGTAGCCTATGCCTAAATTGATTGTGAAGATCGGCATGACCAGTTCCCCACGTGCGGATAACCCGATTGCCAGTTGTTCCTTAAACGGCGGGCGGTAAAACTGATGTTCTGACTGGCCGCTATAGCCGGCCTCGTATTCCTTGATGTTGGCGCTTTCGTCATATTGCACGTCGAGCGATGCCCCGGCGCGGAAGTATTTGTGGAAGTTGTACATGGGATTGAAATTGAACCCGAATACGCCGAACGAACCGGGTGCCAGGTAAGAATCATCGGGTTTGATGACCCCTTTCCGCTTCGATGCGCCGTATAAGACGATGTCATAGCTGATGTGCGGCGTGGTACGCAGTGCGGCCGGTCTGTCGGGCATTGCCGTTCCGTCATTTTCTCCGAACGTGTGCACCAATCCGATCCTGCCCCCGACGGTATTGACGCCTGCATTGGGATACTGGGTGTTACCGTTGGAGAAATGGGTCAGGTCGACGCCCGCTGTCAGCCGCCATCCTGCCGCTAATCGCCAATTCAGCAAGAGGCCTAAATTGATATAGGCATTGATCTTCGATCCTACTACATAATTGTAGGAATTGGTTATTGGATCGTACTTCTCCCACCCGAAGGAGGCGCCGAAGTTCCATTCGTAATCCAGCGACAGCCGGGGAGCGAGCCGGGCTATGCGTGAGCCCTGGAAAGCATATACCGACACCGGAGTCCCGATTTCAGCCTTGTCAAAGAATGAGTGATACGAAACGCCGATCCCCTGATACGTGTACGGATATAATTTCCCTGTCTTCGATTCCGGATGAAACCGGAACGAGTATTTCAGGTGTGCCGACACGGATTTGCGCAAGGGTTCCCACGTCGCGTTCTTGCCTGAAAAAAACTCATTGGTGGGAATAAGATAGACGGGACGGAAATCAACGCCGATCTCATGAATGAGCGGATGGCGGGACAGGGAATCGGTTGTCCCTGCTCCCTGTGCACATATGCGGGTGCATCCTAATACACATAGTCCTGTTATGATGAATAATACTTTCAGATTCATGCTACAATTTGTTTATCGTTCCGCCAAGATGATAACATAGAAGGTTGTCGTTGATAATTTGACTGTGCCTTTCTTTTACGCCTCCTTCTTTTGCGTAATCTTTCCAATGGGAGACTGTTTCCCTGATTTGTTCGATGATATATTTACCGTTTCTTATCCCCATATTCCCGGCAACGGCAACAAGGTCTTCGTAAGTGAAGTTGTCTTGTTTACCATTGAGTGAGAGCTGATGTCGGTTGGTCCATTTGCCGCCTGGCGTGTATGAGTAGCATAAATCGTAAGCCGGCGCCAAGCTCCAGCTACCGTCTTTATCCATCAGGAAGGAATAGTTTTTCGTATGATCGTCGTGGTTGCGCGACATGACGTTGAATACCATTCTCCGGTACAACTGTTCCTGTTGCGGATAACTCAGTCTCATCGCACGCATGACTCTGAACGCTTCTTCGTATGAGTGCCGTTGGTCGCGGTCATAATGAGCAATACCGGCTAATGTCTGTACGTGTATCTTCTCGCCAGTTTCGGTACGGTCGAACCGTTTGGTCATAAAGTGATGTGAATCTCCTTCCGGTAGAAGCCTGCATTCCATCATCTCGATGCCGCAATCCTTGGCCATCAGATAATAGGCATATTCTATATTTCCTATGCCTTGCGGGTTATCTGTTATTTCCGAATGTTCGGAGTATGTGCCGCCATCAAACTTCAGCAGCCAATAGCCGAAACCTTCCGGTGCCTGTACCTGGCCGGAACGAACTTCTCCGGTAGCGTCATTGTAAGCGATGATGGCTTTAGGTTTTGCACCGCCGGCAGAGGTTCCGACCTTGAGCATATCCAAAATCTTTTTATCAGACTGGTTGAGCCGGGTACGGAAGTTCTCGCGATCTGTAAAAACAGCCTTGGCAAGATTGGTCAGTTCCTGCACGTGGATGATCGATGACTCGCCGAAACCTTCGATCTCCTGACTCGGT
This sequence comes from Parabacteroides acidifaciens, assembly GCF_003363715.1. Classification (GTDB taxonomy): domain Bacteria; phylum Bacteroidota; class Bacteroidia; order Bacteroidales; family Tannerellaceae; genus Parabacteroides; species Parabacteroides acidifaciens. Next base: position 100,978 of record NZ_QREV01000002.1, read on the forward strand.
TCGAACTCGAGTGCTCCCATTGCTCTTTTACCTACATAACATAAACGGTCTAACGGAGTGATTTCTTCGCCTGACAATCCCCGGCTTGCAAACCATTCGTCGATGATTTGATTACCGAAGGCATCCGGCAGGGAATCGGCGAACAGGCCAGGCAGGCCTTTGAAACAATTATTCCGGTTGCTTAAGAACTGGTAAGGCTCGCCGCTATACCTGTCTAAAGGCATTACTATCGGAGAAATATCCAATCCGGAACGGAGGAACTTTCTTTCATAATCGAAGACGGCTGCTCCGGCCTCTTTCTCCCAGTAAAGGGAACCGACGCTTTTTCCCCACAGTGTTACGTCTACTATCAATTCATTCATTGTCGTTTGATTTTAGCCGGCGTACACGCGAGCGTTTCTTGCCTTGTATTTTCTTTAATTGCAGTGGGCTTATTTTGGCCTCGGGAACAAGGTTCTCCAGATTCTCCAACAGACCTAATTCCCTTAGTACGCTTATCAGTATAAGCGTACTGACAGACTTCCCTTTCTCTATATTAGCAACCGTAAGCGGTGTTACGCCGGAAGCCAAGGCAAGTTCTGCTTGTGTTTTATCCTGCCTGATCCTTGTCTCTCTGATACGGCTTCCAATCTTAAGCAGTATCGCGGGATTGCTCATCTCTGTCCACATATTCATTCTTTTCTGCGAAGGTAATGAATAATATATATAAAAACAAGGATTAAACGCTTCTGTTCCCTGTAAACTATATAAATGTATAGCTTATGACATCCTCTTATCGTTCCGCCAAGATGATAACCGGATTCTCATCATTCTCCTGCGCCTCATAGCCGATCAGGTAGCGGCTGTCTTCCGAAACGAAGCGGGGAACGAACGTATTTTCTTCCTTGAACTCGAACGAATGTTCGGGATATGGCAGTTTGACGCTTTCCGTTATCCTGTCTTTCTCGTCGTAGCAGACCAGATAAGACTTGCCGTTCAGGTTGGCTGTCAGATATAAAAGCCCGTTGCTGTTGCCGACAACGCTGATGTGGGCCGCCTTCTTTTCCTGGAACAGGCTGTTGCGCGGGTCTTGCAGCTGGTAACGGCCGCCTTCCGGCATTTTGTATTGTCCGGCGTCCACCACCCAGCGGGGCACAAGCGTATTCTCTTTAGTGATGCGGTAAATCGTATCGTTGAACATCTCTTTCACGTAATCGCCGGACGGAGTGGAAAAGGCTTTGCATTCACTATAGAACACCATCTTGATCTCTCCCGGCTCGAAGCTCCGGGCGTAAGGTATCGAATCCAGCACGGTCGAGTCGCGGAACAGGTACATGCGCGTCGGCTCCTTTCCGGATATGTTCTGGACATATCCGATGTTCCGTCCGTCGGGTAGCGGAAGGACTTCCTGGATGTGGATATTGGCGGGAACACTTGTTGTCCGTTTCCATTTGCCGTCCCAGCCGTACGTCTTGATCCATTTGCAATAGTCTTCGATGTGGATACCCTCTTCGTCGACACTCAGATTGCCGGCGGCAAGAAACTCTTCCGGCCCTTCGCCTTTGTTCCCGATCATCCGGATGAATTTCCCTTCCGGGTTGAAAAGGTATATCTTCTCATTATTATAGATTACTAATTTGTCCTGGAAGTAAACCAATTGCGGGATGTAGGCATTTAGCAGCACGGAATCGGTCGTTTCCAGCGGGATGAAGCGGACGTCTTTCGCCCATTCGTCCAACTTTATCCCGGTCGGTTCCCGGTCTAAAACAGTAGCCAGGTTAATCGTTTGGCAGGCGTTGCCGTCTGCTTCCTTCTTAGGCGAAATCTGGCAACCCGCCAGTGCTCCGCATAGAAGTATGATCCATTTATTCATATACTCGTTATTTGATAGCCGAAAGATAAGTATAAATTATGATTTTCTACCTTATCCGTTAACTCTTTCTCTGCTATTCATTAGTTGTCCGCCGCCCGGTGAACGATCGTCCGCTTGGCGGTGAACGATCGTCCGGCGGCAAGCGAACGATCGTTCGCCACCAAGCGGACAACTAATAAGCCGTATGGAAAGAGCTAAGAGCATAAGGTGAAAGGGTTAAACTATACGTATCTGTTGCTTATTTGTTAGTTAGTCTGTACTTTTGTCCCAATTATAACATTGTGCGCGGTATGATACAAGAGAACTTTATCAAGATATACGAGAACAGTTTCAAGAACAACTGGGAACTGCCCGCCTTGACGGATTACAGTAAGGGAACGACCTTTTCTTTTGCGGACGTAGCGGAGGAGATTGCCCGCATCCACATCCTGTTTGAAGAATGCCAGATACGGCGGGGCGATAAGATTGCTCTGATCGGGAAAGACAGTGCGCGCTGGTGCATTGTCTATATGGCCGCTGTTACCTACGGTGCGATTATCGTGCCGATCCTGCAGGACTTCAGCCCGAACGACGTGCATCATATCATCAACCACTCCGAGTCGGTTTTCCTTTTTGTCAGCGACCGCATCTGGGATTCGTTGGAAGAAGACATGATCGGGGATGTGCGTGGCGTGTTCTCGCTGTCCGATTTCCGTTGCCTGCATCAGCGTGACGGCGAAAGCATTCAGAAACTACTGAAAGGGATGGAGGCGAAGATGGCGGAGAAATATCCGAACGGGTTCGGGAAGGACGATATCAAATACGCAGAACTCGATAATGACAAGGTTGTCTTGCTGAACTATACTTCCGGCACGACCGGTTTTAGCAAAGGCGTTATGCTGACAGGAAACAACCTGGCGGGAAACGTGATGTACGGCATCCAGCTCGGCGTCTTGTACAGAGGGGAACGCGAGGTCTGCTTCCTTCCGCTGGCGCATGCCTACAGCTGTGCTTTCAACTTCCTCGTGCCGATGGCTGTCGGGGCGCATGTCTATATGTTGGGCAAGGTGCCTTCTCCCAAAATCCTGGTGAAAGCGTTCGAGGAGGTGAAGCCGAACCTGATCCTGACTGTCCCGCTTATCCTGGAAAAGATTTATAAGAAGATGATCCTGCCGCAGCTCGGCAAGACGACGATGAAGTTGGCGTTGAATATCCCGCTGCTGGATTCCCGTATCTATGCACAGATACGGAAGAAGCTGGTGGACGCTTTCGGCGGACGCTTCCGCGAAGTGATCGTTGGCGGCGCGGCGATGAACGACGAGGTGACGGAGTTTCTGTATAAGATCAAATTCCCGTTCACGATCGGTTACGGCATGACGGAGTGCGGACCGCTGATCAGTTACGACCATAACGATGAATATGTGCCCGGTTCCTGCGGACAGGTGCTGAAAGGAATCATGGAAGTGCGCATCGACTCGGACGACCCATATAATAAGGTAGGGGAAATCCAGGTTCGCGGCGAGAACGTGATGAAAGGTTACTATAAGAACGAAGAAGCGACCTCACAAGCCTTTACCGAAGACGGCTGGCTGCACACGGGCGACTTAGGAACGATCGACCATGACAACCGCATCTATATCCGTGGCCGCAGCAAGACGATGATTCTCGGGGCAAGCGGACAAAACATTTATCCGGAGATAATCGAATCGAAGTTGAATAACCTGCCGTTTGTGATGGAAAGTATTGTAATCGAGAAGAACGGCAAGCTGATAGGGCTGGTTTATCCGGATTATGATACGGTGGACGGGACAGGCGTTTCGCACGAGGACCTTCCGCTTATCATGGAACAGAACCGGATCGAACTTAACAAACTTTTAGCACCTTTCGAAGCCGTTTCCGCCTTGCAACTCTATCCGACGGAATTTGAAAAGACGCCGAAGAAGAGTATCAAGCGTTACCTGTATAGCAACTATTGATTTGTTTATCCGATCTGTCTATCAGCTTGTTGGCGAATGTGTGAAAAATAATTTGAAAAAAAACGTACTATGTTGTACAACATATTTGATTAATACATACATTTGCATCGTTTTAAGACAAGAAGATATTATAGACCGTTTAAATTAAAAAACAAAATGAAAAAGTTAGTTGCATTTGCTGCTGTTATCGCAGCTGTATCATTCACATCTTGTGGCAACAAATCAGCAGAAAATACTGAAGTTGCAGAAACTGAAACAGAAGCTACAGTAGAAGAAGTTGTTGCACCTGCTGCTGAAGAAGCAACAGAAGAAGTAACAGTTGCTGAAGGCGATTCAACAGTTGTTGAAGCTCCGGCTGCTGAAACTGAAGCTGCTCCTGCTGAATAATCCATTCGGTAATCAGTTGATGAGGACAGTCTGTATGCGCATAACATACAGACTTTTTTTGTTTTATGAACCTTTGAAATAGACGAGTATGAAACGAACGTTATTGATTCTTCCGGTTCTTGCATGGCTGAGTCTGCCTGCATTCTCCCAAGAGCCTGTCGATAAGACAGTCTCTTTGCAGAGTATTGAAATCCAAGGAAAACGCTTCGGCGGGTTGACCGGCGGCGATGTGAAACGCCTGCAGGTGGATTATAACCTGAGCGGTGTGACCGGTACGACAGCGGATGTGTTCCGCCAGTTGCCGTCGGTTGTGACGGATATCGAGGGTGGAATTACATTCCGTGGTTCCAGCCATCCCGGCCTGTTGATCAACGGCGTTCCGTACGGGCTGATGGAGGAATACAGCGGGGATATGCTGATCCAGCTTCCGGCGCTCTTCTTCAACCGGGTGTCGATGACGGCGACTCCTTCTATCGAGCTTGTGCCCGATGGAGATGCGGGAGTTCTGAACCTGTCGTCGACAGCCTATACCGATAAGGATTCTCCACTTATCGTGACATTAGGCGCAGGATTCCAGGAACGATATAATGCCGGGGCGATCCTGAACCTGCATCCCGGCAAGTTCCATATCGTCGGGAAATATAACTATCGCCGCGAGTACCGGAAACGTTCGTTTAGCAAATCGACGACGAACAAGGCGGGGACAACAGTGATGAACAATAACGCATCGGCCCGTCCGGATGTGCATCTGGCTGACCTGAGTGTCGGATATGACCTGACGGCCAACGATCTAATCACCGTATATGGTCTGTATAGCCTGATGGATTACAGCCGTTACGGGAAGATCCATAATAATAAATTGGTAGACGGCAACCTGCAACCGGTCATGTTCCGCCACCGCTATAACGACCAGCGTCAGGAAGCTTATGCGGCCGAGGCGCGTTGGAGCCACACGTTCCGCAATCCGGAGAACCGCCTGGATGTGACATTCAACTATAACAACTTCACCTACGACGAAGACAACGCATATAAGAATGAGAAACCGGAGACGGGAGCTATCATTGCCGAAGATAATTATTTCGTCAATCAGGATAAGAACAATTACTATCTGTCTGCGATCTATCGTACGGCTTTCGCCAACGACCTGAATCTGCATGTCGGATATATCGGTCGTTTCAAAGACGAGACTTATCTGGCGGAAGGGAATAAACTGGCGAATGGGAATTGGGAACCCGATATGCAGAAGCTGAATGATTTCGGTTTCAAGCGCCGGACCAATCTGCTTCTGGCTTCTTTGGATAAAAGCTGGGATGCTTTCTATGCGGAAGTGGGCGTACAGGCCGAGATGAACTGGCAGAATACAGACGATGCCACACGTACTCATTTTTATCCGCGTGTGAAGTTAGCGTATGAGACCGATAAGACCGGCGAGTTCGCGTTGAGCTATACACAGCGCGCCATCCGTCCGTATGGCGTAGACCTGAACCCGTTTGTCGACAGGAGCGACGCCACTTATATAAAGAAGGGAAACCCAGATTTGAAGGATGAGTTCATCCATTCTTTCGAGTTGTCTTATTTGTATTCAAATAACCATTTCCGCCTGTCGCCGAGCCTTTACTACCGCAACAAAAGGAACCGGATCATGGATATCGCAACCTCGTCCGACAACGAAACGATTTGGCAAAAGGAGAATATCGGCCATAGCCAGACCTTGGGGTTTGAACTGTCCGGAACCTGGCAACCGATCCGTATTTTGTCGATCGGCCTGTCCGGCGATATCTTCCGCGACGAGATCGACGGCCGCACGATCGGTTATGATGAAAAGAAATCGCTGGTTTGCGGTGATATCAAAGGCAATATCAACATCGCTATCACCCCGACTACGGAATTGCAGCTCGACGGCTTTTACATCTCCGACCAGCTCACTCCGCAGGGAAAGATTAAACACCGTTCCAGCGTGAACGCCGGCATCTCCCAGTATTTCATGTACCGCAAACTGCGTGCCAACCTGAGCATCAACAATATCTTCAACGGCCTCAAAGAGACAACGATTGTCGACACCCCGGATTTGCAGATCACACAGGTCCGCAATCGCGATGCACAGGTGACCTGGTTGACGCTGACGTATAATCTGTAACGAATACGGCTTATTTTAGCAGATACCGGTCGAAGCCTGCCGAGCAGTCGGTCTGGTAGTTGCCGTCTTCATCCATATAGATGAACATATATTCGATATCCGGTAGCTGCTCCTTTATCCGGCGGGCTTCATCACGTCCCATCGCCATGAAAGCGGTAGCATAGGCATCGGCATACATGCAGTCGGGGGCAACGACGGTGACGCTTCCGACAGGTTGGGCAGCGGGATAGCCGGTAAGCGGATTGATCGTGTGGGCATATTTCTTGCCGTCCTTGATGTAGAAGTTCCGGTAATCGCCGGAGGTGGCAAGGCCGAGGCGCCCGCAAAGTTGCACGATTACTTCTGTTTCCTGGTTGACTCCCATCGGATCGTCAACCGGTTTGGCGATGCCGAGATGCCAGCATTGGCCTTTCGCATTAACGCCTTTGGTGACAAACTCGCCTCCGATGTCGATCATGTAGTTCCGGATGCCTTTGCTTTCCAGCAGGCGGGCGATCACTTCACAGCTACAACCGTCGCCCATCGACGAACAGTTTAGTAATAGGCGCGGATCGTCCTTTATTATATGTCTTCCTTCCAAACGGACTTTTTGGTAGCCGACAAAAGAGCGGATGCTGTCTATCATCTGCGGCGTAACACTGTCCATCTTGCTGAATCCGAAACCCCAGAGGTTAATGAGCGGGGCACAGGTAATGTCGTACATCCCGTCTGTCCTGGATGATACTTCTCTCGCCTTGCGGAAGACTTCGGCGAAAAGGGTGTCTACTTCCACTTCCTTATTCCGGTTGACCTGTGAGATGATGGAGAGCGAGTCGAAAGGGTTGAGGGAATGGTAATATCGTTTCAGTTCGGCGTGTATCTCGCCATCGAGCGATTCTGTATATTGGTAGAGGATGCGATAAGGTGTATGTAACTGCCCGTTTGTTTCGATGTATTGCGGTTGCGTTGTGCAACTGCCTAAAAGCAGGAGAGAGAGGAAGATGAGTAAGTTTGTTTTCATAGGATTATTATAATAAATGTTGGCAAGGAATGTGTTAAACTCCCTTGTCCCCGCGCTTTGACGCGGGGCCGCAAGAGAATAAGCCTAATCAATAAATTATTATACGGCCAGTTCTAATGCGATCCCGCGTCAAGCGCGGGAACAAGGAACTCTTCATTCCTCTATTACAACTCCATCAATATCTTCTTCAACACCGTCTGTGCCGAAATCTCGCGGTTGGCAGCTTCGGGAATGACGATGCTTTGCGGGCTTTCGATTACGTCGTCCGTTACGATCATATTGCGGCGGACGGGGAGGCAATGCATGAAGTAGGCGTTGTTGGTCAGTGCCATCTTTTCGGTGTCGACTGTCCAGCTGCGGTCCATGTTGAGGACTTTGCCGTAGTTGGGATCGGCATAGGCTGCCCAGTTCTTGGCATAGATAAAGTCAGCCCCTTCGAATGCTTTCTTCTGGTCATATTCCACGCGGGCGTTGCCGACGAAGCGCGGGTCCAGTTCGTAGCCTTCCGGATGCGTAATCACAAATTCGTAATCCGTTGCATTCATCCATTCGGCGAAGCTGTTAGGAACGGCTTGCGGAAGCGATTTAGGATGTGGTGCCCAAGTCATTACGACCTTCGGACGGGCTGTCTTCTTATACTCTTCAATGGTAATCAGGTCGGCGAAGCTCTGCAACGGGTGGCGGGTAGCTGCTTCCATGCTGAACACCGGCCGGCCGGAGTATTGGATGAACTGGTTCAGAATCTTTTCGTTGTAGTCGTCTTCCTTACTCTCGAAGCGGGCAAAGGAACGTACGCCTATCACGTCGCAATAGCAACCCATGACCGGAACGGCCTCTAAGAGATGTTCGGGTTTGTCGCCGTCCATGATGACGCCCCGCTCTGTTTCCAGTTTCCAGGCACCCTGGTTCACGTCGAGCACCATCGTGTTCATGCCTAAGTTCATGGCCGCCTTCTGGGTGGAGAGGCGGGTACGGAGGCTGGAGTTGAAGAATATCATTAATAACGTCTTGTTCTTGCCCAGCTCGGTGAACTGGTAGCGGTCTTTCTTAATCTCGAACGCTTCGGCGAGCGCCTGCTTGAGGTCGCCCAAATCCTGTACACAAGTGAAGTTTCTCATATTATACTATTTAATGTAGTGAGGCACAAATGTAGGCATTTCCGGGGAGAATGCAAAGCCCTGGATATTGGTCGGGATATGTCTGAGTCAGCCCTTAATCACCCATTCTCCAAGATTCCGCTCTTCCCGGCTGAAGGATACTCCTACTTTCACTAACTTCCTGGCGTCGGCGGTGTAAGGAATAAGATATCCTTTGTCGTCGATCTGGCGGATGGCTTCATCGGTGGAGCCGTTCAGTTTGAACTCGAATACGTAGATGTAATCGTCCGTCCAGACCACTGCATCGGCACGTCCTTTGGCACTGCGCACTTCCGCTTCGACGAACTGCCCCATTAGTTTGAAGACTAAATAGAAGATGACCTGATAGTGCCGCTCCGTCTTGTCGTTCAGCTCATACGGAATGTCGGCGAAGAAGGCGCGCAGGCGGGTGAGGAAAGCCTCTGTCTCTCCTTTTTCAAGCTCCCTGACAAACTTGCCGATATAGAAGCTTGTATCTTGTGCAGCAACCGGCGTATAGAAAGGAGCCGCGAAGTTGAGGAAGCCATATTTCACCTCTTCGTTCGGGAAGCCGAGGGTGTACTGGTTAAACCGCTCATCATACTCTTTTATTGTCAGATAGCCGCTCTGGTAGATCATCGGGATGGGGTTGTGTATGTTGGCCCGGTCATCGGAGAGGCTGGCGGCAGATACTTCGACACCTTCCATCTCACGGAGGTCATAGTCCGTCTTCTTAAGCATTTCGACCAGGAAAGTCGGTGTGCCGCTGGCAAACCAGTAGTTCCCGAAGCGGCTTTTGCTCAGGGCGCTCAGTACACTGAAAGGGTTGTACATCGGGTGAAACTCTTCATCAGGAGTGAAACGGTAGCCATCGTATTGTCGGGTCAGCTCGGCAAACATCTTGTCGAAAGACAGTTTATTCTTGGTCGCCATAGCTTCCAGCTCCGGGCGGAAGGTCGCCTCGATTTCCGTACGGGTCATACCGCAAAGTGCATCATACTCGATATCGAAGCTGATGTCGTTCAGCTGGTTCAGATTGCTGAAGATACCCATCTGCGCAAACTTCGTCACACCGGTGATGAAGACGAATTGCAGGTAAAGGTCGGCACTTTTTAGTACGGTATAGAAGGCGGTCAGCGTCTCGCGGAAGTCTTTCTGCAATACTTCGTCGTGCATGGAACGGAGCATCGGTTTGTCATACTCATCCACCAGGACGACGACGCGGCGGCCGGTCTTTTCGTATGCTTTCCGTATTACGGTCATGAAGCGGCCGGAGTGGGTAATACCTTCGCCCCCGGTTTCGTAAAGTTCCTCCCATCCTTTGAGCTGTCGTTCGAGGATACTTTCCAGCGCCTTGCGACTGTCGTATTTTTCGGCATTGAGGTCAAGGTGGAGCACTGGATATTCCTTCCAGTCCTTTTCCAATTGTTCGATAGCCAATCCTTTGAATAACTCTTTCTTCCCTTGGAAGTAGGCTTCGAGAGTCGAAAGCAGCAAGCTCTTGCCGAAGCGGCGGGGACGGCTCAGGAAGTAGGGGAGACGACTGTTCGCCAGCTTATAAACGAGAGCGGTTTTATCGACATAGAGGAAACCTTCCGAGCGAAGTTTCTCGAAGCTTTGTATTCCGATAGGGAGCAGACGGCTGTTGCTTGTTGTATCCATACGACTGATGCAATTTATTTATATGATACGAAGATACGATTTCTTTAGAAGCTGGACAATCTTTGTCCGGATTAATAGGAGGTTAGCCCTTAATCACCCATTCTCCAAGATTCCGCTCTTCCCGGCTGAAGGAGACTCCTACTTTTACCAACTTCCTGCCGTCAGCGGTGTAAGGGATAAGATATCCTTTGTCGTCGATCTGACGGATGGCTTCATCGACGGTGCCATCTAACTTGAACTCGAATACGTAGATGTAGTCGGCTGTTTTGACGACGGCGTCGGCGCGTCCTTTGGCACTGCGCACTTCCGCTTCCGCAAACTGCCCGAGCAATTTGAATACAAGATAGAATACCACCTGATAATGACGTTCCGTCTTGTTGTTGAGCTCGTAAGGAATATCGGCAAAGAAAGCGCGCAGGCGGGTGAGGAAGGCTTCTGGATCACCTTTCCGCAACTCTTGTACAAACTTGCCTATGTAGAAGTTACCCTCCTCGCTGTCGATCGGCGTATAGAAAGGCAGTACGAAGTTGAGAAAGCCGTAGCGTACCTCTTCATTCGGGAAACCGAGGGTATATGTCTTAAACTCTTTATCATAACTCTTAATAGTGAGATACCCGCTCTGATAAATCATCGGGACGGGCTCTTTGCTGTTTGCCCGGTAGCTGATCAGTGCTGCCGAGGGCACTTCGATGCCATCGAGCTCACGCAGGTCATAGTCAGTCTCCTTCAACATATTCACCAGGAAGGTGGGGGTGCCGCTGGAGAACCAGTAGTCTCCAAAACGTTGCTTGGAGAAGGCGCTTAACACACTGAACGGATTGAATATTCCCGGCTTGTTTACGTCCTCCGTGAAATGGTAGCCGTCGTATAGGTCCGTTAGCTTTTGCTTGACTTCTTCGTAGGATAGTCCGGTTTGTGCTGCCAGCTCTTTTAGCTCAGTGGCAAAGGTCGCTTCTATCTCGATACTGGTCATGCCGCATAAGTCAGCATAAGCATAGTCCATACTGATGTCGTTCAGTTGGTTGAGCTCGCTGAACACACTCATCTGCGCAAACTTCGTTACACCTGTGATGAAGACGAGACGCAGGTAACGGTCGGCACTTTTCAGTACCGTATAAAACGCAGTCAGTGTGTTACGGAATTGGCGTTGTAACTCCTCGCTGTGAAAAGAACGGAGCAAAGGCTTGTCGTATTCGTCGATGAGGACAACTACCGGATGCCCTGTTTTCAGGTAAGCCTGTTCAATGATATAAGCAAAACGTTCCTCTGGCGCCCTGTCTTTCTTTTCATCGCCATATAGGGCTTCCCACTTCTCTAAATGCTGGTTGAGCATGGCAATAAGGTCCTCTTGGGTCTCGTAGTTGCGGGCATTGAGGTCGAGGTGCATCACGGGGTGTACTTCCCAATCCGTTTCTAACTTGTCGATAGCCAATCCCTCAAACAGTTCGCGTTTCCCTTCGAAATAAGCTTCCAGGGTAGAAAGCAGCAAACTCTTCCCGAAACGGCGGGGGCGGCTCAGGAAACAGGGATTGCCGGCCGTAGCCAACTGGTAGACCAGATCCGTCTTGTCTACATATATATATTGTCCGCGGCGGAGCTTCTCGAAGCTCTGTATGCCGATGGGGTATTTCCTGATTGCTGATGTTGCCATAGTCGTTCTTGTTTACTGTAAACAAAGGTAATTAATTTTTTCGTTTGCCCATCCCCGGTCGGTCGGGAGCAAGTTAGCCCTTAATCACCCATTCTCCAAGATTCCGCTCTTCCCGGCTGAAGGAGACTCCTACTTTCACCAACTTCCTGCCGTCAGCGGTGTAAGGAATAAGATATCCTTTGTCGTCGATCTGACGGATAGCTTCATCGACGGTGCCATCTAACTTGAACTCGAATACGTAGATGTAGTCGGCTGTTTTGACGACTGCGTCGGCGCGTCCTTTGGCACTGCGCACTTCCGCTTCCGCAAACTGCCCGAGCAATTTGAATACAAGATAGAATACCACCTGATAATGACGTTCCGTCTTGTTGTTGAGCTCGTAAGGAATATCGGCAAAGAAAGCGCGCAGGCGGGTGAGGAAGGCTTCGGGGTCGCCTTTCTCCAACTCTTGTATAAACTTGCCTATGTAGAAGTTACCCTCCTCGCTGTCGATCGGCGTATAGAAAGGCAGCACAAAGTTGAGAAAGCCGTAGCGTACCTCTTCATTCGGGAAGCCGAGAGTATATGTCTTGAAACGTTCGTCATAACTTTTTATCGTCAGGTATCCGCTCTGATAAATCATCGGGACGGGCTCCTTGCTGCTTGCCCGGTAGTTGATCAATGCAGCGGAGGGCACTTCGATGCCGTCGAGTTCACGCAAGTCGTAGTCTGTGTCCTTCAGCATGTTTACCAGAAACGTAGGGGTGCCGCTGACGAACCAGTAATCTTTGAATACCTTATACGACATCACACTCAGCAGGCTGAACGGGTTGTATATCCCTTCGGTAGCATATTCGCTGAACCGGTAGCCGTCATAAAGGCGGGTCAGCTTATTCATGACCTCTTCCGTTGTCAGGTTATTGAGCCTGCCTAACTCCTCTATGTCGGGAGCGAAACTGTCTTCGATTTCACTGCGCGTCATACCGCAAAGGGTGGCATATTGAGGCAGCTGGCTGATGTCGGTCAGTTGGTTGAGCTCGCTGAACACACTCATCTGTGCGAACTTCGTTACACCGGTGATGAAGACGAACCGTAGCCACGGGTCGGCGCTTTTCAGCACGGTATAGAAAGCAGTCAGACGATTGCGGAACTGTTGCTGTAACTCCTCGTTGTGAAAAGAGCGGAGCAAGGGCTTGTCGTATTCGTCGATAAGGACTACCACGCCGCGACCGGTCTGCACGGAGGCTTCGCGGATCACATCCATGAAACGGATGGAGATACTCCGGTTGGGCTGGGTGATCCCGTATGTTTGTTCCCATCGGGAAAGCTGGCTTTCAAGCATATTGTCCAGCTCCTCTACACTGTCGTAACGTTCGGCGTTGAGATCGAGATGGAATACCGGGTGAACCGCCCATTCCGTCTCAAGCTGTTCGACAGCCAGTCCGGTGAACAACTCTTTCTTCCCTAAGAAGTAGGCTTCGAACGTAGAAAGCAGCAAACTCTTCCCGAAACGGCGGGGACGGCTCAGGAAACAGGGATTGCCGGCCGTAGCCAACTGATAGACCAGATTCGTCTTGTCTACATATATATATTGTCCGCGGCGGAGCTTCTCGAAGCTCTGTATGCCGATGGGGTATTTCCTGATTGCTGATGTTGCCATAGTCGTTCCTCTTTTGTGCAAACAAAGATAATTAATCTTTTCTCGTCTGTCCCTCCCCTTCGATAATATATTTATAAGTCGTCAGTTCCGGCAGCGCCATCGGCCCGCGGGCATGTAGCTTCTGCGTGCTAATGCCTATCTCGGCACCGAAGCCGAACTGTGCGCCGTCGGTGAAGGCTGTCGATACGTTGGCGTAGACGCAGGCGGCGTCGACCATTTGCTGGAAGCGGCGGACGGCTTCGGCAGACTCGCTGACGATGCTTTCGCTGTGTTTCGAACTGTAGCGGGCGATGTGTGCCAATGCTTCATCGAGAGAGGCGACGGTGCGGACCGACATCTTGTAGTCTAAGAACTCGGTGCCGAAGCTCTCTGCCGTAGCCGGTTGGAGCAAGGCGGCAGGATAATGTCCGTCAAGGGCGGCGAAGGCCGGTTCGTCGGCATAGATCGTGACATTGCTGTCTGCTAACTTGCCACATATATAAGGAAGGTCCGCCAGCCGGTCGCTGTGTACGATCAGGCAGTCCAGTGCGTTGCAGACACTGACGCGGCGCGTCTTGGCGTTGTTCACGATCTCGCGGCCTTTCTCCTTGTCGCCCTCCTTGTCGAAATAGGTATGGCAGATTCCGGCGCCGGTCTCGATTACCGGGACGCGGGCATGGTCGCGGACAAAGTTGATCAGCGAACTGCTTCCGCGCGGGATGATGAGGTCCACCAGGCCGACCGCGTTCAACAGCTCCGTCGTCGCCTCGCGGTCGGGCGGGAGAAGGGTGCAGATGGCCGCGTCGATACCCTGCGAAGCCAACACATCGTGGATGATCGCAACCAAAGCGCGGTTCGAGCAATCCGCATCCGAGCCCCCTTTCAGTACGCAGGCATTCCCGCTCTTGAAGCAGAGGGAAAATACGTCGAAGGTGACGTTCGGGCGGGCTTCGTATATCACGCCGATCACACCGAAGGGAACGGTCACTTTCCGTATCACCATACCGTTCGGCCGCACCGTTTCGCTCAACAGCCTGCCGAGTGGCGACGGGAGGGAAGCCACGTTCTTCATATCTCCGGCGATGCCCGCCAGACGCTTTTCCGTCAACTTCAGACGGTCGTATTTCGGATTCGCCGGGTCCATGCGCCGGAGGTCTTCCGCGTTGGCGGCGAGCACTTCGGCCTGGCGTGACATCAACGCGTCCGCCGTATCGAGAAGGACACGATTGATAGTCGCGTCGTCCAGCATGACAAGCCGGCGCGAGGCGGCAAGCGTTTGTTGCAATAGTTCGTTTATCATGATTACTTCTCGTAACTTTGTATATACTTAGGATGCACGGCGTCTTTCCCTAACACCAGGCAAAGCCCGATCACGAAGCTGACGCCCCAGTTGATAAGCTGGCCGCTGCCTAACGGATGGCCGAACAGGAGGAAGCCGTTGATAAGCCCGCCGACCAGAAACAGCCCGAGGCTTATCCAGCAGAAGGCATAGTTGGAGACGAGGCGGCGTATCGTCAGGCAGATGGCGGAGATGATAAGCAGGCAGCACACCGCAATCAGGCTGTAGGCCGCAATCTTCAGTTCGACAGGCGTTGCCGTGACAGGCAGCCCTAAATCCAGTTTATCCCCTTGTGTCAGGAGGGTGATGCCTCCAACGCCTCTGAGCAGTCCTACGATAATCATCAGGAAGGATGCGAATGATAACCAATACTTTTTCATACTCTCTCTTCTTTATTATTAATCCAGATACAAATAATCGTAATGTATCAACGGTTTCTTATCCCGGCTACCGATCAGTGCGCGTGCCTCCGTACTGTCGTAACCGGCACAGCCGACGCCTAACTGGACGCCCGCTTCGTTGATGATCTTCACGATGTCGTCTTTCTCGAAATCGCCCGCAATCCGCGTCACGCCGACCAACAGGATGCTGGTTGCCTTCGGTGCCCGCAACGCCTCTTCCGCACCCCGGTTGATGTGTATCTCGCCTTTGGCAAAGCCTTCGGAGTGGGCAATCCACTTCTTTACGCTGCTGACAGGCTTGTCCGAAGGGATGAAGCGCGTGCAGACGGTCTGGCTGCCTTTGGCGAGCAGGTCCACGAGGATGTTGTCTTTCTTGCCGTTGGCGATGATGACCGTGATGCCTTCGTCCGCCACCTTCTGCGCAATGCTGCATTTCGTCAGCATACCGCCGCGGCCGAACGAGGACTTGCTGGCTTGCACGTATTCCGACAAATCTTCCTTGCCCCCGTTTATCTCGCGGATGACGGTTGCCGTCGGGTCGGACGGATTGCCATTGTATATCCCGTCGATGTTGCTCAGGATGATGAGGGCGTCCATGCCCATCATGGTGGCGATCAGCCCGGATAGCTCGTCGTTGTCCGTGAACATCAGTTCTGTAACCGATATCGTGTCGTTTTCGTTCACGATGGGGATGACTTTATTTTCGAGCATCACCTCCATGCAATGCTTCTGGTTGAGGTAGTGCGTGCGGCTGCCGAAGTTCTCCTTTGTGGTGAGCACCTGGCCACAAGTCATGCCGTGTTCGCGGAACAGTTCGTAATAGCGGTTGATCAGTTTCGCCTGTCCGACTGCGGAATAAAGCTGCCGGGCGGAGACGGAGTCCAGCTTCTTGCCGGCTTTTATCTCGCTGCGTCCCGAGGCGACTGCCCCGGAAGAGATGAGGACGACCTCGACTCCTTCGCGATGCAGGTCGGCCACCTGGTCCACCAAAGCGGACATCCGGGTAATATCCAGCGTGCCGTCTTTGCGGGTGAGCACGTTGCTGCCGATCTTTACTGCTATTCTTGTAAACAGATATGCCATATTTATGATTTTCTTATTCTGCAAATATAAAAAATCCTTTCAGAATGTCAGTAAAGAAAGCCGGAAATAAACGCATTGTCCTCCGCCGTCCTCTTTCCCACCGGCTGCCGGGGTATTTTTGCCGGACTCCCGGATCTTTACCTGTCCGCAGGCACCTGATTTTCTTTTCATTCCACATAATCCTTGTCCGACGGAGGTCAAACAGTTGTTCGACCCGGGTCAGACAGCTGTCCCACACTCGTCGAACAGCTGTTCGACCCGGTTCGGACAAGGATTGTGTGGGATGCGGCAGAAAAAAACTCCGTACAAAATGTATTTTTGCACGGAGTTAATCCAAAAGTTCTGCGGAGGTGACGGTGGCCACCTGCCGGGTGTTTTTATTTTGTATCCTTGTCGCGTATCTCCACACGGCGTATCTTGCCGCTGATGGTCTTGGGCAATTCGTCCACGAACTCTACGACACGCGGATATTTGTACGGGGCTGTCACTCTCTTGACATGGTCCTGCAACTCTTTGATCAGCTCTTCGCCGGCTTTGTCTTTATACTCCTTCGACAAGACGATGGTTGCTTTTACCACCTGCCCGCGAATCTCGTCGGGAACGCCGGTGATGGCACATTCCACTACGGCCGGATGCGTCATCAGGGCGCTTTCCACTTCAAACGGGCCGATACGGTAGCCGGAGCTCTTGATCACATCGTCGGCGCGGCCCACAAACCAGAGGTAGCCGTCTTCATCGCGCCAAGCCACGTCGCCCGTGTAGTACAGTCCGTCGTGCCAGGCTTCGTGCGTGAGTTCGGCATCGCGGTAATATTCCTTGAAAAGGCCGATCGGCTTGCCGCCTGTCGTATGGATCACGATCTGTCCCTGCTCGCCGTCTTCCGCACGGGTTCCGTCCGGACGCAGCAGGTCGACATCGTACTGCGGATTGGGAACGCCCATCGAACCGGGTTTCGGCTCCATCCAGGGGAATGTGGCGACGGTCAGTGTCGTTTCGGTCTGTCCGAAACCTTCCATCAGTTTGATGCCTGTCAGTTTATAGAATGTGTCGAACACGGCGGGGTTCAATGCCTCGCCTGCGATCGTACAGTATTTGAGTGACGACAGGTCGTATTTCGTCAGGTCTTCGCGTATCAGGAAACGGAAGATCGTGGGAGGTGCGCAGAGCGAGGTGATATGGTAATCCTGTATGATCTGCAACATATTGGCAGGCGTGAACTTCTCGTGGTCGTAGACGAACACGGTTGCTCCGGCGATCCATTGTCCGTAGAGCTTTCCCCATACGGCTTTGCCCCAGCCCGTGTCGGCAATGGTCAGGTGCAAGCTGTCCTCGTTCAGATTGTGCCAGAAGCTGCCGGTCACGATGTGTCCGAGCGGATAGGTAAAGTCGTGCGCCACCATTTTCGGGTTTCCGGTCGTGCCGGAGGTGAAGTACATCAGCGAGATGTCGTCGGTGCTGTTCGGGTGTTCCGGGCGGACAAAAGGAGCGGCGTCCTGGATGCCTTTGTGGAAATCTTCGAACCCTTCCGGGATATCGGGGCCGATCGAAACAAGTGTTTTCACCGAAGGGGAGTCGGGCATCGCGTCTATGATATGTTTCGTGATCACCTCTTCGCCGGCGCAGACGATCATCTTGATATCGGCGGCATTGGCGCGATATACGATGTCTTTCTTTGTCAGCAGGTGGGTTGCCGGAATGACTACGGCTCCTAATTTGTGCAAGGCAATGATCGAGAACCAGAATTCGTAGCGACGCTTCAGTATCAGCATCACCATGTCGCCGTGCCCGATCCCCAATGACTGGAAATAGGAGGCTGTCTGGTCCGTATATTTTTTCAGTTCAGCAAAGGTGAAGTCGATGTGCTCACCCTGGTCGTTTGTCCAGCATAATGCTTTTTTGTCGGGTTCTTCTTCCGCCCATGCATCTACTACGTCATATCCGAAGTTGAAGTTCTCCGGGACTTTTATCTTGAAATTCTTTATAAAATCTTCCTGCGACTCAAAGGTCGTCTTGTCTATGAATCTTTCTAACATGACTAAATTAATTGACAATTGATAATTGACAATTGACAATGATTGGCAACTGGCAATGGTTCCTTTAATTGTCCATTGTCAATTGTCCATTGTCAATTTATAAGATGATGGCCAGGAAACTGACCTTTTCTCCGTCGAGCGCCTTCATCCCGTGTGGCAGTTCGGAGTTGAAATAGATACTGTCGCCCTCTTCGAGTATCAGTTCCTTGTTATTGATTTGTAAAAGCAAGCGGCCTTTGAGTACCATGTTGTATTCTTGTCCGGGATGCGAATTGAGGTAGATCGGTGCGTCTTCCGCTGTCGGATGGACGGTCACCATGAACGGATCTGCCTTGCGACCGACGAAACCGGCGGCAAGCGACTGGTATTTGTATGCTTTGGTGCGCTCTACGGCAACGCCTTTCCCTCTGCGGGTGATAAAATAACTGCTCATCTTTGGTTCGTCGCCAAACATCAGGGTTGTCAGTTCCACACCGTAGGCCTGTGAAATCTGGTGCAGCACGCTAACGGAAATATCGACTGTGCCGCTTTCTAACTCCATATATTGCTCCGGAGTCAGGTTACAGACTTTGGCTATTTCCTCGGGAGTAATCTCTAAAGCATCCCTGAGGCCGGCCAGACGTTCTGCAATTTGTTTTATCTGTTCGTTCATATCGTTGATTATTATGTTTATGATGCTCCAAAGATAGGAATAAAAAGCAAAATGTATAAGAAAAGAGGAATATAATGTGATTTGGATATTCTAAGGGGTATGCCAAAAGTAAGTTCTAACGCTTTAGCGTGTCATTGCGGGCTTGACCCGCAACCTTATACTAAATTGATTTGTAATGATTAGTATGAGATGGCGGGTCAAGCCCGCCAGGACACAGATGCTATAAATGGGACTTTTGACACACCCGCTTATATCCGTTTAGTCGTATTTGATCACGCTAACCGGACAGCTTTCGGCCGCTTCTTTGATGCCTTCTTCGTAGTCGTTGAAGTTCACTCCTTCGTTCACGTGCGAACGGTCGGTTACCTGGAACACTTCGGGGCAGATACCTTCGCAAGTGCCGCAAGCGATGCAGTCTTCTTCTATCCAAACACTCTTTATTGCCATAATTCTTATATTTTAGATGATTAATATACTAAGATAACATCTGCATGAGGTGAATAGTTGATAGGGAGCGGCTATCTTGTGACACTTTGTTTTAAATTAAATTTAACGCTTCGCTCTCTTCTATTAAAAAATTATTCATTATGTTTACGCCGCTGAAATAATCAGCTATTGAACACTTAAATAACAAGAATACTATGGACAATGCAATTTTTAGCTTTCCTAAACCTATTAATGAGCCGGTAAAAGCTTACGCCCCCGGTTCCAGTGAAAAATCTTCCTTGAAAAAAACGCTAACACAGCTGTCTTCAGAAGAATGGGATATCCCTTTGGTAATCGGAGGTAAAGAAATCCGTACCGGCAATACCGGTAAAGTCGTGATGCCGCATGACCATCATCATGTATTGGCTACCTATCACAAGGCCGGCGAAAAAGAGGTGCAAATGGCTATCGATGCTGCAATGAAAGCGCACAAGGATTGGTCTGAACTTCCCTGGGTGGAAAGGGCTTCCGTTATGTTGCGCGTGGCTGAATTGTTGTCGACCAAGTATCGTTATTTGTTGAATGCATCCGTGATGTTGGGGCAGAGTAAGAACCCGTTCCAGGCAGAAATCGACGCTCCTTGCGAGTTGATCGACTTCCTGCGTTTCAGCACCTTCTATGCCAGCCAGGTCTATGCCGACCAGCCTTATTCGGAAACCGGCATCCTGAACCGGATGGAATACCGTGCTTTGGAAGGCTTTGTGTTTTCGCTCACGCCGTTCAACTTCACATCTATTGCTTCCAACCTGAACATGGCTCCGGCTATGATGGGTAATGTGGCTGTCTGGAAACCGTCTACGACCGCTATCCATTCCAACTACCTCCTGATGAAAGTATTCCAGGAAGCAGGTTTGCCCGACGGCGTTGTCAACTTTATACCGGGACAGGGAAGTGTGATTGGCAAGGTGGTGACAGCCAGCCGCGACTTGGGTGGTTTCCACTTCACAGGTTCTACTTCTACCTTTAATACATTGTGGCGCCAGATTGGTGAAAACTTAGGTAACTACAAATCTTATCCGAAGATCGTCGGTGAGACAGGCGGTAAGAACTTTATCTTTGTTCATCCTTCTGCTCCGGCTTTGGATGTGGCAACAGCCATCGTGCGTGGTGCATTCGAATATCAGGGACAGAAATGTTCGGCCGGTTCACGTGCCTATATCCCGGCTTCACTCTGGAAAGAGGTGAAAGATTATGTGGGCGATATGCTGAAAGAAATCAAGATGGGGGATGTCCAGGACTTCACGAACTTTATCAATGCTGTAATCGACGAGGCTTCGTTCGACAACATCATGAGCTATATCAACTATGCAAAACAATCTCCGGATGCAGAGATCGTATTCGGCGGCAACGGCGACAAGTCCGTCGGTTACTTTGTCGAGCCGACTGTTATCCAGACTACAGACCCGATGTTCAAGAGCATGGTGGAAGAAATCTTCGGCCCGGTCATCACGATTTATGTGTACGACGATGCCAAATATGAAGAAACGCTCGAACTCTGCGACCGCACTTCCCCGTACGGCCTGACAGGTTCTATCTTTGCACGCGACCGCTATGCGATCGACATGGCATTTAATAAATTGCGTTATGCAGCAGGAAACTTCTATATCAACGACAAACCGACAGGTGCCGTTATTGCCCAGCAACCGTTTGGCGGTTCGCGCGCGTCCGGTACGAACGATAAGGCCGGTGGCCCGTTGAACCTGATCCGTTGGACAAATGCCCGCTGCATCAAAGAAGCGCTGGTTCCGCCGACAAGCTACGGTTATCCGTTCCTGGGAGAAAAATAACAGACTAAATATAATACCATGTTAGACTTTGATAACACTGAAATCGCTTTCTCTGCCAAATCGCAGTCTGAGCTGAAAAATGCTTATTTGCTGTTCAATACAATCAAGTACCCTTGGTTAGTTAAATGCGCCAGCGTAGCGAGTAACATTGCTTTGAACATTCATTTTCCTTTGGCATGGGCCGTAAAGCCGACCTTGTACAAACAATTTGTAGGTGGCGAGACCTTGCAGGATTGCACGAAAGCGATCGACCACCTGCGGAAGTTCAACGTCCGTTCGACGCTCGACTTCTCTGCCGAAGGTGAGCAGACGCCCGAAGGCATACAGGCCACTTTTGAAGAGACGATCCGTTCGATCGATTTTGCAAAAGGCAATGATAACCTGGCGTATGCCGTGTTCAAACCTTCCACGATCGTAACGGACGAACTGCTTGCCAAAGCATCCGAAAAACGGGAAGAGCTGACGATTGAAGAGGTAAAGGCATTCCGTGAATTCAAGGAACGCTTTATGGCTTTCTGCCAGCGCGCTTACGAGAATGATGTCCGCCTGATTGTCGATGCGGAAGACTATTGTTTCCAGGATGCGTTGGACGAACTGACCGACGAAGCCATGCGCAAGTTCAATAAGAAACGTGCTATTGTATTTGCCACCTTACAGATGTACCGCCATGACCGTATGCCGTATCTGCGCCGTATCCTGGACGATGCGAAAGAGAAAGGCTATATCGCCGGCGTTAAGTTTGTGCGGGGTGCTTATATGGAAGCCGAACGTGCCCGGGCAGCCGCTTTGGGTTATCCCGACCCGATTTGCAAGGACAAGAAGGCGACGGATGATAATTATAACGAAGCTGTCCGCTTCACAATGGATCACCTCGAACATTTCGAGATGTTTATGGGGACCCATAATGAAGAGAGCAACTATATGCTGGCCAAGCTGATTGACGAAAAGGGCTTGAAACGGGATGATCCGCGCATCTTCTTTGCACAGTTATTGGGGATGAGCGATAATATCTCATTCAACCTGGCCCATGAAGGATATCGTGTTACCAAGTATGTGCCGTATGCAAAAGTGCGGGACGTATTGCCCTACTTGATCCGCCGTGCTGAGGAAAATACTTCCGTAGCCGGGCAGACCAGCCGCGAGCTCCGTATGCTGAAGTTAGAACTGGATCGCCGGAAAGCGGCAAAGAAATAAGTGAGGCTAAAAGTCTTTCGATACAATTTTTAGGCACGGATTCTGTAAGATCTGTGCCTAAATTATTTGCTCGCCTTCAATCCCCGTATAACCGAGGAGGTGAAGCCGGAAAGTTCCATTTCGTTCAAACCTTTAATCGTGATACCGCCCGGTGTCGTGACCTTGTCGATTTCCATTTCCGGGTTGCTTTTGTTTTCTAACAACAGGTCGACTGCGCCTTTCACGGTATGGACTACGATTTCCTGCGCTTGCTTCGGGTAGAAACCCAATTCGACACCGCCTTCGATTGCGGCACGGATATAGCGCAGGGCAAAGGCGATACCGCTGGAAGCCAGGGCTGTTCCGGCTGACATCAGGCGTTCTTCCACCAGCATCGCATTTCCCAATTCATTAAAGATATCGATGATCAGGTCTGTCTGTTCTTTGGAGGCATTACGGGCAGCGACGAATGTCATGCTGCTGAGTACTTCGATGGCTGTATTCGGCATGATACGGAAAATCGTCGGAGTGGCCAGGCAATCGTCGAAACCTGTGTTTTTAGTCAGATAGGTGTTCAACAGGTCGAACGTGATACCGGCGGCGACAGAAACGATTATCTGTTTGTCGTAATTGAGCACGCCTTTGATCTGGTCGACAATCTCTTCGACGCGCCACGGCTTAACGGCGATAACGATAATGTCGGCTTCTTTTACCGCTTCCACATTGTCCAGCGACAGGACAAAGTCGGGATCAGCCTTTTTCATTTTCTCCAAAGTAGCCTCCGACTGTGCTGTACAAGTGATGTCGGATGCTTTGAACCTGTTTCCTTTTGCCAGTCCCCGTGCAATAGCGCCCCCAATGTTTCCGGCGCCGATAATCGTTATTTTCATGTCTTTTTAATTACTAATTATTAAGGGTTACAAAGATATGAATTTAATTGTCAATAGTTCATTGTCCGTTGTCAATTAAAATAGTATCTTTGCCCATCAGAATTAATCTTATAACAAAATATAAACAGATTTACATGAAAAAGACAATTTTTGCAGTTGGTATGCTGTTCGCCATGACGATGTCTGCAACCATTCATGCACAGGATTCGGAGAAGAAAGACAATGAAGAAGGCTTTGTGTTTACGACGGTAAAGGAAAACCCGATAACCTCGGTTAAAAATCAGAATCGTGCCGGAACCTGCTGGTGTTATTCAACGATGGCATTCCTGGAATCGGAATTGCTTCGTATGGGAAAGGGGGAATATGATCTATCCGAAATGTATATAGTTTACAATACTTATCTGGATCGTGCAGATGCAGCCGTGCGTACTCATGGAGATGTATCTTTCTCACAGGGAGGTTCTTTCTATGATGTCATGTATGGCATGAAAACATTCGGACTGGTTCCGGAAGCAGAGATGCGTCCGGGCGTGATGTATGGCGATACATTGAGCAATCATACCGAACTTTCCGCTCTTACGGATGCAATGGTGGCAGCTGTTGCCAAAGGCAGACTGCGTAAATTGCAGTCGGACGACAATAACGCTATGTTGTGGAAAAAGGCGGTTGCTGCCGTTCATGAAATATATTTGGGCAAAGCTCCCGAAAAGTTCACTTATAAAGGAAAGGAATATACTCCGAAGTCATTCTATGAATCTACAGGTCTGAATCCTTCTGACTATGTGTCTTTGACGTCTTATACGCATCGTCCGTTCTATACGGAGTTCCCGATCGAAGTCCAGGATAACTGGCGTCATGGTATGTCTTACAATTTGCCAATCGACGAACTGATGGAAGTATTTGACAATGCCGTTAATACCGGTTATACGATTGCTTGGGGAGCTGATGTGAGCGAAGCCGGCTTTACTCGCGATGGTGTAGCTGTTATGCCTGATGGTGAAAAGATCCAGGAACTGAGTGGCTCTGACATGGCTCATTGGTTGAAAATGAAACCGGAAGAAAAGAAACTGAATACGAAGCCCCAACCACAGAAATGGTGCACGCAGGCAGAACGTCAGTTGGCTTATGATAACTACGAAACGACAGACGACCATGGTATGCAGATCTATGGTATTGCGAAAGATCAGGAAGGTAATGACTACTATATGGTGAAGAACTCTTGGGGTACGGATAACAAATATAAAGGAACCTGGTATGCTTCCAAGGCTTTTGTCCGTTACAAAACCATGAACATCGTTGTTCACAAAGATGCACTTCCTAAAGCTATCAAGGCTAAATTAGGTATTAAATAAACAGAGACGGAATCCATATAAAAAAACAGAGGCTATCCCATAGGAACGGGAGAAGCCTCTGTTTTTTTATATAAAGATGTGTAGCGAAGATGTTTTATCTATTGTACGAGTGTCAGCGTATAATTGAGATCGGAAGCAGCCTTCTGCAAATCCTGGTTCAACATTGTCAGGCTGTCGCCTTCTGCCTGGAAATAGAAGACCATGCTACCGTCGCTTGGGATCAGTTCATATACAATTGCGCTTGCATCGGCCGGAGTGCCTTTCTTCACTTTGCGCTTGCCGGTGGAAGTAAACGTCTGGTCTTTGTTGTTCTCCGCTTCCAGATAAGTGGCATCCAGTTCGTAAACACCATCATCGCTATCCTGCTGATAATACAGAGTCAGATCATAAACAATACCGGGACCATCGGCAGCCGGAACCGTGCCTTTATATTTTTTCTGTACGACTGCACCCTTTTTCGGATCCGTTTTCAGGGAGTCACGCATATTGATCGGTTTTGCAGGCTTAGCCTTTACAACCGGTAATTCCGGAAGGGAAGGAGCGTCAGGAGCTGCTTCGGCTACGGCAAGACTTTCTTCTTCTACTAATACGGGAGCGTCTTTTGCTGCTTTCCCGCTACATGCAGCCAAAAATGCCAGTGCTGCTACTGCGATAAAATACTTTTTCATTATTCTGCTTTTATTTGATGATTTAGTGACTTTTGGAATTATAACAAAAGACCCCCTGCATTTTGTTTTTGCAGAGAGTCTTTTTAACTATTTCGGGGAAAAGCTCCTTTTATTTATTTTTCAGATAGTCTTCCGGGATTGTCGTGGCACTTCCGTCGCGGCTGGCAAAGTAGTGTGGTGACATGATTTCGACACCGGCTTCGTTGAAGGTGTCCTGGATATTCTGGTGCAGATCGGAGGTGATCTGTGCCAGTCGGTCGGCATCTCTGATGTAAGCGTTGATCTGATAACAAGGATAATAGTCCTGTAGTTCAGTCTCCAACACGAATGGTTTCGGATGAGCCAGAACGCCAGGGGTGGAACGGGCTGCATTTATCAACAATTGGTGGACCTGTCGCCAGGGTGCGTCATAACCAATCGTCACTGTCGTGTGGATGATAAGTCCGAACTGGCGTGCCGAAGCGCTGTAGTTGACGGTGTGGGACGACATGATAAAGGCATTCGGTATCGTCACCACTTCATTCTTGGGCGTACGCAAGCGGGTGACGAAAGGTGTCTTTTCGATTACGTTACCGGTTGTCTCGTTCAGCTTGATACGGTCACCCAGCTTGAAGGGGCGCATATAGGTGATGACAAGTCCGGCAATGATATTCCCGATCACCGTACTGGAACCGAGTGAGATAATCAAACCTACAAATACCGATATCCCCTGGAACACACCGGATTTGGATCCCGGCAGATAAGGATAGACCATTGCGATCATAAAGGCGTAGAGCAAAAAGCGGATGATATTAAACGTCGGTTGCGCCCAGTCCGGGTAGAAGCCGGTGATCTTCAGCTTTTCGTTCTCGATCTCGTTGGCGATGTATTGCATTCCCTTTATGATATACTTGATACAGTACCAGATTACCAGAATGATGAACAGGTTCGGGATGTACTCTATGATCGATTTGAAAACCATTTTGACCGGTTCCATGATATAGATGAATATCCTGAGTGCCAGTTTCTCTGTTTGCGGGAAGATGGCGAACAGCATCGGGACACTGAACATCAACTGTATCAGCAGGACGATATACCGGCATATATTGCTGAAGAATATCAGAATACGCCCTTGCCGGTGTGTATTCAGAAACTCGTAATCGCGGATGACGATCGATTTCAGCCGTTGTTGCTTGAGCCGTATGATCTGCCGGCGCAGCTTCCGGAAAAGGTAGTTTGTCACGCGGAACAGCAGATATTGGATGGCCAGGACCAACACGAAAAGTGCTGCCCGCTTGGCAACCTGCAACAGGCTGTTTTCCTCTTTCAGCTCCTTGATTTTTTCGGCAATGACGGGCACATATTGCTGTGCCAACTCCTGGCGTGTCGTGTTCTGCCAAAGCGCATCCTGGTCGGTAATGCTGGCGATCACTTTGTCGCCATACATGATGTCGACGTAATACTCGCTGTCGAACGTATAGACCGAATCTTTGTGCAGCTTGCGGTCTTTCCCGATCTTCAGGATGATGTCGTTGACGCTCGCTGCACGGTCGAGGGCTGAATGTCCGCCCCGCTTGGCATACAAGGTGAAAAGCGTGTCGCCATCCACCAAGACCGGTACGCCGGGCGTGAGGGCACGGAGCGAGTCTATACTGCGACGTTGCTCTACGCGTTTCAGTGAATCGGTTGCCAGATTTCGGTTGTGTGCGTCATCTAATTCTGTGCGCAGAACAATCTCGTTCAGCCTCATTTCCTGTAGCTGTAATGTCATCTCCTGGATACGGATCGAATCCAGGCGGTGACGCTCTTCGACAGTCAGCGTGTCAGCCGAGACTGTCGGAAGAGAATCGGGGTGAGGCTCGTTGATGGCTGTCTGGATCAGCTTTTCAGCCTTTTCGATCAACTGTGCCTGGGCCGGAGAATAGAAAGCAAATATCCCGATAAAGATCAGGAAATATTCCGCTAATTGTTTCATGTCGAACTATTACTGTATATCTGCTTGTTTGTTATTTGCCGCCGGCCGGCAGGTGGTCGAGCCAGTATTTAGCCATTGTCATGCGCAGGTGGAGCGTCGTTCCCGGACGTTCGTATATGCCGTGGCTACGCATCGGGTAGCTGACCTGGCTGAACATCTTGCCGTGTTTCACCAACTCGTTCACCAGCATTTCGCAGTTCTGGTAATGAACGTTGTCATCACCTGTGCCGTGTATCAGCAGCAGATTGCCCTTCAGACCGGATGCGTATGTGATCGGCGAACCTTTGCGGTAGCCGTCCGGGTTGTTCTGCGGCGTATTCATATAACGTTCCTGGTAGATCGTATCGTAGGTGCGCTGGTCGGCGACGAAAGCGATGGCGATACCCGTGTGGAATACCTCCGGATAACGGAACATGGAGTTCAGCGTCTGGCTTCCTCCGCCGCTCCATCCGGTGATGCCGATGCGGGCGGTGTCGATAAACGGATAACGGCGTGCCATATCCTGGATGCCGCGTGCCTGGTCTTCAGAAGCAAACGTACCGACTTCGCCATAGATACACTTGCGCCATTCGCGTCCGCGCGGTGTATTGGCTCCGCGGTTGTCGATGCTGACCACGATGTATCCGAGGTTGGCGATATACTGGTTCCACAGGTCGCCGCCTCCCCATACATCCTGTACCGTTGAGCTTGCCGGTTCGCCATAGACTTCTATGATAACGGGATATTTCTTTGTCGCATCGAAATTGACAGGCTTGATCATCCAGGCATCCAGCGTGAGGTCGCCCGATGTCACTTTGACAAACTCTTTCGGATTCAGGCCGAGGGCTGCATATTGTTCGCGTGCCTTGGCGTTGTCCTCAATGACCCGTACGGACTGGTGTTTGGGGAAAGAAACCATATCGATCACCGAAGGGGTAGCCGCATTGCTATAGGTGTGGACGGCCCATTTACCGGTGGGTGACATATTATAGCGGTGCTGTCCCGGTTGGTCCGCCGGGCTGAGGCGTTTCACATCGCCTTTGCCGAACAGGTTAGCGCTGTACAGATAACGCTGCGTGAAGTTATCCGGAGAAGCAATGAAGTAGACTAACCCTTTTTGAAGGTCTGTCCCGACCGGCGAGATGTAATCGAAATCGCCTTTCGTAATGGGCAGAATCTCTTTCCCGTCGCGGCTGATGCGGTAGAGATGGCGCCAGCCGTCGCGTTCGCTTTCCCATGTGAACCAGGTGTTGTCTTTCAACCACTGGATATTGTCGTTCGTGTCTAACCAGGCGGCATCCGTGTCGGTAAATATATTTTCAGGCGTGGCACTGCCGATGCGGGCAATCCAGACCTTATTCGTATTCTGCGGGCGGTTCAACTGCTGGATAAACAGTTCGTTGCTTCCGGGGATAAATTCCATACGCGGGATATAGTTATTACGCGGGTCGCCCGGAATCTCCACCCAGGTAGTCGCTCCGCCGGCCACCGGCAGATAGCCCACTTTGACAGCCGAGTTCGTGCATCCTGCCTTCGGGTAAGGGAAATGCAGGATGGTCGGATAGATGGAATCTACATTGTTGATGATGTCGAACACGCCCGTCCCTTTCGTATCGCTCTGCCAATAGGCGATGTACTGTCCGTCCGGACTCCAGCGGAAACCGTCGCGGCAGGCGAACTCTTCTTCATACACCCAGTCGAATGTCCCGTTCACGATCGTATCGCTTCCGTCGTGTGTCAACTTTGTGACCTGGCCGGAGGCGATGTCTTCCACATATAGATTGTTGCGTGATACATAGGCCACACGCGTTCCGTCGGGAGAGAACTTGGCGAACATCATGGACGATTCGGGCAGCCCTTTACCCAACCTGCGGAGTGAACCGTCTTTCAAACTCAGCACCCAGTAGTCGCCTCGTGTGTCGTAGCGCCATACCCGCTGGGTATTGGTATATATCAGAACCTTCTCATTGTCGGCACTCCAGGAGATGCTGCGGATGGCGATCGGTTTTCCTGTCTCTTTATTGATAAACATGGACGAGGGGATGATGACTTCGCGCCGGTTGTCTTTGGCTCGGTAGGCAACGATGTCCATGCCGCCTGTCTCGGTGTTCGGTTCCATCCGGCTGTAGCGTTCGCCGTCTTTCATCCAGTTCATGGCGCCGATTCCTCTGGTCTGCACCAACCGTCCGGCTACGACATCTTCGAGATGCAGCTTGCCTTGCGTTTTGGCTGTTTCGCTTTTGGCAAACGGATCATTGTCCGTCTCCGTCCGGTTTTCCCAAGGCATGATTTGTGCCATACAGACATTTCCGGCAAACAGTATGCAGGCTACCGGAAGAATGAGTTTGTTTAGTTTCATGTATATTAGTTTTAATAGTTTGCTGCCTGCAAAGAACGGAATGTTTTACGAGATGGACAAAAGAAAGAATTTAAATGTTTATGTAACAGAAAAAAATTAACTTGGCGCATTGGGAATATAATGCTTTTGTGCAACATGCTCTTCTTTCCCATATTTAAAAAGAAAAATGTCAGATATAAGAATAGACAATTCTTTCACTCATTTTACCTTTGTCCTCAAATCACAAAAAGAAGAATACCATGAGTAAATTATTGAACCGATTCACCCTGTTTGCCTCTTGCGCCCTTTCTGCGTTTTGCCTGCAGGCTGCTGACAGGAAGCCTTCCGGGCTAATGACTGATCTGATTGAACATACTGAACGGACCTGGCAGAACGGCTATGCGTCGAACCTGCCGGTCTGGAAACTCGATGTTGCGATAGAACCCCTGCAATATGCCGCCATACGTTCGGCGCATCCCGCCTTTTCATGGATCGTGCCCGGTGAAACCGAGGGGACGTGCCAGACGGCCTACCGGTTGATCGTGGCTGATAACCCGGCTGATGCCGCCGCCGGAAAAGGCAATGTATGGGATAGCGGGGAGGTCGGAAGTGACCGTTCGGTGGCTGTCCGTTATGCCGGTGAGGCATTGAAACCCGGCACTGCCTACTTCTGGCGGGTGAAGACAACAACGAATACCGAAGGCGAAAGCGACTGGTCTGAGGTGAAAGCATTCCGCACAGCCGACCGCCTGTCCGAATATGAAACGACTTACTATCCGCAGGTGAAAACAATGGAATATCCGGCCGGTGTGAAGGAACTTGGTTCCGGTACGCGACTGATCGACTTCGGTAAGGATGCTTTCGGACAATTAGTGCTGACGCTAACGTCGGACGGGAGATGCGATTCGGTGATCGTACACCTGGGAGAGTGCCTGGAAAACGGACGTATCCTGCGCGATCCGGGAAAGTCAACGATCCGTTACCATCGCTATCCGTTGGCTTTGATGAAGGGGACCAATACGTACCGGATCAAGATCGATAAAGACAGACGGAATACCGGTTCGGCAGCTGTGCTGATGCCGGAGTATGTCGGCGAGGTAATGCCTTTCCGCTATTGTGAGATTGAAGGATATGAGGGCGCTTTACCGTCTGCTGCTGTTGTCCGCGAAACGGTGCACTATCCTTTTGACGAGACGGCTTCCTCTTTCCGTTGTTCCAATGATACGCTGAACCAGATTTGGGACCTGTGTAAATATTCAGTCCGTGCAACCTCTTTTACAGGTATTTATGTGGATGGGGATCGCGAACGAATCCCGTATGAGGCGGATGCCCTGATCAACCAGCTTTGCCATTATGGCGTGGATCGCGAATATGCGATAGCACGGCGTTCGCATGAATACTTGTTGCAATATCCTACCTGGCCTACCGAGTGGATATTGCAGGCTGTGTCGATTGCCTGGTATGATTATCTGTACACGGGCGACAGCCGTTCGTTGGAGGCAAGCTATGATATCTTGAAAGCCCGTACCTTGTTGCAGCTTCGTGAGAAAAACGGTTTGATCAGTACGACAACCGGCTTGCAGACGGATGCTTTTCTGAAATCCATTCGTTTTAAAGATAAGATACGGGATATCGTCGATTGGCCTCATACCGGTATCCTCGGTTTAGGAAAACAGGAGGGGGGAGAATCCGACGGATTTGTCTTTACCGACTATAACGCCGTAACGAATGCCTGGCATTATGAAGCCCTGAAGCTGATGGGGCGTATTGCCGGCGTGCTCGACAAGACGGAGGACGCTGCTTTCTTTACTTCCGAATCGGAGGCTTTCAGGAAGTTATACACCCGTTCTTTCTTCAACGCCCGTAAAGGGTATTTCATCGATGGGCTGGCTGCCGATACCGAACATGCGTCCCTGCATGGCAATATGTTTCCGCTGACGTTCGACCTGGTTCCGGCAGGGAAGAAAGAAGGGGTTGCCCGCTTTCTCCAAACCCGTGGTATGGCTTGCAGCGTCTATGGCTCGCAATTCCTGATGGATGCCCTCTATGAAGCGAATGATGCCGAATATGCCTTGCATATGCTGACGAAAACGGACGACCGGAGCTGGTATAATATGATCCGTGTCGGCTCGACCATCTCGCTCGAAGCCTGGGATAACAAATATAAACCGAACCAGGACTGGAACCATGTCTGGGGTGCTGCCCCGGCTAATATCATCCCGCGCCGTCTGATGGGTGTCGAACCGCTGACGCCGGGTTTCGGTACGATCCGTATCAAACCGCAACTTGCCTCTTTGGACTGGGCTGAAGCTACGGTCCCGACGATCCGGGGTGGCGTTCGGATGTCTGTTGAAAACAAGGCTGACTCCTATACGCTGAAAGTGACGATCCCGGCCAATATGTCCGCTGAAGTTTATCTGCCGCTTCCCTCCGGTAAGTATGCTGTAACGAAAAACGGGACTCCTGTAAAGGTTTCCCGCGTAAAAGGCGAACCGTTCCTGTATGCCGGAAAGATCGGTTCAGGGAGCTATAGCTTTGTCGTGGATTGATTTTGTTCGCTTGGCATGGGGTTGATGCAATGGGATAAATCATTTATCTATGTTTTTGTGTCATTTATTGGCATTTTTGAAAGAGTTTTATAATTATATTTAAGCATTGAATTTTAATGTTTACCAAGTATGAAAAGGCTCTTTGATTTAAAATTTATGGGACACTTGTTGGCTACCACATTGTTGGTATTCGTATTTGGTTGTACCCAAAGTGATTTGGAACGGAATTCGATTGTTCCGGTTACAAATGTGAATGATGGTGCTATTCTTGCATCGACTCTCTCTCATGCCATCCCTATGGATTCAATAGAATCAATAGCGAAATTATTACCTAATACATTTAATAAGGAACAAACAAAAAGTAGTGAAAAAGTAATTAAAGAAATTTTGCCGTTGAGCCATTTTGTCTATGAAGCACCTCGGACGAAAAGTACAGAGGAATATGCCGATTATATTTATGTTGTAAATTATGAAGACAATCAGGGCTTTTCTATCATTTCTCAAGATACGCGCATCCCGACTGTATTGGGATATTCGGATAATGGGAATATTACGCCGGGAGAAATACATGACGGGCTGGCTTATGTGTTAAACTCAATCCCGAATTATGTAAATCAGAAGATGGAAGAATACCAACAGATGCTCGATAGCCTTAATCAGCATCTGGATGTAGCCTCGTTGCTTGTCCGGACAAAGGCTTTCGGCGATTGCCAGTATGATTCTTTGGCTACAGTAGTGGATGGCACAGGTTATGACATAGACAATTCGGCCAATAACCGGATTATCGATGTTTACAATATCACCGAAGGCGATTGGATTCTTGAGGGACAGAACGGACCGTTATATAATGGTGTCCGTTGGCATCAAGGATATCCTTACAATGTTAATATTCCTTCTAGGCCTGGATGTTCCAATGCTTTGGTCGGATGTGTGGCGATAGCAGTTGCTCATATTTTGGCTTATAATCAATATCCGGGTAGTTTTACGGCGAAAGGAGTTTCTTATTCTGTTAATTACGGTACATTATCATCTACCTACGCTCCTTTTTTGAGAGGGGTTGCCGATGCCGTTGATATGGATTATGGATGTGGAAATCCAATTGATGATGGAAGCGGTTCTCTCATTAGCAATGCTAAAGCTGCACTCGAAAATATATTTCATTATAAAACCGGCGGTGCTGTCTCTTATAATTGGAATGATGTATATTCTGATTTGGCTAATAATAGACTTGTGTATACACAAGGACGAACAGTTAATGATGAGGGGCATGCATGGATTATTGACGGATATTATAGAAGGAGTAAATTAACGCATCAGATAGGTGTTGTGTATAGCAATTCTTTGAATTGTGTAGTAGGTTACAGATGTATAGGTGAAACTACTCCGGTTCAGAATTTAGTTCATTGTAATTGGGGGTGGTATTCCCGTATTGGAGACGGGTACTTTGAAAGCGGTATATTTACACCTTCACATCCTGTTATTGGTGAAGGGTATCCTGATCCTTCTGAAGATTATAATTTTGGTCAATCACAAATGATCATCAAAAACGTACGTCCATGAAAACAAATTTAATTCCTTTTATTTTACTTATCGCTCTGTTTGCGGGGTGTTCGGATAATGAAGATTCACCGAATATCCCGAAAGAACGGGTCGATATCGAGTTGACGGCTGAAGAACGACAAGTCAACGATCAGGTTCAGGATTTTGCTTTTGATTTCATCCGTGCATTTGCACAGGAAAGAGAAAAAAAGGAACCGGAGATCAAGAATTATGCAATATCCCCGTTAAGCCTTTCTTTTGTATTGGGTATGGTGCTGAACGGGGCGGATGGTGAGACATACAAGCAAATGCAAGAAGTTTTGGGTTTCGGAGGAATGGACAATGAAAGTATCAACCGGTATATGCAAACCATGCGAATCGCTTTGCCGGATTTGGACAACACGACTACATTCCTCAACGCAAACAGTATCTGGATGGCGAAAGGCTGGAACTTCCTGCCGGATTTCAAACAGATGAACCAGACCTATTACGATGCCTTGCTAAAAGCGGATGAAGATTTCGACCAAAAAAGTGCGGATGCAATCAACGGGTGGTGTAAAGAGAAAACGAAAGGGATGATACCGGAATTTGTAGAAGTGGACGAAATTAGCAGCTTGAAAGTCTTGCTTCTGAATGCCCTCTACTTTAAAGGCAAATGGAAATATCCTTTTGAACCGTCTGAAACCCAGATGCAAGTTTTCGTACGGAAGGATGGATCGCCGATCAGAGTGCCGATGATGAAGATGCATAAAGTTTTGGCATGTGTTTCTACAGACGATGCCATTATCGTCTCGCTCCCTTACGGGAATGGGGCATTTAATATGCAGCTCTTGCTGCCTGCCGACCGGACGGTCCCCATCGAAGAACTGTTAGGAAATTTGACCTCGGAGCAATGGAATGAATGGAAAGCACAGGAAATGGGTTATTCGGTTACGTTTGCATTACCCAAATTCGATATCGATTATGAAGATGGAAAGTTGCATAATGTTCTGAAGGTGTTGGGAATTGGAGATGCCTTTACATCAAAAGCTGATTTTTCAAAAATGTGCAATGCAGGTCTATATATTTCTTGGGTTAAGCAGCGTTCGGTGATTCATGTCGATGAGAACGGGACGGAAGCCTCTGTAGTAACGGGGGTAGGAGGGGCTACAGATGATATGCCTCCTGCTTTGCAAGTCGATTTCAACCGTCCTTTTGCATTCTTCATAACAGAAGTCAGCACGAACACGATTATTTTTGTCGGGAAAGTGGGGGATCCGATTGTGAAATAATGGGAAATAATGTTTGGGAACGGGAGCTATAGCTTTGTTGTAAACTGATCTTTCCCATTTGCGCCGTATTGCTCTGAATGTTATCTTTGTGCCTTCAAAACAATAAAAGACTGAAGAACAAATGAAGAGAACTATTTATGCGGCAGCCTGTTTGATGATGGTATTGCTGATTGGGTTTACAGCCTGTGGAGATGATGACAACAACTTTTCTGCCGAGCAGATCGCCTATTTCGAAAAGAACCGCGATTATATCCGCGAGAAGAAAGCCCTTAAGGGTGAGGACGGGGAATTGCTTTATAAACAGGTGGTTTTAGGTGGCGATACCGCATTGTATCGTGTGTTGAGCAAGGAAGGAACGGAGATGGAGAAGCCGACGAGACAGACTACTATCACAGTGACATTGAAAGGCGATTTTATTAATAATACTAACTTTCAGCCGGAAATGTCGATGCCGCTTACTCCGGTAGGGGTAGTTCCCGGTTTGGGTGCTATCTTGTTAGAAAACACAGTCGGTGAACGGGTTGAAGCTATTATACCGGCTTATTTAGGATATGGATATTATGACAACAGGGGAATCCCTGCCGGTTCAACCCTGATCTTCACTTATACAGTTGAGAAATTCAATTGATAAGAGTTAGATTGTAATAATGATATAGCAAAAGCTCCACCTTCCGGAACTTCCGGGGTGGAGCTTTTTTAATAAAGACACAATTAAATATTGTAGGGGCGGTTCGTGAATCGCCCTCTTTTATTTTCAGGCATTCAGCACCTTGCGGAAACGAACCAGGAACTCTTTCGCCTCGTCTATCGTCAGACAAAGAGGAGGGAGCAGACGGATCGTATTTGTTCCGGCAACACCCGTGAAGACCTTCTCTTCGAACAGCAGTTTGCTGCGCACTTCCTTGATCGACTCTTCAAACTCGATACCGATCATCAGGCCTCGTCCGCGAATTTCCTTGATACCTGGAAGTTTGTGCAGTTCTTCCAGCAGGTATGCACCCACTTTGGCCGCATTGTCGATCAGCTTCTCATCTTCCATAATATCCAGTACGGCGATGGCTGCCGCACATGCCAGATGGTTACCTCCGAATGTCGTTCCCAACATACCATATACAGGCTTGAACATCGGGCTGATCAGTAATCCGCTCATCGGAAAACCGTTGCCGATACCTTTGGCAACCGTGATCAGATCCGGCTTGATCCCTGCATACTGGTGGGCAAAGAACTTTCCGCTACGTCCGTAACCGGATTGGATTTCATCCAGGATCAGGCAGGCTTCATATTTCGTACACAAGGCACGCAGTTCCTGCATGAAGGAATCTGTTGGCAGTTGGATACCGCCTACACCCTGGATCCCTTCGATGATAACCGAGGATACATCGCCTTTTTTCAGTTCTGCTTCTACGGCTGCTGCATCGTTCAGGGGCACGTAGGTTACAGCCAGGTCTTCATTTACCGGTGCGATGATCTTCGGGTTATCGGTCACGCGTACGGCTGCCGATGTGCGTCCGTGAAACGCGTGTTTGAAGGCGATCACCCGCTTCTTGCCGTTATGGAAAGAAGCTAACTTCAGGGCATTTTCGTTTGCTTCGGCTCCCGAGTTAATCAGGAACAGCGAGTAGTCGTCGTAGCCGCAGGCTTTACCTAACTTGTCTGCTAACTTCTGCTGAAGGCTGTTGATGACAGAGTTGGAATAGAATCCTAACTTGCCGACTTGTTCGGAGATAGCCTTCACATAAGTGGGATGGCTATGGCCGACGGAGATCACGGCATGTCCGCCATACAGGTCGAGGTACTCGTTTCCCTCCGTGTCCCATACATGGCATCCTTTGCCTTTCTGTATCTCGATATTAAATAATGGATATACGTCGAATAAATGCATAATGAATAATGTGTTTAATTTGCCAATGTGCCAATTTGCCAATGAAGAAGACACCTGTATTTCTTAATTGGCATATTGGCAAATTGGCACATTGATTAATTATTAAAACGCCGAAGGCTTAAGGTGCAGGCCGACCGTTTCTTCGAGGCCGAACAACAGGTTCATATTGTGGACGGCTTGGCCGCTGGCGCCTTTCAGCAGGTTGTCGATCATCGAGATGATCAGCAACTTGTCTTCATGTTTCTGCAAATGGATCAAGCACTTGTTGGTGTTGACCACCTGTTTCAGATCCGGATTCTTGTCTGTGATGAAGGTGAACGAATGATCATCGTAATACTCTTCGTAAATACGCGTGATCTCATCTAACCCGATCTTACAGTCCAGATAAGTTGTCGCGAAGATGCCTCGCGAGAAGTTTCCTCTTACCGGGATAAAGTTGATCGAGCTGCTGAAACTGTTCTGCAACTGGCGCAGACTTTGTCCGATCTCGGCAAGGTGCTGATGCGTGAATGGTTTGTAGATCGAGATATTGTCGTTTCGCCAGCTGAAGTGGGAAGTAGACGACGGCTTTACGCCGGCTCCCGTCGAACCCGTGATTGCGTTTACATGCAATTCGGAGTTCAGCATCAGGTGCTTGGCTAATGGTAAAACGCCTAACTGGATACAGGTGGCAAAACATCCCGGGTTTGCAATATGTTTAGCGCCGCAGATGCGGCGTCGGTTCAGCTCGGGCAGGCCGTACACGAAATCGTGTTCGGGGCTTTCGATACGGTAGTCCATGCTAAGATCGATGATCTTCACATTTTCGGGTACGGTATGGCTTTCCATGAACTTCTTCGTATCGCCGTGGGCGGTACAGAAGAACAGCAGGTCGATCTGGTCCAACGGCAGTTCACCGGTAAACACCAGGTCGGTTTCTCCATATAGTCCGCTGTGCACATCCGTTATCTTGTTACCTGCATTGCTCGTACTGTTCACAAATGTAATCTCGGCGTCCGGATGATTCAGCAGCAGGCGAATCAGTTCGCCTGCCGTGTATCCCGCACCACCTATAATTCCTATCTTGATCATAAATAATGTGTATAATTTGCCAATATGCCAATGTGCCAATTAAGAATGCGAATGTATCCATTAATTGGCACATTGGCATATTGGCACATTGATTAATTATATTTTATGGTTATTATAATAAACACGCAGCGGAGTGGAAGTTACCTTGATGAATCCTTTTGCATCTTCGGCAGTCCAGCCCTTTTGCATTTCGCCGTATTCGCCGAACTTGGTCTTTACCAGGTCGTCTTTCGAGTCGACACCGACGGTCGAGAAGGAGAGCGGGCGAAGTTCCAGGATGGCTGTTCCGTTTACGTTACGCTGCGATTCCTGCAACATGGCTTCGATGTCGCGCATAACCGGTTCGAGGTACTGGCTTTCGTGGAGGAACATTCCGTACCAGTTGGCAACCTGGTCTTTCCAGTACTGCTGCCATTTGCTCAGCGTATATTTTTCGAGGAAACGGTGTGCGCCGATGATCAGCATGGGAGCGGCAGCTTCAAATCCGACACGTCCCTTGATACCGATGATGGTGTCTCCCACGTGCATGTCGCGGCCGATGCCGTATGCAGCTCCGATCTCTTCCACCTTCTGGATGGCAGCGATCTTGTCTTCGAAAACTTCACCGTTCACGGCATAAATCTCACCATTCTTAAACTCGATGCGAAGTTCTTCGCTACCGGTTTTTTCGACTTGTTTCAGGTAAGCGCTTTCGGGTAAACCCTGTGTCGAGTCGAGGATTTCGCCGCCACAGATGGATGTTCCCCACAAGCCTACGTTATAAGAATACTTCAACTTGGTGAAATCCGCTTCGAAACCATGTTCTTTCAGGTAGTTGATTTCGTAGTCGCGCGTCAGGGCCATGTCGCGTGTCAGCGTGATGATCTCTACGTTCGGAGCCAGTACCAGGAACGTCATGTCGAAACGGATCTGGTCGTTTCCTGCGCCGGTAGAACCGTGGGCGATAGCATCCGCACCAATCTCATTTGCATAGCGGGCGATTGCCAATGCCTGGAAGATACGTTCCGAGCTGACGGAGATCGGATACGTGCCGTTACGCAGTACGTTTCCGAAGATCATATATTTCAGGCTCTTTTCATAATATTCTTTTGTAACATCGATAGTCACATATTTGGTTGCGCCCAACTTGTAGGCGTTTTCTTCATTCTGCTTCAGTTGTTCTTCGCTGAAACCGCCTGTGTTGGCACAAGCTGCATACACTTCATAACCCTTTTCTTTAGCCAGATACATAACAGTAAAAGATGTATCCAATCCTCCGCTGAATGCGACTACTACTTTCTTCTTCATTATTCTATATATTAATGTTATTATTCCTGTTTATCGAGCCCTCTTTCAATTGGCACATTGGCACATTGAACAATTAGCCCATTATTATAAATTCCTCTCTCTCGCTTCCCTTTCCGCCCGGTGAGGATCGTCCGGATCGAAGAGCATACCTGTACAGATGCAATATCGCCGGTTGGTCCTTTCGAGGACATCGTGGTTGACACATCCTTCGCAACCTCTCCAGAATGATTCGTCGTCCGTCAAGTCGGCAAAGGTAACCGGAACGTATCCTAACTCCGTGTTCATTTTCATCACTGCGGCGCCGGATGTCAGACTGAAAACCTTCGCGTGGGGCCACCGCATACGTGCCAGTTGGAAGGTCATTTCCTTAATCCTCTTGGCAATGCCCAAGCCCCGGAAGTCCGGGTGTACAATCAGACCGGAAGTGGTCACGTATTGTTTGTTACCCCATGATTCGATATAACTGAAACCAGCAAATTTGTTACCTTCGAGCGCGATGACGGCTTTTCCTTCCTTCATCTTCTGTGCAACATATTCGTGCGTACGCTTGGCGATACCGGTTCCGCGCACTTTGGCAGCGGCCTCGATCGTTTCGAGGATTATGTCGACATATTCCTCGTGGCAAGCTTCAGCAATCATCACATCAATTTTTCTTTGTTGTTCCATTTTATGTTTGTTCTTTTATCTTCTTGTTGTGGAGACACGCGGCCGTAGTAGAGACACACGGCCGTGTGTCTCTACGTTATATGAAATGCGATAAGGCGTTAACTATTTTATCCCGGCTGATCCCTTCGCGAGGAATGATCAGGATGGTGTCGTCGCCGGCGATTGTCCCCAATATTTCGTGAGGCGCATGCGTGTCGATGTCGGAGGCGATCCCCATTGCATATCCCGGACGGGTCTTGACTACTGCTAAGTTTCCCGAAAACTCGATGTTGGGATGATGCTGCGTTTGCTCTTTCGCGGGTTGCATAAGCGCTGAATAATCAGGCAGGCGATATACATAATTCCCGTTTCCGTCGTGTACCTTGACAACTTTCAGCTGCTTGATGTCGCGCGACAGTGTTGCTTGGGTAACCTGGAATCCGCTATTCTCCAATTGTTTAAGCAGCTCCTCCTGATTACCTATTTTCTCTGTCTGTATAATGCGGCAGATGGCATCCAATCGTTCTTTTTTTGTACTCATACTTGTATATTTATGCAACAAGACTGCAAATATAAACAGTATGATTGAATAAATATGCAAATATCCGCTCTTTTTTTGCATAAATCTTTATATTCTTTATTCGTTGGGTAAAAAGCTCTTGTGAATTGTTTATTAATAAAAGAGAAATCATATTTTTGCAAACACTTAGAAACAAAAGATAAGAGATGAAAAAGATTACAGGTTTATTTGTCGCAATGCTGTTATTGTTAAGTAGTTGCGGTAGTGTTCCACTGACCGGAAGAAAGCAGGTGTTGCTTGTTTCGGATCAGGAAGTGTTGTCGTCCAGTCTGACCCAATATTCCGATTATATGAAGTCGGCTGCCAAATCGTCCTCCAAAGACGGGGCGGCTATGGTGA
The DNA here is from genome assembly GCF_003363715.1 of Parabacteroides acidifaciens. Classification (GTDB taxonomy): domain Bacteria; phylum Bacteroidota; class Bacteroidia; order Bacteroidales; family Tannerellaceae; genus Parabacteroides; species Parabacteroides acidifaciens. The sequence continues at coordinate 141,653 of NZ_QREV01000002.1, forward strand.
CGCGTGTCGGCAAGAAGATTGCCGCCGCTACCGAACAATATCTGAAAAATAATGGGTTGGAGAGTGAAATCAAGAATTTCTCCTGGGAGTTTAACTTGGTGAAAGACCCGCAGGTGAACGCTTTTTGTATGCCCGGTGGTAAAATTGTCGTCTATGAAGGGCTGATGCAGTTGGTTTCGTCGGACGACGAACTGGCTGTCGTAATCGGTCATGAAGTGGCGCATGCCGTTGCCAAACATAGCAACGAACGCATGAGCCAGCAGTTGATGGCACAATACGGCGCCCAGATATTGGGGCAGGCGTTGAGCAATAAATCGGCCGCTGTCCAGCAGGTAGGAAATACAGTCTATGGCTTAGGTGCACAATACGGCGTTATGCTGCCTTTCTCCCGCAAGCACGAATCGGAAGCCGATTACATGGGATTAGTCTTTATGGCAATGGCCGGTTATAACCCGGAAGTCGCCGTCACTTTCTGGCAGAAGATGTCCGCCGGAAGTTCCGGCTCCACCCCCGAATTTATGAGCACGCACCCCAGCGATGCCACGCGTATCAACGAGATCAAGCAGCATTTACCGGAGATTGAGAAGTATAGGACGAAGAAGTAATCTTATTTAAAAAAAGAAATTTTGTGTCGATAATATATTTGTTCATCGCTTCGTTATTAAAGGGTATGAATGATTAAAATAGAAAGTGTATGAACATGAAAAAAGTATTATTGTTTGCCTTGGTTCTTATGTTGGCTGCTCCTATGTCTGCGCAGTGGTCTGTTGGAGGGAAAATAGGTTTGAATACATCTTCCGTAAACTATCCGGATGATATCGAGAATCCTTCGCATTGCTTTGGTATAAACGGAGGTTTTCTCACGCAGTATCGGTTTAACCGTTTTTTCAGCCTGCAAGCCGAGTTGTTGTACATGAAACAGGGCTATAAGGAGAAGGATCTTATTTGGATTAACATGGGGGATGATCCGATGGATATGGATATCGCCCTTCATTATTTGGAAATTCCTTTTTTAGCCAAATTTACGCATAAGACGGGTCTTAATCTTCAGCTCGGACCACAGATCGGTTTTCTACTTAAAAGAAGGTTGCGGGTCGGTGAAGTGGTACAGCAGCAGAAGCTGATGGGCGAAAAGCAACCATTCGATTTCAGCCTTGCTTTTGGGGCCGGATATGAATTCAAAAACGGATTTCTTTTTGATTTCAGGTATTTGCTGGGGCTGACAAGCGCTTACAAAAATGTGGAGGGATTTCAAAACAGGACTTTTTATTTTTCATTGGGTTATAAATTTGATTTGTAAACGTGCTGAAAAATGATATTGTAAGTTGTCATTTTATCATTGACTTATTGTATAAAACGCATTTTTTTAGATTCAAAAGGCATCCGAAATTAAACAAATGTTAATCCGCTTTTTTGACCTCAAAAAGGGACTTTTCTCTCTTTTTTGAGTGTTTTCCGCCATTGCGACCGTCCTCTTTGCCATTACGACCGTGCTAATGTGTAGTGCACTCGGCACCTCGCGAAGATTAGGACGGTCGTAATGGCGATTATGACCGTCCTAATTGGAAAGAGGACCGTTTTCAGGGCAAAAAAGCACCTGAATTTCCTTGAGATATTTGGGACGCCGTCCGTTTTGTTTTCAAATATTCGATTCTCCGGGAGTTAAGCTTTATCACTTTGTCGGCGTTTCCGGTTTTTGCCAATCAAATTGCACGCTTTTCGAAACGGATTGCGCACCTCGTTTTTTCTATTGTCAGAAAGGGGAGCTTAAACCGTGAAAAGAGTCAATCTAAAAAGGATCAGATTTTCGGACGAAATAGAAAAACGTCCGAAATGAGGGTTATTGTAAATTTCTTAATTTACAGAAGGTCTAAATCTAAGAAATAATGAGCCTGTAAAATGCTGACTTGGTTGTTGTTTTTGGCTTGATCCAAAAGTAACCAGAAGATCAAGGCTTAACCGTTCGGGCTACTTCGGGCTATAGCGAACCGATTATGTTTACACCCACAATGGCCGTGGGGGATATGTCAAAAGTCCCTTGTCCCCGCGCTTGACGCGGGGCCGCAAAAGAACAGGCCTTATCAATCAGTTGTTTATACGGTCGGTTTTAATGCGATCCCGCGTCAAGCGCGGGAACAAGGCTGTTTTGACACATCCTCGTCTTGATTATTTGAGGACTTTGAGGTGCTCTTCATTGTGAACAAGAATATACATGTTGTCTTGCAAAAGCGGGATCAGCTGTTCGGTGGTAGTCACCTTTGCCTGGTAGAGCCGTTGGCCTGTGGCGGAATAGACGGTTAATACTTTTCCCAGTGTCAGGCCGCTGACAAGGATTCCGTTTGACATGGCTACGGCGCGTATGGATGTCTGCTCCACCTTTTCGTTTCCGGTAGGAGTGGATGGCCCGGAAGGCGAATCGCTCGTCCATTTGCCATAGAGTGTCATGTCTTGGGGCACTATGTTCTTGAAATCCCATATTTCGGTAAACGACGCGTCTGTGTACCAACCGTCGAAGGTGTATCCGCTGCGTACCGGCTCTGCGGGCTCTGCGACAGGTGTCAAACAGGTGGTGGACTGGGTGAAAGGCGGGAGGCCGTCGATCGTGAAAGTCACATTCACCTCCTGCGGCGCGCCGTCGGGCAGCTCGTCCAGCATGACGCCGAGAATGTTGCTTGTGCCGTCGGCGTCCGGGAAGTTGATACGGAAGTAGCCTATGCCTTGTTCGCTCTGGAGATTCGCTTTTTTCAGGTCAACCTGTACGCTTCCGCCCTCATTGGGCCATGAAACGGCAGTGCTGTTTATGTTTGTCCAGTTCGTTTGATCGGTGGAGTATTGCACTGTTCTTTCTGGCGAATCGGAGCGCAGTTTTTGTTGTTCTTCCCAAGGCTTTTCGGGTTCGCTGAATTGGAGCGTCAAATAATCTTCAGCCTTCGAGATTATTGCATCCGGAACAACCGGCTCTTCGTATGATCTTACATGAAGGATGGCAACATCTCCTAAGAGTTTCTTATAATGGACCATCAAGGTTACATCTCCGGCACCTTCACCATAGGGTAAAATTCCTTTGCTAAAGGAGGCGAGAGCGGTACTGTCGGTTTCCTTCTTGAGTGAGGCCATCTTGTGTTTGTCATAATTGATGTCCCATGTGATGGCATTGGGATCGGTGATCTCCGTCTGCTCGTCTTTCTGGTCGATGATCCGTGCAAGAAGTTTAACATCCGCTTTTCCGTCTTTATTTAACCTGAAAGTCGTATAACCGCCCGGTGTGAGGAGTTTGACCGATTTGGTTTGATCTTTGCCGGATGTGAAGTCTGAGCTTACAAGATACTTCCCGATTGTTATATTGCCTGCCTTGTCGATCGCTTTGAAATTGAGCACAAGGGAGTCTGTAACATCCAGGGAGAAGCCTTTGGCTGTGAGCTGCGGGGTGATGTCATGTCCGTTGAGGAAGAGGTCTGCCCCGGCTTCAGTCGTTCCCGAGAGGATGAACCGGACATTGTCTTTCGACGTGCCGTCGCGTTCGAGGCTCGTAAGCATCAGAATCGGCGGAACGTTGTCTATTTTTATGCGGAACTCATAGAGGGTCGTGTCGCTATTGTTATTATAGAACAGGGCCTGCGCATAGTATGTCGTGTCTTTATCGAGCGGCGTCATCTCTACAGTGAACTCGGTTCCTGATGAGGTCGGTGTTATCTTATCATAAGTTACTCCATCTACCGAATGCCTGAATTCCATGTTGGCTGAACCGGAGTTGATGCTGCTTTGACAATTTAGTATTAACTTATCGCTGCTCTGCGCATAGATGACAGTACCGGCAATGGATGCGGGAGTTGCATCCAGCAGTAATCCGTTCGTTATTACCGGTACCTGCTCTTTATTCTCCTTCTCCAGGTAAAACTTTGTCGGGAGTGCATATAAAGTGAAAAACTCGGGATCGGGTATCATCAGCGAATCATTGACCGAACCGGCTTTTCCGAATATGTTTGTAATGGAGTCGAGTTGGTGGAAAGGCTTCACGGTGACTGCATACTTTTTGTTGGTTTCCAGCACTGCGGATGAGTTGTTGTCATTGTTAGATTCGGGTCTGCCGGCACGAACACGGAGTTCACTGGCATCCTTGTTTGCTGTAAAGGTAGAACTCTTCCCGGCTTCATCCGTGAAGGTCACGATGTAGCCGTCTGTCTTTTCATTGGAACTGCTTTGCCAGGTTATTTGTGCTATTCCACTGCCGGCTGCTTTTCCTGTTACGGCGGTCGCTTCTCCCGGATTATTCGGATTGGTATAGGAGTATTGTTCCTTGCTGAAGGCTTTGCTGACCGGTTCGTATAGGTCGTAAGTTTCGTTGCTTCCTTCAATCTTTGCCTGATCTACAAATTTTTCGAGCGTGACTTGCACATAGTATTTGCCGTTCACGGTCTTGAAGGCTTCGCTTTGGGGATTTATAGTATAGTCACTTATGCTGCCCTGTATCTGAATTGTATCGATCGGTTGTAAGTTCGTCTGATTAACCGTGTCTTCTACCAATGCATACAGCAGGCGGTAGTTAGAGTCACTATCGATATTGTCGGCTGAAAGGTTGACTGTTGTTTGATTAGTCAGCTTGACATCGTGAATCTTTTCCGTCTCCTGTGCGACAAATATCTGCATTTCAATCTTTCCGTTACCGTCGAGTTCAGTACCATCGGCATTCATTGCTTCCACCTTCCAGTCTCCTGCAAAGTTCATATTATCTTCTGCGCTTTTATTTAACGGGAGGCTTACCTCGTAATAGTCAAGTGCCTTTCCGTCTGCATCGAGCGCCTGGTGCCATTGCAGGTCGTTGGCTGCGAAATCCTGGCTGTATAATGCGTCATTTTCATCTTTCATCGGCGTCGTAACCTTCAGTCCTGTCTGATTGCTTTTCGAGCGTACGCGCAGGATAATACGGTTCTCATCTACACTAAGCGGTTCGGTTGCCGAAGCTTTATAACCATCCCCGAAAGCGCGCAGGAAGGAACTCTGTTTGCGCTTCTGCACCGGGATGATATTGGATGTAAAGGTGATCGGACGGTTATTGCCTGTATCCGTGCTTCTCAACCGGGAGGGTTGCGGCAAGATATATTCGTAGCCGTAGATCGGCATACCGGCCTCTACGTCTTTCCCGGAACGCAAACCGGCGCCTGCTGTCAGGGCTTGGGGCGTTGAGTATTTATATTGTATCCATGCGTAGGCATCGATGCTACCACTAAGGAATGCGAAATCGATATACGCTTTGATGCTGGCATCAGCCCGGATATAATCTTTGTTACCGCTTATTCCGGCTTCAGCCTCGAGGCCTGCAAACGGCAGGTCTATGGGGATGGCCAGCTTGATTTTGCCCCAATAATCCACATCCATTACATCATAAAGAATTTCGCTGACTTCCGTAAGTGACACGTTGCCCGGATTCTCTATCTTATTCATTATATAGTCCTTGCCTTTACGGCTTTTCGCGAGGTCGACACGGAGGCGTGCGCCGGCATCTCCCGTCAGGACTCCGATTCCACCTACGTCCAACTTGCCCTTGCCGGATACCTCGAACCAGGGGATTGTCTTTTTGTTATAGGTTGTACCTCCCCACGAACACATCCCTTCCATGTCTGTCAGGAGAGGAATGAATATATCCAGACTGGCATCCGTCATCCCGACATGGGTTGCATTCAGTATACCAGTCCCGGCCACATTGATAGGCCCCTTACCGAGTCCTAAAGTCCCCCTCAACTCCATGGTGGGCGGGTTGGTCAGGTAGTTTCTGGAACTGGTGTTGTCAAGGTTTTTGACATCGATTAAGAGCTTCAGGTCGCAGACACCTATCGGGCCTTCATACCCGACCTTGAAACTGGTGGGCAACCACAAATCGAAAGGCAAATCGCTGGTATGTCCTTGCTGGTTGTATCGGTCGTCTACCGGCTTGCATTCTAATCCTCCTTTTGCCTCGAAGAGCCGATAGAGATTGAAGGAGCCGTCGATATTGAAATACCGGTTTTTGCTCAGGGGGAGCATGTCGAAATTCACATCGGCTTGCGCCTTGAATCCGATCTGTTCGAACAGGTGCAGGCCGAGTGTCCCGTTCAGCAGGGAACCGCGTGCCCCCATGAAACCGTATTCACCGAATAAGGATTCTTCCACATTCAGCTCTGCATCCAGGATGTTGGAAGGCAGGAAACAGTCGGCTTTGGCTTTCCCGTTCAGCGAGAAGCCGTCGAGGTAGAGCCTGGGCGTTCCGGTGTCGGATATTGTGACGTCGCCAATACCCACTCCCTGGTTCGCGACGCCTCCTTGTATCAGGATAGGCGTCCTTTTGTCGTCTGCATCTGCATACGTGTTTCTGTAATTGATATTGCTGTCCATTTCGATGCGAATCTGATTCTTTTCGCCTGAACTGGAGCTGAATACTTTCTGTCCGTAAGCATATAAGTTCGTGATCACTGTCCCGTTGCTATTACTGAGTGTTATGAACTTGACGGTTTCGGCTTTTTGATCCCAGGTCAGCGTAGCGAGCGGAGAAGGCGTGCTTGAATTAACCTTGTCGTTCTTCAGCTGCATGACACCGTTGATCAACGCATTTTCGTTGATGTTATATATGATTTTGTCATCCGTACTGTTTTTATCTTTCTCCATAAAACCGGTTATTTTCATCAGCGTCTTGCTTGAACCGTGGAGAGGCGGTTCGTAACGGCTTACAGACAAATACTTGCCATCCTCCTGCACGACCACCAGTTGCGTGACGATTTTGTCCGGATCTATAGTCTCCACATTCTTCTCTACAGTAAAATTATGTTTGAATGTTTCGCCGTTTTTTCCGATGCAGTGTAGCTGGTATTTTCCTAACGGTTGATCCTCTAATAAGGTGGAAAGGTCGAAACAATAGCCTAAGTCACCGGGTGTGGAAAGTGTGGTTATTTCTGTTCCTATCTTTTCATACTCATCGTTATAAAGTTCAACTTTCGAGAACTTCTCGGTATTACTTAATAGGAGATAGATCTTTTGGTCTCCAGAGGCAGGCAGTGCCTCTGGAAATGCTCCGTAGAACCGGAGCATATCTTCTGCTCCCGGTAGCGTATATTCTTCAGTTTTACTGCAACTGGCCGGTAGCTTTTCCCAAACCTGGCTTACCGACGAGGTTAAGTTGGCCGTTGGTGTCTGGAGGGCAAGTGTCAGGCCGCGGTTAGTTTCGCTGAATGAAGGATAAAACATATTGACCGGCCAGTCCAATGAGAGCGAGTCGTTTGGTAAAACTCTGAATGAGGTGCTTTTTCCTGCATAAGGCGGCTCTGATCCCAAAGTAAAATCTCCGCCTATTGACCAAATCTCATCGCTCGATACGGGATATCCATTATATTGATCTTGATATGATTGTTGATTTTTGCCGCTGAAGAAATAGGTTAAAACCGGTTGGAAAGCTGTTACGTATATGGGATAAGCGGCCTGGTTGATATAGGTTATATGAACGGTGTTCGATTCTGTTTTGTTGTCGACTCCGTACATTAGCTCGCCACCATTGTCTGGCTTGAGTATGGTTTTATACTCAAACCTGGATTTTACCTTCAGGGCATTTGACTGATAGGGCATTTCTTCTATAACAAAGTAATGACCGTTTAAGTCACTGGCCATTGCTAATGATTGGTAATTTGCTTTGTTGTCGCTTTGCCCGTATTTATCCACATCTATCGTTGAAATAGACTCCTTGACCAAATGAAAAGAAATAAACGCCCCTTTATATTTTTTGAGATCTTTCCAGGGGCGTTTCTTGTCGAGAAAGCTGTTGAGATCATCTTTGCTTTCAAATTGGGCACACAGGAAGGTGATTTTATTCAGGTCATCATAAGACTTCTTCAAGGAAAGGATACAGTTTCCCTTTTCTGGTTCGTCCGTCGTCTTGAGGAAGAGGGATTCTCCATACTTGGAAGTCCCGCTCTTCGCCCGTAATTTAACAGGAATCCAGCCTCCGGGAGAGTGACCATTTACGTCTGTGTAAAGCAGCGTGCCTCTGTTTGCCTTTTTAAAGAACACATAAATTTCGCTACCGTGTGTCGGATCTTGTGCGGAGATTTTGTTTACACCGCTACACAGCAGGGCTGCCAGAATAAAAAGGTATATCAGCCATCGGTTGTGTGGACGGAGAGATAAAATAGTAACTTCTTTCTTCATATTAATCTACTTTTAATTGATTAGACCTCGGATGTCGTCTGTAAAAGTAGATGAGGAGAGGGAGAAGGATATGTCACTTTGTCCTGCGGTTGGTCCAAATTGTCCTGCGGAAGAGTAATTTTACGAATAAAGGAAAAGGCTGTCTCACGAATGAAACAGCCTTCCTGGTTAAAACTATCTAAAACCGTGTTAAACCTCTAACGTCCCCGCCATCTTCCGGTACTCCGCCGGACTGATGTCGTACTGCTTTCGGAACAGGCGGTAGAAGGTATGGGCCGTGTTGAAACCGCAATCCAGGGCGACGGCCTCGACTGTCAGTTCCGGATGTTTATCCAGCATTCGGCGGGCTTCTTCCAATTGCATCTCGCGGATATACTCCATCGGCTTTTTCCCCGTAACCGCTTTGACGGCTTCGGTGAGGGCATTCTTGTTGGTCGATAAGGCGGAGAGAAGACTCTCCCGGTTTATATCTATTTTCGTGAAGTTTTGGTCGCGAAGCAGATATTCGTGCAAGCGTGCGACCAGTTCCCGTTGCTGCTGGTTGCCGGGAAGCAGAGGAACCGTTTTATCATTTATTTCTTCTGTTTCTACCAAGGTAGGAGGCTGTGATAATGACAACGCTTCGTAATGGCGCCTCATCTGTTCCAGTTCCTCCGCCAGGCGGTCCTGCGCTTTGATCTGCCTGTACAGCCCCCGGTTCTTTTTGGTGATCATCCGGTTGTAATAAACGGTGCCTCCCAGAAGAAGGAATAGCAGGATACAGCCGCCGAGGGCAAAGAGGAAGTAGTTGCGGTTCCGCTTCTTCTCGGCCTTAAACTTGTCCACTTCATATTGTGTACGGAGTTCGTCTACTTGGGCGGCAATCTTTGTTTTTTGGATGGAGTCGTTGTGAAAGTACAACTCCCGCCATGCTTCCGACGATATGTCGTGCAGGCCGCCGGTCCAGGCCAGTTCGGCTCTTTCCCGCAGGTAGCCTTCGAGGGTGACGGCGCTGTTTTCGACGTAAACCCGGGTGGAGTCCAGGGCTTTTATAGCGTTGGGGTAATCTTTCTGTAGTTGGTATAGTTGGCTCCATGCCGAATAGGTGAGGTATTTCGACAGGACCGCATCTCCCAGCTGGGGGCTCATCTGTTCGCATTTGCGGATGTATTCCTCCGCCTTTCCGTAATCTCCCATGTGCATGTGTACATAGGCGGCGTTTATGTTATAGTTGAACCATGCGCCGACATTATCCTTGAAGTTTGCTTCGAGGACTTCGCGCCATTCGTTCAGCCATTTTTCAGCCTCTTCCGTATGTCCTCCGATGGCGAGTATCAGGCTTAATGTGCGGTAGCCTTCCAGTATCTGGACGGATGTCTTTTCTTTCTTGAGCCTTTGTACCGATTCCCGCAGGAAATCGATGCATTCTTCCGTCCGTTCCTGGTAATAGTAAATTGTCCCGATGATATGCGCCATTGCGCCTATGCCGTAGTTCAGATCTTTCTTTTTGAAGAACTCGTATTGCTCTTGCGCCACATTCAGCGCTTCGTCCATTTTTCCGACTAACAACAGGTTCTGCAAGTAGGTCACGTTGACCGATGCATATTTATCCCATAATTCATGTTCGCGCCAGAACGCAAGGTCTTCATCCCATGTCGGGGTCTTCGTGTCCTTCAAGCGATTCGCATTCGTATAGGCTGCCATACGAACCATCCGGGCGTTGCTCTCCTGTTCGATGTCTTTCTGGGAATGTGCATACTCTACCCATTCATTGAAATTGGTCATGCGTGTGTCGAAGTCGTCCAGTTGGATGTAGGCGCTGTCTAATTGCTGGTAAATACGGTAACGTTCTTTCCCTTGTTGCGAATGCAGAAGGTTCTTCAACGAGTCCGCTTGCAGGTTGGCATCTTGTGCTGTCATGCATGTATTGGCAAACAAAAACATGCAGAGGAGGCACAACAGTTGATGTTTTACTTGTTTGATGCGATTTGTAGTAATCTGATGATCTGGCATAATTGTCGTTATTTTGTTTTTGTTAGACTGTGATTCCCATCTTCTTCATCAGAAAACAAGCATTCATATTTTGTGCGATACCTTCGCGGAGCTGATAGGAGAAGGTCAGTTCTTCATTTGTGATGTCAGCCTCGAAACGATAATTTTTGATCTGGTTTGGAAATTCTTTTTCCAGTTCCCCTAAAGCCAGGTCATGCGTGGCGATGATGCCGCAAGCCTGGTTTGCGACCAACTGTTTCATCAAGGCTAACGAGCCTTTCTGCTTGTCGATCGAATTGGTTCCTTTCAGGATTTCATCCAGGATGATGAAAAGCTTTTCGCCCTGTTGCAGGCGGTCGATTATCATCTTCAACCGTTTCAGTTCGGCAAAGAAATAAGATTCGTTGCTTACGAGCGAGTCCGAGGTGCGCAGGCTGGTTACCATCTGGGCCGGATATACGGTAAGCGAACCGGCACAGACCGGAGCGCCAATGCAGCTCAGCAGGTAGTTGACTCCGACCGTGCGCAGGTATGTACTTTTTCCCGCCATATTCGCCCCTGTGATGATCAGGAACCAGGGACTTTTCTCGATGTCGATGTCATTCTTTACGCAGACATCCCGGCGCAGGAGCGGATGTCCGAGCGCTTTCCCTTCCATCTTGAAGTATGTGTCGGCTATTTCCGGATAGATATATCCCGGGTGATTGAAGGCAAAACCGCCTAACGAGCAGTAAGCGTCGAACAGCCCTAACGCCTCGAACCAGCGTTCCGTGTCGTGCCCGTGTGCCAGTTTCCACTTTTCTAATTTCATAGCCATACGGGTATCACGCAGGGTGAGGATATTCAGAATGACGCCGATCGCACTGAAACGTTGGTTGAGTGCGCCGATATGTTTGGAAAGTTTTTTGATGACTGATGAGGCTGTCTGTCCGTCATTGACAAACTGTTTGTAGATATCTGTCAATTCGGAAGACCGGAAGTTTTCTTTTTCGATGCTCTTGATCAGGTCGGAATAGGTATGGAGGATTTGCTCGGTCTTGTCCAACGAATTATGTAGCTTTGTGATCTGTACGGCATTCAGATAAGAGATGACAAACGAGGCTCCGAAAAGTATTCCGGCGGCAGAGGCGGGGAGCAGGTTTAACACACAGCCGGCAATCACGACTACCCAGATCGCCGGGATCAGCCAGACCAATACCTTCCAAAGGATACTGTTGATAAAACTTGGGGCCTCGTTGCTGAGTAGGGAAACCAACCGTTGGTCGTTTTTGTTTCCCGGTTGCAGGATGCCTGTCACATAGAAATGTTGGCGCAGCTGCGTGTATGCCTCTAACTCGCGTATGGCGTCCTGTCGTTTTAAGATCATCGCTTTGTCGGTCAGCGGGTGGATAAACCAGTCGGCCAGCTTCTCTTTTCCGATATAAGTCACCGTGCGGTTAATGGACTGAAAGAGGGAATGGTCTCCGAACAAATCCAGGTCGAGGCTGAACGAATGCTCGGCCGAACTTTTTTCCGGTGCCCCGTCGAAAGCGCTGAAATCGTAGTCCAACCCGTTCAGCTCGTTCCGGCAAAGCTGTGCCAGCGCTTCCGCATAACATTTCCGGGCAAACAACCGGGTGTGCCATACCATCAAAGCAATGAAGGGGATCATGAACACCACCACGATACCTGCCAGCACCTTCCAGTCTTCCGACTTGAAAAGCCAGATCATCGCGATCAGTCCGGCTACCAACAACAGCCGGATGCTTCCGAGCAAGTGTATTTTTCTTTTCAGGTTTTCAGCTCTGCGCGTATAAGCCGTGACAGTCTCTTTATAATAGTTGTATATCTTTTCCATAGACGCAAAGATAGAAAAAATGAACTAACCGTTCTGCAATTGGTTCTATTTAAAAGATTCGCCTATATTTGCGTATATCTTTATTGATAAGTAAACTTGATGCATTTTATGAAAAAAATCGTTATGCTCCTGCTTCTGTCCGTGATGGTATGCCGGGTGTCGGCACAGGAGAAAAAAGGAGAGACCATCGGAGAAAAGATCGTGGCGAATGCATATAATGCAGATAGTGTCCGCGCCGTTTTAGACAAAATGCCGTACTTCACTTTGTTCAAAGACAACTATTTTGTCGGAGGTACAACGATCGGCCACAAACCGACTGCTGCCAATTCGGATGTGAAATTCCAGCTGAGCATCGCCCAGCGGTTGACAAAAAGTAAGCTGCCGTTCGATACGTATCTGTTTATCCAATATACCCAGAAAGCCTTTTGGAACGTCTTTCAGGAATCGTTGCCGATGAAAGACCTGAATTTTAATCCCGGTATCGGCTTAGGGCATCTGATTGTCTCCCATAATAAATATATAGGAAAAGGATACCTGATGCTTGAACACGAGTCGAACGGGAAAGACAGCACCGCTTCCCGCAGCTGGAATAAAGTGACCTTTGCCGTTGCCATAACGCTTTCCCGAAACTGGGAGGCGCAGTTCAAGACTTGGATACCGATCGTAGACGGCAAATACAACAAAGACTTGCTGAAGTATAACGGAATCTTTCAGGTGGCAGCCAATTACCGGACCAATAACCGCCGTTTCAATTGTGGCGTGATCCTGACCAAACGTAAGACCTGGACGAGTTTCAATTCCCAGGTAGAGCTGAGTTATAAATTCAACAATAACGAGAACCAATATTTCTTCCTGCAATATTATAACGGGTTCGGGGAAAACCTGCTGGAATATAATAAGTTCAAGAGTATGTTGAGAATCGGCTTTGTAATCAAGCCGACTGACTTCAGTCTTTATTAAGGAGATGATAAACAACCTTGCTCCCATATTGTTATTTATATAGGTGTAAGGTATAATAAATCGAAATAACAAAATGAGCTTAAAAGAACAGTATTGGAGAGTCTCCCTGATTGCAATTATTATTGTATTGGGTGTTATTCTCTTTGTCGAGTTTATTCCTTTTCTGGGTGGAATATTAGGGGCTTCCACCATTTATATACTGGTGAGGAGACAAATGTTATATCTGACGGAAAAGAAGCACTGGAACCGGAGTTTCGTCGCTTTCCTTCTCTTATTGGAGGCAGTTCTTTGTTTCCTGATTCCTTTATCACTGGCCGTCTGGCTGTTTGTGAGCAAACTGCAAAACTTTAACCTGGACCCGACCCAACTGGTCAAGTCGATCGAACATGTCGCAAGCCTGATCGAACAGCGTACCGGGTATGATGTGCTCGACACCTCTAACCTGATGTCGGCCGTTTCCATCTTGCCGAAGATCGGACAAACGGTGATGGGAAGTATCAGTGGGTTTGCCATCAATGTGGCGGTCCTGGTGCTTATTCTCTATTTTATGTTGATCGGCGGGGCCAAGATGGAGAAATATGTGTATAGTATCCTGCCTTTCAGCGACGAAAACAAGAAGAATGTCTTGAGCGAAATCAATATGATTGTAACGTCCAATGCGATCGGTATCCCGTTGTTGGCCATAATCCAGGGCGTGATCGCTTTGATCGGCTATTGGATATTTAATGTGCCGAGCCCTTTCCTATTCGGCTTTCTGACTTGCTTTGCTACGATCATTCCGGTTGTCGGGACGGCGTTGGTCTGGTTTCCGCTTGCTCTTTATATGGCGTTGACGGGCGATTGGGTGAATGCGCTTGGGCTGACGGCTTATGCGCTGATCGTCGTTACGAATGTGGATAATCTGATCCGTTTTGTCTTGCAGAAAAAGATGGCGGATACACATCCGTTGATTACTATATTCGGGGTGATAATTGGCTTGTCTCTCTTCGGGTTTATGGGGATTATCTTCGGTCCGCTTCTGATCTCTATCTTTATTCTTTGTTTCAATATATTCAAGGAAAAGTATCTGGAAAATGCCGGATAACCGTTACCTTTGTGTGTATAAAAGAATAAAGCTATGTATAGCAGAAGAGTTAAAAACAATTGGCATATCATTAAAGGGCAGCCTCTTACCGAGTTAGACAAAAAAGTACTTTACTTTCAGAATAAAGGCCATCTGGTTCCCTCCCGTAAGTTAATCAAGACAGCAGAGCAGATAGAAGGAATCCGCCGGAGCAGCGTAGTGAATACCGGTGTTCTCGACCTGGTGGCAAAAGAGATTAAAGCCGGGATGTCTACGGCCGAGATCGACAAGTTGGTATATGATTATACCGTTTCCCATGGGGCTATTCCTGCGCCTCTCAACTTTGAAGGATTTCCGAAAAGTGTTTGTACTTCAGTCAATGAGGTGGTTTGCCATGGGATTCCCAGTGAAGATGAAATATTGGAGGAGGGAGATATAATTAATGTGGATGTCTCTACAATCCTGGACGGATATTATTCGGATGCTTCCCGTATGTTTGTCATCGGTAAAACTACACCTGAAAAAGAAAAGTTGGTGCGGGTCGCAAAAGAATGCCTTGAAGTGGGGATGCAGGCGGCGAAACCTTTCGGTTTTGTCGGTGATATAGGAAACGCAGTTCAGCGTCATGCCGAGAAGAACGGTTTCTCTGTCGTTCGCGATTTGTGCGGGCATGGTGTCGGACTCGAGTTTCACGAAGAACCGGAAGTCTGCCATTTCGGCCGGAAAGGAACCGGAATGTTATTGGTTCCCGGCATGGTGTTTACCATCGAACCGATGATCAATATGGGCACGTGGCAGGTCTTTATCGACGAAGAAGACGGCTGGACAGTCGTGACGGAAGACGAATTGCCTTCCGCGCAGTGGGAGCACACGTTTCTGATGACGGAAACGGGGCTGGAAATATTATCGGATTAGTCAATTACTCGTCGAGGTGTTCTCGCTGTGTCTGTGAGCTGGCGGAAGGATATAGTCCCATTCTGCCACCTTGCCGTTTGACAGGCGGAGACGATAGATGCCGTTTTGCAAATCTACATATCCGATTACTTCTTGATAACCGTCTGCCGTTTGCTTGGCTTCCATCACTTTGTATGTGTCTCCCATTATAGAGATAACTTCTTTTTTGGTCATGCCGATTCTGACTTTTTGCATATTATCATCGGCTTTCCATTCATTTTTCATCCTGGTGGTATAACAAGATGTGAATATGCATATAGGAATAAAGAGAAGTAGTAGTTTCTTGATCATGTCAGTCTATGTTTGAATTTCGTTTTTCGATATCTGCAAATATAGACAATTAGGAATGGTTTAAAACAAAAAGGATGTCGTTTTTCGACATCCTTTATATTTGTTATTGATTCTTTTTCAATAAATCCCGGATTTCTGTCAACAACTGTACGTCGGCTGGTGGAGGAGCCGGAGCTGCCGGTGCTTCTTCTTTCTTCCGGTTCAGGGCATTGATTCCTTTTACCAACATAAAGATTGCAAATGCAATAATGATGAAGTCGAAAGTGACCTGCAGGAAGTTTCCGTAATTAATGGAAACAGCCGGTGATACAACCTTATCGCCTTCCATTACTGCTTGTTTCAATACGATTTTCAGATCGGTGAAATTCACGCCTCCAATTAGCAAACCGACGGCGGGCATAATAAGATCACCTACAATCGATGATACGATCTTGCCGAAAGCGCCGCCAATAATGATACCCACAGCCATGTCGATCACATTTCCGCGCATGGCAAACTGTTTGAACTCTTGTAATATATTCCCCATAGCTTTTACCTTTTTGTATTATAACTACAAAAGTAAACATTTAGTTATGGATTATCAAAACTATTTTTTGGTTTACTTCCACATTAGCCGTTATCAGTCAGAAAATCAGATTTTCGGTAGTTCCCAAGGAGCCCGGTACTCTTTACATAAGTACTTGTCGGCTTCTGCATCGTGGAAGCTCTTGCCGTCCCAGGTCAGCTTTTTGCCGGTACGGTAGGCGATGTTCCCTAACTGCGAGAACTTAGCGATATGGGCGCCGATCTCGATACTGGCATTACAGTTACGGTTGCGCGACTTGATGCATTCCAGATGGTTCTTGACATGCAGGTTCAATCCGCCTTCGCCGTACGATTTCTTCAACGGAACAGCTTCCATGCGGGCTTTGCCGTTTACCTTTTCGGGGATTACTTCCCAGCCGCCGCGATCTACGACCAGTGTCCCGTTCTCTCCGACAAATCCCAGGCCGTGATTACGTCCGTAAGCTCCGTCATCGATGCCGATTGCATGATCCCACATAACGGTGAAGTCGTCAAAAGTATAGATCGTCTGTAATAAGTCAGGTGTTTCGCAAGCATCGTCCGGGTAGCCGAATTTGCCGCCCGAAGCCATGATAGAGTTCGGAGCCGTTACATTCATCCCGTACAAAGCATAGTCAAGCAGGTGCACGCCCCAGTCCGTCATCAGACCGCCTGCATAATCCCAGAACCAGCGGAACGTAAAGTGGAAACGGTTGCCGTTGAAAGGACGTTTAGGTGCCGGGCCTAACCACATATCGTAGTCTACTCCGGCCGGGACAGCTTCGTCCGGCTTAACCGGGATGGAAGGACACCAGCCCTGATAAGAGAATACACGTACGGTACGGATCTTTCCCAACTGTCCGCCATGTACGAAAGCCATGGCATCTTGCCAATGCGGGTCGCTGCGTTGCCATTGGCCGACTTGTACGACGCGATTGTATTTTTCGGCGGCACGGATCATGATGTTACATTCTTCGATGCTGTTGCCCAACGGCTTTTCGCAATAGACGTCTTTGCCCGCCTGGCAAGCTGATACCATTTGCAGGCAGTGCCAATGGTCGGGAGTACCGACGATCACGACATCGATATCTTTGTTATCAATCAGTTTGCGCCAATCTTTGTAGAGGTTTTTTACTTTTTTCCCGGTAATCTTTTCGGTCTCGGCAGCCCGCTTATTCAGTACGCTTTCGTCTATGTCCGACAGTGCGATACATTCTACTTCCGGATTGCGGAGGAATGCTTTCAAATCTTCAAATCCCATCCCGTTACAGCCGATCAGGCCGACATGAATTTTGTCGTTCGCTCCAACATTTCCAGGGGTTGCATTAATAAAGAAAGGACTCATTGTCATTCCGGCGCCTAATAAAGTGGCTTGCCGAATGAAGTCTCTGCGTGTTGTCATGGTCTTATGAATTAGATTATATTAATAAGTTATTGAGCCAAATGTATGAATAAAAGGTGAGTAGTACAATAAAAACTGTGATAAAAACATAAATGCAATGGCATTTTAGGAAAAGGAACGTATTTTTGTGGCTGGTTTGCATTAACAGAGGCTAATAATTTCAATAACACAAACAAATGAAGAGAAGAACGCATTTAATTACTTGTCTTTTGATGGGGCTTGTTTTGGTTTCGTGTATACGGGACGAAGCCCCGAATGCCGAAGCTGATATATTAACTTGTATAGTTCCTGCCGATATACTGAAAAGGGATCCGGTCATCGAGAATAATAAAGTGACGCTGATGGTAAGGGCTGATATCGATCTGAAGCATCAGGCTCCGGAGTTTACCTTGACTCCCGGCGCAACGATTTCTCCGACTAGCGGTACGGAACGCGATTTTACGACTCCGCAATATTATACGGTGACATCGGAAGATGGAAACTGGAAGAAAAAGTATCAGGTATCATATCAGATTGCAGGTATCAGTACCGAATATCATTTTGAGGAAGTGCGTAAAGTCGAGACTGATAGGTATGTATATGATGTTTTCTACGATACGAATAAGACGACAGGTGATGTGATAGACTGGGCGAGCGGTAATTCCGGTTTTGCCATAACAGGTGTCGGGACGGAAGATCCTGCAAGCTTCCCCACTTCCTCGTTGGAAGACGGAAAGGAAGGTAAAGGCGTGCGGTTGGAAACAAAATCAACCGGTGATTTTGGTACAAGGTTTGGTATGCCGATTGCTGCCGGTAACCTTTTTATGGGGACTTTTGATATGCTGAGTGCTTTAACAAATGCCTTGAAAGCAACCCGTCTCGGCATGCCGTTCGAGCATGTTCCGACTTACCTGAAAGGATATTATAAGTATAAAGCAGGGGAAACATTTGAAGAAAAAGGCAAGCCCGTACCAGACAAGAAGGATACTTGGGATGTCTACGCTATCTTCTACGAAGTAACCGATAAAGTCCGTTATCTTGACGGAACCATTGTCGAGGACAATTATACGCACCCGAACCTGGTGTCTGTCGCTTTGTTGGACGATAAAGACCGGAAAGAAACGGACGAGTGGACGGAGTTTTATATTCCTTTTGTGATGAAATCCGGAAAGACAATCGATCGTGAGAAGCTGAAAGCCGGTGGCTATAACGTCTCCATCGTCTTCTCTTCCAGTAGAGAAGGCAATTATTTCCGGGGTGCCCCCGGAAGCACTTTGCTGATTGATGAAGTGGAATTGATTTATGCTGCCGACAATTAAAATGAAGAACAAAATGAAGAAGAATATCATATCTATCTATATATGTGTGCTGACCTTGTCGTTGGCGGCACTTCCTGCTTTCGGGCAGATGGACCGGAATCAGGGAATTATCAAATCGGCCCTGCTTGGCCTGGAGTATGAAATAAAAGCCGGGTTTAATATCGGCGGTACGGCGCCACTGCCATTGCCGGTTGAAATCCGTGAGATAACAGGCTATAATCCGACTCTCGCCGTGGCGATAGAAGGAAATGTGACCAAATGGTTCGATGCCGAAAGGCAATGGGGCATGCGGATTGGTATCCGCCTCGATAATAAAGGAATGAATACCGATGCACGGGTTAAGAATTACGGAATGGAGATTATCGGTGATGGAGGCGAGATTGTAAAGGGGAACTGGACGGGATATGTAAAGACAAAGGTGAAGAATTCTTACCTCTCTTTCCCTGTTTTGGCGACTCACCAGTTCAATCCTCGTTTCAGCATGAGCCTCGGCCCGTATTTTGCTTATATGCTGGAAGGGGATTTCTCGGGAAATGTCTATGACGGTTATCTGCGTGAGGGAGATCCGACAGGGAGCAAGGTCGTTTTTGAAGACGGCAAGAGCGCGTCGTACGATTTCTCGAAAAACCTCCGCCGTTTCCAGTGGGGAGCGCAGTTGGGGGCTGAATGGCGTGCTTTCAAGCACTTGAACGTCTGTGCAGACCTGACTTGGGGGCTGAACGATATCTTCCGGAAAGATTTCGAAACGATTACGTTTGCCATGTATCCGATTTACCTGAATGTAGGCTTTGGATACGCCTTTTAAGGCACATATTTTATACTCATTGTTGTGGCTTTCCTGATTCATCATTATGAAATGGGAGAGCCATAATTATATTATTAAAAGACATCTTTTTCGTAACAGTTCATTATTCCGATTTTAATTAATATATTTGCCTTTGATTTAATTTTTTAGTCCAATATATTTTGAATTACCATGAAAGAAAACACTAAGAAAGGGGTAACCCGTCGAGAGTTCCTCGGCCTTTCCGCTCTTGGATTGGCAAGTTTGACTATCCTGCCCAGTTGGGCTGTTAATGGTGTACGTATCGCACCGAGTGATCGTGTCGTTTTAGGATTTGTCGGATTAGGGCAGCAAGGTTTGTCCGACTTCCGGAGTTTCTCTACTTGTCCGGGTGTACAGGTGGCGGCATGTTGTGATGTAGACTCGTTGAAGCGGGAACGTTTCAAACGTCGTGCCGAAGCTTGGCAGAAATCGCTGAATGTGGCTCCCCGTTGCGATATGTATGAGTTCTATGAAGACTTGTTGGATCGTAAGGATATCGATGTTATCGAAGTTGCGACTCCCGACCATTGGCATGCCTTGGTTGCTATCCATGCCTGCCAGAGCGGCAAGGATGTCTATTGCCAGAAACCGTTGGCCTATACGATTACGGAAGGTTTGGCCGTGGCCCGTGCCGTACGCGATAATAACCGCGTGTTCCAGATCGGTAGCCAGCAGCGTTCGAGCAAGGAATTTCAGGATGCGATCGCATTGGTCCGCGCCGGCAAGATCGGCCATATCGAAAAGATATATGCCCGTGTCGGTGAGCCTCCCAAACCACTGGACCTGCCGGAAATGGATGTTCCCGGTAATCTGAACTTCAACCAGTGGATGGGACCGTTGAACGATCCGAAGATACATTATCATCCCGATCTTTGTCCTCCTATCACGCTCGAACCCGAACAGAATGAACAGCTGTGGGGCGCATGGCGCTGGTATCAGGAAACCGGAAACGGATATACGGCAGACTGGGGTGCGCATATGTTCGACATTGCACAGGCGGCTATCGGTATGGATGGTTCCGGTCCGGTAGAGTTTATTCCGGCCGGATATAAAGGAACGAAATATGCAACCATGAAATATGCGAACGGCATCGTGATGACCGAACAGCCTTATCGTGAAGACAATCCGAATGCACAGGGAATACAGTTTGTCGGCGACAAGGGCTGGTTGAAAGTGGCTCGTGGCTATATCGAATGCTCGGATCCTTCTTTGTTGCCGAAGAAAGAACAGAAAGTCGGTAAAGGCGAATATGAAGTAAGTTCTCCGCATATGCAGAACTTTATCGATTGCGTTCGTTCACGCGAGAACCCGATTGCTCCGGTTGAGGTCGGTTGCAGTACGAATACGCTTTGCTGCTTGCAGAATATCGCCCGCGAATTGGGCCGTCCGGTTCATTGGAATCCGGCAACCCTGAGCTTTGAAGGTGATAAGGAAGCGCAGGCGCACCGCTTATACTGGTACGAATATCGGAATCCGTATAAATTGCCGTATTGCCATAAATAAGGAAAATAGAAAGTATTTACCGGACGCAGATGACGCAGACGAGCGCTGTCTGCGTCCGGTTTATTTGTTTACAGATGCACCCTCTTTTTTATATTTTTCCACCTGCGATAGTGATAATTCCGCCAGCTCTGTTTAAATTTGCAAAATCCAGACAAAAAACATAATGTATCATGAAAACTAATCAACTATTTCTTTTGACGGGATTGGCAGCAGTTGCTCTTCCTGCCTGTGTCCAAAAAGACAAAAAGGAGGTGCCGGAGAAACCTATGAACATTCTCTACATCATGTGTGATGATCATTCTTATCAGACAATCAGCGCCTACGACCATCGTTTTATTGAAACGCCGAATATAGACCGGATTGCGAACGAGGGTGTACGGTTTACGAACAGTTTTGTCGCCAACTCGTTGAGCGGTCCCAGCCGTGCCTGCCTGTTGACAGGTAAACACAGCCATAAAAACGGTTTTACCGATAATACGAAACGTTTTGACGGCAGCCAGCAAACCTTTCCGAAACTCTTGCAGCAGGCCGGTTACCAGACTGCCATCGTCGGAAAATGGCATCTTACATCCGATCCGACAGGGTTCGACTATTGGAACATCCTGACCGGACAAGGTGATTATTATAATCCCTATTTTATTGACAACGGGGAGAAGAAACAGATAGAAGGCTATGCAACGAACATTACGACCGACCTGGCTTTGGATTGGTTGGATACCAAACGTGACAAAGACAAACCGTTCTGCCTCCTGCTGCATCACAAAGCTCCCCACCGTACCTGGATGCCGGATACTTGCGATCTGGACTTGTATGACGATATTGTCTATCCGATTCCGGAAACGTTCTATGACAAATACGAAGGCCGTATCGCCGCTTCCGAACAGGAAATGAATATTATCAAAGATATGGACCTTGTCTATGACCTGAAAATGGCGGATAAGGAAAACGAGATCCATACGACAACCGGATTGGAAGCTAACGGCCGTGCGCTGTATAACCGGATGACTCCGGCACAGAAAGCAGCCTGGGACAAACATTACGACCCGATCATAAAGAAGTTCAAAGAGCAGAAACTCACAGGCAAAGCATTGGCCGAATGGAAATACCAGCAGTATATGCATGATTACCTGCGTGTGATCCATTCCGTAGACCGTAATGTGGGCCGCGTATTGGACTATATGGAGAAAAACGGTTTGTTGGAGAACACGATTATCGTTTATACCTCCGACCAGGGTTTCTATATGGGCGAACACGGTTGGTTCGACAAGCGTTTCATGTATGAAGAGTCTTTCCGTACCCCGATGCTGGTACGTTTCCCGGGTGGAGTGAAAGGTGATATTCCGGAAATGGTTCAAAACATCGACCATGCCGCCACTTTCCTGCAACTGGCTGGTGCTCCCGTTCCCGAAGACATCCAGGGCGATTCTTATCTGCCGTTATTGAAAGGGGAAAAACCGAAAGACTGGCGTACTTCCCTGTATTATCATTATTATGAATATCCGGCGGAACATGCCGTGAAACGCCATTACGGTGTCCGTACCGACCGCTATAAACTAATGCATTTCTATAATGACATCGACGTGTGGGAACTGTACGATCTGCAAAACGATCCCCAGGAAATGCACAACATCTATAACGAGCCCGGTAACGAATCCCTGATCGACAGCCTCAAAACAGAACTCCATAAATTGCAAAAACAATATGACGACCCGATCGAGTCGGAGTTGGCAAATGCAAAGAAGTAAGATGGATAGAAATAAAAAAGGCATTCAGAAATGAATGCCTTTTTTATTGAATAGTAGTGAATTTGTGGAGCATATCGGACTCGAACCGATCACCTTCAGACTGCCAGTCTGACGCTCTAGCCAGATGAGCTAATGCCCCGTAGCGTTTATTTTCGAGTGCAAATATAGGGCTTTTCCTGATATTAGCACTATCTTTGTCTTAGAATTTTTATCAAAAATAAGATGATAGTCTACAATACAACGTTCCATATAGAAAAAGATATTCAGGAGGAAGGCCTGGATTATCTGAAGAAACAGTATATGCCGAAAGCGATAGCAAGTGGCTTTCTGCAACATCCGTGCCTGCGGCGGGTGATGCATACGGAGGCGGAAGAGGGAGTGAGCTTCTCTGTGCAGTTTCATGTGAAGAATGTCGATACGCTGAATTTCTGGTTGCAGAATGAGGGAGGCCGTCTTCATAAGGAATTGGTTGCCCGTTTTGGCCATAAGATAGCCGGTTTTAGTACTTTACTGGAAGAGATAGACTGGGAGAAATGACAAAAGACCGTATTATATTAGGGATCGACCCGGGAACGATTGTGATGGGATACGGAGTCCTGAAGATTGAAGGTAATAAGCCTAAGCTGGAAGCAATGGGGGTCTTGCAATTGAATAAATATGAGGACCATTACTTGCGATTGCGTAAGATTTTCGAACGCGTATTGGGACTTATCGACCAGTATCATCCGGACGAACTGGCTATCGAAGCCCCGTTCTTCGGCAAAAACGTACAGAGTATGTTGAAGTTAGGACGTGCCCAAGGAGTTGCGATGGCGGCCGCCCTTGAACGGGATATCCCGATCTTCGAGTATGCCCCTTTGAAGATTAAGATGTCCATTACCGGAAACGGAAATGCGGCAAAGGAACAGGTTGCCGGAATGCTACAGCGTTTCCTGCATATCCCGGAAGAATCCATGTTGCCGCAGCTGGATGCAACAGACGGCCTGGCGGCAGCCGTGTGCCACTATTTTCAGACCAATAATCCCGTGCAGGAGAAGAAGTACACGGGATGGAAAGACTTTATCGCCAAGAACCCGGGCAAAGTGCGCTAAGACCGGTCAGAAGCCGAAACCTCCGTGGTCGTCCTGCTCCGTTTCTTTTTCATGACCTTTGATCAACAGGTAGGTATCGCCGGATTGAAGAATGTCCGATGCTTCGACTTTATTTTTTAACTTCCCGACCTCTTTCCCGTCTGTCACTTCTATGAGTGCCCGATAACCTTTGGCAGGCTTGTCGGCGATGTACCAGATGCCCGAATAAGAGATGTCTTTCACCAAATTGGCGAGAGACATACTTACACCGGATATGGAGATCGGACCGCGCAGCAGTTTCAACTTTCCGGAGTAGGGAGTCGACAGGCCAAGTGCTTCCGGTATCCGGGGATTCTCTTTACTATCCAAAGGTACGTACAGGCGGATCAGCTCGTCGACCTTGCTTTTTGCATCTTCGGAACCCGAAGGAAACACGACGGACACGTATTTGTTCCCGGCTACCGCTTGCAGTTGATAGGGAGCTAAGCAGTCGATGCAGCCCAATGTGTCCGCCCGGCTGCATTTGAAGATATGCAGCGAATAAATTCCGAAAGCATCTTCAGCTGTCGGCATATCGTAAATGTCGATTGTATATTCGTTTCCTTCATAGACGACATCCCGTGTGACCAGTTTGCTAACCCCGTATTCGAGGAACTGGTCTGCGCCCCCGTTCATAAAACCATACAGGCCTGTGCCGGTAAATACCCGTTCGCGTTTGACCTCAGGAGCTTGCCCGAAGAGCGTAACCTGGACAAACAGGGTGAACAGGAGTCCTATCAGATATTTGTTCATGCTTGCAGATTTATTTCCTTGAGTTCTATTTTGTCTTTATCTGCAACGCCCAGTTTCAGTTCCTGCGCTGTCTCCATGAAAGCGCGCGAGCCTGCCTTTTCGCCGTCCTGTATGCCTTCCTCGATTCGTTTGGCGAGGACGATGTCGTAGCAGATACGGTCTGTTGCAACCGGATCGGTTCCTACGACAAGCGTATTGTAGTGGCAGATAAACTGAGGGTTGGCTGACGGACCTCCGTCGAAACATCCGGTCAAGCCGTCGGCAATGTTCAGCACGACCTTATCGCGCAAGGGTGGGAAAGCACACGCACAGGCACAGGTGTCGTGCCACATCGGTCCGTGGAGCCTCGCCGTGTTCGTAATCGAACCGAAAGCAAGGTTCTTCATGCAAACCGTGATTGTGGAACCCGCGTTCTTGATGACCGGGACATTGATGATTTTGGTGACCATCTCCGTACATATCTTAGTGAAGTAAGAATGCTTTCCTCCGTTTATCATATAAGGCATCGTGTAGGCGTCATATTCGCCTTCGAGGTCTACGAAAAACGACTGCGATTTGTCGATCCGGCTTTCCCCGTAAAACTTACCGTCCTTGTCGATATAGCTGCCGTCTGCGTCCTGATATTCCGTGCCGATAATCTTGATGCCGGGATAATTTTCTTCCGTGAAGCCGGATTCTTTCAGGTCTTCTTCGCGTCTGTCCCAGATGATTAGATTCTTTCGGGGAATGCCCGCTTCTTCCAATTGTTTGATGATAGATCGGGTAACGGCATGCGAGGTGGAAAGGAGTTTTCCGGCGATCGGGTTTACCTTCAGACCGATGATATCCTGCGGGCCGACCATTTCGAGCCATGCTTTGCGCAGGTCTGCCTGACCGGTCAGGTTCAGCATAGAGGTTTTCAACATCTCATAGGCAACCGTTTCCGAAGGCTGTCCGTCTACGATGCAACCCGGATGGCTGGTCTTGACTACCTTACCCGGATATTTGCCCGGCATGGAATGGGCTGTCCGGGGGATGGCGGTTGCTTCGTTTATATTTGTTGCCGGTTTTTGTTTCTCCTGATCCTGCAGGGGAACCGCTTTGGCAATAGGGGAAAGGGCGGCTGTCATACCTCCCAGCGCGATGGAACGGAAAAAGTTTCTTCTTTGCATGGCTTTATTCAATTAAAGTTAATGTTCGTAGTGTTATCCCGGATAGCACCCGTGACAAATGTACGGATTAATGACGGGAAAACAAAAAAGGATGCATGTAATATACACGCATCCTTCCTTTCATAGACACATTCTCTACGTATATTGAATACACATTGATTTTATACAATACCTTGCGCCATCATAGCTTTGGCTACCTTCATGAAGCCGGCGATATTGGCACCTTTCACATAGTTGATGTATTTGCCGTCCTTGCCGTGTTCTACGCACTGTTCGTGGATGGCGCTCATGATCTGATGCAACTTGGCGTCTACTTCTGCAGCCGTCCAAGAGATATGCATGGCATTCTGTGTCATTTCCAGGCCGGAAGTTGCAACACCGCCGGCATTGACAGCCTTACCCGGAGCGAAGAGCTGTTTGTGTTCGATAAAGAGGTCGACAGCTTCAGCCGTACATCCCATGTTGGATACTTCGGCAACACACAGAGTCTTGTTTTCGATCAGCTTGCGTGCATCGTCTGCATCCAGTTCGTTTTGGGTTGCACACGGAAGAGCGATATCCACCTTCTGTTCCCAAGGTTTCTTGTTAGGATAGAACGTTGCACCGGGGAATTCGTCAGCATAAGGAGCTACGATGTCGTTGCCTGAATTACGCAATTCCAGCATATATTCGATCTTTTCGCCCGAAATACCGTCCGGGTCGTAAATATAACCGTCCGGTCCGGAGATTGTAACGACCTTGCCGCCCAGTTCGGTTGCTTTCGTTGCTGCACCCCATGCTACGTTACCGAAACCGGAGATGGCAATCGTTTTGCCTTTTATATCAATACCGTGAGTTTCCAGCATCTGGTGAACGAAGTAAAGGGCACCGAAACCGGTTGCTTCGGGACGGAGGTTAGAACCGCCGAACTCCATTCCTTTACCTGTGAATGTTCCGGTGTTTTCACGAGCCAGTTTCTTATACATGCCGTACATATAACCTACTTCACGTCCGCCTACGCCGATATCGCCTGCCGGAACGTCGCGATCCGGACCCAGGTTACGCCACAGTTCAAGGATGAATGCCTGGCAGAAACGCATGATTTCAGCGTCACTCTTACCACGGGGAGCGAAGTCGGAACCGCCTTTGCCACCACCCATCGGCAATGTTGTCAATGCATTCTTAAAAGTTTGTTCAAAGCCTAAGAACTTAAGGATGGACAGGTTTACCGAAGGATGGAAACGGATACCTCCCTTGTACGGGCCGATCGCATTGTTGAATTGTACGCGATATCCCAGGTTTACTTGTATTTCCCCCTTGTCGTCTACCCAGGGTACACGGAAAGTGAAAATACGTTCCGGCTCAACCAACCGTTCGATGATTTTAGCTTTCTCGAATTCGGGATGCTGGTTGTACACTTCTTCAATTGAAAGAAGAACTTCTTTTACTGCTTGCAAATACTCCTTTTCGCCCGGATGTTTTGCTTCCAATGCTGATAAGATGACTTCTGTCTTCATAGTATATAATTTCTTTTTTAGATAACATTCTGTTTGCAAATGTAGGCAATAACCTGGGTTGGCAAAGTATTTTGCTTACTTTTTGATAGTTGTTTTCTATGTTATTGAACAATGTTTTTCAAGCGTTGTTCCGGTACTTCTCCGGAAGCGGACTGATAGAAAGGTGTCATTTTGTAATAACGAGTTTATTATGCCAACACGGTGGCATAGCCGTGCCATCGGCATGGCATAGTTGTGCCATCAGTATGGCACAACCGTGCCAACGTGGTGGCAAAGGCAAGAGGTTGGCTCAAATTCAGGAGCAAACTACCTGTGAATTGTTTTTTTCCTTACATTTGGGGAGTTAATTCTATAAAAATCATCATGAGCGGAATACCGGACTTTAAAAACCTTGTGTTCAAAGACACATCGTTCGCCAATCTAATGAATAAGCGTATATATAATGTATTGCTTATAGCTACTAAATATGATGCCTTCATGCTGGAAGACGACGGGCGTGTAGACGAGCAGATCTTCAACGAATATACCTCTCTCAGCCTTCGTTATCCGCCCCGGTTTACGCAAGTGACTACAGAGGAGGAGGCACTTGCCGAATTGAAAGACCGTAACTTCGAACTGATCATTTGTATGCCGAATATGGATAACCGCGACATTTTTGCAGCGGCAACGGAAATCAAGATCCATTATCCCAATATACCGATCGTAGTCCTGACGCCTTTCTCGAAAGAGGTGTCCAAACGGATTGCGAATGAGGACTTGAGTGCGATCGACTATGTGTTCAGCTGGTTGGGAAATGCAGAGTTGCTGCTTGCCATCATCAAGCTGATCGAGGACAAGATGAATGCGCCGGATGATACGGCAAGTGTCGGTGTGCAGATTATCCTGCTGGTGGAAGATTCCATCCGCTTCTATTCTTCCGCTTTGCCGCATCTGTATAAGTTCGTATTGGAACAGAGCCAGATGTTTGCCAAGGAGGCGTTGAACGATCATCAACGTACGCTCCGTATGCGCGGGCGTCCTAAAATCAAGCTGGCGCGTACTTATGAGGAGGCTGTCCGCATCTTTAACCAGTATCGCGACAATATGCTGGGGATCATTTCCGACATGAGTTTCATGCACGATGGCGTGAAAGACCCGTATGCCGGCTATAAGTTCGGACAGTATGTGAGGAAGACCGGTTTGATCATCCCTTTCGTGCTCGAATCGTCCGAGGCAACTAATAAAGTATATGCAAAGGAGTTAGGAGCTTCTTTTATCGATAAAAACTCCAAAAGCTATCCGCAGGACCTCAGGAAGAAGATCATGCAGCGGTTTGGTTTCGGCGACTTTGTCATCCTGAACCCGCAGACGAAGGAAGAGATCATGCGTATTAAGGACTTGAAGGACTTGCAGAAGAAAGTGTTCCAGATTCCCGATGATTCGCTTGTCTATCACCTGAGCCGCAATCATTTCTCCCGTTTCTTCTATTCCCGCGCCATGTTTCCGCCGGCAGAGGTCTTGAAACGTGTGGACGTGAGCGATTATAAGGATATGGATGAGGCACGGCAGTTGATTTTCGATCTTATCGTGCAATACCGGCGGATGAAAAACTCCGGTGTCGTGGCTGTCTACCAGAAAGAACGTTTCGACGAATACAGTAATTTCGCCCGCATAGGAGACGGGTCGCTCGGAGGAAAGGGGAGAGGCTTGGCGTTTATCGGTGCCATGGTGAAGCGTTATCCTGATCTGGAGCACGAACATTTTGCCGTAACCATTCCAAAGACAGTCGTGATCTGTACCGATATCTTTGACGAGTTCATGGATACGAATGAGCTATATCCGGTTGCTTTGGGTGATGCGGATGACGAGACGATCTTGAAATACTTCCTGCGGGCCAGTTTACCGGCCCGCCTGATCGAAGATTTGATGGCTTTCTTTGATGTCGTCAAAAGCCCGATTGCAGTCCGTTCGTCCAGCCTTTTGGAGGATTCCCACTATCAGCCGTTTGCTGGTATTTATTCTACCTATATGATACCTAAACTGGAGGATAAATATGATATGCTCCGGACGTTGAGCGATGCGATCAAGGCGGTTTATGCTTCTGTTTTTTATCGTGACAGCAAAGCTTATATGACAGCAACATCGAATCTTATCGACCAGGAGAAGATGGCGATTGTTTTGCAAGAAGTCGTAGGTAACCGCTATAATGACCGTTTCTATCCGACAATTTCGGGTGTGGCGCGTTCGCTGAATTTCTACCCGATAGGTAATGAAAAGGCGGAAGACGGGATTGCCAATATCGCTTTAGGTCTTGGTAAATACATTGTGGACGGAGGGCAGACCTTACGCTTTTCTCCTCGCCATCCGCATAATATATTGCAAATGAGTACGATGGATTTTGCTCTTCGCGAAACGCAAACCCGCTATTATGCGCTTGACTTGAAGAACTTGACGGAGCAATTCTCCGTAGACGATTCCTTCAACCTGCTCCGCTTGAATCTGAAAGATGCGGATGCGGACGGTTCTCTGAAATTCATTGTATCTACTTATGATCCTTATGATCAGATAATCCGTGACGGTTATTATCCCGGTGGCCGTAAGATATTGTCTTTTGTGAACATTCTCCAGCACGACGTTTTCCCGTTGGCAGAGACGCTTGACCAGATTTTGCATGCCGGGCAGGACGAAATGGGACGTCCGATCGAAATAGAGTTTGCCGTGAACATTGATCCGGAGAATCCGGAACGGGCTACTTTCTATCTGCTGCAGGTGCGTCCGATCGTGGATAATAAGGAGGTGATGGAAGAAGATTTGACGCAGGTTGAACAGGCTGATACGATACTGTCGTCTACCAGTGTGCTGGGACATGGCATCGTGACAGATGTGCAGGATATTATATATGTAAAGACCGGCGCTTTCAGCTCTTCCAATAACCAGTTGATTGCTTCCGAAATAGAGAAGATGAACCGTCAGTTTACCGAAGGGGAAAAGAATTATGTCCTGGTTGGTCCCGGTCGTTGGGGAAGCAGTGATTCCTGGTTAGGGATTCCGGTGAAATGGCCGCATATCAGTAATGCCCGCGTCATAGTGGAATGCGGACTGGAAAACTATCGCGTCGATCCGAGCCAGGGCACACACTTCTTCCAGAATCTGACTTCATTCGGCGTCGGCTACTTTACTATTAACCCGTTTAAAGGAGATGGCTGGTTCGATGAAGAATATCTGAATTCCCTGCCAGCCGTAGAAGAAACCGAATATCTCCGTCACGTCCACCTCGATGCACCGATCGTCATCAAGATGGACGGGAAGAAGAGTTTGGGAGTCGTGCTAAAACCTAATCTTTCTTCTTGATAAAGTCCGAAGGATAGTTTACGGTGTTGATGATTTCGCCACCTTTCAGGCGTATCCAGGTTTTGAAGTTCTTTTCACCTTCGGTCATTTTGATTACGCGGGCGCCGTTGGTCAGGTTGTTATACACAGTGTCTCCACCTGTATAACGACCGTAGGCCAACAGGATGCCTTTCCAGTAAACGGCGTAGTCGTCATCATGATCATGGCCGACAAATACGCCTAAGATGTCTCCCATTTCTTTCATGGATGTGAACATGCCGGAGTTGAGTTGGGGCGCACAGGCTTTTTCCTTACGTGTTCCTACTAAAATAGCTGTTTCGTCTGCCGCCGCCTGGTTGTATTCCGGCAGGGCGATGTGGAAGAACGCTAATGAGGGTAGGGGATTGCCGCCGTTCTGTTTCGTATATTTGGCACTGTTCTCACGGTACCATTGTATCTGGTCGAACTTGATATAGTCGTATCCGCCTATACCCTTGATTTGTGAGTAAGAATGTGAATCCAGACAGTAAAGGATTGCTGCATCCTTCTTCCCGTCGGACGATTTCAGCGGAAGGATGAAGTTCGTAGCTCCTACGACTCCGGCTACGGAATCGGTCAGGTTGTAGGGGATTGTCTGAATGATATCGAACAACTGGGTACGGGTAAGTCCCTGTTCGTTATCATGATTGCCGAATGTGACTCCGAAAGGAATTTTGCGGTCTGCGGCTAAGTTCAGGATCGTGCGCATCCCTTCTTCTGCCGGCTGCCCATAGATGACATCTCCGGTAAAAAGAACGAGATCCGGTTTCTCGGCGTCCAGTACCTCATTGATACGTTCGATGGATATTGCCGATTTGGGATTTCCATGAATGTAATGTACATCCGTAAATTGTACGATTTTAAATTTGCCGTCTTTGTTGAACTGCAAAGTCGGCTTCTGCGCATAGCCTGATTGCAGACAACCGAACACAAGCGCAAGGGTAATAAGAAGTTGTTTCATTTCAATATGTGTTTAGATTATGTTTTTATGTAACAAAGGTATCGAATTATAGTGATTGGTTCATAATTCGATACCTTTTATTTGACGAATAATTGATAAACGGTTAATAACCTAAACAATTATGCCTTCTATATTTGTGGAGGAAACCAAGCTGCATAATGAGGCGATTGTTCAAATATTCCCCCGCTTTCAGCAAAATAATCATCATCAAGAACAAAAGTCCCTTTGTTGACTTTAGCCCACGATTTATCGGCTGTCGGATTATATGTCAGCATTTTATCCCACTGAGCATAATTTTGATGCCCGTTACTTTCTACCAGTCCGAGTCCTCCTTTTATTCCAGGGAAAGCGTTTAAACGTGAAGCCACAATTTTATTCCACTCTACCAGGATCGGATTAACTGTCAGATCCGCACAGAAACAAGGTATATTATTATCGTACGCTAACTGGGCAACTTTCATGGACATGCTCATCGTTTTAGCTATTGGTTTCAAGGCGATAGCTGAATATCCCAATCGGATTCTTTCCAATGCATGTTTGTCGGTATGTGCAGTCTCATCTGACACGATACGTACTCCCATATCACTTACATCATACATTTTTTCTTCGGCGAACGGTTCTTCTATAATCGCAATTTGATCGAATGCACCGATTTTTTTTGCATGGTCGAGGAAACGTAACATGGTTTCTTTTTTCTCGTATCGGCCGTTTGCATCGAAGTAATAAGGTAGTTTTCCCGATTCTGTATATGAAGTGCGGGCATTCCCGATCGCAGCATGTATCTCACTTAGCCGTTTCATGTCTTTTTCGACCATTTCTTCTTGTGTGCCAGCCTGCCCGATTTTTATTTTCATAAAAAAGTATCCGGCATCTACCGTGTCTTTTATTTCTTGGACCGGGATATTGTAAGCCATAAGAGGAATACATGCAACCTTATTATGATGATTGGAAAGACATGGGCGATAGGCAACCGGAACCATATCATCGAAATTGTTAATCCCATTTTCGGCACAATAAAGCAACCACGCTGCATTGTCTATTCCGACTAATGCATTCAGGATAAATGTCTCCTTTAAATCTGGGTTTCCTGTGATCTTTTTTCCATATTCCCATAATTCGTCCAATATATCTTCCTGCAATTGGACTGGATTGGAAAATGTTTCCCCTTCTATCATTTGCAAGGCCCGAGTTGTAATGTTATACATCAATGCATTACTCGCACTTTCAGAGTGTACCTCGAAAACTGTCGGATCACTCCAAAGGACGTTTTGGGTACATATTCCGAATTTCCTGTATCCATTTTCACTTCCGAGCAATGCCGCCGTTTGCCAGATCTCTTTCATCGCTCCCCCCTTAAATCCGAATGGACGTATTAAAGGCTCCCGTTCGAAATTGGCATTCGTCTCAATAATCTTTATTTTTTTCTCCCCGGGAATCCCGATAAATGTGGATTTTGTCCCTATTGTCTTACTTTTTCCCGAAGGAAGAGCCTCTTCTTTGGCTGGTGGCGAACAGCTCTGTGCCGCAAAAGCCAAGCTGCTGGTCGCGGCAAAGAAGCTGCTGTGTTTTATAAAGTTTCTTCTGTTCATGATCGATTAATCTAAATTGTGTTCTTTCAACTTTTCGCGAAACCAGTCAATATCCTGTTTTAGGCAGTGTGCTATTTTTTCATGACTCATTGTTGGTGTCCGACTACCTTTGTCGGCTCCTCCCAAGTCATATTCTAAATGAATACTGAATGGACCGGAAAGTTTTAATTCTACGTATTTACGGAGAAAAGCATCAAAATCAACCATTCCATAGCCTAAAGGCATGTCTTGTATTTGCCAATGATCCCCCGTTTTTTGCCAGATAAAATCTTTGATTGGACAGCTTTTAATCCAAGGAGCAAGCAATTCCATCCCTAATGACCAAGATTGGCCACCTTCGCATATTGCATGACGAATATCATATTGTACCCCGATATATTGTGGATCCAGATCTTTTACCAGTAAGTATAAATCCCAGACAGGACCGCCAACTCGGGTTCCTGAATGATTCTGATAAGATCCATGTATATCATATTTACGATTAAGTTTTTCAAGCTGTTCAAAAGATCTCTTCACTATATCTATATTCTGAGGTATTGTTTTTGTTTTATCATAATTTATATACCCCATTCGATAATGCTGTATACCCATTTCTGCTGCTGTAGCAAGAATAGATTCTGTATATTTATCTTTTGCGTCAATGATTGTTGTTACCATCATGGGTGTCGATATACCTTCTTTTTGGAGTGTTTTTACTAAACGTGGCAGATCGCTTTTTACCTTTTCAGGTTGTACGTGTCCACCATCGCGAACAGATAAATCAGCTCCGTTATAGCCCGCTTTTGCAAGAGTTTGAGCGAGTTGTTCATAATTCAGATATTGCAAGCATTTTGTAAATACACATATTGTTTGGGAGTTTACTTTATTACCGGGAATGTTAGATATTATTGGATTATAAACCTTTTTTGCGTAGGCATTGGGGGCTAAAATAGCCCCCGTTGCCAATATAACACTGGTCTTAATAAAACTTCTTCTAGAATTATTCATAACCAAAAAGTTAAATAGTCCAAGGTCTTCGATATTCATATCCCAGCATTTCGTTTGCTTTTTCTGAATTAAGGAAACGTTCATTTACAGCGTCCCAATGTAAGCGCTCCTTTGTTGCTAATGCAATATTGGCAAGATGTGCAAAACTTGTTGATCGATGCCCTTCTTCCAATGGGCATAAAGGAGTTTGTCTGGATTTAACACAATCAAGAAAATCTCGTATTAGTCCGGTTGTACTATCTGCACTACTGGCATCTCCTAATAGTTTCATTTTATTATCGAATGATATTTCATCAAAATGCTTATTCCAATTTTGGAATTGTCCTGGTGATGTGGGTCGGATACGGTATCCTCCTTCATATGCATAAGCAATTCCGTCTGTACCTCTTAACTCCAATTCTCCATAAGGGAACATACCGCCGCTTGTCGTTTCCATAATGCTATAGGTGATAATTTTACCAGATGCAAATTCAAATGTCACGAATGCAGTGTCATCTATATCTGCATCATGATTTAAAACGTATTTACCTCCATGGGCAGAAATGTAAGTCGGTGCAGTCTCATTCATTAGCCAACGTAATGCATCTAAGTGATGTACTCCCCAATTCCCCATTTGAGAGGAATAATCTCCCCACCAACGAAATTTATAAGGTGCGATATTATACTGGTAAGGACGGTATGCGCGCGGACCTAACCACA
This sequence comes from Parabacteroides acidifaciens, assembly GCF_003363715.1. Classification (GTDB taxonomy): domain Bacteria; phylum Bacteroidota; class Bacteroidia; order Bacteroidales; family Tannerellaceae; genus Parabacteroides; species Parabacteroides acidifaciens. Next base: position 176,308 of record NZ_QREV01000002.1, read on the forward strand.
TATCCCAATTGAAATCTTTGGGAGGTTCTTCCGGTTGCATTTTACCGATACCATTCGGAAACAAATTGCTGATATGAGCTGCTCGGCCAACTGTTATTTGTCCGATTCTGCCAGCATGGATCTCTGCTACTAATTTTTGATAAGCTATATTTCCACGACGGTTAATACCAACGGCTACCACTTGTTTGCTGGCAGCTTGTGCTTCTACCATTTTTCGCCCTTCCCTTAAAGTGCTGGTCAGGGGTTTTTCGCAGTAGACATCCTTTCCTGCTTTAATAGCTGCAATGGTGATATAAGCATGCCAATGGTCGGGTGTTGCAATACATACGGCATCTATATCTTTATCGTCAAGTAGTTTCCTGAAATCAGAATACAATTTGGGCTGCTTAGGAAATTTTTCACCCATCTTTGGAATCTTGTCTGTGAGATCTTTTAGCCATCGTTCATTGACTTTACTTCTATCTCTGTGAAGATAGGGCTCATAGATGTCACATAAGGCGGCTACCTCGCAATCTGGTTGTTGCATAAACAATCCTAATAGTTCGGATCCTCTGTTTCCCACCCCGATGAATCCCATTCGTACTTTATCATTTGCTCCTGTTTTATGTGAGGACGTTACTGTACCAAATATATGTGTGTTAGTTGTAAAGCCAGCTGTTAATACTGCCGCGCTTTTTAAGAAATCTCTTCTTTCCATATTATAATTATTTATTTGTTCAACTTGTTGATTATGATAATAAAAACAGAATTATTCATATCCGGGATTTTGAATTAGCAATGAATTCCTATTCATTTCTGTTCGTGGGATAGGGAAAAAATAAGCTTTGTCTAACCATGCCCTTTTTTCAAATTCATAAGGGGTTATTGTAGGGATTTCATCTGTAACATGTGTTTCCTGATCCATTTTATATATAATAGTAACACCATGAACAGGTTTATATGCCTGTGGTCCAATAGCCCAACGACGTACATCCCACATACGATGATCTTCGAATGCCAATTCGACACGTCTTTCATGTCGACAACATTCTCGTAATTCGACTCCTGTAGCTGTAATATCAGGCATGCCAGCTCTTTTTCTTATTTTATTCAAGTATATTTTTGCTTCATCATATTCCCCTAATTCAATGCATGCTTCCGCGTAATTAAGTAATATTTCAGCATAGCGGATATGTCTCCAAGGTGTATCTTGTGCAATATCTTGATATTGCCCATCCATTGATGGATCCAAAAACTTGCGAAGATAATATCCTGTATAGCCTCCTTCAAAAGCGGAAACGGTACTATTTCGTCCGTCTGGTCCATACCATAATTGCATTTCATTCTTTTCAGTATTCCAGATTTCTTTATTCCCAATACTGATAATTCCATTAGGCTCTATACTGATAACGTCAGCTGTCCGAGTTCTCCATTTAGCCCCTTCATAAAGGATTGATGCATAGAAACGAGGATCTCTATCTTTGTATGGAGTCTTAGCATGTTCAGGATTATCCCAACTGAAAGGTATGCCAGAGCGCATTTCATATTCATCAACAATTTCTCCGATAGGACAGTTGTTACCTCCTCCATGATATCCGTTAGGTGTATTATTATTTAATATGTTATTGTTATAAGGTACTAGTCTGGAGGTAAAATATCTTATAAAAATATCTTCTTCCGTAGCTTTAGGTGCCAGGAAAAGATCTGTAATATTCTGTGCAATAGAATCTGTCGGAGATGGATTAGCTTTGAACAGATCGTATAGATGCATATCTATTACTGCTTTAGCGGCGTCTTTGGCTGCTTTCCATCTGCTGTTTTGAGAACCAGTGGTATATTTTAAATATTCTGGTTTTTCGTAATTCTCAAAATTGAAAGAGTTATGTAAATCGCTGGCTGCATAAAGCAATATGCGTGATTTTAAAGCGAGTGCGGCTCCTTTGGTTGCTCGGCCATTGTTGCTACCACTATGAGTAAGAGGTAATAATTCAGCGGCTTTGTCACAATCCTCAGAAATGAACTTGATACAATCTTCATAAGAACTTCTGGCAATATTGTAATCATCTCCTAATTGATATACTTTGTCTACAATGGGAACTCCTCCATAAAGATTGGTTAGATAAAGATAAGTCCATGCTCTTAAAAAATAGGCTTCTCCTTTCAAACGCTCTTTTTTTGTTTTACCATCAATGAGGGTATTATCATCCGGTAATTTATCAATACCCGTTAGAGATATGTTACATTTACGTACAATAGCATAGAGTTGATCCCATATCATACGTGGATGTCCTTCTCCTTTGGTCCACCCTGGTATATTATCCGGGTTTAAGACACAATTGTTGAAATTCATAACATCACTGTTGTCACGACGATGCCCTTCATCAACAAAGCACATTTGCATATATTTAGCATATGGAATATCCATTGCATCGTAAATACCATTAATGAATAATTCTGATAAAGCAGGATCTTTCCATACATCGGTTTCTGAGTACTCCCCTAATGGTTTTAGGACGAGTGCATCATCAGAACATGAGATGGTAAGTATTCCCATGAAAAGAAGTACTGTTGAAAAATATTTAAAACCTTTCATATTCGTATGTTTTTAAAACGTTAATGCTAATCCAATACTATATATCTTATTAAGTGGATATGCGACTGCTGAAGTCGTTTCCGGATCAAAAGTTTTCATACCGCAGATAGTGAATAAATTCATTCCACTGAAATATATACGTGTACTTTCTATACCTAATTTGCTGTATAATTTTTGTGGCATGTTATAACCGAGTTCCAAATTTTTTAATCTGATGTAATCCGATTTTCTGTTCCAATAAGTATTAGGACCTGTTTGTGTTTGGTTCCAATATTCGGATCTGTAGTTCCCGACTCTGGGTTTTGATGCATTTGTATTAGTCGGTGTCCATCTGCCTTCTAAATCTTCCATAGAGAAATTACCAGCTTCACCGGATTCCACTTCATGATATCGAGTGGCTCCGGCTGCACCTTGGAAGCCTATAGTTAAATAAAAGTCTTTATATCCAAGATCAATATTTAGCCCTCCTGTCAGTGTCGGAATATTGGTCTTGTCTGATCTGACACGATCGAGCCCATCGATTTTATTATCTCCGTTCACATCTCTGAAAATAATATCTCCTGGTTTTGCCCCTTGCCAGTGCGGATATCTTTCGAGATCTGTTTCATCTTTGAAGATACCAATTGCTTCATAATACAAGCCTGCTGAATTATCTCCGATTAGACTTGGGTTGATAGGCTTTCCTGTTGCTCGTTGATAATCTGGAATATTGGGTGATTCATCCCAGAAGATAATTTTACTTTTGGAAAAGCCTCCATTAAGGCCGATTTGATAAGTGAAATCCCCAATATTGTTATTGTATGCGATATCAAATTCAAATCCTTGGTTTTTTACTTTCCCTATATTTTCACGGGGAAGAGTCAACCCCGCTGTCGCTGGTATGGAAGCATTACGGTAGCATAAAATATTGGAACGGATATTATGAAAATAATCAACTGATATTCTTAAACTACCATTTAATGTTTGCAGGTCAAAACCGACATTGCTTTGGTTTGCGACTTCCCATGTAATAGACGGATTAGGTATTCTTAATTCTTGGAGGAATTTAGCTTCTGTATTCCCATCGAAAACAGTTGTATTTTTGGAGTCTTTCGGACTGTGCATGTTTCCTGCGGCTGAGTTATCAAAACCATAACTGGCCAGATATTGGTAAGGACTTACCCGGTCATTACCTGTTTGACCCCATGACCCACGAAGTTTGAAAGAGTTGATAAAGGCAAGTTTTTCTTTCCAGAAGTTTTCTTCAGAGATAACCCACCCTAATGAAACAGAAGGGAAAAAACCGTATTGTTTTCCTTTTGGGAAAATATAAGAACCATCATAACGGAATACAAATTCAACTAAATATTTGGATGAATAGTCGTAATTAAATCGGCCGAAATAATTAATACGGGCATCATGGCTGGCAGAGCCTGTATTGGTTTTATCAAGATCCCCTCCGGCAAATAATTCGTCAATCAATGTGGAAGCAAAATAAGTCCGGTAGGCAGAAAAATTCATGGACTCTCCTGTTTTTCTTTCGAAACCAATCATCGCCTTTAATCCGTGTGTTTGGGCAAACGTATGAGAGTAATTCACTAATGCATTTAAGGTCAAACCATGATCATCTTGCATATATTGATTTAAACTGGGGGATGAATATCCTGATGATGCGCCTGAAACAACAGGCATATTGTTAGAATCAAGCGTTTTACCATCCCAAGAGTAAAGAGTCCATGGTGTTTTCCATGTTTTTTGGTTTCTGATAAATTTATCGAATGCGACATTACCGGTAACAGTTAATCCTTCTATACCCGGGATTGTGATATCCAACTTTATGTTACTTGTTAATATATAGCTTATATTGCGATCATAGCCTGTTGCATTTGTAGCAACAACGGCAGGATTCATTCCTCCTTCATACCCAGACGCAGGATATTCGCCATAAAAAGCAACTCTATTAGGACGTCCCATTCCATAGCGAAGTAGTTCACTTAACGCTGCCGTAGAGTTATTACGATTTTCCTGTCGGGCTGCCAGATCGATACCAAGATTGATATATTTGGTAACCTTCGCATCCAGATTACTTCTTATATCCATCTGTCGATAGCTGTTTGCACTACGTTGGAAGATTCCTTTTTGATAATTGAATCCGGCAGATACAAAATATTTTACTCTTTCGCTACCCCCACGTAAAGATGCATCTACATATGTTTGCGGTGTGAACTTCTTGAAAACTAAATCATACCAATCTGTATTAGGATGCCCCCAAGGATCGGAACCATCCGCGAATAGCTTAATATCTTCATCTGTATATCTTGGCTGACGGTTGGCATATAAATCAATTTCATTAAGTGCCTGTGCGTAGGTTGCTGCATCTGCCCATTCTGGAACAATGGTTGGAGTTGCCCAACCCTGCCTAACGTTTACATTGATAACAGGTTTACCTATAATGCCTCGTTTGGTTGTGACAAGAATTACTCCATTTGCTGCCTGTGCTCCATAAATGGCAGCTGAGGCATCTTTGAGAACTGTAATACTTTCTACGTCTGCAGGGTTCAGTCGATTCATATCTCGTCCTGCAATACCATCAACTACTACTAATGGATTATTATCTCCCAGAGTATTGGAACCGCGTATTCTTAAAGTGGAATTGTCAGAACCGGGCTGTCCGGAAGTTGTGACAGCCGTTAATCCGGCGAATTTACCAGCTAATGCATTTGTGAAGTTATTAGCAGGGATAGATTTTAACTTGTCTCCCTTCATAGATGCAATGGAACCTGTGATTGTCGCTTTTTTGGTTGTTCCGTATCCGATTGCAACGACTTCGCCTAAACCTATCGCTGTTTCCTCTAATGCAATATTGAAGGTCGTTTTATTGCCGGCTGGAACTTCTTGTGTTTTCATTCCGACAAAAGAAAACACAAGAATGGCTTTTTCTGGAATTGCAGACAGTGTATAATGGCCATCAGCATTGGTTATTGTACCGATTGTTGTTCCTTTAACGGACACATTTGCTCCAATTATAGGCTCATTATTGATATCTGTTACAATACCTGAAATTGTTTTGCCTGATTGTTGTGAAGTCGTTACTCCCGGAGAACCGGTTGATAAAATAATACTTTTCTCCATTACCGAATAGCGGATGTCCGTTCCTTTGAAGAGTTCATTCAGAATGGAAAAGACGTTTTTGTTACTACTCTTTATCGAAACAATGCGGTTGGTATTCACTTGTTTGTTGTTGTAGAAGAAGTGAAACTCGGATTGCTTCTCGATTTCGTCCAGTACGTTTTGTACTGTTTGGTTCTTTATATCCAAGGATAACAAGGTGGATTGACTGTAGCTGTTTTCTGCAAATACCAATCCTATCGACACAAATAACATAAGGATGGATAGTCTCATAAATAGTGGTATTTTCTTTAAGATAGCAAATGGTGATTTTACCACCCTAAAGTATTGGATGCTAAAATAATTTGTCATAATTTTGTACTGTTTTAAATGATAAAATAGATAAGTGAGACCTGTCGCCAAACAGGTGGACCTTTTGTTTTTCACACGAGGAAATACGCCAATATTTTCTCGTGTGTTTTGCTTTTAAGGAGGACGTGCTTTCATGTTTTGTTCTTTTAAAGATTAATAATGTTGGATATTTAGTAAAGTACAACTTTGCTTTTCGTTTGAATAGTCTTTTCTCCAGGTTCCGGTTCTATTATACGATATTGGATGCCGGATGCTATTCGGAAATGCTCCAATATTTGAATTAACTGTTGGGTATCGAATGTACCTGTGAAAGAACTTTTCTTTATTGCTTCCCTTTCTATTATAAAATCGACATTGAAACGGTGGCTTAGTTTTTTCAAAACAGCCTCTAACGGAGTATCTCTTAAAACAATCTTACCCTCTTTCCATGCAATTTCGCTTGAGACGAATGTTTCCTTTTTCTTTGCTTCTCCTGTATTTTTACAATAAATCACTTTTTGGTTCGGATGCATGACTAAAGTGTTTAACTTTTTGTCTTCCGTTTTATATAAAAGGCGAACAGAACCTTCTTCCAAGGTTGTTGCAATGTAATTCTCATCTTCATATGCTTCAATGTTGAATTTGGTACCCAAAACTTCAACTTTTAAATCCTCACCGGAAGATACGATAAATCTCTTGTCAGGATCTTTCGCTATCTGGAAATAAGCTTCACCGGTAAGACTGACTTCACGGGTTTTGCCAGTGAATTTTAGCGGACGGATTAACTTGGAACCTGAATTTAACCACACTTTACTGCCATCGGGCAAGTCGATGGATGTGATCATACCCGGAGTTGTTGTGAACTCCATATATTCTACGGGTTCTTCTCTCAGCCAATAATAGGCGGAGACCAATAACAATGGAATGAACAGGATTGCAGCAATACGCTGGAGCCAGATAAAAAGACCTGCCCTTTTGCGTTGTTTGATTTTTCTCTTTACTGTTTTCAGGGATGCGGAAGCATCTGTAAGTTTAATCGTATTTAGTGCCTCGGATGCAAGACAAATTGATTGTATGTCCCGTGCCAACTTTTTGTTTTCTTCAGATTGCTCAATCCACTGTTTGATTATATCTTTTTCAGATAAAGAGACTGAGCCTGTAAAATAGTTCAAAAGAGTTGTTTCATCTATATGTATGTGTTCTTCCATTTTCTCCTTTTTATATATATGACTGATGGGAAAGGAAACCTCCTAAACAGAAACCGGATTTTTTTATTTATTTTTTTGTGATTGTTTTTTTGAGATAAAAGATTACATTTGTTGCATCTGGTAGATGAGGCCTGTGATTGTTGATTTTAAATACATGATTCTAATGCTACATGAAATTCAATATACAACTGATGAATCTCTTTTTCAATATTTAACTAAAGGAGATGAGAAAGCGTTCGATGTTTTATTTCTGAAATATTACCCTTCCTTATGTGCTTATGCACGACAGTTTGTGGAGTATGACGATGGTCAGGAGATTGTGCAGGATGTGATGGTTTGGCTATGGGAGAACCGGGAGATGCATACGTTTGAGATTTCTCCGAAAAGTTACTTGTTCAAAGCAGTGAAGAACCGTTGTCTGACATTGATCAGTCGCAATGAAATCAAGCAAAGAATAGTGAATACTTTATATGATGACCAACAGTTACGATATGAAGATCCTGACTTTTATATCGTGGAGGAGTTGAGCCGGAAAATAGAGGAGGCACTGCAACGTTTGCCTAATAGCTATCGGGAAGCTTTTGAAATGAATCGTTTCCAACATTTGACTTATGGCGAAATAGCAAGTCAACTGAATGTCTCATCAAAAACAGTAGACTATCGTATCCAACAAGCGCTGAAATTGCTGCGTGTAGATCTGAGAGATTATTTGCCAATATTGCTTGCCATTATTTAAAAACGATTCCTATGTATGTTTTTATAAAGTGTCTATTATCTCATGCTGTTTTTTGAGGAAAGGAATACGCTGTGCTTCTCCACTTCCTGATATCAGAACGGAATGCCGTTTTAAAGATTGGATCCAATTGCGTTGCATTTGGCAGATGTGCGGACTTTGCGAATCCATTGAGTTGATGGAATAGACTCGTATCATGCTGATTTGAAAATCTTTCTTTTCGATGTAACTGTATGTCGCTTCGAAATGGATATTGGACAGATAGATATAGACTTCCTTGTTTTCACTAAATTGACCTTTGATCGATAATGCCTCCATAGAATCAAGCAAATGATGGAGCTCTTCTTTTATGTGAATGATGTCATCTTGCGAAATCAGGTTGAGGCAGGCAAAATATTTAATCTCTTCTATGAACGTGAGAAAAATATTGGTATCCCAGATAAAATAGGTCTTTTTGCATTGTTTTGTAGCCTCGCTTAGGTGTTTATGTACATCCACAATCCGGTCTTCTACGTGCATCTCCGATAAAGACTTTGGTACTTTTTGCCCATTCTGATAAATCCATCGGCAAAGGCGGAATTTGGATAAGTATTCAAATGAAGAATAAAGGGTAAAAGGAAGAACGTTGGAGACTGTATGGACTTCAGTGCTTTCGTCATTTTTTACATAGTTGAATATTTGAAAGTAACGATTGGCGATATCGTAATAACTTTCCAAGGCATTGGATGGACTGTGTAAATTCAAATCGAAAGTGACTTTGTTTGAGAAATGATTACCGATAATCTGGTCGATAGAAATACCCAGCTTGTTGGATAGAAGCGCGACTTCATTGATCGTAAACGCAACTTCTCCCCGCAGCCTGCGATAAACAGCTTCTTTCCCTAAACACAATGCATCTGTCAGGTAGTTGGCAAGATTTTGTCCTTTAGGTATTCGTTCTTTTATGATCGTAGTCAGTTCGTCTAAAACGTGATTTTTCATCATTGATCCTTTCCTTTTTTAATTGATTACCGCCATTTACACAGCATTTGCAAATTTAAAGTAAGAAAACAATATCTTAGTGGCGAAAAGCAGGTTGGAATAAGTAATTGTTTTGTCTAATTGCAAGCAAAAAGAAAGGGGCGGTGACTTTGAGTAAGGATTGGCGTAAATATGTCTTTTGATATTTCGTTTTTCGAAAGAGGAGTAAGGCTTTAGTTGTGATTTTTGTAGCAAGTCCATGATGTGTAAAAACATGCTATACCGGTTTAATCCGGTGCTGAGTGTTTTAATGTGAATTTCCAACAGCAGGCGCATCCCTGATCGGTAACCTCCGGATAGCAACTTATCATTTCGGTAACGATCCTTCCATCAATAACGCGTGCAAACCCGTCATGTTCGATGAAACCAACCGGTGCGCATGGATGAAACGGCATGCCTTTTGCCTTTCGGGCAGATTGTACCCTGCATTCATTTATACGATATATAAGAGAATCTCCTTCTCTAAAGATACTGACAGAAGGGTTCGACAATGCAGAGAATCTTATCGCCAATGCCTTCTCCAATCCTTCAAGGCCAGCTTCGTCCGGAAGGTTCAGAAAGTTTTTAATCCTTTTGGCTTCCGTACGGGTGAATTTTACCCATGCATTCTTGTCATGCCACATCGCCTCCTCCATGTCGCTCTTCTCTTCCACTGATTGGAACCATACTCCGTCAAGGGCATAGATGTTCTTCGCGTATATTCTGATCAAGTCTTTAAGTTCTTCTTTTGATAATAGGTCGAGTTTGTCTGTCATGATTTTTAGAATTATCTTTATTACTTTGCTTTACTTTGTTTCGTCTTAATCTACATTTAAACAGATACAAAGGTAAGTCACAACATCGACATATGGTATCTGTTCTTGCTCTAACCGGAAATTATTTTCTTGTAGATGACGATATAACTCCTGCTCTTCTTCGGTTAACAAAGGTAATGTTTGTAGTGATGCCGGCGTCCCTTCTTTTACCAGATGCCGATATTTATGGAATGTATCCCAATTCATCATCAGTGAGAGAGCTGAAGGATAATAGTTACGGAACTGATTGAGTATTTGCAAACCTTGCGCATCTAAATCGCCCCAGTAATAACATTGGGCATGGGTTATCCACGGAATGTCTTTTAGATAACTGATGTTGAAACCTCCTCCGCTCCAGATGGCAATACTGTCCGGTAGTTGAGGCAGTGTTAGGAAATTCATCTTGTTTTCCGTTATAAATATGTTTTTGCAGGCACAGTTTAGTAGACGAAAGTCCGGCAATGGAAGAGATGTATCCATCCAACGAGGACCGATTGCTAAGGCTTTATCTAAAAAACGTATGCGGATTAACGGTTCGGCACATTTCAATCCGTATCGTTTCTCAAATGCTTTTTCTTCGTGATCAATAGCCGATTCGGGTAATAGTCCGTCCAGCAAATTTCTGAGTAAATCTTTGTTCTCTTCGATGTATTTGGTGTGTACATCAATGGGTAGTTCCCGGATATAGAGGTGGGGACAGGGATGTTCGATAAAGTATTTGCAAACCTTGATTGTATCTTTCCATGTGTCGTGGCTGATCAGTCGGAGAGGATTGCTTCGGCACCATTCGATGAGCCTGGGCATTTCATCGTTGATGAGTTGCCAATTCCGGGTAAAAGTATCTAATTCATTCCGTTTCCGGGTAATACGTAAATAAACATCCAAAGAAGGAATCAGTATGCAAACAGGAATATTCTGATTCCCGATCTTCTCGAAGTTCTTTTCTGCCATTTCTACTACATATCCCCATATAGAGGCACTTTTTTGCAGTTCTGCGATGGCAGCTTTATGCTCTGATAGTTTCAGCAGGATATCTTTCGCTGTTATCTTTCCGATGCGGGTAATTCTTTTCGGAAAGAAAGGCTCTCCTGCCATGTTCGACAGGAGTAATTCTTTCCACCAATTCAGGCATTGTTTTTTTATATCTTGTGGTGTAATCATGGGATGATTTCTATTTGTGAATGATACTGGCTTTTTTCTGCTTTGTACTCTTCGATACTTAAATTACGGATTTGCGACTCATTGCCTTCCGGATTCGATACATAATGGACGGAATGGATGTAGTTTTCAATGACATGGATTTTCTGCATCGGGGTGACAATCAGTAGTTGTAGATTCAGTTTCTTGAACAGGTCGAGTCCGAATTGCGTACTTTCATCATCGCCACGACCGAAGGCCTCGTCTATGACAACAAACCGGAACGACTGACTCCGCTCTTCCTGATAGTTCAGTCCAAACTGATAGGCGAGGGCAGAGGCCAGAATGGTGTAGGCCAGCTTCTCTTTCTGGCCACCCGATTTGCCGGAAGTGCCGGCGTAGAACTCCTTCTCCGAGTCGTCGGCCCGGTAACGTTCACTCACATTGAAGAGGAACCATTGACGTACGTCTGTAACTTGTGCGGTCCATTCAATATCCTTGTTTTCATTGCTGCGGAAACGATTCAGAATACATTGTACCTGTTCGAAACGATCCTCGGTGTACGCATCGTCCGTGCTGAGAATGTTGCTGTAGCAAGCTTTCTGATTTTCCTTGAATTCAAGAATTTCCCGGTTGGGATTGGCTACCGTTTGGAGTTTGATGTAAGTACCCTTGTTGAACTCGATAGCCTCCAGGTGACGGTTGATTATTTCTATTTTTTTCTGAATTTGTTTGGCATGCAAATCCAGTTTATTGTCGAAGGTAACGATGCTTTTTATGGTATCCTGATTCAAGAGTACCTTTAGTTTTGCTTCGTGTGCCGGTAATCCTTCTGTGATAACCTGTTGAAGAATCTTTAGATATTCGGCGCGGGCTTCAATATCTTCGGGTAGTTCCAGGGCCTCGAAAGGGAAAGCGTTACGATAGTCACGCATGATTTTAGTGATCTTCTCTCTCAGTGTATCCCGCTTTTTCTGCATGTTCAACCGGGTTCCCGATAAGCTTTTGGATAGCTCTCCTTTCTGGCTGTCTATATTGCCAAGTGTGTAAGAACTGCTTGGTTGCGACGATTCTATTTTGGGATAATAGGCACTTTTGTTTTCCGAGGAAAGCGAAGCGGACTGTTGTTGTAAATCCGGTAGTTGAGCATAGTCTGTTTCTACTTGATTATTCAATCGCCCGCGATTGTCTTTTAGCTTATCGATCTGATTTCTCAAGTCGCTTTCTTTGCTTTCCAACTGCTTTTGCCGCTCTGTCAGCGTTTTAATCAGATCGTTACTTTTTGCCAGTTCTTGTTCCTCCTTTTGCAGTTGGGATATACGTTCTGTTTCTTGTTGCCAGTTCAGATCATTCCAGTCTTGGAATCTTTTTATCTGCATTAAAGACGATCGGGTATTATTGCATACATCTATTGCCTTTGAAAGTTCTTCAATTCCGGTTTCTTCTGTTTTATATTGGGACAAAAGCGATTTCAGGTAGGATTCGATCGCTTGTATTTTCTCTTTATTACTCCAACCTAATATGAAGTTCCTGCGATCCCAAAGGTCGCGACGATCATCTTTGACATGGCGCAAACGACCTGTTTTGATTTGTCCTTCTTTTGTGATCCCATCACTGACATGCTGAAATTCATCTAAGGATACACATTGCAGATTGAAGCGGTGCACCAATTCTTTCTCTATCCAATTGTAGAATGTTGTATTGGGTTTAATATTAATTTTGTTTACTGCTGACGAGGGAGATAAATCTTCAATGAGAGCACTCTGTTGTTTGCTTTCTGCCGGTATGCGGAAATATTCCAGGCGGATACCTTTATGGCGATTGTCTTGCAGTTTGTTGGCATTTACGAATCCCGATACTAAGTGATAATATCGGTCGGGAACCAACATGCTGATACCGAATCCCCGTAACAATCGCTCCAAAGCTCCTTCCCATTCTTTGTCTTTGGAACGGACTTGCAGCAGTTCGCCGACAAAGGGGATCTCCTCCTCGCGAATACCTAAATTTTCGACCAACTGTTTTCGTATTTCCAAAATGCCGGAAGGCAACTGGTTGGAGCGTGTTTGCAAAGACTCTATCTCCTGCTTTTGCATATCAATCTCCTGTCGAGTGTTGAGATGTTCAGCTATTTTCGTACCTTGCAGTTTTGTCAACTTATCCCGCTCTTTCTGTATTTCGTCCTGCTTTTCCTCTGCACTTTTCAAATTGCGGTAAAAGGTCTGTTCGGTGTTGGCTGCGGGAAGACCACATTGCTGGGTCAGTTGGAGATATTCTTCGTGTTGTTTCTTTTTGTCTTGCTGGTCTTTGGCAGCTTGTGCTATTTCAGTCTTGATTTGATCCAGGCGGGCACCCCCGTTGTCGTGGATGGCTTGTCGAAGTTCGTTCATCGTATTGCGGCAGGTATCAAGCTCTGTCTCTGCTTGTTTGATTTGGTTTTCCTGCTGTGTGAGTTTGCGCTTGCAATTGGCGATCTCTTTTTGCAACAGACTTATTTTCTTGTCGGCAAAGTAGGCCGGGATAGCATCCGACAGCAGTACTTCAATTTCGTGTAATTGTTCTTCTACTTGGGAATATTCATGATCCAGTCCGGTCAGCGGATTCAAAATGTCACGTTGCTTACGGGCCTCCATTACCGCGGCATGCGCTTGATGCAGGTTGTCGAATCGTTTTTTCAGTTCATCTATTTGTTCTTGTATGTTAGTCGGTTCCAGCATTTGTTCGCGGACAAAGTTGGTAAGGCTGCTTACCGATTTCATGGAAACTGTTTGATAGAACAATTCGATAGCCTTATCAGAGTTCATGCCGAACAGTTGGCGGAATCGTTGGCTGTATCGGGTAAAGTTGTCATCAAATATTTCGATGCAGTTATTGGTACGCAATCGTTTCTTCAGTTCTTTAATATCCGCGAATCCGGAAAAATGCTCTTTAATTGTGAGTGGCTCGCTTCCTATCAGTAGTAGTTTACGGACATTACTGCCATTCTCAATCCAGAAAAGTTGGGCTAATGAAGTGTGTGTATTGTATCCGGCATTATAAAAATTGGCAATAATGACTGTAAACGTAGCTTCGCCTGACTTTGTATAACGCAGGGAAACGGCTTTGCTGGCATTGGTCAGTTCGTCGCTTTTTGAACTGTAATTTCCTTTGATGTATGAAGCCAGATTGCGCTCTTTGCTTTCGGCGCCGGCTGCTTTATTGAATGTTATGCGGTTGTAGGGTACCAGAAGGCAGGTCGATGCATCGACAACAGTCGATTTCCCCGATCCTACGGCACCGGTCAGTAATGAGTTCTCACCTTGCGGGGTGATTCGCCATATCTTATTATTAAAGGTTCCCCAGTTTAATAATTCCATATATTGCAGGCGGTGGCCCACCTGTCCGACTTCGTTCTTCATTTCTTTGACTGTGTTACATATTCTTTATACCGTTCTAACCATTCGCTGACTTGGTCTGCATTGACAAATGCCTTGATGATACGATTGACTTCATATTGTTCCTGTTCTGTTTTCATTTGTCGCAAGAAACCTTCGTCGATCACTTTTTTGATGGCGCTGTCTATTTGTTTCTGCGTGTTGGCTTCATTGCTTGTTTCCTTCAGGTATAATTTCATCAGGTTGTCGATCTCTTCACGGCTCAGTATCGCTTTGGCGGATTCCCCTTCCTGATCATTTTCGATCAAGTGCTTGCGAAGCAATAAACAGAGTAATGACACATGGAAGGTGAGCGGACGGCGTCTGATTAATTTAGGAATGTTTTCCTGCTCAGAGGATTCCTCTTCACCGGCTGTTTGCGACTGTTGTTGTTTCAGATAAGCATATCCTTCAGCCTTGTCGATAATGACATCCAGATGGATGTCAGCAAAATAGTTTCTAATATCCCGTTCATGTTCGGGTTGCATCAATGTGTTCCATATTTCTTCTTGATGACTATATACAATACCTTTTAATAAGGATATCAGTACGTTGGAATAGACTTTCTTCATCGATTGAATATGATTTTAGGAATTTTTACTTTGAATATTTGTCCGGTTTGTGAATTACGGATTTGTATCTCCTCCTGTTCATCGGCAGAAACCGAATGCCGTTTCTCGTTTTTGGTTGCGATGTCCAGATAAGCCACTACTTCAGCCACTCCTTTTTCGATAGGGTGTGCCTTTATTAATTCCGGCAAAGAAACTTGTGGCTGATATCTGAGCAATTGTCTGATATTATCTTTTAATTTAGGAATATCTATTTCAAACTGTTCGTACAGCAGTTCATTGCTTCCGGATGCTTTGCCTTCCTGCAACGGTTGCTTCTTGAATTTTATTTGTTCGGGAGGTGAAAACAGCGGACGGTCACAGATCAGGTCGATATGGATGATGTCCTCCACTTCCAATGCCGGGAGTTTCGTAAAGTCGATTTCCGGATGCTCGAAAATTAATTTGAGCCCTTCATCGATCTGTTCGTGGATTCGTTTGTTTTCAAAGAAGGATTTGTGTTCCAGGTATCTTCGTAGCTGATTCCATAGCGAATTTGTCGTTTTATTGGTACGGTCTCCTGCTTCGATCAAGCTGTTTCTCAATAACTCCATACGGAAATTATCATTCCTCATCTTTTGTACAACAGGTATATTAAGCATGAGTTCAATTAGTTTTTCAAATTCCACTTGTTTGGATTGTGACAGCAAGAATTCCCAGAAAGCGGTAAAGCTTTTTCCCTGATCGGTTTGCGCGAGGAAGTCTTGTTGTTCGAATAAGTCCGACAGGACCTCGCCTTTCGATTGACTGGTTGTAATGATCTGTCTTCTGAAATTTCGATCCAGGTCCCTGAAGTTCTGTTCCACTTCTCTAAAGTCGGCAAGTAATGATTTGGCTGTATCCTCAATCAGGAAATACTCTTCCTTTATTTGCCGTTCGTCCAGCATTTCCAGTTTGCCGGCCTTGATATCTTCAATGCTCTGTTCTAATATCTGCTTCTGTGCTTCCAGTTGAGCGAGTCTTTCCGATGCATTCATTTGGGTTTTGCCCACCAGCTTTTGCATTCGTTCGAAAAGATATTTCAGACGCGATTCCGTACCGATGAATTCTCGTTTCTCCAGACTGTCAATCCATTTGAAAGCCAGTTCCGTGGCCGGTGTCAGTTCGTAGACAAACTCATCTGTTTTCCCCGGATACTTGCGAAGAAATCCGGCATTGCTCCAATCTGTCAAATATTCAGCCGGTGGTTTAGGGTACGTTTTGCCCGGTTCATTTAATATATAGAGAACATCCGAGAGGCGGCTGGTCAGTTCTTTTTCCAGGATGCCGCCTTCCTCCTGATTCGAGAATTCTTCCTTGAAAGCAGAGGATAGAAAGCTGATAATAAGCGGTGCATTATCAGCTTTCAATAATCGGATGGTGGTATGGTTCTTAAGCAATTGGCTTATATATTCATAGGTCATATACAATATCTTTTATGATGGAACAATACGGGGATCTTTACTGGATGTCATTGCGTTGTTTGATATATACTATGGCGCCGATTTGATTCTCCGGACGTTCATCTTTAGAAATCCTGTTGATTCGTACTTCGAATATATTTGCATATCCTTGTTCACAAAGTTTACTGATTTCCTGATTCTTATCCCGGGGGATGAATCCTAATTTGTAGTCCTTGTAATAGATGGCTACGGCATAGGGATCAAATTTGTTATCTTCTTCCCTTTTTAATTGCAGTTCAGTTCCGATAGCGAGTTCTTGAAAAACCAATGTCCCATCCCAATAAGTGAAACCTGCAATGTCGAAATTAATAAAATGTCTTCTTTCCATAACGTTGTCTTTTTTGTATGATGATGCAAAGAAACAATCACGTTTTGACAGGTTTTGTCACAACGTGATTTTTTATGCTTGTATGAGTGAATTTATATGGTTCGAAACATATTTCTTGATATATTCTTTTAATTCCGGTGAATCAATAATTAGAATGTCGGCAGCTAAACCAAGGATAAAGCGTGTGGCACCGATGAAGTTGCTTACTTGTGTTTTTAATAACCAGTGGTCTGGTGATATTTGTTGTGTATCTTGTTCTGCCAATGGATATTCTTCGATAAGCAGATTGTAAGCTCTTCGGGTTAGTTGCAATGTGATTGAGTATTTTTCTCCTTCATAGCTGCTCATACGGAATATATCCGTAAAACCTTCCTGATGTATTTCCTCATATTCCCAATTTGCAGTTGTCACTTCAACGGATTCGATGCGTGATATACGGAAGAGTTTGTTTCGTTTGCTGGCCGGTTCGTAACACCATACTTCTACATAATTGGTAGTAAAAGCAAAAGGTTCCACATACCGGTCTGTAGCAGTTTGTCCGTGAGCCGATGAGTAATTATGTAAAATAACCTGTTTTTTCTGTTCGTATGCATCGATCAGTTTCCGGATATTATCTGCATCCCTTCCTTTGATGACAGAATCCGCGATTATTTTGCTATTGTAGACTGAAGCCAGTTTCCTCTTTAGGTTTTGTTTTATCAGATTATTATTATCAATGGCTTCGATTACCTGGTGAATCATGTAGGCTTCTTCTTTACTGAAGTGAATGAGTTGGGAAATATCTTTAAAGAAAGGAGATTCTTTGCCCATCCGGACATAAGGACCCTCTTTGTAGATTGTAAATCCGGCAGCTTTGAATGTGTCGAGATAACGATAAATAGAACGGGGAGAAGTATCCATACGTTCGGCCAGTTCTTCTATTGTATAGCAAGTGTTGGCTGTCAGCAACATCATGAGATGCAGCAAGCGTTCGAGTTTGGGTTGATCCATATCTTCAGGAGTAATTATTTTACCATTTCTAATTACAAAGATGGTAAAATCAGAAACAGATAACAATCTTTTTCTTGATTATCTGTTCCTGAAGATCACAAATCCCAATTCTGTTTCATCGCCATTAAATTTTGTTGCACTTCTTCGTTGAATAACTTGATGTCATCTTCAGTTAGGACATTGTTATAAAACAGGCTGAATACAGCCATGAAATAACGCGATCCGGACAACCTGTCATATTGCGTTGCAATATGCTTGTCGAAGTCAGTGATTTTTTTTAAAGATTCAGATATACCTCATGAGGTGTCTGATCTCTCAGAGGCAGTATATCTTTCACCTCTGACTTTTGGATAGTTCCATGATTTTGCTGATGATTATTGATTACGACTTACTTATAATGATAAGCTTGTTTACGTTATTGATTGTTAGTGCTTTGTTTGTCATTTGTTTGAATTAAAGATAGCCAACCCCTTCGCCGTTAACAGATACTTTTGTTGCGGGTGCTTGGGATTGTTTGGCTCTAAAGATATGAAATATTCTGCTATATAATAATGAAAAGATGGAGAAGTTGATATATACAGCTTGATTAGTGAATTTTAAATATGTTAAAAATACAATAACCTCCCTTCCCGTGTGTTTTTCTATTTCGTCTGAAATATTGGTCCATTTGGGATTGACTTTTTTCGTGGTTTTGATCATTTTGGCTGACAACAGACGGAATGGGATGCCGAGATCGTTCCGGAAAACGTACAATTTGATTGCTGTGAGACGGAAACGCCAGCAAAGTGATAAAGCTTAACTCCTGGAGAATCGCCTGTAGCAGAATAAAACAGACGGCGTCCCGAATATTTGAAGGAAATTTAGGTGCTTTTTTGCCCTAAAGACGGTCCTCTTTCCAATTACGACCGTCCAAATCGCCATTACGACCGTCTTAATCTTCGCGAGGTGCCGAGTGCACTACACATTAGCACGGTCGTAATGGTAAAGAGGACGGTCGTAATTGCGGAAAACGTTCGGAAAAGGCGAAAAAGTCCCTTTTTGAGGTCAAAAAAGTGGATTAACATTTGTTTGGTTTTGGATGTCTTTCGAGCCTGAAAAATGCGTTTTATACAATAAGTACCATTTGGAAATTAAGAATGGAAGATAATTCCATGCCCATCTATCCGAAATCCCATGCCCATCCATCTGAAATCCCATGCCCATGGAATCCGTCCCGGAAAATAGTTGCTGAAAAATTTGTAAGATTTAATGCTTTATCATATTTTTGCACACTTTTTCGATGCTGAGAAAGCAAAATCGGAATGAAAAACACAGATTTACCACCTGTTACCTTCTCCTCATTCCCTATTCGTTAAATTAAATTGATTTAGATGCGTAGTGATACGCGGAAAGGAGAAAGTTATGGATTATAAATTTGATGCCGAGCATACGTTCTTTACGTCAGATACTCATTTTAGCCATGCGAATATCATTCGTTTCTGCCATCGTCCGTTTAAGGATGTGGATCAGATGAATGAAGCACTGATTGCCAATTGGAATAGGGTGGTAGAACCCGATGATACAGTTTTCCATTTGGGTGATTTTTGTTTAGGAGGTTCCGCTGAATGGAACAATATACTTAATCGTTTGAATGGTAAAATCTATCTGATAATAGGCAATCATGACCGGAAGAACATTCGGCAAGGCTATATGAATAAATTTGAAGATGTAGTGATGCGGATGCGTATTGAAGTTGGCAAGCGTAGCATCTATTTGAATCATTACCCTTTCCTCAGTTATGGCGGTGCCTATCGAGATGTGTGGCAACTTTTCGGTCATGTGCATACCAGTCCCAATAGCATGGGACTTGATACGTCGCGTCTCGATATGCTTTTACCCACACAATACGATGTTGGGGTAGATAATAATAACTATACGCCTGTTTCGTATGAGCAGGTGAGGAAGATTATTCTAAAACAGATAGATAAAGCGAGAAATATATAGATAGAATGATGAATTTAAACAGTAAGAAGATGTAATGTCTAACCGAAGCATAATAAGTGCAAAGCTTGTTGTGCTTCATAACATTACATTAATATGAGCAGATCAAGAAAAAAAGTTCCTGCGGGAGTATGCTGTTGTTGTAAGTCGCAAAAGAGAGGAAAAAGGGTTGCTTCAAAACGATTCAGAAGGCGTACAAAAGTATTGATTAGTCAGGAGAAATATGAACTGTTGCCAACACGTTCCATTGAATTGACCTCTCCATGGGACTTAGGTGGTGATGGCAAAACTTATTATGGCTATCATCTTGATTGTGAATGGTATGTCAGAGTGATGCGCAAATAAGTAAGTTGGCGTTTTTTTTCGTTTTTCACTCTTATTTTCCGATGCAGCATATTTACATCACTGATTATCAGTGACCATTCATTTTAATCGGTACAACCTCTGTTTTGACAAATACACAGAATGCAGGGACAAATGCAAATCGTTGGATTTCATGGCTTTGCATATACGTGTTGTACCGCCTCTTTTCAGCCCTTTTGTGGAATGTCCGCTATCAGATACAAGGTGCTGAATGATAGGACATTTCCGCAGGTATGTTACAGAACGCTTGTTGAATACAAAGGTAGTGGTTTTCTTGGAATTTCTGTGGTTTGCGGTGTGTTTTTTATTTTCCAGAAGGTATTGGATGATAGAAAATCGGTCATAAAACCTGAAAACTTTTGTTTACGTTTGATTCGCTTAAAAAAGTGTAGAGCAATGGGTGATATTCGTTGGAAAAAGTGTAATAAGGTTGAATTATTCGCTTAAAATACTGTACCTCTAAAAAATACAAACAAATTATACCCTTACTGGTATATTGTTGATATTTTGTCTTAATTTTGTGTCCGAAAGGGTATAACATTAAAGGTATTATGCTATGGATATATTAAGTCTCACCAAAGTAACATCATTGTTCATCCTAACTTTAATAGAAAGAGACGATGGACAAAAGAAACAAATTGTGGAGACGCCAACAAATGGCTCGTGTGTTTAAGGCTCGTATGATTCTGTATGCCGCTTATGGTCATTGCATCATTCGTGAGGATGGAAGCTATTATGAACATCCTCATTGGTTTGAGTTGGCAAAAGACAAATGGGCACAAGTTTACAAAACGACAGGAACTCCCTGTAGTTGTTGGATGTGCAGAGGATTTGAATATGACCGCAAGGAGTATAAGAAAGAAACTTTGCGTATTATTCGGGAATCAATGGAGTAGTTTAAAGGGACAAGATAGGAACTAAATCTGTGCCATTATGCGTACAGGTTCAGTTCCTTACTTTTTGTGTAGGGCAAGACTTTATCAAAGATTAAAAACCACTACCGATATTCAGAATAAATATCTTGTAATGTATCATAAAATCCCCAGCCACAATCCGATACGCTATCAATAAGCTTTTCAATCCGTTCGTAATAACAGGCTAACAATCCGTTGAGAAAGATAAAGCGCATAGCCTTGTCGAAATTTCCCTCCAGTGTTGTATAGAACTGTTCCCACATATCGCCAAATTCAAGTGTGTATTCGCATCCTTGTTCGATATAGAACAACATTAAATCGGCAACAGTGGTCGGCTCCGGTTTTAGCTTTTGAAAATCGGAAATGACTTTTCGACATTTGGCAAATGACGGCTTTTCGAAAAATCCACGAGTTGGGAAGAACTCGTTTCGGATAGCTTTCTTGCTCTTTTCTAATTCAGCGTTGCAATCTGGGGCAAGATAAAACTCCAGATAATCTTTTGCCTCTTTACGTGCATCGTATAGTTCAAGAACAATATTGGTTATCTGTTCTTTTGTAAGTGACAACAAGTGTTTTTTTAGCTTTGCTTTTGACATAGATTGATTTTCAATTGATTGTATATTTTACATTCCTGCTAATTTCCAAACAATCCTTTTTCTTCCATATATGCTTCCAATTGATATGTTATTAATCCAGCTGTTTTCTATAAACTGAATCCAATGTGTTTCCATCTTTGTCTTTCCATATCAACCAGCCATTATTACTGCTACCAATACAGAAATCTGCGGCAGTACTGGGACTTGAAAAAGTTTTATCTGACGTCAATACCAATATTCCGTTCTCAGTAGAAGTGTAATCTTGAAGCATTTTTTTCTCGTTTTTCTTTCCAGTTGAAAGACGGAACCATTGTTTTGGCAACAGTACTTCCTTTTAGGACTGTAAAGCCATCGGAACTATAGAAGCCCTTTGCATTGCACCCTCTACCTTTGGTGTAGAATAGATGTTCTTCTTTGGGTTGTGATACATCGAATATATTGCAACCGATAAACGATGCCAGAAACTTCACATCTTCGAAAAATTCATCCATTGAGTCCTGTTGATGCTCTGGTAGATTCGGTGCTTTAGGGATTTGTTTATTGTCGCTTAAAACAAAAGCGTTTGCTTTCTTGGCTTCGGCTATCGCTTTATGTTCTAGGTATTGCACATCAACTTTAGTCATATCGGCGTCTTTCGATACGAATATGAGTGCTTTTTGCCAAAACGCTTTTTTGCTGTCGTGGTCTTTTACACGTTCTTTGAAATTTTCCGTTTCACCTATATATGCTTGCGGTTTTGTTGATTCATCTTCCCCCAGTAATATATAGAATGCTGGTTTTTGTAACTTCTCTTGTGTATTCAAATAGGAGAGATTAGAACGTGGTACGACAAACATCTGGCAAATTTTGTTGCTAATGAATGCGTATTGAGTTCCTTTAGGATCTCCGTCAATTAAATATGTTGTTACAGTCTTTCCCATAAATATGTCAAAATTCAATTACTTTGAGGTATAACTCATTTAAGAACTGACTTTTCTTAATGCAAATATACACTATTATCGAATATAATTCGCTATATTTGCATTATAAAATCGCATCAAAGAATGAAACTGAATAGAATAAAGGCTGTATTATCTGAAAAAGGTATCTCTCAAACATGGTTGGCAAAGAAACTCGACAAGAGTTTCAGTATGGTAAATGCTTATGCCTGTAATAGGATTCAACCAAATTTAGAGACCTTGCAACAGATAGCAGAGATATTGCAGGTCGATTTGAAGGATTTGATAACCGACAAAAAGGATAGGTGATATGAAACAGTTTTCGGAAGCTACACGGGTGCAGATGCCTGCAATGGTTCACCTCACCCGAATAGGATATACTTACTTCGGCAAGTTGAGTGAAGATAAGAATGGCACGGTCTATGACAGTGACACGAATATTCTTTTGCAGGTATTTGAACGGCAGTTTAAGAATCTGAATCCCGGACATGAGGGAGAGTTTCTTCAAGTTTTGAAAGATATTCGTAAGGAACTGAACGATGATGACCTCGGTCGAGGCTTTTACAACCGTCTCAAAGCTGTTTCGCCTGTAAAGCTGATAGACTTTGATAACATTGGGAATAATACGTTCCATTTCACAGCCGAATTTACCTGTAAGAACGGACAAGACGAATTTCGTCCTGACATTACTTTATTCGTAAACGGATTGCCACTTTGTTTTGTAGAAGTGAAGAAACCCAACAATCATGGTGGTATGTTGGCGGAGAGCGCACGAATGAATAAAGAGCGCTTCCCAAATAAAAAGTTTCGCCGCTTCATCAACATTACGCAGTTGATGATATTCAGCAATAATATGGAATATGATGCGTTGGGCGGTATCGTACCCATACAAGGGGCTTTCTATTGTACTGGGGCACGTTCATACGCACCATTCAATTGCTTCCGTGAAGAAAATTTAAGCGGTCAGAAAATAGCACCGTTCCATCGTGACTATCCGTATAAGGAGATTGACAAGACGGTGGAAAAACAGATATTGTCTGATTATAATTGCCAAGTCATTCATACAAGTCCTGAGTACCAGACAAATCTTGGTTTCAACACCCCTACAAACAGAATCCTAACATCCATGTGTTCGCCTGAACGTTTGTTGTATATCATTAGATATGGTATTGCCTATGTTCGTATGGAGCGTGAGGTGGATGGAAAAATAGAATCTACCGACCAAAAGCATATCATGCGTTACCAACAATTGTTTGCATCGTTAGCTATTCGCCAAAAACTGGCAGAGGGAGTGAAATCTGGCGTAGTCTGGCATACACAAGGTAGTGGTAAAACTGCCTTGTCATATTATCTGACCTATATTCTTAACGATTTCTATTCCAAACAGAATAAGGTCGCCAAATTCTATTTTATAGTAGACCGCCTTGACCTTTTGGAACAAGCCACACAAGAGTTTGAAGCTCGTGGATTGGTTGTATCTACCGCCAATACAAGAGCCGAACTGATGGAACAATTCCGCAGTAATCAGGCACAACAAGGTGTAAGCGGACAGGCAGAAATCACGGTTGTGAACATTCAACGCTTTGCCGAGGATAAAGAAAAAGTACGCATCAGTGATTATGCAACCAATCTTCAACGCATCTTCATTCTTGACGAGGCACACCGAGGGTATAAACCCGGCGGCTGCTTTCTTGCCAACCTCTTTGATGCCGATACCGATGCGGTTAAAATCGCACTTACAGGTACACCGCTGTTAAAGGAGGAACGTGCCAGTTGCAAGGTGTTCGGAAACTATTTGCATACCTATTATTACGATAAATCCATTGCGGATGGCTACACGCTGAAAATCATACGTGAGGATATAGAAACCTCCTATAAAGAGCGTTTGTCTGATGTGTACGACAAACTGGAAACCCTTGTGCAAAAGAAAGACATTCGTAAGTCGGAAATCATAGAGCATCCTAGTTATGTAAACGAGTTAGCCCGTTTCATTATGACGGACTTAAAGGAGTTCCGCAAGATACAAGGAGATGATACTTTAGGCGGTATGGTCATTTGTGAAACCAGCGAACAGGCAAGGCGGCTTTATGATGTATTTCAAGAAGAATGGCAGAAGTATCAGCCGAAGCCCATCAAGATAAAACTTTCCGATGGTTCGTATGTAGTGGGTGAACCAGAAGTGGATTACAAATCAAAATACAGACCGCTGAAAGCCGGAATCATTCTTCACGATACGGATGACAAGGAAACTCGCAAGCAGATAGTCAAGGACTTCAAGAAAAATATGACAGTGGATATTCTCATTGTCTTCAATATGCTTTTGACTGGTTTTGATGCGCCGCGTTTGAAACGCCTGTACTTCGGGCGCAAATTGAAAGACCACAATCTGCTTCAAGCCATAACACGTGTAAACCGTCCTTATCCCGGTATGCGTTACGGTTTTGTCATTGACTTTGCCGACATCAAGCGCAACTTCAAGGAAACCAACGAAGCATATTTACAAGAGTTAAACCGCTTTAATGACGTGGATGAGACTGGCGAATCCGCTGCCACCGATACCTTTACCCAAGTCATTGAGGACAAGGAAGAAATATTGAATCAGATGAAGAAAGTTCGGCAAACGCTTTTCAATTACACATACGATAATGCGGAAGAATTTTCTTCTGAAATCTCCACCGAAGAGGATAAAGCTGTATTGCTCGACCTCAAACAGGCATTGGAATCAGCCAAGAACATGGCGAACATCGTGCGTACATTCGGTGATGATGAAATGAAAGAGCAATTTGCCAAACTCGAAATCACCAAGTTGCCGCAACTACTCTCTGAAGTGCAAAGACGGATAAGTATCATCAATCAGAAAGAGGCTTTCAATACAAATGAAGAAACGAAAACTCTAATCAATGAGGCAATGATGGATATAGAGTTCACTTTCTCCAAAATAGGACAAGAGGAAATGCGCCTTATATCCGGTGGTGTGGAATTGAAAGAGAAATGGCAACGTACCATTTCTTCATTTACCCAAAACTTCGACCAAGACGATCCGGAGTTTATCTCGTTGCGTGAAGCCTTTATGGAACGCTTCAAAGAACACGGTTTTGTGATTGACACGATAGCCAAGTTCAACGAAGAAACACAGGCTTTGGATGAAATCATCGGTCGTCTGCAAGACTTACAAAAACGCAATAATGTCTTGTTGAAAAAGTACAAGGGCGATGAAAAATTTGCTCGTGTACACAAGCGTATTCGTGAAGTGAATAAGCAGAGGGAAGATAAGGGACAGAAGCCTATGTTCTCTTTCCTTGACGAAGAGATTGCTGCCATTCTCAATATTATAAAAGAGGATGTGGATGCCAAAGTGTATGATCGTAACGACATTCTGAAAAAGGATGCTTATTTCGGACGTACGGTAATGGCTCTTATCAATGGATGTCTGTTCCATTTTCCACAAATAAAGCCCGAAATGGAGGATTACAAATTTATTCAGACACGCATTTCACAACAGTATATCAACCAATATAACGCCACTTACGGCATTTCATAAAGATTATGTCAGATATTAAAGAAAAAACATTAAGGCTCATCGACGGACTTAAAGCTACCTGCCAATCATACGGTATGGGAAACGATGGTAACGAATATAAGATTATCACTCAGGTATTTCTCTATAAATTCCTGAATGACAAATTCGGTTATGAATTAAAAAATGCGAAAAGTGAAATAGCAAAGAAACTGACTGGGGATGTAAAATGGGAAACAGCATACGAGAATCTTTCTGATAATGAACGTATGCTTATTCAGAGTGCCATCTCTCCAGATGTTCCGATGCTTGAACCTTATCATCTGATAGCCAATCTTTGGAATCAACAGGGAAAAGGGGATTTTGATACTATCTTCGATTCCACTATGACAGATATAGCGGAACAAAATGCGGATATATTTTCCACACAGACCACAGCCAACACGAAGATTCCATTGTTCGAGGCATTGA
The DNA here is from genome assembly GCF_003363715.1 of Parabacteroides acidifaciens. GTDB lineage: Bacteria > Bacteroidota > Bacteroidia > Bacteroidales > Tannerellaceae > Parabacteroides > Parabacteroides acidifaciens. The sequence goes on from NZ_QREV01000002.1 coordinate 202,767, forward strand.
CGCCGTTTGTGACCGATTCGGCACAACGTGCGCCATTCGCCCGTGCTCTGGTGGATAAACTCGTGAACTTCTCCTTTGAAGAAGCGTTTGCACAGAATTACGATTTCTTCTCCAGCATCTTTGAGTATTTAATTAAGGACTATAATACCGCTGGAGGTGGAAAATATGCGGAGTATTACACGCCTCATGCCATAGCAACGATTATGGCTCGTCTGTTAGTGGGGGATAATGCTGATTTGCATAGCATGGAATGTTATGACCCCTCGGCAGGAACAGGTACGCTTCTGATGGCACTTAGTCATCAAATAGGAGAAGAACGCTGTACCATCTTTTCGCAAGATATTTCCCAGCGAAGCAACAAAATGTTGAAACTTAATCTGCTGCTTAACGGACTTGTGTCTTCGCTTGATAATGCCATTCAAGGCGACACGCTTGTAAGCCCTTATCACAAGAGCGATGACCGACAGCAGTTGCGCCAGTTTGATTTCGTGGTGAGCAATCCTCCTTTCAAGATGGACTTCTCGGACACTCGCGAGAAGATAGCCGCCATGCCAGCCCGTTTTTGGGCTGGAGTCCCCAATGTACCCGCCAAAAAGAAAGAATCTATGGCTATATATACCTGTTTTATTCAGCACGTTATTAATTCACTGAAAAAGACAGGCAAAGGTGCAATTGTCATTCCGACAGGTTTTATCACGGCTAAAAGTGGTATTGAGAATAAAATTCTTCATAAAATTGTAGATGACAAAGTGGTGTTCGGCTGTGTTTCCATGCCAAGCAACGTGTTTGCCAATACAGGTACGAATGTCAGTGTGCTGTTCTTTGATAAGTCTGCAACCACTGACAAAGTAATCTTGATTGATGCCAGCAAATTGGGCGAGGAATATAAAGATGCTAACGGATTGAAAAAGGTGCGTCTGAATGATGACGAGATAGAAAAGATTGTCGGCACATTCCAGCGCAAGGAGGCAGTGGAGGATTTTTCCGTAGCTGTTTCTTACGATGAGATAAAGGAAAAAGGATATTCTCTTTCTGCCGGACAATATTTCGACATCAAGATAGATTATGTAGATATAACGGAAGAAGAGTTTAACAACCGTATGGCAAATTATAAACAAACACTCTCCGAGCAATTTAAAGAAAGCCATCGGTTGGAAGAGGAAATTATGAAGCAGTTGGATGCTTTGCAGTTCAACGAAAATGTAGGAAGCAATGAGTAACGAAATACAGTTTTTGTTATACAATCTTCCCGATAAAGAGGGAAGAGTACAGGTGGTTATAAAAGACGAAACCATTTGGTGTACGCAAAAGGCTATGGCAGAGCTTTTTGGTATTGACAAATCAGGTATTAGCCGCCACATAGCCAATATATTTAGAGAGGAAGAATTACAGCAAGACACGACAGTTGCAAAAATTGCAACCGTCGTAAATCGAGGCATAAGAGGCGAGGTTGAAGAGCTGGTTGATTTCTATAATCTTGATATGATTATTGCTGTTGGCTACCGTGTATCTTCTCCAAAGGCTACCAAGTTCCGTCAGTGGGCTACCAAGATTCTTAATGAGTATATCAAGAAAGGCTTTGTGCTTGACGATGAACGCTTAAAACAGGGAACGGAAGTATTCGGAAAAGACTATTTCCGTGAATTGTTGGAAAGGGTACGTTCCATCCGTGCCAGTGAACGGCGTATTTGGCAACAGATTACCGATATATATGCAGAGTGCAGTATTGACTATGACAAGAACTCGCCTACCACACACGATTTCTATGCCATGATACAGAATCGTTTTCATTATGCCATTACCGGGCAAACGGCAGCAGAAATCATCTACACTAAGGCTGACCATACCCATGAACACATGGGGCTGACTACATGGAAGAATGCTCCCGATGGGCGTATCTTGAAATCGGATGTGTCAATAGCCAAGAACTATTTGCAAGAGAATGAAATCCGGCGGTTGGAACGTGCTGTAACGGGATATTTCGATTATATCGAAGACCTCATAGAGCGTGAAAACACGTTCAATATGGAGCAATTTGCAGCCAGTATCAACGAGTTCTTGACCTTCCGCAAATATCAGATATTGCCGGATAAAGGACGAATATCTGCGGCACAAGCCAAGACAAAGGCAGAAAGCGAATACGATATTTTTAATAAAACTCAACGGATTGATTCTGACTTCGACAAAGAAGTTAGGGGAATGTTGGGTGAAAAGTAATAAGATGAAGTGATGGAATTGAAAAAATATAAATTGGGAGAAATACTTGATGTTACAAGAGGGGCAAGTCTCAGTGGCGAGTTTTACGCCACTGAGGGAAAATACATCCGTTTGACTTGCGGCAACTTTGACTATCAGAACAATTGTTTTAAAGAAAACAAGTCAAAAGATAATCTCTACTACATCGGTGATTTCAAACCTGAATTTTTAATGGAAGAGGGGGATATTATTACCCCTCTGACCGAACAGGCTATTGGTTTGCTTGGCTCTACCGCCATTATCCCCGAAAGCGGTAAATATATTCAAAGTCAAGATGTGGCAAAGATTATTTGTAAAGAAGAACTGTTAGACAAGGATTTCGTTTTCTATCTCATATCTTCTACTTTAGTCAAACAACAATTAAGTGCTGCTGCCCAACAAACAAAAATTCGTCATACTTCGCCTGATAAAATCAGGGATTGTACCGTGTGGATTCCTGAATTAACTGAGCAGAAACGTATTGGCAAGCTGCTTCGTAGTCTCGATCGTAAGATTGAACTTAATCGAGCGATAAATCAGAATTTA
>NZ_QREV01000020.1 GCF_003363715.1 Parabacteroides acidifaciens
AAAATGAGGTGCCGAGCCCATATCGAAAAGCATACAATTTGATTGCTGAAAACCGGAAACAACAGCAAAGTGATAAAACTTAACTCCCGGAGAATCGAATATTTGCAGACAAAGGCGGACTGCGTTCCAAATATCCCAAGGAAATTTTAGGGGCTTGTTGCCATGAGGTGCGCAGAAAATAGTCTTGAAGTAACGCTTCATCGCTCTGAAGGTTGACTTCGTGCTATATGAAGTCCGACTTCAGAGCAACAATGTTCCGGGTCAGAGCGATAAAGTCCCTCTTCATGGCGATAAGGAGCCTGATCATAGGAAAAAGCCCCTTTTTGACGGCTGAAAAGTGGATTGACATTTATTTTATTCGGGGTGTCTTTTGAGACTAAAAAACACGTTTTATACAATAAGCCCTCTGCCGTAGGCTCTCTTTTGCCGTTTCGTTTCAACGAACGTTTTTAGAGCTTAGGGGGCAAAGCCTCTTCCTCTGTGGGCTTGAGTCCCTTTAATAGGATTACTTGTAGATATTTGAAAGGGGGGTCAAACCCACAGAGGAATCCGGCAAAGCCGGGTGCTTATCAATCCGTTGATTGAAATCAACGGCAAAAGAGAGCCTGCGGCAGGGGGGCTTATTGTATAAAACGGATTTTTCAGCTTCAAAAGACATCCGAAACAAAACAAATGTTAATCTGCTTTTTTGACCTCAAAAAGGGACTTTTTCGCCTTTTTTGAGTGTTTTCCGCCATTACCACCGTCCTCTTTGCCACCACGACCGTGCTAATGTGTAGTGCACTCGGCACCTCGCGAAGATTGGGACGGTCGTAATGGAGATTTGGACGGTCGTAATTGGAAAGAGGACCGTTTTCATGGCAAAAAAGCACCTAAATTTCCTTGGGATATTTGGGACGCCGTCCGTTTTGTTTTCAAATATTCGATTCTCCGGGAGTTAAGCTTTATCACTTTGCCGGCGTTTCTAGTTTTCGGCAATCAAATTGCACGCTTTTCGAAACGGACTGCGCACCTCGCTCTTCTTATTGTCAGAAAGGGAAGCTTAAACCGCAAAAAAAGTCAATCCAAAATCGATCAAGATTTCAGACGAAATAGAAAAACGGCAAAAAAGGGGGTTATTGTAATATTCATCAGATTTGCAGGAGGTTCAAAACTTGACAAAAACGAATAAACCTGGGAACAGGTTTATTCCGGTGTCCATGTGTCCATCCACCTCAATACAGGCAATCCGTTCTCGAACAGGATCGGAAGCCAGATATAACGGGCATCGGAGGGATGCTTCGGTGTCCAGCGATCGGCCATAAAGACAAAGGCGTCTTTTTTACCGGCTATCGGGAAGATAAACGTGCTTTGCGAATGGAAGGTCAGCTCGGCATCTTCTCCCTGGCATGGGTTCGGATGCTGTTTCCATGGTCCCCAGATGGAAGGGGCGGAGAACATGCGGGCTTCATTCGGAGCCCAACCCGTACAACCGGAGGTGATCATGAAATAAGTTCCGTCTTTCTTGAAGATGGCAGGAGCCTCGTTATGCCCGCCCGGAAAAATGCGGATGTATCGTCCGGTATGGCTCTGGTAATCGTCGGTCAGCTCGGCGATCTGCAGCGTCAGGTTTTCTTCCGACGAATAGATATGGTAGGCTTTCCCGTCGTCATCGACATAAATGGTCATGTCGCGCGACATCTGGCCGCCTTCCATATCCCGGCGGACGAACAGGCCTTCTTCCACGGCTTTACGCCATTCGGGCGTCCACCATTCCTTAAAATCATCAGCCTTTACTTGCAGGGAACGATATTCTTCCGGCATATTCTCCGGCCAGAATCCGGCACAAGGACGATAGGAATGGACGAAACGGTAAGGACCTGTCACCTTATCGCTTACGGCGACACCGACACGGGCGGCAGCATATCCTTTCCCTTTCAGTTCCAGATGGAACCACATGACATATTTATTTGTCTTTTTATTGTAAACTACTTTCGGCCGTTCCAGGATGCAGCCACTTTCGATGTCGCTGTAAGAACCGACCGGCATGACCGGCATTGCAATACCTTCGTTCTTCCAGTGAACCAGGTCGCGGGAAGAATAGCAGGTCACGCCATCGAGGGCAACACTGGTCGTATCACTCTTAAACTCGCCGAACCAATAATAAGTACCGTCGGCATAAAGCATGCCTCCACCGTGGGCATTCACATGGATGCCCTTGTCGTCCGGCCATATTTCACCGGGACGTATCCCGCCTGTTTGTGTTTGTGAGTAACAGCACAAAGAGGTCAGAGCGAGACAACACGTAATTATAATTTCTTTCATATCAATTTATTATGTACAAATATAAGGTTTTTTTCTTTATCTTTGTGTGAAAAGGAAAAACTACGTATTATGTTGAGAAATACTTATTCAGACCGATTGTTTTTAGTGCTCATTCTTGTTGTCCTGTGTATCGTCCCCGGTTCGGCGCAAGTCATTACTTCTATGGAAGATATTACCGGCGGTACATTTAAGGAACCCCATTCCCAAAAAGAGATAACCGGACTCCCAGCGTTCCGCCGCATTGCTGTCGTTTCGCATCCTGTGCCCGAATCCAATATCCGGATAGAAGTCTGGCTGCCTGCCAAGAATTGGAACGGACGCTTCTTGGGAACCGGAAACGGTGGGGGAGCGGGCAGCATCAGTTATGGCGCCCTGGTAAGCGGTTTAAGGAGAGGGTTTGCCGTCGCCAATACCGATATGGGAACTTCGCCGGGCGCACATCTGCTTTACGACTCTCCTGAAAAATGGAAGGACTTCGGATATCGGGCAACACACGAGATGACGGTGGTCGCAAAGAAATTCATCCGGGAATATTATGGAAAGGAACCTCTCTATTCTTATTTTCAGGGATGTTCTACCGGAGGGCAACAGGCGTTGTCCGAGGCGCAGCGTTATCCGGAGGACTATGACGGAATACTGGCCGGAGCGCCTGCCAACAACCGGACGCACCTCCATGCGATGTTTTTGTGGTGCCATGCTTTGTGTAACGAAGATCCGTCGCTTATGTTCACCAAGGAGCAGCTACAAAAAATAACGGAAACCGTTATACGCAGGAATGCAGGCAAGGACGGCGGCGCGTCGACTGATAACTTTCTGACCGACCCGAGAATGGCCGTTGCGGATGTCAACGAGTTCAGCTCTTTCTTATCCGCAAAGCAGGTAGAGATAGTGGGAAAGATACTCAATGGCCCTGTAAACCCGGTTACCGGTGAGAGAATCTATTGCCCTTTTCCTCCGGGTAGCGAAGACAAACCTTCCGGGCTGGAATATTTTCAGGGAAAATCAGCCGTGGAGGGATTGCTTTATCCTTTTATCTGGGCTTTCGGGAAGGAGTTCGATTACCGTAAATTCGATTTTGACCGCGACATGGCGAAAGTCGATTCCATGCTGGCTCCGATATTGAATGCCAATAACCCTGATCTGCTGCCGCTGAAAAAGAGGAACGGCAAAATCATTATGTACACCGGTACATGTGATCCGATCGTCCCTTTCCAGGATGCCGTCAATTACTATGAACGGGTGGCCGAAAAGGTCGGCAGTTTGGAAGAGACGCAAGATTTCTTCCGTTACTTTATTATTCCCGGCATGAACCACTGCGGCGGAGGCCCCGGAGTAAACGATTTCGGACAATCGTTCCCGACGCCACCTAATCTTGACCGTGAACAAGATGTCCTGACTTTACTCATGGATTGGGTTGAAAGGAATGAAGCTCCCGAACGAATGATCGCCACGCGGTATAAAGACGGTACGGTCGAGATGCAGCGGCCTGTGTATCCATATCCTGATTTTCCTCGATACAAGGGTGGTGATCCGGCCAAGTCCCGAAATTATGAAAGGGCGACACATCCGAGAGGAATTGTTCCGGTTCCGGCAGGAAAATATCTGAAATAATTTATATCTTTGTGTAGTTTTAATATTCTCAAAGTCTAATCAAATAGAATGTATCATGAAAAATTTGTTGAAATCATTTTTAGTTCTTTTGGCCATTGCGACCGCAGTTCCCTGTTTTGCCCAGAAAGCAAATAATACGTTGACGGAAAAAGAAAAGAAACAGGGCTGGACCTTGTTGTTTAACGGGAAGGATTTTACGGGTTGGAGACAATGCAACAACACCGGAATGCCTTCCAATTGGGTGATCGAAGATGAGGCAATGAAAGTCTTTACCGCTCCGGGAAAGAAACCGGGACATGGCAACAATGGCGATATCTTGTATAAAGAGAAGAAGTATAAGAATTTCGAACTTTCTGTAGACTGGAAGACAAGCCCGAAGGGTAATTCCGGTATCTTCTATTATGTACGCGAAGTTCCGGGACAGCCGATCTATTACGCCGCTCCCGAAGTGCAGGTGTTGGATAATGTGGATGCAGACGATAACAAGTTAGCGAACCATTTGGCTGGCTCTCTGTATGATATTTTGCCAGCTGATCCTAAGACTGTAAAACCGACCGGCGAATGGAATACGATCGTGATCCGTGTGAAAGACGGAAAAGTCACTCATACTCAAAACGGGAAGAAAGTCGTAGAGTACACTTTGTGGACAAAAGAATGGGACGATATGGTTGCCAATAGTAAATTCAAAGATTTCAAAGGCTTCCAGGAAGGTATCGCTCATGAAGGCTATATCGGTCTGCAGGATCATGGCTATCCTATCTGGTTCCGTAACATCAAGATTCGCGAATTGAAATAAATCCCATGCCCATGGAATTTGGATCGCATGCCCATGAAAATTGAATTGCATGGGCATGAAATAAAAAGAGGATAATCCGTCACCGGGTTATCCTCTTTTTTATAAAGAATTAAATCTATAATCTGATTTATAGAGCACCCACTTCTTTCAAAGCTTCGTTTGTTTTGTGAACAGCTGCTGCGCTCTTTGCGAAGAGTTCTTTTTCTTCTGCTGTCAGTTCCAGTTCAACGATCTTTTCGATACCGTTCTTACCCAGGATAACAGGAACGCCGATGCAAAGATCAGATTCTCCGTATTCGCCTTCCAGATAAACAGAGCAAGGAACCATCTTCTTCTGGTTGTGGATGATAGACTCAACAACGAATGCTCCTGCTGCGCCCGGTGCATACCATGCGGAAGTACCTAACAGTTTTGTCAGTGTAGCACCGCCAACCATAGTAGAAGCAACCACTTCCTGCAGTTTTTCAGCGCTCAACAGTTTGCTTACAGGAATACCTTTGTAAGTAGCCAGACGAGCCAACGGAATCATAGTCGTGTCACCGTGGCCACCGATTACCATGCCTTCAACTTCGTTAGCATTGCAACCTAAAGCCTGAGACAGGAAATATTTGAAACGGGAGCTATCCAATGCACCGCCCATACCGATGATACGGTTTTTCGGCAGACCTAAAGATTTCAATGACAGGTAAGTCATTGTATCCATCGGGTTGGAGATTACTACCAAGATTGCGTTCGGAGAATATTTCAGGATGTTCTGCGCTACGCTCTTAACGATACCAGCGTTAACGCCGATCAGTTCTTCGCGAGTCATACCCGGTTTACGGGGAATACCTGAAGTGATGACAACAACGTCAGAGTTAGCTGTTTTTTCGTAGTCGTTTGTGCAACCTGTAACTGTGGTATCGAAACCAAGCAGCTGTGCAGTCTGCATCATATCCATTGCTTTACCTTCGGAAACACCTTCCTTAACGTCAAGCATTACAACTTCGTCTGCCACTTCATTGAAGGCAAGAACATTTGCGCAAGTAGCACCTACATTACCGGCGCCAACAACTGTTACTTTAGACATAATAATAAGTTTTATATGTTTTACTTATAATGATACTTCTATCTTTTTTAGCGTGAGCAAAGTTACAACGTATTGCGGAATAAAGAAATATTTCCGTATATATTTTGTGCCTTCCTTTATTAAATATAACTAAAGCTCTGCCGCCCTTATTCTACATATAATACCAGCCCTTTCAGATATTCACCTTCCGGGTGGTAAATGTTGACGGGATGATCGGCGGGCTGTGTCAGTTGGTGCAGAATACGGACGCTGCGGCCGGATTGGGCGGCTGCGCTGAACACGGCCAGACGGAAGTTTTCCTTACTTACGACCTGCGAGCAGGAGAAAGTGAACAGGATGCCTCCCGGCTTGATCTTTTCGAAAGCGATGGCGTTCAGCTTGCGATAGCCTTGCAGGGCGTTGCGCAATACGTTTTTATGTTTGGCAAAGGCCGGCGGGTCGAGGATAATCAAATCGTAGTTGCTTCCCATCTTTTCCAGATATTTGAACGCGTCTTCCGCATAGGCTTCATGGCGCGGATCACCGGGAAAGTTCAGTTCCACATTCTTCTTCGTCAGTGAGATGGCTTTGGCAGAGCTGTCGACCGAATGTACCACTTTCGCACCGCCACGCATGGCATAGAACGAGAAGCCGCCGGTATAGCAGAACATATTCAAGACGGAACGGCCTTTTGAGTAATGTCCCAGCAACGAACGGTTTTCGCGCTGATCGACGAAGAATCCGGTTTTCTGGCCTTTCTGCCAGTCGACACAGAATTTCAGTCCGTTTTCCAGAGCGATGTCCTCCACTTCGCCTCCGTACAAGTAGCCGTCTTCACTACCTAAGTTCGCTTTGTAGGGCAGTGTGGCTTCCGATTTGTAATATATATTCTGTAAAGAATCTCCCAGGACGGTTTTCAGCGCTTCGGCAATCTGGTGACGTGCGTAGTGCATGCCGACAGAGTGTGCCTGCATGACGGCTGTATGGGCATACATGTCGACGACCAGTCCCGGCAGGTTGTCTCCCTCGCCGTGTATCAGACGGAACGTATTGTTGTTCTCCACTCCGGCAAGCCCCAGCGTTTGGCGCAGGGTGTATGCAATGCGGATGCGTTCTTCCCAGAAAGCAGCGTCGATCGCAACCTGTTTGAATGATAAAATACGCACGGCGATACTGCCTATCTGATAATGTCCGATACCTAAGAAACGTCCGTTTGTCCCATATACTTCTACCAAGTCACCTTCTTCCGGCTCGCCTTCGATTGTCTGGATGGCTCCGGAGAATACCCAGGGATGGAAACGTAACAACGATTCTTCTTTCTTCGGTTTGAGAAATACTTTGCACTCCTTCATTTATATCTGTTTCAATTGGTTGTATATTTTCAGGCAGGCCCATGCGTCGAGGGCTGCATATTTTTGTTGCGGTTCGGTCAGCACATCGGCTTCCCAGTTGCTCAAGCGCTGTCCTTTTGATATTTTTTTATTGAACAGGATGGCGTATATCTTTTGCAGGCTGGCGTCTTCAATGCCGAACTGGCCTACATAGTTCTGCAAATCCAGGAAATTGGCCGGCTCTATGTCTGTGCGTCTCCGCATCGCTCCGAAGTCGTCACGCAGGGAAAGTCCGATTTTCAAGACTCTCTCGTTCGCCAGGAATTTTTCTAACGCTTCCGGTATATCGATCCGGTTCAGGCGGAACAGGAAACAGGCTTCGTCCGTCGATATCTGCATGAGCGATATTTTGTAGCGTTGTCCTTTCTTAAAGCTGGGACGGGTTTCGGTATCGAATCCGACTGCCGGAAACTCAGACAGGTAGCTGACCGCCTTTTCCGTATCTCTCAATGTGTCGATAACGATGATTCGTCCGGTAAACTCCTCTAAGGGAAGCTGGGATATTGCTTCTTTCGTTATTGAATGTGTATATTGTTGTGTCATTCTTCTTCTTCGTTGGTTTCTAAAGGCTCTTCCTCGCTGTATCGCACGGCATGAAGGGCTTTTAATGCATTTAATAATTGTTGTCCCCAGAATTCGCGGAAGTTGTTACGGCACAGGGAAATTGCTTCGAGCATCACCGCTTCGTTTCCCTGGCGGAACAGGGAGATGAAGTTGCCCGTGTCTTGGTAAACATCCGCCAGGTTTTCCGAGATAAAGGCGGCTATCGGTGTATCGCTGTATTGCATATCCGGATGGAAAGTTTCCAGATAAGAATCCTTTTCTCCCAATAATCCTGCAATCCGGTTGCGGACAGATTCATACATGTCTTCCGTAACAGTCAGTTCCGGGTCTGCATCTTCGTCCTCTTCCGCCTCGGGCAGGAGCGTGGCTTTCAGATAGAGTAGCGGCAATAGCTTGACCGCTTTGTCCAAAAAGTCAAAAAGACCGCTTCCGCCGGCATTCTCGACGAATGTGCAGAATTCCAGTGCAACTGTTACAAATTCCAGTGTGTTGCGTTCGTATATCGGGTTGTTTTCTTTTTCCATGCTGATTATCTTAATCGATACCTTTGCGTTTATAACCTGCAAAAGTAACAAATATATTTCGATAATCGGAATTATGGGAGTTATTTCCTTAAGGTTATAGAAAATACAAATCTCTTTTGTCTGCTAAGCCGGAGTAAATACTTTAAGGCCTGTTGGCCGGTAAACTGAGAGATTAATTGTATATTTGCAAAAACGTTCGATTTATGGAAACTGGAGTCAGAAAGCTGCCGATAGGCATACAAAGTTTTGAGAATATTCGCAGGCGTGATTTCGTCTATGTCGACAAGACTGCCTTTGTCTATGAAATGGCAACGATGGGGATCCCTTATTTCCTGAGCCGTCCGCGTCGTTTCGGGAAAAGTCTGTTGCTGTCTACCTTTGAAGCCTATTTTGAAGGGAAGAAAGAGCTGTTCAAGGGATTGGCTATCGAGCGGCTGGAATCGGAATGGTTGCAATATCCGGTTTTGCACCTGGATTTGAATGCTGAAAAATATACAAGTCCGGAACGACTGGAATATATCCTGAGCAACAACCTGACGCAATGGGAAGAACTATATGGGAAAGGGGAGGATGAAAAGACGCTTCCGGCTCGTTTTATGGGGGTGATCCGCCGGGCTAACGAGAAGACGGGGATGCAAGTCGTCGTGTTGGTGGACGAATATGATAAACCCTTGTTGCAGGCGTTGAACAATGAAGAACTTTTGGGCGCGTACAGGGATACGCTGAAAAGTTTCTACGGAGTTTTGAAAAGTGCAGACCGGTATTTGCGTTTTGTTTTCCTGACGGGAGTGACAAAGTTTGCGCACGTCAGCGTCTTCAGCGATCTGAACCAGTTGTCGGATATCAGCATGGTGCCACGGTTTTCACAGATTTGCGGCATCACGTTTGAAGAATTGAAAAATAATTTCGAACCCGAAATAAAGGCTTTAGCCGAAACGAACAGCTTGTCGTATGAAGGGGCGCTGGACAGATTGGAGCGTATGTATGACGGCTATCATTTCAGCGAGAATACGGTAGGTATATTTAATCCTTTCAGCGTTTTAAATGCCTTGCAATATAGCCGATTCGACAGTTATTGGTTTCAGACGGGGACACCGACTTTTCTTGTTGATGTATTGAAAAAGAGCGAGTATGACCTGCGAACATTGATTGACGGAGTGGAAGCGCCGTCATCAGTTTTTACTGAATACAGGGTTGAGGTAATGAACCCGGTTCCGTTGCTTTACCAGAGTGGTTACTTGACGCTTAAGGAGTTTGATGATCGGTTCCGGTTGTATCGTTTGGGCTTTCCCAATGAAGAAGTGAAATATGGTTTTCTGAGTTTTATTGCTCCTTTTTATACAGCTGTTACGGATGATGAAAAAGGTTTTTACGTGGGGAAGTTTGTTCAGGAATTGGAAACTTGTAATGTCGATGCTTTCATGAACCGTCTGCAAGCCTTCTTTGCTGATTTTCCTTACGAGTTGAATGCGAAGACCGAACGTCATTATCAGGTTGTTTTTTATATAGTATTCAAGCTGATGGGGCAGTTCTGCGATGTGGAAGTGAGAAGCGCAAAAGGACGTGCTGATGCTGTTGTGAAGACGGCTGATTATATTTATGTGTTTGAGTTTAAGCTGGATGGAACTGTAGAAGAAGCTCTCCGGCAAATTGATGAAAAAGGCTATCTGATACCCTATCAATCTGAAGGAAGGCAGTTGGTGAAGGTCGGAGCTTCTTTCAGTAAGGAGGAACGCAATATTGCGGATTGGAAAATACAAATGTCGTAGGGAACTTTAAATTTTCTGTGTACATTTGCACGTTGTAAAATTATACGTAATGGCAAAGAAGACAACTGCAAAACAAAATACGAATAACGGCGAGAGTAAATTCAAAAGGGTTAAAAACTTTTTTACCAATGAACGCACCCGTTTCATAACCGGATTGGTTATTTCTATTATTACAATATATGTCGGTCTGGCATTGATCTCATTCTTTTTTACCGGAGGGGCGGATCAGAGCAAGATAGAGAACGTGCCGTTGGCAGACCTGGTCACAAACCGGGGATCGGTGGATAACTGGACGGGCGTGCGCGGGGCTTTCCTGGCGGACTTGCTGATGAACCGGTGGTTTGGAATCTCTTCGTTTCTGATCTTGTTTTTCTTGGGATCGGTAGGGGCAAAGTTGATGAACCTGAATAAAGTATCCTTGCTGAAACGTTTCTTGTTCAGTGCCGCGATGCTGATCTGGGGATCGGTGTTCTTTGCTTTTGTCTTTATCAGTGGATACGAAGACACTTTCATCTATTTAGGAGGCCAGCACGGCTATTACTTGTCGGAGATGATGATGAATAATATCGGCATACCGGGTACGATCCTGTTGCTTGTCGGCATATTCCTGATCATTGCGATCTTCACCAGTAAGCGTACGATTCCGTTCCTGCAAAATGTCTTTTCTTTTGGATGGCTAAAGAACAGCTTGAAACGGAAGAAGAAAGAAACACCGGAAACGGAAGACGAACCTGAAAACGAAACGTTGCCGGAAGAACAGCCGGTGAGAGAACCGGTAATCACGCCTCGCAGACCGGTGAATGAAACGACTGTTGAGCCGGATGAATACGTCTTCGATACGGAAGCTGAAATCAGGAAAGCGGCAGAAGAGAAGCATGAAGCGGAAGAAGAAAACGAATTTGAATATACAATAGCAAAAGAGGAAGAGGACGCTCCGAAAACCGCAGAAGGTGAGAAGAATGTCGACTTTGAAGTGGAGATACCCGACGGCGAAGAAGAAATGTGCGACCAGGCGGAGTTAGGCAAATATGATCCGCGCTTGGATTTGTCTCGTTATGTGTTTCCTCCGCTCGATTTGCTGAAATTCTACGACTCCGGCAATGTGGAAGTCAACCGTGAGGAACTCGACGCCAACCAGCAGATGATTAAGCAGACGTTGGAAGATTTCGGCATCCGTATCGCTTCTATCAAGGCCACGGTCGGACCGACAGTGACGCTCTACGAGATCGTGCCGGAAGCCGGCGTGCGTATTTCCAAGATCAAAAACCTCGAAGACGATATCGCGCTGAGCCTTTCCGCCTTGCAGATTCGTATAATCGCTCCGATGCCGGGTAAAGGAACGATCGGTATTGAAGTGCCGAACAACAAGCCGCAGACCGTCTCGATGCAGTCTGTTGTCGCTTCCCGCAAATTCCAGGAGTGCACATACGACCTGCCTGTGGCGATCGGAAGGACGATTATCAATGAGGTCTTTATGTTCGACCTTTGCAAAACGCCCCACTTGTTGGTGGCAGGTGCGACCGGACAGGGTAAATCTGTCGGTCTGAATGCAATCATCACTTCTTTATTATATAGGAAGCATCCGGCCGAACTGAAGTTCGTGATGATCGACCCGAAACGGGTGGAATTCAGTATCTATTCGAAGATCGAACGGCATTACTTAGCCAAGTTGCCGAATGCCGACAAACCGATTGTGACGGAGCCGGAAGATGCGGTGGCAACCTTGAACTCGTTGGTGATCGAGATGGAGAACCGCTATGAGTTGCTGGTGAGCGCTTCGGCACGTAACATCAAGGAATATAATGAGAAGTTTATTTCCCGCCGCCTGAATCCGGAAAAGGGACATCGTTTCCTTCCGTATATCGTGGCGATAGTCGACGAGTTTGCCGACCTGATCGCTACTTCCGGTCGCGAAATCGAAATGCCTATTTCCCGTATTGCGGCTAAAGCCCGTGCCGTCGGTATCCACATGATCTTAGCAACGCAACGTCCGGATACGAAGGTGATCACCGGTACGATCAAGAGTAACTTCCCGAGTCGTATCGCCTTTAAGGTGATGTCGCAGGTCGACTCCCGTACGATTTTGGATGCACAAGGTGCAAACCGCCTGATCGGTAAAGGCGATATGTTGATCCTGATTACCGGAAGCAGTGAGCCGACGCGTGTGCAGTGTGCATTTGTCGATACGCCGGAGGTGGAAGATATCGTGGAACATATCGGAGAGCAGGTGGCTTATCCGACTGCTTACCTGTTGCCGGAATATGTTGGAGAAGGAGGCGATTCTTCGATTGCCGGAACGGTGGATTTGTCTGACCGCGATCCGCTCTTTGACGAGGCGGCCCGCCTGATCGTGATCCAGCAACAAGGTTCGACTTCGCTTATCCAGCGTAAGTTTGCAATCGGCTACAACCGTGCCGGCCGTCTGATGGACCAGCTGGAAGCAGCCGGCATTGTCGGTCCCTTTGAAGGAAGCAAGGCACGCCAGGTATTGATTCCGGATGAATACAGCCTGGAACAGTTGTTGAATTCGTTAAAGTGAAAAAGATAAATGAATTATAAATTGAAAATAACTCGACTATCCGTTCTGCTGTTGTGTCTTTTGCTCGGATTCAACTTGGAGGGCGGGGCGCAGAACGCCACGTCTATCTTGGATAAAGCGGCTTCCGCTTACGAGAATTCGAATGGTTTGAAAGCCTATTTTACGATGCAGACGCGTTCGGATGTGCAAAAAGTATCGGAGAGCTTTGACGGGACAATCGATATTAAAGGCGATAAATTCGTGTTGAAAACCCCGGATATGATTACCTGGTTCGACGGGACGACACAATGGTCGTATGTCGAGCGCAATGAAGAAGTGAATGTGTCGACACCGACGGGAGAGGAGTTGCAGGCGACAAATCCTGCGTTGCTGCTCCGTTCCTATAAGAAAGGCTTCTCAGCGACGCTAAAAGGAGAAAGTACCGCTCCCAACGGTAAGGCAGCCTATGACATCGAATTGACGCCTAAAAAGAAAAGCGATATCATAAGAGTAGAACTCCAGATCGAGAAGTTTTCCGGCCTGCCCGCTTCGATCGCCGTATTCGCCAAGAACGGACTCAGCAATACGATCCGAATCGGCAAAATGGAAACGGGAGTAAACCAACCGGATTCTTTTTTTGTTTTTAACGAAAAAGACTATCCTGATGCAGAGATCGTAGACCTTCGGTAAATTAAGAGTTAAGAATTAAAAATTAAAAAATACGAGATGAATACAAATCAGAATGAAAAGGTTCGCTGCCTGATTATCGGTTCCGGCCCTGCCGGCTATACGGCGGCTATATATGCTTCACGTGCTAATCTGTCTCCTGTCCTTTACGAAGGCATCCAGCCGGGCGGACAGCTTACCACTACAACCGAAGTCGAGAATTTCCCCGGTTATCCGGAAGGTGTGACCGGTACGGAACTGATGGAAGACCTGAAACAACAGGCTGCCCGCTTTGGTGCGGATATCCGTATCGGTATTGCAACGGAAACCGATCTGTCGGCCGCACCTTATAAAGTGACGATCGACGGTGAGAAAGTGATCGAGACGGAAACATTGATTATTGCTACCGGAGCGACCGCCAAATATTTAGGATTGCCGGATGAACAGAAATATGCAGGCATGGGCGTGTCTGCCTGTGCTACTTGTGACGGTTTCTTCTACCGCAAGAAAGTGGTGGCTGTCGTGGGAGGCGGAGATACGGCCTGCGAAGAAGCTCTTTATCTGGCCAGCCTGGCAAAGCAGGTTTATCTGATTGTCCGCAAGCCGTATTTGCGTGCTTCGAAAGTGATGCAGGAACGCGTATTGAACGCTCCGAACATTACGGTCTTATTCGAACATAACACCGTCGGCCTGTTTGGTGAGGATGGCGTTGAGGGTGCACACCTGGTGAAACGCATGGGCGAACCGGATGAAGAAAAGGTAGACATCGCCATCGACGGTTTCTTCTTAGCTATCGGACATAAGCCGAATGCTGAGATCTTCAAGCCCTGGATCGAAACGGACGAAGTGGGCTATATCAAGACAATTCCGGGTACGCCGAAAACAAAAGTCCCGGGCGTATTCGCCGCCGGTGACGTCGCCGACCCGCATTACCGCCAGGCCATTACGGCTGCCGGCAGTGGTTGCGCCGCTGCAATCGAAGCGGAACGCTATTTGTCGGAGCACGGGAAATAAATGATGATTTAGCGATGCAAATATAACGGCCTCGTAGGGGCGGTTCGCGAACCGCCCAAATAGCGACGTTGTCTTAGGGCTGTAAGCCCGGCAGATCTCAGCCCAAGGCGTGAGCCTTGGGTTAAGGAAAACGTCTCCCTTCTCCTCTTAGCCCTGTAAGGGCGGCACCGGTAACATCCAGTGTCACAATGTATCGCCCTTACAGGGCTCGAAGACAGAAGGTGGTCCTCTTTAAACCCAAGGCGTGAGCCTTGGGCTATGATCTGTCGCCCTTACAGGGCTTTGGGCGGTTCGCGAACCGCCCCTACGAGGCCTCCGCAACGCACCGTTAAATCAGCATTTACCGAATTTGCAAACTAACTAAAAATACCATGTTATGAAACAATTAAGATTCTCTCTCCTTTTTCTTTTCTGTGTACTGATTACAGTGCCGGCAGCCGCTAAAGGCAAAACGAAAGTGATTGCTCATCGTGGCTATTGGAAGACGGAAGGGTCTGCTCAAAACTCGATTCGTTCTCTGGAACGGGCGAATGAAATAAAAGTATATGGGTCCGAGTTCGATGTGCATCTGACAGCGGACAATGTCCCGGTTGTTTTCCATGATAGCAAGATTCAGGGTAAACATATCCAGACGACTCCCTATGCGGAACTAAAAGACCTGAAGCTCCCGAACGGTGAAACGCTTCCCACATTGGAACAGTATCTGAACAGAGCGAAGAAGCTGAAAAAGGCTAAACTGATTTTTGAACTGAAATCCCATGCGACTCCCGAACGCGATCGCGAAGCTGCAAAGATAGCCGTCGACATGGTGAACAGCAAGAAGTTGGGAAAGCGTACCGAATATATCGCTTTTAGTCTTGAAGCAGCTAAAGAGTTACACCGCTTGTCTCCTAAAACCCCTGTCTATTATCTGAACGGCGACTTGTCTCCGAAGCAATTGAAAGAACTCGGATTTGCCGGCCTGGATTATAACTATAAGGTGATGCAAAAACATCCCGAATGGTTTAAGGAAGCGAAAGACCTGAAATTGAAAATCAATGTTTGGACTGTCGACGATCCGGAGGTGATGAAGGAAATGATCGAGAGCGGCGCGGACTTTCTGACAACAGACTATCCCGAAGAAGCGCAAAAAGCCGTACTTTTGTACCGCTGAATAAATATGTGAAATGAGAAAGTATTGCCTGCCGTTATTCCTTTTGTTGCTCCTACAAGCCGTTTATGCCGTCGATCCTCCCAAGCGGGAGATCAGGGGCGTTTGGTTGACAACCGTCTATGGCTTGGACTGGCCGCAGAAACCCGCTACGACGGAAGCCGGGCGTAAAGCGCAGCAACGTGAAGTGTGCGACATCCTGGACCGTTTGCAGGATGCGAACTTCAATACCGTTTTCCTGCAGGCCCGTTTGCGCGGCGATGTCATCTGGCGTTCGCAGATAGAGCCGGCCAGCAAGACTTTCTCCGGAAAATACGGCGTGATGCCGGGCTACGATCCTTTGGCTTTTGTGATCGACGAATGCCATAAACGGGGAATGGAATGCCACGCCTGGTTCGTCACTTTCCCCTTAGGAACGGATAAAAGCGTGAAAGAACAAGGCAAACTCTCTGTTGTCAAACGGCATCCGAATCTTTGTAAACGGCATAATGGCGAATGGTATCTGGACCCCGGCGTGCCCGGAACTTCCGACTATATCCTCTCTTTAGTCAAGGAGTTGGTGAACGGCTACGATATCGACGGCATCCATTTCGATTATATCCGCTATCCCGAGCAGGCTAAATCTTTCCCCGATAAAGCCTTGTACAACAAATACGGCAAGAAAAGGCCATTGGCGGAATGGCGGCGGGAGAATATCAATAAGATGGTCTTCCGCATTTACGACTATGTGAAATCTGTTAAACCCTGGGTGCAGGTGAGCAGTTCCCCGCTTGGCAAATATAACCGTATCGAGCGTGTCCCGAATGCCGGCTGGACAGCCTACGAAAGCGTGTTCCAAGACCCGAAGATGTGGATGCAGCAAGGAAAACAGGACATGATTGTCCCGATGATGTATTACCTGCACGATAACTTTTTCCCCTTTGTAGACAATTGGGTGGACAATTGCAACGGCCGCCTGGTTGTGCCCGGTCTGGGCGCTTACCGGATGCTCAAGGCGGAGGCGGACTGGACAGTCAACGACGTAACGGACCAGATCGATTACAGCCGCTATTACGGCGGTGCCGGTTGCACATTCTTCCGCTGTGCGAATGTCCTGGATAACACTAAAGGCCTGTACGACGAGCTGAAAGACAATTACTATAAATACCCGGCGCAACTTCCTCCCCTCGCATGGCTGAACGACGAGATCCCGCCCGCCCCGGAAGAGATTCTGGCAGAGCGTGAGGGCGACGAACTGAAACTTTCCTGGCAGAAGCCCGATTCGGTGAAAGATGTCCTGACCTATACCGTCTATTATTCGTTGACCGACTCGATCGATCCGGCGTCGGCAAAAAACATACTGCTGACCGGCATCCGGGATACTTTCCTTTACCTGCCTGTCGACACGACATCGGAGCGCGGATATACTTTTTCCGTCTCCGCCTCTTCCCGCTACCACATCGAAAGCAAGCTCTCCAGGGAAACTTACTATTACCTTTCCAAATTTCCTAAATAATATTAACCGTTTGGAAGAAACTCCCGGAATGCTTTATCTTTGCGCAGGATGAAAAAGACTGTGACATATCTGTTTATCGTTTTTCTGGCTGCACTTGTGTTTTATGGTGGCGCCGGCGTAAACCTGATTACCTACTGTTGCGAGGATTGCCGGACAGCCATACATGAGCACGAGCATTGTACGGAAATGGCAAAACATGTTTCATCCTGTTGTCACGCGGACGGAGAAGACAATTGCTGCGATGTGGAGCATATCAGCTTTGACTGGACTGTTTTCCAAGGTGCGTTGCTTAATTTGCAGCCTGTCGCAATCGACCTGGTTTCGTTGACGGCCTCAAATATTTCGCTTGTTCCCGCTCTTATCATGGATAAGGCTGTTGATGTGGTACGAGATGCTCCTCCCGGAATTACTCCTGATATATATCTTTCTTTATTGACTGTCCTTTTAGTTTAGGCAACTGTTTGTTATTCTCCGCTGATGGAAAAATCCATGGGCGCAAACGTCTGTTTTATTTTGGATAACAAATAAGGAATTTATGTCTAAACAACTCTATACTATATTACTATTGTTTTTTATTGCCGTCTCGGCTTCTGCCGGAAAGCCGGTGAAAGGTCATGTCTACGATGAACAGAATGAACCTGTGATCGGAGCTAATATCTATTGGGAAGGGACCCAGTTTGGAACAACTTCCGATGCGGACGGCTATTTTGAGCTCGAGAAGAATGATGATTCGAAGAATCTGGTTGTCAGTTATATCGGCTATACGACGTCGGTTGTTCCGGTGACTTCCGATGGCAAACCTTTGCGCGTCGTGCTTGTCGGTGAAGTAGCCCTGCAGGAAGTCGTTATCAGCGAGCGTAAGATGGGAACGATCGCTTCCCGTACCAGCGTGTTGCAGACGCAGAAGATCACCTATGACGAGATTTGCCGTGCCGCCTGCTGTAACCTGGCCGAAAGCTTCGAGACGAATCCGTCTGTCGATGTCTCTTATGCGGACGCGGCGACGGGCGCCCGCCAGATCAAGCTGTTGGGGCTTGCCGGAACATATGTGCAGATGCTGACGGAAAATTATCCGAACTTCCGGGGTGCCGCCTCCTTATACGGATTGGATTATGTGCCCGGCGCCTGGATGGAAAGCATCCAGGTATCGAAAGGGACATCGTCCGTCAAGAATGGCTATGAGGCGCTGGCCGGCCAGATCAATGTGGAGTTTAAGAAGCCTCCGACGGCCGACATCTTCTCCGTGAATCTCTTTGGCAGCGACGCCGGCCGGTATGAAGGAAACGCGGATGCCTCCTGGCATATCAACGATAAAGTCTCGACCGGCTTGTTGGTGCACTATTCGAATGACAAGATGCAGCACGACGGGAATGACGACGGTTTCCTGGATACGCCCCTGAAAGAACAGGTGAACCTGATGAACCGCTGGTATCACAAGTTGGACCATTATGTGGCCCAGTACGGCGTCCGTTATCTGCATGAGAACCGTACCGGCGGTCAAGCGACAAAGCATCATGATTTTGCCGATCCCTATCGGGTCCGCCTGCAAACGAACCGGGCGGAACTGTTCACGAAACAGGCCTATATCATCGATAAGGAAAAGGTGGAAAGCGTAGCCCTGATCCTTTCCGGCTCCTATCATGAGCAGAAATCCATGTACGACCGCATCCCCTATAATGTGTATCAAAACAATGTCTATGCCAGCCTGCTCTACGAAAAAGAGTTCTCGCCGGCGCATAGCCTGAGCACAGGTCTGAGCATGAACTACGACGGTTTTGATGAAAACCTGACGCAAGACGGCATCCGGACGCCTTTCGACCGGACGGAAATCGTTCCCGGCGCCTATGCGCAATATACATATAACCTGAATGACAAACTCATCGTGCTGGCAGGACTGCGTGCGGACTATAGTTCGTTGTACGACTTTTTTGTCACGCCCCGCCTGCATGTCAAATACAATCCCTTCGACTGGTTCCATGTGCGTGCCTCGGCAGGAAAAGGATTCCGGACGGCAAACGTGCTGGCTGAAAATAACTTCCTGCTGTCCAGTAGCCGTAAAATGAATATCGCTCCGGATCTGGACCAGGAAGAGGCTTGGAATACAGGTGTGAACCTTTCGTTTTATATCCCGCTTTTCGGAAAGGAATTGACGTTGAATGGCGAATGGTATTATACGGATTTCCGGAAACAAGTCGTTGTGGACATGGACAGCGACCCGCATGCCGTGAGTTTCTATAACCTGGACGGCCGTTCCTATTCGAATAGCTTCCAGGTCGAAGCCACTTATCCGTTCTTTCGCGGCTTTACACTGACCGCCGCCTATCGTTATACCGATGCAAAAACGGATTACCGGAATGCGGACGGCATAACCCGGCGTCTGAAAAAGCCCCTGGTCAGCGACTATAAAGGCCTGCTGACCGCTTCTTACCAGACGCCCCTGAAGAAATGGCAGTTCGACCTGACCGGACAGTTCAACGGAGGCGGACGGATGCCGGCTCCGGATGCCGTAAACCCGTTGTGGGAGCCGGACTTTAAAGCCTATACAGTCGTGAATGCCCAGATCACGAAGTATTTCCGCCGCTGGTCTGTCTATGTCGGAGCCGAGAACTTATTCGACTATAAACAGCCGCATCCCATCATCGACGCCGGGAATCCGCGCGGAGATAACTTCGACGGATCGATGGTCTGGGGACCGGTCCACGGCCGGAAGATTTATGCCGGACTGCGTTTTAATATCAGCAGATAATGTGTCAATTAAATTATTTATATCATGAAACAATTAGTAGTAGCTTTGATTTGTGCCGTATTTACTTTTTCCACGGCCTATGCACAGGATGCAAAGAAGAAAAAGGAATCCGTGACTTTCTTTGTAGAAGGCATGGATTGTGCAAATTGCGTTAAGAAGATCGAGAAGAATATCGCCTTTGAAAAAGGAGTGACCGATCTGAAATGTGATCTGAACACCCGCACGGCAGTTGTTACCTACCGTGCAGATAAAACCTCCAAGACCAAGTTGGCTTCAGCCTTTAAGAAGATTGGCATGGAGGCGACTCCGGTCGATAACGGCGCCGGTTGCCCGGTTGATCCGAAGAAAAAGAAATAGAGGATGATTTGTCTCTCCTTATTCAATATTCGCGAGAATACTGTATCTTTGGAACGTTTTTGATGGAAAAATATTTATTCCGGAATGCAGCGTTTCGGACGGTTCTAACATCATATTAAATGTACAGCCTTGAAAAGGGCGTGAAGGCACACATTAAATGACGGAGAAACAACTGATAGAGGGTTGTAAGAGTGGGGAAAGGCTGGCTCAGAAGGAGCTGTATGAAACATATTCCCGCAAAATGATGGGCGTTTGTCTGCGTTACGTAAGCGACAGGGAGACTGCCCGTGATTTGTTGCAGGACGGTTTCGTAAAAGTCTTCACCAGTATGGATTCCTATTCGGGGATCGGGTCATTTGAAGGGTGGATGCGAAAGATCTTTGTCAATTGTGCGTTGGAGTATTTGCGTAAATCGGATGTTTTGCGCGAGGCGACCGACTTGGATAACACGGCGGAACTCGTTCATCCGGACAGTTCCGCAATATCCGATATGTCGGCGGTCGAGCTGATGAAACTGGTGCATGAACTGCCCGCCGGCTTTCGTACGGTGTTCAACCTGTTCGCGATAGAAGGCTATTCGCATAAGGAGATCAGCGAGATGATGAACATCACCGAGAGCACTTCCCGTTCGCAGTTTACGCGTGCCAAGCAGCTGTTACAACGCAGAATTAACGAATTGTATTGAGAAAAAAAGGAAATGAAAGATAAGGAAAGAGACATATTTGACGATTTGCTGCGTGAGAAGTTATACGACTTCGAAGCAGACACGTTGCCGGGTGACTGGGAGGCCATTGCCGACCGCCTGCCTGCCGCAAAGACTGTCCCTTTCCGGCGGACTTTGCGCTATTGGGCTGCCGCTGCCGTTATCTCCTTATTGGTCGTCACCGGAGGCGTTTATGTCGTGAACCGCGACAAAGAACCGATGCCCGTTGCCGAAACAATCCGGGAAAAGACAGACGCAGTGGAGACGCAGTTGGCGGAACAAACCCAGCCGGCCGCTCCAGTTGCTGTGGCCGAACCTTCCCGAAATAGCACGGATAAGCCTGTTGTTGCTCAAACGTCCTTGTCCCCGCGCTTGACGCGGGGCCGCATCGGTACAGACCTTATCAATCAGCCGCTCATAGAGCCGGTTCCAGTGCGATCCCGCGTCAAGCACGGGAACGAGGTGCCTTTGACACAGCTCTCTGTGCCGGAGGAATCTGAAATACGTCCGGTTGAGACGCGTGCCCTGATTGCCGACGCAACACCCGTGAAGGAAGCCGGTAAAGCTCCGGTGAGAAGATGGGGCTTCGGAATGGGCGGAGGAAGCGTGACCGCCGGGACATCCAATTCTCTGAACACCTTTGCGCTGAAGAACACGGCGCTGATCGACAGAGAGCTGATCCAGCTGAACTCACCTTATTTCAACGAGCAGTCTCCAAAAATAAACATTCATCATAAAACACCTGTAACAGTCGGGATGGGCGTCAGTTACTATCTGAACGACCGTTTCTCCCTGCAATCCGGTTTGAACTATACATTCCTTTCTTCCGAGTGGGAAACGAATGCCGTTTATTATGGCGAGACAAAGCAGAAGTTGCATTTTATCGGAATACCCCTTTCCTTGTCCTATAAGATTGCGGAATGGAAACGCATACAGTTTTATGCAGCCGCCGGCGGAATGACGGAGATCAATGTGGCCGGTAAGCTGACTTCCAAGATATTTGTCGGGAATGATGAAATCCGTCATGAGAAAAGACATATCCGGATGAAAGAATGGATGTGGTCTGTAAACGGCCGTGTCGGAGCCAGTTATCCCTTGCTTCGCTTCCTGAGTGTATATGCGGAAGCAGGCGCCGGCTATTATTTTGACAATGGAAGCGACATCGAAACGATCCGCTCCGAGAAACCGTTTAATGTCAACCTGCAGGCGGGTTTCCGTTTGGGCTTTTGAACAGTAAACAAATAAATAATAAACAATATAAAATTAAAAGAACAGTAAAAAATGAAGAAACTTAAAGTTTTAGGATTGGCAGCAATCGCTGCGGGAATGGTAACGTTAACCTCTTGTTTGGATAGTGGAGGAAATAAACAAACATTACAAAGCTATGCTATTGTGGATTATTCCTCTACGATGAGAAAGCTTATATATCCTTTGGGATATTATCCGTTGTATATACCAGCTGTTGCAAATGATGTAAACTATAATCCAGGCGATTGTGTGATTGCAAATTATACGGTGGATTTTGACTCTCCGGATAATGCAAATGCTTCAACGAATGGTTTCTATGTAGCGTCGGGTGCTGCTTCCTCCGCACTACCTAAATATAATTTCTCTTTCTCTGAATCAGATTCAACAGCATTGGAAGGTGAAGTTCTTTTATCCGGTGCTGAAAGTGTATTAATGATGTCTGCTAATTATCAGAGAATTATTGCAGAGCCTATTTTTGAATCTATATTGACAGATCAGAAAAATGATTATAGATTGATGTTTGATTATGATCAGGAGCCAGCGACAGTGAATAGTACAGAAAGGGTGTACACTTTGTATTTGCGTTGTCAGAAACTGACAGATGGAAAGGCGCCTACTCTTAGTAATGCTAAAGATGCGGCCATTTTTGATGCAGGTCAGTTTTATTCTACTCTGAAGAGTAGGGAAAGTGCAGCTGGTAAAAAAGTTGCAAGTTATCAAGTTAAATATGCAAAGTCCTTCAATTCAGACTCCACAAAAGTCATGACTTGGGGCGTTTCTAATATCTCTCAGTTCTCGATAGCAGAGTCTGAATAAGTATTTCTGAAATTTTAGGAATTCTTATTCCTTAAGATAAATACAGGCATCGGATGGAAAACGGATAAATATCCGGATTCTGTTCGATGCTTTTTTTTGAGCGTTTTCTGCCATTACTTTGCCTTACATTCACCGGCGAAAAGAGAGAAGTAAACCGGGTTGAAAAACGCAGGATCAACTTAAAACCGACAATTTATTTTGGCGACAAAATGAAGGTAAAAATGGCGTTGCAAGGAATTGCAGGCACGATTTCGTTCGATTTGATTTTACGGTGGATGCGAAGCTCTGGTTCCTGATTTTGTGCTGTCTTGCAGGCGGGCTTTTGTATACTTCAGTTTGTTCTACCCTTTTAGTATAGTGAAGCTGTATCAATTATTATGGTGCGCAGATGCCATAGATTTAAAAGAGGCTTATTGTATAAAACGCATTTTTTAGGCTAAAAAAAGCTCCGAAACAAAACAAATGTTAATCCGCTTTTCAGACGTCAAAAAGGGACTTTTCCCTCTTTTTTGAGCGTTTTCCGTAATTATGACCGTCCTCTTTGCCATTACGACCGTGCTAATAGGCAGTGCACTCGGCACCTCGCGAAGATTATGACGGTCGTAATGGAGATTATGACGGTCGTAATTGAAAAGAGGACCGTTTTCATGGCAAAAAAGCACCTGAATTTCCTTGGGATATTTGGAACGCCGTCCGTTTTGTTTTCAAATATTCGATTCTCCGGGAGTTAAGGTTTATCACTTTGTCGGTGTTTTTGGTTTTTGCCAATCAAATTGCACACTTTTCAGGATGACCTCGGCAGCTCATTCCGTCCGATGTCAGCCGGAATGGGTAAAACCATGAAAAGAGTCAATCCGAAATCGATCAAGATTTCGAATGAAATAGAAAAACGGTCGGAGAAGGGGGATATTGTATATTTTAACATATTTGAAACCACTCCCGGAACATCCGTATATACACGGATTTAATCTTTCCCGACTGTACTGTGTGCGCAACTTCGGCAGTCAGTCCGGCACTGAAATTCTCCGGTGGCTGCACCGCAACGAATTGATAGACGATGGCGGCTCACGGGATTTCAATGTTCTGTACCCGTAATTATAGTAAAGTGTTCGGGGATTACCCGGACACTTTACAAAATTATGCCGGAATATATTTTGTGGTTTAAGAGAAAAGTTCTATATTTGCAACCAATAGAACCTGCCAAGCCTCTTAACAATGCTCAAATAGGCAGGTCGTTTTTTATATATACCTATGAAACAGCCATTTACCAAAGTTTTCTATACTTCCCAACAACATATTACTCTTTTAAAGAGCAGAGGTTTAGTAATAACGGACGAGCGAAAAGCGGCAGATTATTTGTACAATATCGGCTACTTCCGTTTGAGTGCTTATTTTTACCCGTTATTGAAGTTGCCAAAAGAGCAACACCAATACAAGTCGGGTGCGACTTTTATCCAAGCATTGGATATGTACCGTTTTGACCGCAAATTGCGGTTGCTTCTATTCAATGAAATCGAAAAAATAGAAATAGCTATCCGCAGTTGCATGACCAATGCCGCCAGCGAGTATTTCAATGACCTGTTTTGGATTACCAACCCTGCCTATTTCTACAATATGCAGAATTTCCAGTACACACAAGATACGATAGATGCCGAACTGAAAAAATCGAAAGAAGATTTCATCCTGCATTTCCAGTCAGCCTATACCGATAGTTATCCGCCTGCATGGATGATTGCCGAGATATTGCCGTTAGGTATGCTTTGCCGCATCTATACCAATTTGAAGGACAATGTGATCAAGAAACGGATTGCGCAACATTTCGGTTTGCAAGTTCCGGTATTCAGTTCATGGATCGTGATTTTGGCTGGTTTGCGTAATATGTGTTGCCACCATTGTCGTACATGGAATAGGGAACTGGCGGTTATCACGACCGAACCCCGCCGGACACAATTCGGCTGGATAAATTCTTCACGGACGGACAAGCGTAGGATGTACTACCGCATTTGCATGATACGTTATTTCCTTTTTACGGTATCACCCGGCAATACATTCGAGGATAAGCTAAAGGCACTGTTAGCCGCCTATCCGAATATTGATACCCGTGCGATGGGCTTTCCCGTTGGTTGGGAAAACGAGGATATTTGGAAATAGGCATCAGTGATGCCTATTTATGAGACAGTGTCACATAAATTACACCCTTCCGTACACCGTCCTTACCTTCTCGCCGTCCAGCAGCTTGCATGGCCGTACCACCCATGCCGCACCGTCCGCCATCATACCCGGCAACGCCTTTTCGCCACCGCCCTCAATTTCCGGCAGCGTAACAGCCACTATTTACGGCTCACCCGATAATCATTGGGGATAAATAAATTCATTATTTGGCAAGATTGAATCATCATTTATGGTTCACATTTTCTTACATTCGAAACTTCTTGGCGTTTGTCGAGGTCCGTGGATACTAAAATAATATATTTATTTTCAAATTATACTGTCATACTATCATTTGTTCATTTGAATATCATGAATATCAATGCGTATATCAAATGATAGCAGGCATGATGGCAGGATTTTCAACTATCATACTGTCATAAAAGCTATTATCCTTTTTCATGTTCTATGTTGCTGAATTTCAATTTGGTAACCACTCGTGCTTTTTGAGACTCGGGTCTTAGTACAGCCAAGACCCGGGTCTCAAGACCTTCCGGATGCGGATGTAAATGGTGTTAAAACGGGCATTTTCGACAAAATACATAACGACTTTATGTTAAAGACAAAGGCATATCTGACTAAAAAGAAGTAAGCCTTACTCAAAAATGTCCTGTGTTAACACTTCTGGTACCTTGTTTTTTCGATGAAACAACACAAAATGATAGTTAAACGGAATATTCATGATGGTTAAATGATAGTTGTAATTAGAACTATCATAGCTATGTATCATGATATTCAATTCCTATATGGAAAACATGAGAGTATGACAGTTCTTTTTCAAAAAACTTTATATAAAAGTTCAGTATTTAACATATTTGAAACCACTCCCGGAACATCCGTATATACATGGATTTAATCTTTCCCAATTGTATGAGTAAGAAAATAATGCTACCTTTGTGCCTTCCCTCTGTGTGTGGAGGAAGATAACTTCGATTTCAAATTGTATATGGAAATGAGAAAGACTGTATTATATGGCGTGATAGCCCTTTGCCTGGTTGTGTTGAGCTCTTGTTTGGGAGACCCGGCGACGCAATTGACGATGGCGAATCAGACCGGGGTTGTGGCAACGAATGTGGGGACCGTGGGTAAGGTTATTTTCGTCAAAGGCGGGGATGTGATCTCTTCGGAAAACTTCCAGAATGCGAATGTGGAAGATGGAGAATGTATCCTGTTCGATTATTCGATCGATTACGGGCTGGCTGAAAATGCAGACGGCGGGGCGAATAAAGGCTATATGACTGCAACCATTTATGAGAATACACTTTCGGAAGTGAGCCAGTGGCAGCTGTTCAATACCTTGACAGACACCTCGAACGTCGAGAATGGTGAATTACTGCTTTCCACCCTTCAGCCCCGTTCTTCCTATATCAAGGGAAATCTGTTTCTTTTTACGGAAATGAGCGGTCATAAGACGGCGCAGGAAGATAGTTTCGCCTTGTCTTATAATCCGGATCAGGTATTGAATGGCGATCAGGTCTATAGCTTGTATCTGCGCGCTATCAAGACGGCTGAAGGCGGCGAGGAGGATAACGGGCAATCGATGATTATCCCCTGTGCTTTCAATATTCAGGACTTTGTGAAGAAAGTGACAGGAGAAAATAATACCGATGAGGTGAAGTTCCGGGTTAATTATGCATCCGCATTCGGGAAAGACTCTGCTTCAATCGTCTGGAAATCATCCGATGTGTTTACGATAAACCCTTCAGGGAAATAACTTAATGACAAATAGCAAACGAACGTATTGAAGATGTATAAAGAGATATTTAAATTGGTAGTGGCCATCATCTCCCAGCCGGGAAAAGCTTGGGATATTCTGACGAAAAAGGAAGAAAAGGACGATGAGTTTTTATCCCGGTTTGTGTATCCCCTGATCGGAATCGTTACGGTGGCGGCTTTTCTTGGGGTGTTGTTCACCCGGAAAGAGTTCGACATCGAGCTGGCTCTGAAATCGTCAATCCGGACGCTGGTTGCCGCCTTCGGTGGTTTTTACCTGGCGTCGTATTTTCTGAACGAGCTTTGGCAAGGTTTTTTCAAACGCGAGAAAGACATGAAGCTGTGCCAGCGTTTCGTCGGCTATTCGTCTTCGCTGATGTTCGCGCTGAATATCGTGTTGATGTTGCTTCCGGAGTTTTTCTTTTTGCGGATATTTGTCTTATACACGTTCTATATCGTGTGGGAGGGTGCCGGCCCTTATATGCAGGTGGAAGAAAAAGACCGCCTGAAATTTGTCGGGGCTGCGACCAGTTTGATTTTGCTGACGCCCTGGCTGATCGAAGTCGTCCTGTCGATGCTGATGCCCGGTTTGCGTTTTTGATAAATAAATGAGATGAAAGAGAAGATTAGTAATAATATACAGATAAAGAATAAGCGGGCAACTTTCGATTATGAGTTGCTCGATACGTTTACGGCGGGCATTGTGCTGACCGGGACGGAGATCAAATCGATCCGCCTGGGCAAGGCGAGCCTGGTCGATACGTTCTGTATCATTGAGAAAGGCGAGCTGTGGGTGAAAAATATGTATGTGGCGGAATATTTCTACGGGACTTATAACAACCATTCGGCCCGCCGCGACCGTAAGCTGCTGCTGACGAAAAAGGAGTTGCGCAAGATCGAGGGGGCAGCCCGCAACAATGGCTTCACGATCATTCCGACCCGCCTTTTTATTAACGACAAAGGGCTGGCCAAAGTCGTGGTCGCAATCGCCAAAGGAAAGAAAGAATATGATAAACGCGACTCCATCAAAGAACGGGATGATCGCCGCGAGATGGACCGTGCATTCAAACGATAAAGACATTTAATGGATAAAGAGATATTTTTGAATCTCCTGAAAGAACGTATTCTGATTCTGGACGGAGGAATGGGAACGATGGTCCAGGGGTTTAAACTGACTGAGAAGGACTATCGCGGCGAGCAGTTTGCCGGTTGGCCCGGTGACCTGAAAGGCAATAACGACCTGTTGTGCATCACCCGCCCGGATGTGATCAAGTCCATTCACCGCCAATACCTGGATGCCGGTGCGGACATCTTTGCTACCAACACATTCAATGCGAATGCCATCTCGATGGGAGACTACGGCATGGAGCAGCAGGTGCGCAATATAAACCTCGCTGCCGGACGGTTGGCGCGCGAAGTGGCCGATGGCTTTATGGCGGAACATCCCGGACGTACGATATTCGTCGCCGGCTCTGTCGGTCCGACCAACAAGACGGCTTCCATGAGTCCGGACGTGAGTGATCCCGCCTTCAGGGCTGTCACCTATATGGATTTGTATAACGCCTATAAAGAGCAGGTGGAGGCTTTGGTGGACGGCGGTGTGGACATCGTCTTGTTCGAGACGACGTTCGACACGCTCAATGTGAAAGCCGGCCTGGAAGCTGCCGAGACTGTTTTGAAGGAGAAAGGTAAAGACTTGCCGATCATGCTTTCCCTGACGCTTTCGGCGCAGGGCGGCCGCACTTTCTCGGGGCAGACTTTGCTGGCGTTCTTGGCTTCCGTACAACATACCAATATTGTCAGTGTCGGCCTGAACTGTTCGTTCGGGGCTGCCGACATGAAGCCTTACTTAGCTGAACTGGCGAAACACGCGCCTTATTATATCAGCGCCTATCCGAACGCCGGGCTGCCGAACAGTTTCGGTTCGTACGACGAGACGCCGGAAAAGATGGCTGCCCACGTGAAGCCCTTTATCGACGAAGGATTGGTCAATATCTTAGGAGGCTGTTGCGGAACGACGCCGGCCCATATCGCCCAATATCCCGAACTGGTCAAAGGCGCGAAGCCGCATATGCCGGCCCCGAAGCCCGACTGTCTTTGGCTGTCAGGACTGGAACTGCTGGAGGTAAAGCCGGAAAACAATTTCGTCAATATCGGCGAACGCTGTAATGTGGCCGGTTCGCGTAAGTTCCTGCGCCTGATCAAGGAAGAGAACTACGAAGAAGCCTTGATGATCGCCCGCAAGCAGGTGGAAGACGGTGCGCAGGTGATCGACATCAACATGGACGACGGGATGCTCGACGCTGTGAAGGAGATGACCACGTTCCTGAACCTGATCGCTTCCGAACCCGATATTTCCCGCGTGCCGGTCATGATCGACTCTTCCAAATGGGAGGTGATCGAAAAAGGCCTGATGTGCGTACAAGGCAAAAGCATTGTAAACTCGATCTCCCTCAAAGAAGGCGAGGAGGCTTTCCTGCAACATGCCGCGCGTATCAAACAGTTGGGAGCGGCAACGGTCGTGATGGCTTTCGACGAGAAAGGACAGGCCGATACGTTTGAACGGAAGATAGAGGTATGCGAACGCGCCTACCGTCTCCTCCGGGAAAAAGTCGATTTCGATCCGAACGGGATTATTTTCGATCCGAATGTGTTGGCCATCGCGACCGGCATGGAGGAACACAACGGCTACGGGCTCGATTTTATCCGTGCCGTCGAGTGGATCAAGCAAAACCTGCCGGGAGCGAAGGTGAGCGGCGGGGTCAGCAACCTTTCTTTCTCTTTCCGTGGAAATAATTAT
Organism: Parabacteroides acidifaciens; assembly: GCF_003363715.1. Taxonomy (GTDB): domain Bacteria; phylum Bacteroidota; class Bacteroidia; order Bacteroidales; family Tannerellaceae; genus Parabacteroides; species Parabacteroides acidifaciens. The sequence continues at coordinate 29,442 of NZ_QREV01000020.1, forward strand.
GTGCGCGAAGCGATGCATTCCGTATTCCTCTATCATGCCATCCGCAAAGGCATGGATATGGGAATCGTCAACCCGTCGTCGTCCGTGCTCTATGAAGATATCGAACCCGCTTTCCGTACGCTGCTCGAAGATGTTATTCTGGCACGCCGTCCGGAAGCGGCGGAAGAACTGATACAATGGACAATTGACAATGGACAATTGACAATTAATAAGAAGAATGATGCAGATAATTGTCAATTGTCAATTGTCAATTGTTCATTAGAAGAGCGTTTGGAAAACGCTCTGATACGCGGTATCGGCGACCATCTGGAAGAGGATTTGCAGGAAGCCCTGAAGGTTTATCCGCGTGCGGTGGACATTATCGACGGCCCGCTGATGAGCGGCATGAACAAGGTCGGCGAGTTGTTTGGCGCCGGGAAGATGTTCCTTCCGCAGGTGGTCAAGACGGCACGCACGATGAAAAAGGCGGTGGCGGTCCTGCAACCGGCTATCGAGGCGGAGAAGGTCGCTTCCAGCTCGTCGAAAGCCGGAAAAGTGCTGTTCGCTACTGTCAAGGGCGATGTGCACGACATCGGAAAGAACATCGTCTCGATCGTGTTAGCTTGTAATAACTACGAGGTCATCGACCTGGGCGTGATGGTGCCGGCGGACGTGATCGTGAAAAAAGCAATCGAGGAGAAGCCTGATTTGGTCTGCCTCTCCGGCCTGATCACGCCTTCGCTGGAAGAGATGGTGCACGTGACGGACGAGATGCAGAAAGCCGGGCTCACTATTCCCGTGATGGTTGGCGGAGCTACGACTTCCAAGCTGCATACGGCTGTTAAGATCGCTCCTCATTACGATTATCCGGTGATCCATGTGCTCGACGCTTCGCAGAATCCGTTGATTGCCGCCAAGCTCTTGAACCCCGATACGCGCGATGCTTATATCGAAGGCCTGAACAAGGAATATGAAGAGCTGCGCGCCTCGTTGGAAAAGAAAAAAGAAGTATTCGTATCGCTTGCCGAAGCGCGGGCCAATCCGCAGCCGGTCGACTGGACGCACTATAATCCGGTGGTTCCCCGTCAGATGGGCATCCACGTGATCCCCCATGTTCCTTTGGATAAAGTGGCTGGCTATATCAACTGGGTCTTTTTCTTCAGTGCCTGGAAGCTGAGCGGGCGTTTTGCCTCTGTCGCCAGCCTGCATGAGTGCGATGCCTGTCGTGCCAATTGGCTGTCCGGTGTTCCCGAAGAGGAGCGCGGGAAGGCGGCGGAAGCTATGCAGCTCTATCTGGATGCGGCGAAACTGCTCGACCGTCTTATCGAGATGAATGCCGACTATTGCAAAGCCATTTACGGCTTTTTCCCGGCAAACAGCGACGGCGACAATCTCCGTGTCGGTGAGGTCACGATCCCTGTCTTGCGCCAGCAGACAAAGAAGGAGGAAGGCGTTTATAAATCGCTTGCCGACTATGTGATGCCTCTTTCCGAAGGGCGTACGGATTATGTCGGCGCGTTTGTCGTGACAGCCGGTGCCGGCGCCGAATCTCTGAAAAACAAGTTCGAGGAAGAAGGCGACACCTACAATTCGATGTTGCTCCAGACGTTGACCGACCGTTTGGCCGAGGCGACGGCGGAATATCTGCACGAAAAGGTCCGCCAGGAATATTGGGGATATTCTCCGGACGAATCGTATTCCTTGCCCGACCTGTTCAAAGTGAAATACCAGGGAATCCGTCCGGCTGTCGGTTATCCGTCCTTGCCGGACCAACTGCTCAACTATACGTTGGACAACCTGCTCGACATGTCGCAGATCGGCGTCAGGCTGACGGAAAACGGCGCGATGTACCCGACGGCAACTGTCAGCGGTCTTTATATCGCACATCCTGAATCCCAGTATTTTATGATCGGAAATATCGACGGAGAGCAGATGAAGGATTATGCCCGCCGCCGGAATCTATCGGAAGCGGAGGCAAAGAAGATTTTGAATAAGAATATTTCCTGTTCTTAATCTCTTTATGCCCTAATATTCATTATTTACCGGAAAACGCATACAGCGTTATGGAAAAAACTCTATCTTTGAAAAACAATAGATGGAGCGGTGCTGTATGAAAGAGAGGCATATATACGTAAAAGGGGTGTTGATCGTTTTTTGTCTGTTCCTGACGGATCTATACGGATCTTGCAGGACTGATGGGAAAACGGATGATGCGGGTGAGAGGCTCAAGGCTTTGTATGAATTGTCCCGGCAAAACTGGGAGACCCCGATGGAAGTGCCCTATCTGAAATCATTGGTAGAGCTTGCCGGAGAAGTCGATTCAATGGGATATTATTACAGCGCCCTTTCCTCATTGGGGCGTTATTATTGTAATATCAACCGGTTGGATAGCCTGACCTATTGGGGCAATATGGTCGATTCCGTGACAAAAGCACGCCGGGAAACCCCTCTGGCAAAATTCGATTTTCTGAATTATTACTGCCGGTATTATCTGATTAACGGAGAATATGAATTGGCGATGAATGAGGCTGTGATGCTTCAGATGTTGTCCAAGGAAAAGAATAATATGACGGGCTTGATATCCAGTAATGAATATTTGGGCCTGGTTTATTTGCTGATCGGACGGGACAGCGATGCGGTGACTGCTTTCGAGGAAGCGTTGGACCTGTTGAAAACAAAAAGCAAGCCGGATTATGAACTTCAGATTATCCCCTATCTGCTGATCGCCTATTTGCATCTTGACGAGTTGGATCATGTGAAGTCGACTCTTGCCCGTTTCGAAGAATCGTTGCAGAAAATTGAAAGCTATAAGTCTGATATTAGGGAAAATTATCCGATTAAGGCCAAAAAGTGCTTGCTGTATGCCAATTATCTTAATTTGTATGTGGCGGAAAAGAATCTTCCGAAAGCGCGTGAAACCGTAAGCCTTTTGCCTTCTTATATGGATGAAAGCATGGGGCCGGATGTTACGTCCGTATATGATTTGGCGATGGCCCGCTATTATTTCTTTATCAAAGATTATCCGCAGGCGCTCCGGGAGATCGATAAAGTGCTTGCTGTCGATTATTCGTCCGAACCGCTGAAGCTGAAAGTCGATATCCTGAAAGCCGCCGGAAGGACGGATGAGGCGTTGAAACAGTATGCCGAATTGCTGTCGCTGGTCGAGCAAACGAATGTGACGGCTTTCACCCGCCAATTGAACCAGCTTCGTATGCTGCACGACCTGAACGACAAGAAAATGCAGGAACAGAAACTGCTTTATCAGAAACGGCAACTTTCCGAGAAGCAGCTACAGCTTACGGCCTCTATTCTTGTGTCCTGCATACTGTTGGTATTGCTGTATGTCTTATTCCGCTATTCCAATCGTACTCGTAAATTAAAGAACGATCTCCAAGTCGAGCGCGAGACGTTGATCGAAACCACCGAAAGCCTGCGTGTGGCTAAAGAACAGGCGGAGGAATCCAACCGCCTGAAAACGTCGTTTGTCGCCAATATAAGCCATGAGATACGGACGCCGCTGAACGCGATTGTCGGGTTTGCCGATCTGCTGCAAGATGCCGATGAGGCCGAGCGGAACGAGTATCTCAAAATAATCAAGAACAACACCGATATGTTGCTCGGGCTTGTGAATGACGTGTTAGACCTGTCGCGGCTCGAATCGGATTCTTTCAGTGTCATACTGGAAGATTGCGACCTGTCCGAATGTTGCCAGAATGCACAGGAGAGAATCAGGCATCGGGTGCAGCCGGGTGTCAAGTTGGGCTTTACCGCTTCGGATGATCATTTCATCCTGAAAACCGATGATTTGCGCTTACAACAATTGCTAAACAACCTGTTGTCGAACGCCGTTAAATTTACCGGGCAGGGAGAAATCAACCTCGACTATCGTGTCGACCGGGAGAATCGGCAGGTTGTCTTTACCGTCACCGATACGGGATGCGGCATTCCGTTGGATAAGCAGGAAGTCATTTTCGACCGCTTCGCAAAGGTGAATGAATTTATCCCCGGGGCAGGCTTGGGATTGCCTATTGCCCGGACGATCGCTATCCGCCTGGGCGGGACGCTGACAGTCGATCCCGATTACGACAAAGGGGCGCGTTTCATCTTCGTCCATCCGTTTGGAGAGTAGATGGGGATTGCTTATCTTTGTTGTTAGGATGAAAGGAACGGAATGGATTAAAAAGATACGGATCCGCTGGATTATATTGGCTGCCGGGCTTGTTCTGGTCTGGTGTGTGCAGGCTTCGCCCGCTGCCGGCGAATGGTATGCGCGAAATGTTTATCCGTCCGTTTCGTCTTTGTTGTCTCGTTTTTCTTCTTTTTTCCCCTTCTCTGTGGGCGATTGCCTGATCTATGGGAGTATCATCGGCTTGTGCCTGTATCCGTTTTATGCCCGTTGGAGAAAGCGTCGATGGGCAGTGATCGCCGGACGGATGGCGGAGTATCTTTTCTGGATCTACCTTTGGTTTTATCTGGCCTGGGGATTGAACTATTTCAGGAAGGACTTTTTTACTCGGACCGAGATTCCGTATGCCGCTTATTCCGTCGACACTTTCCGCTCATTTCTGTCTGCCTATACCGATTCGCTGAATGCCTCTTTTGTCCCGGTCGAAGCGATCGACAAGGCGGTCGTTGCAGCGGAGACAAAGAAAGGATATCGGGAGATCGACGGGCGTTTCGGCCTGGTCCGGCCTGCCGGTTATCTGCGTCCCAAACCGATGCTGATTCCTTCGCTGATGAGCGGCGTAGGCGTGTTGGGTTATATGGGGCCGTTCTTTACCGAATACAATCTGAACCCGAAGCTGCTTCCGGTGCAGTATCCGTTTACGTATGCCCACGAGATGGCGCATGTGTTAGGCATATCCAGCGAGGCGGAAGCGAACTTGTACGGCTTTCTGGTCTGTGCGCGTTCCGAAGTGCCGGAGATCCGTTTTTCCGCTTATTTCGCATTGCTGCCTTATGTGCTGGGCAATGCCTACGGATTGTTGCCGGAAGAAGAGTTTAACGCCTGGAAAGCAACCATTTCCCCGGAAGTGAAAGACCTCTACAACCGTAAGACGGCCTATTGGCAGTCTTTATACAGTCCTTTGATCGGCGAAGTCCAATCCACCGCCTACAACTGGTTCCTGAAAGGCAACAACATCCCCTCCGGCCGCAAGAACTATTCGGAGGTGGTGGCATTGCTGATGGCACTGTATAATAATGAGCATAGGGATTGACTGTATCCAGTGATGTCTATTTCCAAATATCTTCGTTTTCCCAACCAGCCGGAAAGCCCATCGCACGGGTATCTATCGAAGGGTAACGGGTAAGCAAGTCCTTGAACCTTTCTACAAACGAGTGGTTGGGATTGATTATATCCAACAGATAAACGATCATGCTCAATATGAAATAGACCTGCCGTGTGCCGTTCGCCGGAAGTGTGATGAATGATTTGCGTGGTGAACGTGGCATTAACGGGCGGATGCTAAGTGTCCGATTCCATAAGCGGCAATGATGGGCGCAAATGTTACGGATATAAACGATACTGTGCAACCAGGAAGCAAAAACGGTGTCGGGCAACCCGAAATAATCCGCAATGCTCCGCTTGGTCTTTCCGGGAAGCAGGTTATTGTATAGAATAGACAGTGTACCGAAAGAAGTTATCTCCATCGTTATCCAACTTGGCGGAAAAGGATCGGAATACTTGGATTTGAAAGCCGTCACAAATTCCTCGTCGCTGCGCTGGTATTCTTCATCTATTTTTGATAATATCTTGGCATGACGTACCGGATTGTTAAAATGGGAAGCATCGGCAAACCAATATCCATCCCATTGTGAAGAGAGTATATAGGCGGTCTGTGTGCGCACAGCTACCTCTATTTTTTCCAGCTCCGTAATAATCAGCTTGCGAAGCTCACTATCGAACTTGTAGATGTTGTAGGCGGCATCGAATGTGCTGCCGGGCTTGAACAAATGATTTTGCTTGTCTGCCAGCAAAGGATACCAGTAGCCGCTCAAACGGTAATAACTGATATTGCGTAGCAGGTGTAAGGCTTTGGCTTCGTCCGTGAAAACAAGTCCACGCTGTTTGAGCAAAGCAATCTGATCCGCAAAAGATATGAGTTGTTTGGGGTAAGAGATTTTAGTCATAGAGGTATAAAAATAAAAGGCTTACCCTGAGCGCGCTGATCTGACGGGAAGCGGGGTAAGCATGTTGCTGCAAAGATAAAACTATTCTCTTGAAATACAAAACTGTCGTCCTATTTATTTTGATTTGCTCCATCTTTCTTCCTTGCGGGTCTGCTATGGGGGAAACGGATTTTATAGCCGGTGATTTCTTATTGCCTAATTCGGATTTAATCGCTACCTTTGCGGCAATTTTTGAGAAGATAGATAAATATAACGCGATATGAGTAAGAAATTTGCCGAATACTCGAAGTTTGACTTGTCGAACGTCAATAAAGAGGTGCTGAAGAAATGGCAGGATGGCGACATCTTCCATAAGAGTCTTGAAATACGTGAAGGACATCCCTCGTTTGTGTTTTATGAAGGACCTCCTTCTGCAAACGGTATGCCCGGTATTCACCACGTGATTGCCCGTTCGATCAAAGATATTTTCTGTCGTTACAAGACGATGAAAGGATATCTCGTGAACCGCAAAGCCGGATGGGACACACATGGACTGCCGGTAGAGTTAGGTGTCGAAAAGTCAATGGGTATAACCAAGGAAGATATCGGCAAAAAGATTTCTGTGGCTGAATATAATGCAGCCTGCCGCCGCGACGTGATGAAGTTCACGAAGGAGTGGGAGGACTTGACACAGAAAATGGGTTATTGGGTGGATATGGAAAATCCGTATATCACCTATGATAACCGGTATATCGAAACATTGTGGTACCTGCTGAAGGAGCTCTATAAGAAAGGGTTGCTCTATAAAGGTTACACCATACAGCCTTATTCGCCGGCTGCCGGGACAGGCCTTAGCTCGCACGAGCTGAACCAGCCGGGTTGCTATCGCGACGTGAAGGACACGACTTGTACGGCGCAGTTCCGCATCCTTGACCCGAAACCGGAGATGGCGGAGTTCGGCGATCCGTTCTTCTTAGCATGGACGACCACTCCCTGGACATTGCCTTCCAACACGGCGCTTTGCGTGGGGCCGAATATCACGTATGTGGCTGTTCAGACTTTCAATCCGTATACAGGTATGCCGATGACAGTTGTGCTGGCGAAAGATTTGCTGGATGCACATTTCAATCCGAAGGCTGCCGGTTTGGCATTGTCCGATTACAAGCCGGGCGATAAATTGATTCCGTTTAAAGTTGTAGGCGAGTGGAAAGGTCCGGAATTAGCCGGTATGCACTACGAGCAGCTGATCCCTTGGGTGAATCCGGGAGAAGGCGCTTTCCGTGTCATCACAGGTGACTATGTGACGGTTGAAGATGGTACGGGTATCGTTCATATCGCCCCGACTTTCGGTGCGGATGACGACCGTGTGGGAAAAGCAAACGGCGTGCCTCCTTTGATGCTGACCGATAAGGACGGCAACCAGCGTCCGATGGTCGATATGACCGGTAAGTTCTATCTGCTGGAAGACCTCGATCCGGAGTTCGTACAGACGCGTATGAATGCGGCCGACTATGATCCCTGGCAGGGCAAGTTCGTGAAGAACGCTTACGATCCGGCGAAAGGTGAAAAAGACGAGACATTAGATATTGAAATATGCATGATGCTGAAGGTGCAGAACCGTGTGTTCCGCATCGAAAAACATGTGCACAACTATCCGCACTGCTGGCGGACGGACAAGCCGGTTCTTTACTATCCGTTGGATAGCTGGTTTATCCGCACGACGGCTTGTCGCGAACGGATGATCGAGCTGAACAATACGATCAACTGGAAGCCGCAGAGCACCGGCACGGGACGTTTCGGCAAATGGCTGGAAAACCTGCAGGACTGGAACCTGAGCCGTAGCCGCTACTGGGGAACTCCGCTGCCTATTTGGCGGACGGAAGATGGGGCGGAGGAAATCTGCATCGGTTCGGTTGAAGAACTGTACAATGAAATAGAGAAATCCGTAAAGGCCGGCTTGATGGAGGCTAATCCGTATAAGGAGCTGAAGTTCAAACCGGGTGAATATACGAAGGAGAACTATGAGAAGATCGACTTGCACCGTCCGTATGTGGACGATGTGATCCTGGTTTCCGCAAGCGGCAAACCGATGAAGCGCGAGACGGATCTGATCGACGTCTGGTTCGATTCCGGTGCGATGCCGTATGCACAAATCCATTACCCGTTCGAGAACAAGGATCTGTTTGACGACCGCAAGGTCTATCCGGCCGACTTCATTGCGGAAGGGGTGGACCAGACACGCGGATGGTTCTTCACGCTGCATGCTATCGCAACGATGGTGTTCGACAGTGTTTCGTATAAAGCAGTTGTCTCCAACGGTCTGGTGCTGGATAAGAACGGCAACAAGATGTCCAAGCGCTTGGGCAACGCCGTCGATCCGTTCAGTACGATCGAGCAGCATGGTTCCGACCCGCTGCGCTGGTACATGATTACGAATGCATCTCCGTGGGATAACATCAAGTTTGATATCGACGGTATCGAAGAGGTTCGCCGTAAGTTCTTCGGCACATTATATAATACTTATTCGTTCTTCGCTCTGTATGCGAACGTCGACGGCTTCGACTATTCAGAGCCGGATGTGGACTGGAAAGAGCGTCCGGAGATCGACCGCTGGATTCTGTCGTTGCTCAATTCGTTAGTGAAAGATGTGGACGGATTCTTAGATGCGTACGAACCGACGCGTGCTGGACGCGCAATCTCCGACTTCGTCAACGACAACCTGAGTAACTGGTATGTGCGTCTGAACCGCCGCCGTTTCTGGGGCGGAGGCATGACGACCGATAAGCTGTCTGCTTATCAGACGCTGTACACCTGTCTGGAAACTGTTGCCAAGCTGATGGCGCCGATCGCGCCGTTCTATGCCGATCAGCTGTTCTGCGACCTGATCGCCGCTACCGGACGTGAGACGGTTGCATCTGTTCACCTGTCCGAGTTCCCGGTTTGCAACGAAGCGCTGATCGACAAGGATCTGGAAGAACGTATGCAGATGGCACAGGACGTTTCGTCTATGGTGCTGGCTCTGCGCCGCAAGGTGAACATCAAGGTGCGCCAGCCGCTGCAGACCATTATGGTGCCGGTTGTGGATGCGCATCAGCAGGAAAGCCTCGAGGCGGTGAAAGCCCTGATCTTGAATGAAGTCAATGTGAAAGAACTGAAGTTTGTCGATAACGCTGCCGGTATTCTGGTGAAGAAGATCAAACCCGATTTCAAGAAGTTGGGCCCGCGTTATGGCAAGATCATGAAAGCGTTGGCTGCTGCTATCCAGGCAATGAGCCAGGACGAGATCAATGCTTTCGAAAAGGCCGGAACGTTCACGCTAACTGTCGAAGGACAGGAGGCTGTGGTCGAGCGTGCAGACGTGGAAATCATCTCCGAAGACATACCGGGCTGGCTGGTTGCCAACGAAGGACGCCTGACGGTCGCACTGGATATCACCGTGACGGAAGAGCTCCGCAAGGAAGGTCTGGCGCGCGAGTTGGTGAACCGCATCCAGAATTTGCGTAAGAGCAATGGCTTCGACATCACGGATAAGATTTCGGTAACGGTTCTTTCCAACGATGTGACAGATGAGGCGATCCAGGATTTCAACTCGTATATCGCCAACCAGGTATTGGCTGTGTCAGTGGAGATTACGGATGTGATCAGCGATGCTACGGAACTTGATTTCGAAGATTTCAAGTTGTCTGTGCGCATTGAAAAAGTATGATTTTTAATAAAAAAAGAAAGAGCTCCTTGCCGCATATAAATAATGTTGTATATTTGGACTGCGACAGGGAGCGCTGATATATATTCTATTGTAGAACCTAAAATTAATGAACCATGGCAGAAAAGACAAGATATTCGGATGCCGAACTCGAGGAGTTCCGCTCCATAATATTGGAAAAGCTGGATAAGGCAAAGAAAGATTATGAGTTGTTGAGGTCCGGTGTCACGAATTCTGACGGTAATGATGTCGCCGATACATCTCCTACATTCAAGGTGTTGGAAGAGGGAGCTGCGACTTTGTCGAAAGAGGAAGCTGGCCGTTTGGCACAGCGTCAGATGAAGTTTATCCAGAACTTGCAGGCTGCATTGATCCGGATTGAGAATAAAACGTACGGTATTTGCCGCGAAACCGGTAAATTGATCCCGAAAGAAAGATTACGTGCAGTGCCTCACGCTACTTTGAGTATCGAAGCTAAACAGGGAGGTGCTAAGTAAATGAGATATTCCAAAGGTTGGGGAGCAGTGTTAATCATAATGCTGCTCCTTATTCTTGACCAGGCTCTTAAAATATGGATTAAGACTCACATGCAGTTGCATGAGAGTATCGAGATCACTCCTTGGTTCTATCTGTACTTTACGGAGAATCCGGGGATGGCGTTCGGGATAGAGGTAATCGGGAAGCTGTTTCTGTCGGTATTCCGTATCGTGGCGGTCGGCTTTATCGGATATTACCTGTATAAGTTGGTGAAACAGCGTTACACGTTCGGTTTTATCGCTTGTATCTCGCTGATCTTCGCGGGTGCGATCGGGAATATTATCGACTCCGTTTTTTATGGCGTGGTGTTCGATCATAGCTTCGGTCAGGTGGCGACCTTTATGCCGGAAGGCGGAGGTTATGCCGGCTGGTTGCACGGAAAGGTGGTCGATATGTTTTATTTCCCTTTGATACAGACGGTTCTGCCTGATTGGGTGCCGGTCTGGGGTGGAGAAGAGTTCGTCTTTTTCCGTCCGATCTTTAACCTGGCCGACTCGGCTATTTGTGTAGGCGTTTTCCTGCTTTTGCTGTTCTATCGCCACACGTTGTCGACAAGTCTTTCAAAAGAAAAATAACAGAAGAAAATAAATGCGGAACAGACTGCATAGATATAGTGTCGTTTTGTTGTTGGGCATCCTGGCGGTCGCTTGCAGCAAAGTGCCCGATGGTCTTCTTTCGGAAAAGAAAATGCAGGCTGTACAGGTGGATATGCAGTTGGCGGAAGCCATGATCAACCTGAACAGCAAGGAATTTCCCGATAACGCTCATAAGGAGGCCTTGTTTCAGTCTATCTTCCGCAAACATGGCATCACCCAGGCCGAATATGACAGCTCGTTGGTCTGGTACGGCCGGAACCTGGATATCTATATGAAGGTGTACGACCGTGTGCTGAATGAACTGAATAGCCGGCAGAAAGCATTGGGCGATGTGCAGGCTTCGGCGGCTCCCGTCTCCAAGCAGGACTCGGTGGATATCTGGCCGCGCCGCACTTCCCTTCGGTTGGAGCCGGATGCTTTGTTCAACGGCGTGACATTCGATGTCAAACCGGAAACGAATTATTCGTCCGGAAGCTCGTTTGTGTTGGGGATGAATGTCTGGGGCCTCAATAAGGATATGGCTTATAAGCCGGAAGTGCGTATCAGTGCCGACCAGGGCGATACGATCGTGACCGTAAACGACAAGATCCTTCGCGACGGCTATCACGAGACGATATTGAAAACGGTTCCGACCAAGCGCATCAAGCGGGTGTATGGCTATATCTTTATGAATAACGCAGACTCCTCTTATTATAAAGTCTATTTAGATAGCTTGAACCTGATGAAGTATAATTACGGCCGTTTGACCGATATGCCTAAAGATTCGGTGGCCGTGCAGGATTCCATTCCAAAATAAACAGGAGCTATGCGTCGGGTTGCTTCACATTATATCTACTGGAAACAATTTTACCGGATGCACTATGTCGAACTGGACGACAAGGGTGTCCTGACAGGTGTTTTCCCGTTGGAAGAAGAAATTGCAGGAACGGAGTTTTATGACGGCATCCTTTTTCCGGTCGTGGAATCCGGGGAGAAATTTCATGCCCATGAAACTAAAATTCCATGCCCATGGAACAATAATTTCATGGGCATGGAACCCGGCTTCGATGTTTGCCGGGAGTTAGGGCTTCCGCAAGCGGCCGGGATCGGTGAGCCTGCCTGCCTGTTGTTATTGAACGGCATTTCCTTGCCGGCGGCGAAACTCGGCACAGATGACGGCTGTCGCAATGGCTACATTAAGAGACTCTGATGTCTCTCTTTCCGGCGGAAAGCTCGGAATGTATAGTTTCTGATCGATCAATTCTTCTATCTCCGGACGTATTCCGTTTCCTTCGTTGCCCATGACGATAATTCCGTTTGCGGACAATTCTTTTGTGTACATATTTTCTCCGTCAAGGAATGTGCCGAACAGCGGGATCTGTTTCTCCGCCTGTGCTTTCAAGTAGACTGCCAAATCGGTGTAATGGACTTTTACGTGAGCCAATGCTCCCATTGTCGCCTGGACTGTTTTCGGGCTGAACACATCCGCCGTGTCGAGGCTGCAAACGATATGTTCGATACCGAACCAGTCGGCAAGCCGGATGATGGTTCCGAGATTTCCCGGGTCTTGTATGCCGTCGAGCGCCAGCACGAGTGAAGACGCCGGATCGGCTTCGGCGAGCGACCAGGCGGGGCGCTTGAATACGGCAAGTACATCCTGCGGGCTTTTCAGGAAACTGGCTTTGCGGATGTCTTCGTCGTCCGCTTCTAACAGCTCTTTCGTCGGTATGTCTCCCTGCGTCGCCATCCAGGACGGTTTGGCGAGAATCAGTTCGCACTCGAAAGCGTGCAGCATGTCTGCAACCAGTTTATTCCCTTCGGCAACGAATGCATTCAGTTCGTTCCGATATTTCTTCATTTCTAACGAATGGATGTATTTTAGTTTCCCTTTGCTCAGCATCTTTACTCTTTTTATGCGGCAAATGTACGGGAATTTCTTTAAATTCAGTTACATTTGCGTGCGTAAAAGCTTGAATGATGAAGGGAATCCAAATACTATATTTCATTTGTTTCATATTGCTCTTAGCCTCCTGTAGCTCGACTAAATTTGTCGGCGAAGGAGAATACCTGCTGGACAAAATCGAAATCGTATCGGATAATAAGACCTATAAGAATAACGAACTGAAACCCTATTTGCGACAGCAACCTAACTTCAAGGCGTTCGGATTGATGAAATGGCAGTTGTTCGTGTACGACTGGTCCGGGCGGAACGAGAAAAGATGGATCAACAAGCAGCTTCGCCGGATGGGAGAGGCGCCGGTTATCCTGGATACGACGCTGGTCACACAGTCGGTCGACGAGTTGGAACGTTTCTTTATCAATAAAGGGTATGTGAATGCGGATGTTTCGGCATCTATCGATACTTCAAAGCACAAGAAAGCGGTCGTGACGTATAATATCGTATCCAATACGCCTTATCGCATACATGACTATTCGATGGAACTGAGCGACCCGAAGATCGACAGCATTGCCCGGCTTAAGCCGCCCCACCGTTCGGTATTCGCCTCGGCTTTCCGTACCTATTCGGACGACTACACCTCTTTGATAAAAGACAGCGCCCTTTTTGACCGCGATGTGCTCGACAAGGAGCGGCAGCGTATCACGACCTTGCTTCGCCGGCGCGGATATTATGCCTTCAACCGTGATTATCTGTCCTATATCGCCGACAGTTCTTTCAACCGGAATATCGTGGACCTGGATATGCTGCTCAAGCCCTATCGGTTGCAAAAGCCGGACAGGAGCGTAGTCGATACGTTGCACCGACAGTACTTTATCAAGGATGTTTCGATCGTGACGGATTATAATCCCTTGACGTTAGAAGCGGATAATGAAATGCCGTATGATACGGTCAAAGCAGGCAATATCAATATCCTGTATGGCAAAAACGGAAGAAGTATCCGTCCGGGAGTCTTGCGCAAGAGCAACTATATCACGCCGGGACGCCTGTATAACGAGCGGACAATCGAGCAGACTTATTCCTCTTTTGCCACTTTGCGGGCTTTGCGCAATGTGAACATCCGCTTTTCAGAGGTAGAAGAAAACGACACCATGAAGCTGAGCTGTACCATTCTGACTTCGCCTGCCAAACTCCAAGGATTCGGGGTCGATGTTGAAGGGACGAACTCGGCGGGGGATTTTGGTTTTGCCTCCAGCTTGAATTATCAGCACCGTAATCTGTTCAAAGGCTCGGAAGTGTTTTCGGCCAAAGTCCGCGGCGCTTATGAGGCATTGTCCGGCAATCAGTCGGAAGGTAATAATTTCTGGGAATTCGGAACCGAGGCTTCTATCTTGTTTCCCCGTTTTCTTTTCCCTTTCCTGAAAGAAGATTTCCGTCGTAAGATACGTGCGACTACCGAGTTGAAAATGAGTTACAGCATTCAAACCCGGCCGGAGTTCAAGCGGGCCATTGTTTCGGCCGGATGGAATTACATCTGGCAGGAGCGGAGCAATATGCAGGCACGCCATGTGTTCAAATTGTTGGATATCGATTATGTGCATCTTCCGAAGATCAGCCAGTCGTTTAGGGATTCGCTGCCCGAATCGACCTTGCTCTACAATTTCACGGACCAGTTTATTTTGGGGACCGGATATACATATTCCTTTAACAACTATAATCCCCAGAACCGTTTGCGTAACACGCATTCCATGCGGCTGTCGTTCGAGATGGCGGGAAACCTGTTATATGCACTTTCTGCAATGACCAGAGCGGACAAAGATGATGAAGGGCGGTATAAGCTGTTTGGTATCAATTATGCCCAGTTTGTGAAAGGTGATGTGGACTTCAGTAAAAGTATTGTCTTGGACAGCCGTAATAAGTTGGCTTTCCATGTCGGTGTCGGCGTCGGTTATCCCTATGGCAATTCGAAGATGCTGCCGTTCGAGCGCAGTTATTTTTCCGGCGGCGCGAACAGTGTCCGCGGATGGTCTGTCCGTTCGCTTGGTCCGGGCAGCATGCCGGCCGACTCGGTTAAGTCGTTCGCCCAGCAGGTCGGTGACATTCGTCTGGACCTGAACTTAGAGTATCGCACCAAGCTGTTCTGGAAATTCGAGATGGCCGCCTTCCTCGACGCCGGTAATATCTGGACCTTCCATAAGGATGAGAGCCGCCCGAACGGCAACTTCGACTTCTCCCGTTTCTACAGGGAGATCGCCGCTTCCTACGGATTAGGTCTCCGCCTCGATTTCGATTTCTTCCTGATCCGTTTCGACACCGGTATGAAAGCCTACAACCCGCAAGAAACCGGCAAAAAGAAATGGGCCATCCTGCACCCCAACTTCCACGACAACTTCGCTTGGCATTTCGCGGTGGGGTATCCGTTCTGATGGGTGGTGGATATATCCATTCTTGTGATTATTTGAGAATATTCGTGAATTGGAACCTGTTTTTTTATCAGTAGGAACAGCCGATTTATAACAACTAAGGCGAAAAAGGGAATAAAAGCCTTTGCATATTCAAATAATAATACTACCTTTGCACCGCAAATAAGGATGGTTCCGTAGCTCAGCTGGATAGAGCAACGCCCTTCTAAGGCGTGGGTCGAGCGTTCGAATCGCTCCGGAATCACTTAGCAAAATCGCAAATAACTGTAATATAGTTGTTTGCGATTTTTTTGATTTATATGAGTTGCACAACATTTGCACAACTTGATCTTTTGGAGTATTCTTGGTCCACCCGATAATCATTGGGGATAAATAAATTCATTATTTGGCAAAAGAGAGCCTGCGGCAGAGGGGGCTTATTGTAAAAAACGTATTTTCCCGGTTCGAAAGACATCCGAAATAAAACCAATGTTAATCCGCTTTTTAGACCTCAAAAAGGGACTTTTTCCTCTTTTCCTGCACCTTATCGCCATGAAGAGGGACTTTGTCGCTCTGATCCGGCACTTTGTTGCCCTGAAGTCGGACTTCATATAGTACGAAGTCAACCTTCAGAGCGATGAAGTGCCGGGTCAAGGCTATTTTCTGCGCACCTCACGGCAACCAGTCTCCAAAATTTCCTTGAGATATTTGGAGCGTCGTCCGTTTTATTTTGAAATATTCGATTCTCCGGGAGTTAAGGTTTATCACTTTGCCGATATTTTCTGTTTTCGGTAATCAAATTGTACTCTTTTTCAGACAATCTGCGCACCTCACTCCATCTGTTGTCAGTAAAGAAGATTAAAACCGTGAAAAGAGTCAATCCAAAATGGATCAAGATTTCGGACGAAATAGAAAAACGCCCAAAAAGAGGGTTATTGTATAATTTGCCTCATCCTTGTGGCTATCCCCAATGATTTTGGGTGAGCCAGTATCTGTCTAAAAGTCGACAAAATACGATTTTAGACAGATAATATATCTGGGCTATAAGAATGATTGTGTAACTTTGTTAATCAAATTGGCACTAATAAATAAGAAATGGAAGAAACAAAATGCGGTTACAGGGTTAAAGAATATAGCGGGCCTGTGAAAAGATATTGCCAGACGTTGGAGTTGAAGGATAATCCGGAGTTGATCGACGAATATGTCCAGTGGCATAGTGAGGCGAAGTCCTGGCCGGAGATAAGAGATGGCATTCGGGCTGTCGGTATCCTGGAAATGGAAATTTATCTGTTGGGTTCCCGCTTGTTTATGATTGTTGAGACTCCACTCGATTTTGATTGGGATTCGGCTATGGCAAAGTTAAACACATTGCCGCGTCAGGCCGAATGGGAGAGTTTTGTCGCCCGTTTCCAAAAAACATTGCCGAATGCCTCTTCGGCGGAAAAATGGACGTTGATGGAACGGATTTTTTATTTATATCCATAAAGGGACTTTGGACATGGCATAGTTATTCCCAATCGCTGAACTCAAAACTCAACTGTTCCCAGCGGGCCTTTTCCTCGTTTTTCTCGTAGGGGTTGGAGATGGAGAGGCCGATTAACCGGATCGGATGAGTGTCGTATTCGATATCTTTCAGTAGTTCTTTGGCTAAAGGTAATATTTCGGTTAGTGTTGTCAGTTCATGGCTTTGAGTGATGCTTCTGGTTTTCTGACTGAAATCGTGGAATTTGATTTTTAGCGTTAGGGTGTTTCCTTTGAAGCCGGTCCGCTCCAGGCGGCCGATCAGTTCGGTGGCAACGTGATACAACTCGATTATGACGGATGACTGCCGGGAGATATCTTTATCCAGCGTATGTTCACATCCGACGGATTTGCGTACGCGGACAGCTTCGACCGGGCGCAAGTCGATTCCTCTCGAAAATTCATAATATAAGATTCCGGCCTTTCCGAACTGCCGGGTAAGCATTTCCTGTGAACAGGCTCGTAACTGTTCGCCATTGTGAATGCCTAATGTATGCATCTTTTGGGCCGTAACCGGACCGATTCCCCAGAATGATTCGATCGGGAGATGTTTGATAAATTCCTCGGCTTGTGTCGGGTGTATGGTGCAAAGGCCGTTCGGCTTGCGGTAGTCCGATGCTATTTTGGCAAGAAACTTATTATAGGAAATGCCCGCTGAAGCAACCAGATTCAGCTCTTCCCGGATTTTCCGTTTGATGGCTTTGGCTATATCGACGGCAAGCGGGATATTTTGCTTGTTTTCCGTTACGTCCAGAAAGGCTTCATCCAGCGAAAGCGGTTCGATAATATCCGTATATTCATGGAATATCTCATGTATCTGCCGGGATACGGCTTTGTAGACATCCATACGTCCGGGTACAAACGTGAGTTGCGGGCATAACCGTTTTGCCTTTTGTGAAGACATGGCGGAACGTACTCCGAATTTCCGTGCTTCATAGCTTGCTGCAGCCACAACACCACGCTCCTCGGCGTGCCCGACAGCCAGTGGAATACCGCGAAGTTCCGGATTATCCCGCTGTTCGACGGATGCGTAGAATGCATCCATATCAATATGTATGATCTTGCGCTCCATTAAAATCCGTTCATCGGAATTAAGACTGTCGGAATTAATAATATGAATCCGACTACCACTAAAAGCAGAATAAACTTCCAAGCCCACCGGAACCATTTGTCATAGGGGATGCGGCTTACTCCCAGCACGGCAATCAGTACTCCCGAAGTAGGGGTGATCAGATTGGTAAATCCGTCTCCGAACTGGAAAGCCATGACAGTTGCCTGCTTGGATAATCTGATCAGATCGGAGAAAGGAGCCATTATAGGCATGGTCAGTGCTGCTTTGGCACTTCCCGACGGAATGACCAGGTTGATCAATGTCTGAATAACATACATCATGCCGACAGTTGCCACCTGTCCGAGTCCTTCCATCCCTTTTGCCAAGCTGTAAAGGATCGTATCGATGACAAGACCGTCTTTCAAGATAACAATAATACCTCCTGCCAGACCTACTACCAATGCAGCACTCATAATATCTTTGCATCCGTCCAGAAAAAGCTTGACCAGCTCATTCGGTGTCCGGTTGTTAGCAATGCCGGCTGCCAGCCCGAGTGCAAAGAACAGTGTTGCAATCTCCATGATATACCAGCCATATCCCATAACCCCGGTTATCAGATAAAAGATTGTGAAGAACAATAGGTTCAGAATATATAAATGAACTGTTTTGCGTAAGGCAAATACGGAAGACAGGATGAAAGCGACTGTTAAGACAGGCAGGAGAGGAAGCCCTTTGATCAGACTGTTCCCGATCTGCAAAGTCGTAGTCGGGTATAAAGCGGCAAAGACGATCTGTACGGCAGTCAATATTCCAAAGCATATCCAGGCTGCTCGCGGTGTATGATAGACTACATCCAATGAATTGTTGCTGTGCAGATCTCTCCAATATTTATCCTCTTCGTACACCGGTGAGGACTGCGGGTCTTTTTTAACTTTAGCGGCATATCGGAGTATCCAGGTGAAACCGATAGCATTGATGACTATCCAACAGAATATCCGGTATTCGATTCCCGAGAAAAGGGGAATACCGGCCAGCCCTTGTGCGATACCGATTGTGAATGGGTTTAGTATGGCACCGGCAAATCCTAACCCGGCAGCGACAAAGACCATGCAGACTCCGGTAATAGAATCATATCCCATCGAAATTGCCATCGGAACAAGAACCAGGCAAAACGCAATCGTTTCTTCGCTCATGCCAAATACAGCTCCGAAAATGCTGAACAATAACATGATGGATGTCAATAAGAAGTTTTCGACTCCAATCTTGCGCAATAACCGGTTATTCTCCATCTTCCGGGTGCGGCGCAGGAAACTGACTGTACCGATATCGAAAGCCTTGCTGTCGTTGACAATCCAGAAAGCCCCTCCGATGATCAGGATAAAGACGATGATGTCCGCCCTCTCGACAAATCCTTTATAGAAGGCAGAGAACACTTGCCAGGTTTGCGGGATATGTTTTACTGCTTCGTAAACAACCGTTTTCTCTCCGGCTGCATTGATGCTTTCCTTGTATTGCCCGCCTGGAATCACCCAAGTGAGGACTGCACAGAACAGGATGATGTAGAATATAATAACGTATGTATGCGGAATTTGTCTCTTTTTCATAAGCTGTTTTCGTCTTCTTCGTCTGTTAATGATCCGATCTCGGGAAGGACGGAACGTGCTTCCCTGTCGCTGAGCGTATCCACGTCTTTCAGCTTGCGTTGGATTGCACGGGTACGGGTCCCCAATACTTCTTCTATTTGTCCGCTGGCTGTTTGCAGGTTCTTTTGTGCTTTTTCCAGCATACCACCGACTTTCTCGAATTCTTTCTTGACAGCTCCCAGGATTGTCCATACTTCACCGGAATGTTTCTGGATGGCAAGGGTACGGAATCCCATTTGCAGGCTGTTCAGGATGGCGGCAAGCGTCGTCGGGCCGGTTACCACCACTTTGTAGTTTCGTTGCAGTTCTTCCAGCAGGGAGGAACGGCGCACGACTTCCGCATAGATTCCTTCGAACGGAAGGAACATGATTCCGAAATCGGTTGTTGCCGGAGGTGCCAGGTATTTGTCGGAAATATCTTTTGCCATCTTCTTGATGGTTGTTTCCAGTAATTTTCCCGCTGCTTCTATGGCTTGGGTGTCGGCCTGGTCATAGGCATCCAAAAGTTGTTCGTAAACGTCTTTCGGGAATTTGGCATCTATCGGCAGATACACATATTCGCGTACATCGTCGCGTCCCGGCAACTTGACGGCAAACTCGACAACGGCATCCGAACCTTTACGGGTATGCACATTGGCTTCGTATTGTTCCGGCGCCAATAGTTGTTCGAGGAGCATGCTAAGCTGAATCTCTCCGATGTTGCCGCGCGTCTTTACATTGCTGAGGACACGTTTTAAGCCGCCGACATCCTGTGCCAGCGTTTGCATTTCTCCAAGTCCCTTCTGCACGCTTTCCAGCTGTTCGGTGACAAGGCGGAAAGATTGACCGATCCGGTCGTTCAGCGTCTTTTGCAGTTTCTCATCTACTGTGACACGGATTTCTTCCAGTCTTTTTTCCGTGTTGGCGACCAATAAACGCTGCTGTTCGTCCAGGTTGGCAAATTTTTCCCGTTGCAGGTTGTTAAAGGAAGCAATACCCCGTTCGAAAGTTTCTCTGAATTCACTCATGGAATGTGTGAGTTCTTCTCGGTTATCACGGGCGACAATACGGCTTTCTTCACGGTTAAGGCGAAAGTCTTCCCGAAAGTTTTTTTCGATGCGCTCGAAAGAACGTTGCATTTCGTCCAACAACCGTTTTAGTTCGTCTGCAGTGTCCGAATGCTCTTTCCGGAGGCGGAAGATAAGTTGTAAGGCAATGATAATGACAAGTAAGCAAATAATCAACCCATTCATGTTTTTCTATTTTGGCTCAAAGATAGAAAAAGAGTTATCGTGTATAGTAATTAAAAAGAGTTAAAAAAAGAAACATTCTTCTGAAACCTTTGTTTAAGTTATACAAAGCAGCTTATATTTGTAAGCCGCTTTTGATGTAGCACATAAAATACAATAAAAGATGGCAAAAATAACATTTAAAGGTAATGCCGTAAATACAAACGGTTCATTGCCCGCAGTTGGAGCAGAGGCTCCTGATTTTAAAGGTGTGAAAAGTGATTTATCAGAATTGCATCTGAAAGAGTTAAAAGGTAAGAAAGTTGTAATTAACGTATTTCCGAGTTTAGACACAGCTGTGTGTGCCGCTTCGGTAAGACGTTTCAATAAAGAAGCCGCTTCTCTTCCGAATACTGTGGTGCTTGCCGTTTCAAAGGATTTACCTTTTGCACAAGGACGTTTCTGTACCACGGAAGGTATTGATAAAGTGATTCCGCTTTCTGCATTCCGTTGTTCTTGTTTTGAAGATAGGTACGGGATGCTGATGGTTGACGGTCCGCTGAAAGGTTTATTAGCCCGTGGCGTGATAGTAGTCGACGAAGCAGGTAAGATTGTTTATGAGGAACTGGTTTCCGAAATAACGAACGAACCGAATTACGAAGCCGCAATTGCTTCGCTAAAAAACTAATTAAGTAGATTATTGTTTTTCATTGGTTAAAGTTAAGGGTTAGTGTAGGAGGTCGTCGGATGTGAATCCCGCGACCTTCGTTTTTTTAGGACAGTTTGCCATCTCGGATTTTCTTTGTATACTTGCACCGATTATGAATAACTGGAAAAAAGTATTCGCTATTATATGGACCGGGCAGTTTTTCTCTATCCTGACCAGCTCGATCGTCAATTTTGCAATTGTCTTATGGCTTAGTTTTGAAACAAAGTCGGCTGAAGTCTTGGCTTTAGCCACTATTGCGGCTATGCTTCCTCAATCTATATTGGGGCTGTTTACTGGCATTTTTGTGGACCGTTGGAAAAGGAAATTGGTGATGATTCTGGCCGATAGTTTTATTGCGTTTTGTACGATGCTCCTGGCAGTGTTGTTCTATCTGGATATTGCAAAGCTCGGTCATGTTTATCTTTTGCTGGCATTGCGGTCGGTCGGTTCGGCTTTCCATATGCCGGCCATGCAAGCCTCCGTCCCTTTGCTGGCTCCCAAATCCGAACTGATCCGGATTGCCGGTATCAATCAGATCATCCAGTCTGTCTGTAATATTGCCGGACCGGCTTTAGCGGCTCTTTTCATCTCTTTTATGAAGATGACGAATATCCTGATGATGGATGTGATCGGGGCGGCATTAGCCTGTACGTCGCTATTGTTCGTGACGATCCCTGATCCTGAAAATGCGGAGAGGACCCAAAAGGTCCGGTTGCTGAAAGAGGCGAAGGAGGCTTTCACGGAGGTACGCCGTCAAAACGGCTTGTCGTGGTTGTTCGCCCTTTCTATCTTGGGTACATTCTTCATTATGCCGGTGAGCGTGTTGTATCCGCTGATGACACTTAACCATTATTCGGGGAATGCCTACCAGATCAGCCTTGTTGAGGTTGCCTGGGGGATCGGGGCATTGATGGGAGGTACTTTCCTGGGGATGAAGAAGTTTCATTTGAATGAGATTTCTCTGATTAACTGGATGTATATCCTGTTGGGGGTTACGTTTCTTTTATCTGGAATTCTGCCTGTTTCAGGATATCCGCTGTTTGTCATACTAACGGCAGTAGGAGGGGTTTCCGGTTCTCTTTATATGGCTTCTTTTACAACAGTGGTCCAGACCCGTATCGATCCGGCAGTGATGGGACGTGTATTCTCTTTTTATATGAGTGTAAATATGCTCCCTTCCATGATCGGGTTGTTGAGTACCGGCTTTCTTGCCGATACGATCGGTATCGGCAATACGTTTATGATCGGCGGGGTTTTAGTCGGGCTGATTGGAGTTGTGTCGTTCTTTGTGCCTTCGATCGACGATTTGAGACGTAGTTTCCGGAAATAATCTCTTAAAGCTGTTCGTTGATCAGCTTGTACCCGATACCTCTCACATTCAGAATCTTGATGTGAGGGTCTTTCTCCAATTTGTGGCGCAGTTTGGTGATAAAGACATGCAGGCTGCGCGCATTGTAAAAACTGTCGTCTCCCCACAGGTTTAGCAGGATGTCTTTGCTGTAAATCGGCTGGTTTTCGCTTTTGCATAAACGTTTCAGTATCTCGGATTCTTTAAAGGACAGTGTATCGCTTTCACCGGCTATCAGCAGTGTCTGGGTTTTAGGATAGAAGGTGTACAGGCCGATTTCATAAAACTCGGCTTTTTCTTCTTCCGTCTTGCTTTTGATAAGGAGCGCTTTGGCCCGTACCACTAACTCGCGCAGGCTGAAAGGCTTGCGTACGTAATCGTTTGCACCCAACTCGAAGCCTGAGACAATATCGTCGGTGGAGGAACGGGCGCTGAGAAAGAGCACCGGGACCTCTTTGTCTTCTTTTCGTATCCGCCGGATCATTTCAAATCCGTCTATTTCCGGCATCATGACATCGGCTATGATCAGGTCGGGATGTTGTTTGTAGAAACAGTCGATCCCTTGCAGGCCGTTACAGGCTGTTATAACCAGATATCCCTCTTCCTCTAACGCATCCTTGATGATCATGGAGAGGGTTACTTCGTCTTCTACTACTAATATTGACTTTTTATCTTTCATGTGTCTGGGGTAATGTGATGATAAAACTACTTCCTTCGCCGGGATGGCTTTCAACCCGGATTGTCCCGCTGTGCTTTTGTATCATGGTTTTGACGTAGAACAATCCGATTCCGTATCCTTTAACCGGAGTCCTGTTCTCATTTGGGATCCGGTAGAACTTGTCAAAGATGTGCGACAGATGTTCTTCGGCTATCCCGATTCCATTGTCTGTTATGCATATTGAGATAGCTCCGTCTGTTTCTTCTGCCGTTATCGATATTTGCGGATCGTCTCCGGAATACTTGATTGCATTATCCAGTATATTGCTAAGGATGTTGTAAAGGTGGGTGCGGTCTGCTTCGAGGCAGATCGTGTCCGGAGTAAATTTCCGGCAGACGTGAAACGCTTTGGAAGATTTGATGGTCTGCTGTTCGACAATCTTTCCGGTCAGTTCGTTCAGGTCGATCCGTTCGAATTTGAGTTTAAACTCCTTTTTCCGTTCCAGGCTGAGGGAAAGGATCTGTTCGACCATGTTTCCGAGGCGTTGCAGTTCCTCATGGCAGACATGCAGATACTTGTTCGTTTTTTCTTTATTGCCGGTTATGTTGTAATGGATCATGGCTTCGACTGCCGCATACGTAATGGCGATCGGAGTCTTTAGTTCATGCGTGACATTGTGTGTAAAATCATCTTTCAGTTGTTCCACTGTTTTCTGATGGATAAGGAACCAGAGCATATACGCAAAAGAAAGAGTCAGGATCAGAAGGATCAGGAAAGACGAAAACAGGATGCCCGACATCATCCGGACCGTTTCCCACTTTGTCGGTTCGGTATATACGAAGTAAGCCCTTTTGTGGTAAGTCGTGTAATCCCATTTATATAGCTCATATTTTGTCCGGTCCAGGTTAGCTGGAACGGATGAGGATATGATGGAACTGTCCTCCAGGTTCCATATTTCGGTATAATGATGAATGTCCAGTTCGCTCTTTTGCAAATGGGAGGAAAGAATACTGTCGAACCTGGCAAGGCTAATCGGTTTGATCGTGTCGATTGTTTCGTGCAGGGCACGTTGCATCTGTAGCCCCAATTCTCCCAGCGAACTGAAATCATCCCCTACTTTTACGGCCGTGCTTTTAAGCATTTCCCCCGCTTCTTTGCTGAGTGTCTTCCTGTTGTAGCTGGGATTGTATATGTTTGTGTCGAGCGGTAAAATGCTCCGTTCGGAGATGATCGAGTCTTTATCCGGAAAGCTGGTGCTGATAGCGACACCGCCTTCCGTATCGGCAATGGCTGAAGTCTCCCGCTGTTTGTGTAATGCCTTGCTAAGGAAGTCTGCCCGGTCGAACAGTTCGATATGGTCTGCGTTTTTGATAGCCATCCGGATATCTTCCCGGTTCTGGGCCTGCCGGGAGTGATAGAGGCCGGTTAGCCAGAACAGCTGGTAAATGAAGATTCCGGACAAGGAAAGAATGACCAGTATGACTATATATTTGAACGAAGATTTCATATAAACAAATGTAGAGAAAGTTTATCTGATCCGGCTCATTTGGTAAGACTAAATAACATTCGGGCCGGACGATGTTATATAGTCTTACGAAAGAAAGGCAAAGTTTGGAACTCTCGTTTCCGAATACAACCTTTACAAAAAAAAGAATACGATGAAACACTTCTATTATTATTTGTGGATCGCTTTCCTGGCAGGCCAGGCACCTGTATGGGGACAGAACGCAACGGAAAAGAAACATATCCTCGTGAATGACAGTATAACCGTAGACCTGCCGGAGGTGTTCGTGAAAGCCGAGCGGCCATTAGTAAAGGTGTCGGAAGGTAAATTGCAGTACGACATTCCGAACCTGGTAAAAGACAAGCCGGTCGATAACGCCTTTGATGTGATAGGCGAGCTGCCCGGCATACAAAAAGAAGGGGATAAGGTGTCGATTATCGGAACCCCTTCGACCTCGATCCTGATCAACGGACGGAAAAGTTCGATGACTGCGGAGCAATTAGCCGATTTATTGAAATCAACCTCTTCATCCAAAGTAAAGCAAATCGATGTGATGTATAGCACACCTCCCCGGTTTGGCGTGAAAGGAGCATCCATCAATGTTGTAATAGAAAATGACAAATCATTAAAAGACGTGCTGAAGGGAGAAATCTCTTTGACGGGCAAGCAAGGCTATTTCTTTTCTCCGTCCGGCCAGGCAAACCTTTCGTATATCGGAAAGAACTATTCGGCGGATATCTCTTATTCGGCTTCTTATAATCACGGACGCCAGGAAGAGGAAATGACTGCCCAACCGACTGTAAACGGCCGGCCGTACGATATCAGGCAGGATGACTGGTATAATTTTGTAAGCCTTTCCCACAATATACGGGGCGCTTTCGATTTCGATTTGAAGAACAAAGACCGGCTGTCACTTTCCTATACCGGCCGTTTTTACGATCCGGATAAAATATCGAGAAGAGGCGCGTTAACCGAGTTTGTCGGTATCCAGCGGGTAGAGACGGAGTTGGAATTGTCCGGAGCTTCCAATCTGCATAATGCCCGGATGGATTATGTCAGCCACAAAGGGTTCAGTGCCGGGATGGATTATACTTTTTATAAGAATGACGACAAGCAACACTTGGTGAATGACTTTGAAAAAGAGGAAGAACAGACAATCTCGACTCTGTCTTCCCAGCAGGTACAACGTGCTGATCTTTATCTGAATGACAGCCGTAAGTTGGAAAAAGGATGGATGTTGAATTACGGAGTGGAGGCTTCTCTTTCCGATACCCGTAACGAGTCCGGCCAGTCGATCAATGATGAAGAAGCTCCTGAAGGAACTTTCCGCCTTAAACAAAAAGACTATTCCGTGGGGGCTTTTGCCGGTTTTACGAAACAGTTCGGGAAAAAGATTTCATTGGATGCATCCGTCTCCTTGCAATATTATAGGGCATCCGTCGATTCGGCGGGCAAGAAAAAGACATTATGGAACAGGGTCAGCCTTTTCCCTCAATTGAACTTTACTTACAAAGTAGCCCCGTCCGGTATGCTGATGTTTTCCTTTTCGAGTGATAAATCCTACCCTTCTTATTGGATGACTACTCCCAATACCTATTATATGAATATTTATAGTTCTATTATCGGAAACCCGGATTTGAAGCCGCAACTCTCTTATTCGATGCAACTGAATTATATCCTGAAGAGCAAGTATGTATTCGGCCTGTTTGCCAATATCCAGCCCGATAAAATACAGCAGATGACCTACCAGCGCCACGATGAGTTGCGCTCCGTATTCCAGACGGTGAATATGGATATCTACAATATGTACGGTGCGGTAGCCGTCATCCCTTTCAGGCCTTTTGATTTTATGAGTTCCAGGCTGACATTGATGGGTTGTGCCATCCATAACAAAGGGACACTTTATGATGTCTCTTTCGACCGTAAAAAACTGTTTGGCCGTGCCGAACTGAACAATACGTTCTATCTGACCAAAGACCGTAACTTGTCGTTGGATCTGCGGGGCTATTGTATCTCTCCGGTTATCCAGGGATTGTATGATGTCGACTTTATCTATAACGTCTCGGCCGGCCTGACCTGGACATTCGCGAAAAAGAAGATGCGCCTGACGGTCCGGGGCAATGATTTGTTCGAGGGCGGCAATCCCGTCACCCACGTGGATGAACAGGGACAGAAAAGCCGGATGAAACTCTGGCAGGACAGCCGGAATGTGACATTTACATTGCGCTATAGTTTCGGTGGCTACAAAGAGAAAAAAGCAAAAGAGGTGGATACTTCGCGTTTTGGAACGGGAATCTGATATATTGGAATTGCAAGCTGGTCGTGATTTTCAGTTTTCTCTTTTATCTCTCCGGGAATCATGGACTTGAAGAAGAGTTTTGATAAATAGCTGACTATCCCGTAGTTTTCGTTCTTTAGTACGGAAAACTTTCATACCTTTGTTATTACTGAATATAAAACAAAAGTAGGGAGGTATAGTATAAACTTTTCCTTAACCGTTTGTTTCAGAGGACTAAAATCCCTTCACGTATATAATGAAAGAACAAGATTTTATAGCGCATGTCAAGGTCGAGGATGATGCTTTCCGGATACAGACGGTAAAGGAACACTCTGTCGGTACAGCCCTTTTAAGCGAATCGTTTGCTGCTGTTTTCGGGGCGGCGGCCTGGGGAAAGCAGAATGGCTGGTGGCATGATATGGGAAAATATACAAGGAATAGTTTTCAACCTTATATCCGTAGCGCATCCGGTATGGCGGTGGAACAGAAAGTAGTGAATAAACCCGACCATTCCTCGGCCGGAGCGATTCTGGCTAAGGTGAAATTGCCGGGATATTATCAACCTTTGGCTTATTGCATCGCCGGACACCATTCGGGATTGTTAGACTGGACTTCTTCGGGTGAGGCAAATCTGGATAGGCGTTTGTCTAAAACAGACTGCTATCAGGAGATGCTGAAAGATGCGCCGGAAGAGATGCAAGAGGTGGTTGCTTCGTTAGACCAGCCTTTGGTTGATGATTTTGAGAAGGAGATACATCAATGGATTCGCATGTTGTTCTCCTGTCTGGTTGATGCCGACTATCTGGATACGGAGCGGTTTATGCAGCCGGAACAGGCGAACAGGCGCGGACAATATGATTCTATGGAAACGTTGAAAGACCGGTTTGATACCTATATGGAATCGCTTACGGCAAATGCTCCTGCTTCTTTTATCAATGGGAAACGGGCGGCTATCCTGTCCCGTTGCCGGGAGATGGGCGGTGGGCTTCCCGGTTTTTTTAGCCTGACGGTTCCGACTGGTGGGGGAAAGACATTGGCGTCGATGGCCTGGGCGCTCACCCATGCCGTTCGTTATCAAAAAGACCGGATTGTCATCGTTATTCCTTATACGAGTATTATTGTACAGACGGCTGCCGTGCTCCGGAATATTTTCGGCGCGGAGAATGTGGTGGAGCATCATAGTAATTTGCAGCGGGATAGCAACGACGAACGGTCCCCTTCTTTGCTGGCTACGGAAAACTGGGATGCTCCGATTATCGTGACAACAAATGTGCAGTTCTTCGAATCGCTGTATGCTTGCCGTAGTTCGCGGTGCCGGAAGTTGCATAATATCTGTAACTCTGTTGTTATTCTGGATGAGGCGCAGATGTTGCCGGTTGAGTTTCTGCGTCCGGTACTGGATATTTTGCAGAGCCTGCAAGCCTCTTTTAAAGCCAGTATCTTGTTTACGACGGCGACATTACCCGTCTTTTCCGGTCATATCGGAACGGGGCCGGAGGCCTTTAACGGATTGAAAACTCCCGTAACGGAAATTACTTCCGTGCATGATAATTTGTTTGAGGCTTTTAAACGGGTGGAGCTGCATTGGCCGGAACCGAACACAACCACGACCTCCGATGAGCTTGCCGATGAATTGTCCGGATATGATAGTGTACTATGTATTGTTAATACCCGTAAGGAGGCGCGGGAGCTTTGCCGGCGAATGCCTGAAGGAACTTTGCATTTGTCGCGTATGATGTGTTCCGCGCATATCATGGAGGTGATAAAGTTGATCAAGCAGAAGTTGATGAATAACGAACCTGTTCGTGTCATAAGCACGCAGTTGGTTGAAGCCGGGGTAGATATAGATTTCCCGGTCGTATATCGTGCATTTGCCGGTCTGGATTCAATTATCCAGGCTGCTGGAAGATGCAACCGGGAAGGTAAGTTAAATAAGAAAGGTGAGTTAGGACAGGTGTTTGTCTTCAAGTTTGAGAACAGTATTTTACGTGGGTTGATGGGAAAGGGGGTGAATGCTTTGCGAGAGATGTTGGTTGTTTCCGAGGGAGAGGATTTGTTTTCTCCAGCTTGTATAGCTCAATATTTCAGTTTATTTTATGCTAATTGCAACACCTTTGATAAGGCGGAGGTTAAAAAGAATTTATATGAAGGTGCCGCAGAAATGAATTTCTTTTTTGCTACGGCTGCCGATCGATTCCGGTTGATAGACGATAAGGATTCTGTATCTATTTTAGTCGGTTATGGCGATGGCGCAACCTTACTGGAGGAACTGAAAAGAAACGGTCCGGAATTCTGGTTACTGCGTAAACTACAGCAATATAGTGTATCTGTCAGAAAGTGGGATTTCGAGCAATTACGTAAACAGGGAACAGTAGCAGAGTACGCCGGAATTTTCATTCTGGAGGATGGTCGGTGCTATGATGAGCAGGCAGGATTGGTATTGGATGGTGCTTGGGTGGAGGAGTTGTTGTTGGTTTGATGGAAATATGATATAATTGTAATTTTAATAGGTGAAATAAGGTTGATAGTATTCCATAAAACTTGTACTTTTATGGAATACTATCAACCTTGATGGCAGAATAATGGAGCATCGCTTGTATCCCTGGCGGATACGACTATACATAGCTTGCTATTTGCATTGCGCAAATAGTTTCAACCCACGCACCCCGGCGGGATACGACCAAAGCGGTACACGATACGCGAATTCGCTTTCTTTAGTTTCAATCCACGTACCCCGGCAGGATACGACCGGAGTACGACGGGGTGACCGGATCGATGAGATGTTTCAACCCACGTACCCCAGCGGGATACGACCGTTGCCGGGTAGATGGCAAGGAACAGCAAGCAAGTTTCAATCCACGCACCCATAAAGGATGCGACAAACCGAGGTACGAGGTAAAAGCGTTCTCCTCTGTTTCAACCCACACACCTATAAAGGATGCGACTGTCGTTAGCGTAATCTACGCCCATCCACAAGTTGTTTCAACCCACGTACCCCGGCGAGATACGACTTTGTGAATTGCAGTGGAGCGTACCGACTCGTTGTTTCAACCCACGTACCCATAAAGGATGCGACCGTGTCACCGTACAGGCTATCCAGCATTTTAAGGTTTCAACCCACGCACCTATAAAAGATGCGACTTTTACGCTATGCATCCAGAGGCTACGCAGTTAGTTTCAACCCACGCACCCCGGCGGGATACGACTTGCCCTGCTCGCCCTGTCGTGCAGGACTATAAAAGTTTCAATCCACGTACCCCGGCGGGATACGACCGCCAAGATTGTGGGCGCGATTGTTATCAAGTATGTTTCAACCCACGTACCCCGGCGAGATACGACTGGCCTTTACCACCTTCAACCCGCGTACGTTCGAGTTTCAACCCACGTACCCCGGCGAGATACGACAGACGTTTTCTCATGAATACTCCTTAAATGGTTGGTTTCAACCCACGTACCCCGGCGAGATACGACCTTGCCCGGTTTCCGTAAAGAAAGCATTTACAGTTTCAACCCACGTACCCCGGCGAGATACGACAAACGTATGTACACCATCGGCCAGCTTCATATTGTTTCAACCCACGTACCCCGGCGAGATACGACCTTTTTTGCCAGTAAATCCCATTACCAAGAGAGTGTTTCAACCCACGTACCCCGGCGAGATACGACTCACATAATTGGTATTCAGGTATCCCCCAACTATGTTTCAACCCACGTACCCCAGCGGGATACGACATCAAAAAATAAGCAAGGTAGCAAAATGGAATGTTTCAACCCACGTACCCCAGCGGGATACGACATCTGAAGATTCCAGTTCTTGGGCTGGTGAATAGTTTCAACCCACGTACCCCAGCGGGATACGACAATCCTCTTTTGCAACCTTTAGTGTTCCAGGTAGGTTTCAACCCACGTACCCCAGCGGGATACGACCCGTGTCGATCAGGCCATTGCGGATGTTGAATCGGTGTTTCAACCCACGTACCCCAGCGGGATACGACAACAGGCTATCCGATGAATACAATACTGAATTTGTTTCAACCCACGTACCCCAGCGGGATACGACTCAAGCAGACCAAGCGAAAGTTGCAGCTAAGTTTATGTTTCAACCCACGTACCCCAGCGGGATACGACATCTGTAAATAGAGCTTCGTATGTCTCTTTTAAAGTTTCAACCCACGTACCCCAGCGGGATACGACTTGGAATAGACAATGGAACGACTGGTACAATAGGTTTCAACCCACGTACCCCAGCGGGATACGACTTTTTAAAGATAAAGAGTAAGAGCGATGGAAGAAGTTTCAACCCACGTACCCCAGCGGGATACGACTTGAATCAATGACACATTTCTTCAATCATATAGGAGTTTCAACCCACGTACCCCAGCGGGATACGACGAAGACAGTACAATATGATCCTGAAAAAATGAAGGTTTCAACCCACGTACCCCAGCGGGATACGACTTTCAATTCATCGACATCTTTAATTTTTTCTAAGGTTTCAACCCACGTACCCCAGCGGGATACGACCGCATTGCAAATAATGCAAACATTTACAGCTTGTTAGTGATGTCTTTATGCGATAATAAACTTTTTAGATTCTTTATTGGTGAAATAGGGCTAATAGATATGTGCAAGAGATTAATAATCAATGAATGCGAAAGTTCCTGCTTTCCCGTTAATACTTAATGTTCGCGAATAGCTATATAATAAGTTCGTCTTCTACATTATATGATGTGACGACACCTATATATTCAACCCTTTTAGAATAATTATTCCCTAAGAAATAGAAGCGGATGCTATCTTTTTTATGATCTATAATATCCAATAACTTTAACCTTAACTCGGTAAACTGAGCAGGCGAGACAGAACACTCAAAGACCGAGTTCTGAACGCGTTGACCATAGTTCAGACATTGGCGTGCTACCTGCCGTAACCTGCGCTGCCCGTCGGAAGTCATTGTCTCAACATCATACGTAACAAGGACATACATACAATTATTTCATTAAGAAGACCGGATAATTATCTAAATCATTTCTCAAAAAGCGGGCCAAAAGCATTGCCTGAATATATGGGATAAGCCCTATCGGTACAGATTCATTTAGATAGGGGTGGATTATTGTCTCTCTTTTTCTCTTTTGCCAGGCAAGCAGAACCTCTTTTCTAACATCTTCGTCCATTACAATTCCGTTATCTCCGTGTTCAACAAAACCTTTCCCGGAAATTTGTTTGCGATTGATTAAGGACAGTACTAATCTGTCTGCCAGATAAGCTCGCAACTCTTCCATCATATCTAACGCTAAACTTGCTCTTCCCGGTCGATCGGTATGTAAAAAGCCTACATACGGATCAAGTCCTACCGTTTCTAAGGCAGATTGTACTTCGTGATTCAGTAAGGTGTAAACAAATGACAGCAGGGCATTAACCTTATCTTTGGGTGGCCTTCTGTTTCTCCCGCTAAAAGGAAAATCCTCACATTGCGATATGATCATTTGGTTGAATACAGAGAAATAAGTTGTCGCAGCCTCTCCTTCTATACCTCTTAATGCGTCGGAGGATTCCGCAACTAAAGCCTGATTCTTAGATCTTTTCAGTTTGTCGGACACGGATAAAAAAAGAGAAAGCTGTTCATTGGAAGAAATGTGATCTCTTTTGAAACGATCTATAACTGTTCGGGAATTTGCTATCTTTCCAGCAATGAACAGACGGCTGATCTCTAACGATTTATTTGTGTCATCGGCAATTCTGTATTGTATTCTTCGTAAAAGGACATTCCCTTTTATCGGACCGGATACTCTCCCTTGGAACTGTCCGTTGGCACTTAGAAAACATAATCCTACATTCCTTTCGGCACACATCTTTATTAATGCCGGAGAAGCGCCCATATATCCGAATGTGACGATACCTTCTATATTCAGAACCGGAATTCTGAATATATCTTTATCCTTTACCCTGATTACTACATTTTCTCCATCTTTAGTCAAATAGGCTTCAGGGGTAGTTACATACAGTGTGTTTAATAGTTTTCTCATATTTTAATCATATAACTGGGACAGGTAAGTCTCAACCTTCGATGTTTTTGTTAGTATCTTAGGCATACACACGTCACATAATGAACATGACTTGCAATGCGCTTTGTATATTGCCGGTGGAAGGATTTTCTGCTCATATAACCGGTGCATTTGAGTACATTTCTCTTCAACCAGTGTCCGTAGTTCTCCGGTAAACGGAATCTCTTCCCGGTGGCGAGTTTCTCCGTAATACAAAAAGCCTTTTTCTATGCAGACGTTATACATTTCTTCCAGGCAAATGGCTTGTGCGCATAGCTGGACTTCATCTATCCGGTCTTTTTTAGGTTTTCCCCGTTTGTATTCGACTGGAATTAATTGCCAGAATCCCGGATATTTAGGATGTTGTATAGCGTTTTGTCCAGAGGTGGAAGCGACCATTTCCACTACATCTGAGATTCCATAGAGTCCCAATCGTCTTGAAACGAGCGTAACAGACCTTAATGTTACTATGTCTTTGTTACGGTTCATCAAGGTTGGATCGTCTACCTTTTGATGCATCCAACTTCCTTCAACCGTGAGGTTGTTTTCCGCCCACTGCTGTTCGATATGTATAAGGGCCCATTGACGTTCACAGAAAGTTATGTGCTGGATTCCGGAAAGCATCAACAGGTCCTCATCTCCGTATTCTATCATATCATGTCCAGAACTTCTATACCTTCCGGTAGTTTATCCTTGTCGATGGTGACAATATAATCGTCGAACGAGCGGGGTGGGCGTTGGTCGTCCTT
This sequence comes from Parabacteroides acidifaciens, assembly GCF_003363715.1. Lineage (GTDB taxonomy): Bacteria > Bacteroidota > Bacteroidia > Bacteroidales > Tannerellaceae > Parabacteroides > Parabacteroides acidifaciens. The sequence continues at coordinate 63,359 of NZ_QREV01000020.1, forward strand.
TAGCTGGACCTTAACTAAACTGAATAAGGTATGGGCTGAAGCATTTCCTAATGCTGTACTGTGCTTGAATACGATTAACTTACGGGCATTCATCATGCCTCTGGCAGCAGAATGATCGTGGTCGAACATATTTTTCAGTGAATCCCAGAATAAATTCAAGTCCTCTTCATTGAACCCGGTCTGTGCAGCTAAATGTGCGGAAATAAATCCGTTTGCTTTGTATAATCCATAGGGTACAGTGAACTTACGGCCCATGGTGCGGTTATCTCCACTCTGTTTTTTAGCTTCGTCATCAGTTGCCACCGCCATGCGGGTTATACTATGCTCGGCGGTAACGATCGGATTGATAGAACGGGCAAAGGTAAACTGAATAGGACCACGAACTTGTCCGGCATTTTCACCTGTACTAAGTACGGCTCCAAATGTTCTTATATCATAAAAATTTCTGCACATCCATTGTCGGGCAGCCTCTGTTTTATCTCCTTTTTCTTTTATATCTTTAACCCCTTCCTGTTTATGAGCTTCAGTGATCGAATTATTCAATATAGCTTTCTCTTTAATGAATATATCATAAGGTTTCTCATACCCTTTTACTATTTGAACAAAGTTACGGACTTTACGCTTCAGGCATACGTCAGAAACCAGGCCTTCACCTGTTTCCGGATCAACTCTTGGTAAGTTTCCGGCATCCGGATCTCCGTTTGGATTACCGTCCTGTACATCAAATAAATAAATAAAGTCATAACGATTGTTTATTGCTGCTTCCATATTTGTATAGTATTAATTCTTTTCTTTGTCTGTTGTTGTTTTATATAAATCTTCTCTTTGATGGTAATAACCGATTGCAAAGCGGGATTGGTCGTCCATCGATAAATATTTAGGTAACCCGTTACTGTCCAGATCGGTGATAACACTTTGCAGTAATTTTTCATAATAAACAGATTTCCCTGTATCAAATTTTGCCAAGTGATGTCTGGATAAAGACAATAAACGGCCGAACACCGTTGTCGGAGTGGTCGACGCTGCACCGTAGTAGCGCTCTTTAATCGTAGAGTTGGCTCCTGGAATAGCATCACTCTGTATCTTTTCAAGGATAGCGAACAAGCGCCCACATAAGTACGCTTGGTTCTTATTTTCTAAATCTAATGCCATTTTAATTTCTTTAGGTGGATTATTATGATTTCTGAATTTTCTATTTAAGTATGCTTTGAGTATAGCGGCCCTTATCGACGTTATATTCCGGTCTGCTTTGATCCGTATCAGGCATTGCATCTGCAAGGTGGTCGGATAGGGTTGGTTGTCCCATATACTTTGGCTTAAATCGCTGGCTAAGTTGGGCGGCAGATTTTCCATTTTATTTAAGGAGGCAACCTGAGTCAGCAAGTTGAATAGAGAAAAATAGACTCTTTGATTCTTGCTTTTAGTGATTTCCAAGTCCTCAAAATGCTGTCTGATATGATTGGCGAATTCGCCTACTGTTCCTTGTCGCCAGAATCTTACGGAGATACGGGCGGCATTAGGAGATAAGCCTAACACGTAAAAGGGTGTTTTGTCCTCATCATTCAATATTCCTGAGAAGGGGGATTTTAAGAAATCTCTGATAACTTCCGTGTTTTTATCCGGATTATCTTTGGGAGGAGGCGCAAATATGAAACTGACACATTGTTCCAGCTTTGTCGGTTTCTGAGACCAGAAAACAACGGATGTGTCGTGCAAGTGATATTTGTTGGAAGAGTCTTTTCCCAATAAAGAATTTAAAGCTGTGGTATAAGCATCTTCAGCCTCTTTTGAAATAGGCGCGTTCATACCTTGCTCTTTATAATATGAATCGTAACCGGCTTTCTTTTGGAAGCCGACCAGCTTTGCGCCGCTTTTCCCTCCGGGTATGGTGATGGCACTATTGAGTATTGCTATCGGAGCCTTTTTTCCGGTGATGAGGCATATCCCTATTGGTTCATCTTTATCCGAACAGTCTTCTATGGATGATTTTATATCTGGATTATCAGCTACGATTGTATTGTGTCCGGCTACTTTAAAGGATATGTTTGTACCGTCTTTTTTGATACATTCTTCCCATAGCGGGTCCGTTTTTATGCGTTGAAGATTTTCCGGATCATCATAGAATCCGGCTACTGCTTGAATCTCTTCATTGGAAGGATACATCTCGGCAAACCGTTTGACTTCCTGCACAAAGGTTTTATTTTGTTTTGCGGCATCCTCCAATGCTTTCGGCATTCCTTTGTCATCTGTATTTTTAGGTTGTGCTAATACATATCCGAAATGGTCCCAAAATATATTTGCAGTTTGCCAACTGTTACTGCCTGTACGCCCTTTACTTTTAACGACCAGATATTTTTTTGCTCGCTTCTGTTTTCCTATACCTTCGGATGTATCTTGTAACTCTAAAAACTTCCCGTTTTTATCTATCAGAATAAGATATGGGATTTCTTTCCATTCTAATCCTCGGGGGGCGATGGCGCTCTCCGGATCAGCAGCTTTACGCTGGTAATAATCGTATAATGCCTGTAAAATCATCGACGTACCTCCTCGCTGTTTATTGATGGAACGACCAAGACTCCTTGTTTCATGATTGCACGGAAGAACATTGGTTTCGGATCTTTTTCGTTGGTGAAATCCATATCATATAACATATAGCCTAAATCACGATCCTCCGGTATTCCTTCTCCTTTTACCGGATTTTCGATATACGTAAAGTCAGCAGAGAACTCCCTGCAGCCTAAATAAGGTTGATTGAAACATTGTCCCTTTTTTGCTCTGCGCTCGAACATTGCATTATATTTACCGGGATTTTCGTCGGAAGATCCCGATGTTGCTTTCGGCTTATCGTCTTCGGTTCTATTCCTTACGGGTATAAATTCCAGCTCTGCAAAAATCCTATAGCAGACATCTTTTAGTAACAAACTGGATTTTTGTTGTCGGTTATTTTCGATGAATAACCCGGATGAACGGGGACTCATTAAACTTCCAACCTCATTTCTTTTCATGGAAAGCCATCTGATGGGATTTAGTACTTCTATCCGGGTAATATTCCATCGTATGGCAGGTTTCCAAAATATAGATTCAAAAATAGCCCGGGCTGCAGAAGGCGTTATTACATCGTAGCTAACTCTTTCAACTTTCATTTCCAGACGGGTAAAGCAGGCCATGCTTCCTTTAACCTCAAGACAGTATTCTTTATTTGTATATACCATATGTTTAGGTTAACGATTAATAAATAGTAATATAGGTGTTCATCCTTTGAGAATTACGGTTTCTCTATGACTATATTTTACAAAGCTATATTTTATTTTCTAACAAACAAGCGTTTTAGTTCTTTAATCTTCTTGCAAAAAGTATTATAAATAATTGTATTTATAAATAGTAGCATCCTTTATGGGCACAACTGCGAACACAGAGGTTCCTCAGCATCGAAAAAATAACTTGATTCATGTACTCATAAAGGATACGACTACGAAGCCTTGATGTCTTCGTACAGCGGGTTCAGGTTTTAATCCGCGCACCCGTAAAGGATGCGACCACCGTAAAGTTGGGGTCGCTCATCATCGTGTTGTTTCAACCCACGCACCATAAAGGATGCGACGTCCATCCACAAGTATTCACCGCCCACGTTGATGTTTCAACCCACGCACCCATAAAGGATGCGACGCCGTTTCTTTTACTTCGCTCAATACGTCCTTACAGTTTCAACCCACGCACCCATAAAGGATGCGACAATAAATACAGGGCAATCGCTACTTATTATGAGGTTTCAACCCACGCACCCATAAAGGATGCGACATAAGGTTTCCGTTACAGCTGCAATGGTTATAGAGTTTCAACCCACGCACCCATAAAGGATGCGACTACCTTCCGCCTTACGTTTGAGTACCGGGAAACTGTTTCAACCCACGCACCCATAAAGGATGCGACTTCATCTTCCGACAGCACATCCGAATAAGCATAGTTTCAACCCACGCACCCATAAAGGATGCGACGTGATTTGGGTGGCGTAAACCTCGATACCTTTGCGGTTTCAACCCACGCACCCATAAAGGATGCGACTTAAATAACGGCTTTATGGAAAGAGTATTCACTGTTTCAACCCACGCACCCATAAAGGATGCGACTCTCTTACAAACATTGCAAGATATTGAGTATTTGGTTTCAACCCACGCACCCATAAAGGATGCGACCTTTTTTCCTGAGGTTTTGAGTTCGTCCATACGTGTTTCAACCCACGCACCCATAAAGGATGCGACAATATCCGGTTGCTTGGGACGAACATCGATAACCTGTTTCAACCCACGCACCCATAAAGGATGCGACTAACCCGTACCCGTCCGACAGTGACGCCGAGATGTTTCAACCCACGCACCCATAAAGGATGCGACTTATTACCGGTAGTCCACACGAACGTATGATCATAGTTTCAACCCACGCACCCATAAAGGATGCGACTTCCAATATCTCCGTTGCAGACTGGCGAATGCGTTTCAACCCACGCACCCATAAAGGATGCGACAACAACCGGCTTATTTCGGTGTGATAGTGTTTCCTGTTTCAACCCACGCACCCATAAAGGATGCGACCTGACGACAATTTATTTACCAACACAGTATAATGCGTTTCAACCCACGCACCCATAAAGGATGCGACTGATAGAAATGGTAAGGCACACCACATCAAAGGGTTTCAACCCACGCACCCATAAAGGATGCGACGTCACGCTTATTCATATAAAGTCAATTTTCATATTGTTTCAACCCACGCACCCATAAAGGATGCGACGAAAATGGAAGGCCGGCGCCCCAGGGTAGTAAGTTTCAACCCACGCACCCATAAAGGATGCGACTCCCCATCTCGTTGCATACTTTCAGTCCCTGAGTCTGTTTCAACCCACGCACCCATAAAGGATGCGACTCAAATAATCGTTAAGAGCGTCACGTTCGGAGCGGTTTCAACCCACGCACCCATAAAGGATGCGACAACTATCAGATCGCGTGGCTGCTGTCTGAGGCAAGTTTCAACCCACGCACCCATAAAGGATGCGACTGGAATAATTCTAAATTGTCGAATATTCGATAAGTTTCAACCCACGCACCCATAAAGGATGCGACTACACAGGGATGTAAATTCATAATAGCCAAATGTTTCAACCCACGCACCCATAAAGGATGCGACAAGATGAATAGTGATATAGCTATTAAAAAGAAAGAGTTTCAACCCACGCACCCATAAAGGATGCGACCAGACTTCATAGAGTTTATTTCGACAGATCTCCTCGTTTCAACCCACGCACCCATAAAGGATGCGACAAAATGCTGTATCTTCAAACATATAACTTATATGTTTCAACCCACGCACCCATAAAGGATGCGACTTGCAACTGATTATGATAGAGGTCGATTTTATCATGTTTCAACCCACGCACCCATAAAGGATGCGACGTTACGATATTTTCCAGAACGAAGAATTCTTGAATGTTTCAACCCACGCACCCATAAAGGATGCGACGAAAATGAGCAGGCAAAGAAGTTGGAATTAAATAGTTTCAACCCACGCACCCATAAAGGATGCGACTCTGAATCGCTCCTGCAGAACATAATGATTTCAATGTTTCAACCCACGCACCCATAAAGGATGCGACCTACAGACGTTACATGGATAGAAGCTCCTTTAATGTTTCAACCCACGCACCCATAAAGGATGCGACTCCATGTTTATGAAAAGCTTTATTGACGACACGTTTAGCATATAATTTTGCGAATGATAGAGTTGAAAAATAATAGATGTTCATTTTCTCTAAGCAAATACGTAAATATCTGATTAGTAGGGAATGCGAACATCTAACGTTTTTACAACCACTTAGGGTTCGCGCCTTGTCTTTGATTGAAACATTGCTGCGTAATCATGTTATCTATGAAAGTATTCTGTAACTTTGCCTACAAATTTAAGAATAAGCTTATTGTATATGCGATAATTATGAATAAAAAAATCCTTCAATTAGCGCTCCCTTCTATTGTTTCCAATATAACCGTACCCTTATTAGGGCTGGTCGATGTGGCGATTGTCGGGCATCTGGGGGCGGCTTCTTATATAGGGGCGATTGCGGTAGGGGGGATGTTGTTCAATATTATTTACTGGCTGTTCGGATTTCTGCGTATGGGGACGAGTGGGATGACTTCACAGGCTTTGGGAAGACGGGATTTGCCGGAGGTGACACGGGTGTTGTTGCGGTCGGTGGGAGTCGGGCTTTTCATTTCGCTGGCATTGCTTCTGCTGCAGTATCCGATACGGAAAATAGCTTTTGCTTTGCTCGATACGACTGCGGAGGTGGAGCATTTGGCTGCACTTTATTTCCGTATTTGCATCTGGGGTGCACCGGCCGTATTGGGATTATATGGCTTTTCCGGTTGGTTTATCGGGATGCAGAATTCCCGTTTTCCAATGTTTATTGCAATAACGCAGAACATTGTCAATATCGTGGCAAGCCTGATCTTTGTGTTTGTCTTTGGAATGAAGGTGGAAGGGGTTGCCACGGGAACGCTGATTGCACAGTATGGCGGGTTTCTGATGGCTGTCTTTCTGTGGCTTGTTTACTATCGGAAGCGGTTGAAAGGGCGTGTCGGCTGGCAGGAGATTGTGGATAAGGTTGCCATGCGCCGCTTTTTCCAGGTAAACAGTGATATCTTCTTCCGGACGCTTTGTCTGGTTGCCGTTACAACCTTTTTTACCTCTACGGGAGCCCGGCAGGGGGATACGGTTTTGGCGGTCAATACATTGCTGATGCAATTGTTTACACTGTTCTCTTATATCATGGACGGATTCGCGTATGCCGGCGAAGCGTTGGCGGGACGCTATATCGGCGCCCGAAACCAAAGTGCGCTCAACCGGATGATTCATCTGCTGTTCGGCTGGGGGATCGGGTTGTCTCTCCTCTTTACCCTGCTTTACGGAGTAGGAGGGAAAGGTTTCCTGTCGCTACTGACCAACGATTCTGCCGTCATTCAGGAAGCCGGAACTTATTTCTATTGGGTGCTGGCCGTCCCGTTTGCCGGTTTTGCAGCCTTTCTCTGGGATGGTATCCTGATCGGTGCCACTGCTACCCGCCTGATGCTCTATTCCATGCTGGTTGCCTCTGGTACCTTCTTCCTGATCTATTACCTTTTTTCCGGCACAATGGGAAACCATGCATTATGGATGGCATTCCTGACTTATTTGTTATTGAGGGGGATTATGCAATGGGGGTTGTGGCATCGGATGAGAAGCTGTGGTGGTGATGTGATGGTACAAATATAAATAAAAGAGCCGGATATCAAAGCGATACCCGGCTCTTTTTATGGAGGAGACAATGATTCTTATTGTCTGTAGTTTACTAATTCGTCTGCGTTGAAACTGTGGATGAAGCTGCTGTGTTTTTCAACTTCGGCTTCAACGTAGTTCAGATATACGACGGCTGATTTGGCAAACATTTCGGGTGCTCTTGTTGCGTCTTGGATCAGGAGATGGGCCATAATACAGTCGGCGGCCATTTCCATAAGGCGGCGGGCAACGAAATCCAGCAATTCCTGGTTCTGGGCTTCCTTCACGATATTCATGCAAGCTCCCAACTTGTTGGCCATTTCAACTAACCGCGCTTTCAACGGTTCCATTTCCGGAGAACATGGGATCGCTTCGAAGTCGCGGATGGTCGCCAGATAAGAACCGTTCGTTACGTAACGGATAGCAGCTACAGTCTGCAACTGTGTCGTACCTTCGTAGATGGAGGTGATACGGGCATCGCGGTAGATGCGCTGACAAGCGTATTCCAACATGAAACCGGAACCACCGTGAATCTGGATACAGTCGTATGCATTCTGGTTCGCATATTCGGAGTTCATACCCTTTGCCAACGGTGTGAAAGCGTCTGCCAACTTCTCATATTTCTTTTGCTCCTGACGTTCTTCCGGAGTCAGCTTGCGTTCGCGTGCGATATCATCTAATGCTTTGTAGATGTCTACATAGCGGGAAGTCTGATACAACAGTGCACGGCCGGCATCCAGTTTCGCTTTCATGATAGACAGCATGTCGTAGACAGCCGGAAATTCGATGATTGCCTTGCCGAACTGTTTCCGTTCCTTGGCATAAGCCAACCCTTCGTTGTAGGCAGCCTGGCTCAGGCCGACAGACTGGGCGGCGATACCCAAACGGGCTCCGTTCATCAGAGCCATCACATATTTGATCAAACCTAATTTGCGGTTTCCGCAAAGTTCGGCTTTCGCATTCTTGTAAACCAATTCGCAAGTAGGAGAACCGTGGATACCCAATTTGTTTTCGATACGGCGCACATCCACACCGCCTTCTTCCTTGTCGTAGATGAACATAGACAAACCGCGTCCGTCTTTTGTTCCCTCTTCCGAGCGGGCCAGTACCAGGTGCAAGTCTGCATCGCCATTGGTGATGAAACGTTTTACACCGTTCAGGCGCCAGCAATTTTCTTTCTCGTCGAAAGTCGCTTTCAACATCACGGACTGGAGGTCCGAACCGGCATCCGGTTCTGTCAGGTCCATAGACATCGTCGCTCCGGCACAGATACGCGGGATGAAACGGCTGTGTTGGTCTTCGTTACCGAACTCATATAATGTTTCGATACAGTCCTGGAGTGACCAGATGTTTCCGAATCCGGCATCTGCAGCAGATACGATTTCGGCACACATGGTGTACGGAGTGATCGGGAAGTTCAAACCACCGAAACGGCGCGGCATCGTCATACCGTTCAGGCCGGCTTTGACCATTGCGTCCAGATTCTGCTTCGTTCCGGAAGCATATTCCACACGTCCGTTAGCACAGTGAGGGCCTTCTTCGTCGACACCTTCGGCATTGGGAGCGATGATTTCGCCGGTAATTTCGCCGGTGATCTCGAGCACCTTGTCGAATGAATCCAACGTATCGGCATAATCCTGGGGTGCATAGTCGAACTCTTCTTTATCTCTGTAATTGCGTTCTTTCAGTTCGCAAATACGTTCCATCATCGGATTGTTCAAGTGATACTTGAGTTCCGGAATGTCTGTATAATAATTTGCCATCTCTTTACTTGCTGTTCTGTTTGTAATACTTAATCATCTTCGGGATCACTTCTTCAACCGTGCCGTTGATAACATAGTCGGCAATCGTGTTGATCGGAGCGTTCTCGTCGTTGTTGATAGAGATGATGATACCTGCATCCTGCATACCTGCGATGTGCTGGATCTGTCCGGAGATACCGCAAGCGATATACAGTTTCGGACGGACCGTTACACCTGTCTGGCCGATCTGGCGGTCATGGTCGCAGTAACCGGCATCAACGGCTGCACGGCTGGCTCCGACTTCGGCATGAAGTTCTTTCGCCAGTTCGAACAATTTGTCGAATCCCTCTCTGGAACCCATTCCGTAGCCGCCGGCTATGACGATCGGAGCTCCCTTCAGGTTATGTTTTGCCTTTTCCACGTGGCGGTCGATGACTTTCACTACATAATCCGTTTCCGGAACATATTTGGCAACGTCGTGTTTGATCACTTCGCCTTTGTAGTTGGCATCCAGTATTTCTTTCTTCATCACACCTTCGCGGACAGTCGCCATCTGAGGGCGGTGTTCCGGGTTGATGATCGTAGCCACGATGTTACCACCGAAAGCCGGACGGATCTGGTATAACAGGTTTTCATACGTTTTACCTGCTCTCTTATCTTCGTGCGAACCGATTTCAAGGGAAGTACAGTCTGCCGTCAAACCGCTTGTCAGGGCGGATGAAACACGTGGTCCTAAGTCACGGCCGATAACCGTTGCACCCATCAGGCAGATTTGCGGTTTTTCTTCTTTGAACAGATTGATCAGGACAGAAGAATGCGGGAGAGAGGTGTAAGGGAACAATCCCGGTGCATCGAAGACGTGCAACTTGTCGACGCCGTAAGGCATCACCTGCTTCTCGATCCCTTCCAGGCCGGAACCTGCAACAATGGCTTCGAGCTGGCAGTTTAACTGATTCGCTAACTTGCGACCTTTGGTCAGCAGTTCGAGGCTTACATCGGCAACCGTCGTACCTTCAAGCTCACAATATACAAATACATTATTCATACTCTTATCCGATAGTGTGGTTAGCTAACAGTTCAACAATCAAATCTTCCACATCCTTGTCCGAGCCGGTCAGCGTCTTGCTTTCCTTTGCCTGGAACACGATGTTCTGAATGGCTTTAACCTTCGTCGGCGAACCGGACAGACCGCATTGTTCGAGATCTCCGTTTACATCTGCCACGCTCCATTCCGGAATGTTCAGATACGGACGTTTCTCATACAGTTCAGGGTAAGCTAATGCCGCTACGCCTTCCGGATGGCAGGCAGGTGCCGGAGCTTTCTCCTGTGCGCCTAATGCCCGTTTGTATTTCATCACCAGTTTGGCATTACGCGGGCGGCATGGGGCAGCCGAACCGTTGACCGTTATCACGATAGGCAGCGGGCCTTCCACTGTTTCGACACCGCCGTCGATATGGCGTTTTACCGTGATGCGGCGGCTCTTTTCGTCTACATTCAGGATTTCTTCAGCATATGTGATCTGTGTCAGTCCTAATTTTTCAGCTACCTGCGGACCTACTTGTGCCGTGTCGCCATCGATAGCCTGACGTCCTCCGATAATGATATCGTAGTCACCGATTTTCCTGATCGCTGTGGCAAGCGCGTAAGACGTAGCCAAGGTGTCTGCGCCGGCAAATGCACGATCTGTCAGCAGATAACCGTTATCTGCTCCACGATATAAACCTTCACGAATAATTTCTGCGGCGCGCCCCGGACCCATTGTCAACAGGGTTACTGTAGTTCCCGGATAGGCATCTTTCAAACGAAGGGCCTGTTCTAACGCGTTCAAGTCTTCCGGGTTGAAGATGGCAGGAAGGGCAGCACGGTTGATTGTCCCGTCTTCCTTCATCGCATCCTTTCCCACATTACGTGTGTCCGGAACCTGTTTCGCTAATACAATAATTTTTAAACTCATATTATAGGAATATTAGATTTCTATATCAGATATTTGTTCGCATTAACCTTCAAATACTGACCTGCAAAAGTAATCAAACATTCTTTATATCAAAGAACTTTCTTCCGGAATCTGCACACTTTAGGTTTTTTTGAGCATATGCTTTAGAATATCTTTTGTATTTTTGCTTCCGGGTAGACCAATAAAAATAAAATAAGACAGTACCATGAATTTTAATCAGAAAACCACAAGGCCGTTAATTACGCTTTGTATGACCGGATTTCTTTTTGCCGCCTTCCAACATAAGGCGCAGGCGGAAGAGCTGGCCCGCACCGTAGAAGTCTCCAATGAATGGAATATCGATAAGGCAGACGAGCCGGTCGTGCTCCGCCTGAGCGATATGAATCCCTCTTTTCGGGTGCGTTCGGCAACGGTCTGGGACGGGACAACGGAAATTCCTTCCCAATTGGATGACCTCGATGGCGACCGTAAGGCGGATGAATTAGCCTTCGTGTTGGATGTCCCTTCCGGAGCGGTAAAAAAGCTTAAAGTCGTCCTGTCTTCCGAGAAGACGGACCGGACTTATCCATCCCGTGTGTTTGCCGAGATGCTGGTGAGCGACAGGAACGGCAAGCATGTCCCGATTACCTCCCTGACCATTCCGGGAACAAGCAATATCTACAACCAGCTGCATCATCACGGTCCGGCTTTCGAGTCGGAGTTAGTAGCCTATCGCATTTATTTCGACAAGAAGCAGACCGTCGATATTTACGGAAAGTTCAATAAAGGTTTTGAGATACAGGAATCCCAGTTTTATCCGACAGACGAACAGTTGGCACGCGGTTTCGGTGACGACGTGTTGTTGGTAGGCGGCAGTTGCGGTGTCGGCGCATTGAAAGGATGGGACGGTAAAAAAGCTACCCATATCGAGCCGGTCGCCAGCCTGACGGAGACGATTCGGGCGTATGGTCCGGTGCGTACTGTTACGGATATTGTTTCGAACGACTGGCAGTATCAGGGTTCGGAGCTCCAAATGACAGTCCGTTATATCCTGTATGCCGGGCATCGGGATTGTGAAGTGCAGGTCTTTTTTGCCGAACCGTTGAAGAAAGAGATATTCAGCACAGGTGTTCTGAACATAAAAGGTTCCACCTCTTTTTCCGATCATCAGGGTTTGATTGCCTGCTGGGGAAGGGACTGGCCTGTGAACGATACGGTCAAATATGCAAAAGAAACGGTCGGCGTCGCTACCTGCCTGCCGTCCGGACTTATAAAAGGAGAATCGCAAGACCCCGTCAATTACCTATATATAATAGGAGCGGAGGGAAAATCGTCCTTTACTTATCATATCACCTTTACATCCATGAAGGAAACATTTGGTTATAAGACAAAAGAGGACTGGTTCGCATTTGTACAGAAGTGGAAAAAGGAATTGCAACAGCCTTGCCGTGTCCGGATTAAGTAGTCTCTCGCTAAGGGGTTATTGTAAAAAACGTATTTTTCCGGCTCGCAAGACATCCGGAACAAAATAAATGTTAATCCGTTTTTTTGACCTCAAAAAGGGACTTTTCCCTCTTTTTTGAGCGTTTTCCCCAATTATGACCGTCCTCTTTGCCATTACGACCGTGCTAATGTGTAGTGCACTCGGCACCTCGCGAAGATTAGGACGG
>NZ_QREV01000021.1 GCF_003363715.1 Parabacteroides acidifaciens
ATCGTGAAAAGAGTCAATCCAAAACCGATCAAGATTTCGGACGAAATAGAAAAATAGCCGAAACAGGGGGTTATTGTATATTTTGTTATTTTCAGGAGGCTTAAAACTAAGAAGTTTTGAATCAAAAAAGCAGACCTCGTAGTGGCAGTTCACGAACCGCCTCTACGAGGTCTGTTTACTTTATATTTGTCAAGAAGCGAACTTGTTCACTCCCTTGAATATAAAACATATTTATTTGATAATACCCAACTTAGACTCACCGATAAAATCAATGATATGCTGGATATCTTCGCTCATCGGAACCTGGTCCTTGATCATCAGCAAGGCATCGAAGATACTCGTATTGCCCTGGTAAATGATACGGTAGGCATGGCTGATGTGCTTGATTACCTTTTCACTTACACCTTCGTGCAAGAGGATCACGGAGTTGACACCGTAATAGGTCGTCGGTTCCTGTGCGGCCACGATATAAGGAGGCACATCCTTACGGAAGCGGCAACCGGTCTGCGTCATCGACCATTTCCCGACACGGCATCCCTGGCTGACCAGGACATTTCCACCGAAAATAACATAATCTTCGATCATGCAGTTACCGGAAATCTTGCTGCCATAACCGAATACGCTATGGTTTCCGATATGTGTGTCGTGGGAGACATGGACGCCTTCGTGCAGGAAGTTACCGTTACCGATAACCGTCTTGCCTTCGGCAGTCGTGGCGCGGTTGATCACCACGTTTTCACGGATCACATTGTCATCGCCTATCTCAACGATCGTATCACCTCCTTTATATTGGAAATCCTGCGGTTCGGCAGCGATCACGGCACCGTTAAAGACACGATTCCGTTTTCCCATACGCGTACCGCTCATGATACTGGCATGCGGCATAATTTCGCAGTCATCGCCTATTACCACGTTCTTATCGATATATGCAAACGGATGAACGGTTACGTTCGCTCCTAATTTTGCACTTGCATCTACATAAGCTAACGGACTAATCATAATAATTCGAATTTAAAAGTTATTATTCTCTTCCGCCACCGACAGCACTATACAAGTTGATGACAGCTTGCATACGCTGGACATTGTCGGAAACTTCAGTCAATTGTGCACTCAAAAGGCTCTGTTGAGCAGACAGTATCTCCAGATAAGTGGACTGTCCGGACTGGAACAAAGCATTTGTGTAGGTAACGGCCTTTTCCAGTTGTTCAATCTGAGACTTGTCCTGGACCAGCTTTCTGTTAGTCGCATCATAGAGATGAAGAGCATCGCTTACTTCCTTTCCGGCTTCGAGGATTGCCTGCTGGTAATTCATCTGGGCGATCTTCTCTTCGGCTTTCGACACTTTCAGGTTGGCAATCAGCTTACCGTTGTTGAAGATAGGCTGTGCCAGGGAAGCCAATGCCTGAAACATGAACTGTCCCGGATTAGCCACCGATACGCCGGAACCATTCGTCCAGCCGGCAGTAGCCGTAATGTTCACACCCGGATAAAAAGCGGCACGGGCCCGGTTGGTCGTATAATAAGCACTGGCAAGCGTCATCTCGGCAATCTTCACATCCGGACGGTTTTCCAGCAATTGCAAAGGAACGCCGGCCATCAGTTCTTCCGGTATCAGCTGTTCATCCAGCGTACCGCGGTCGATCTGCTGGGGAGCTTTTGCCAGTAATACGGACAAGGAGTTCTCCACTTCACGCACCTGGCGTTGCAACTCGATCAATGAACCGGATACCTGATGATACACGGCACGCATCTGGGCAACGGCAGCTTCCGTCGTCATACCGGCCGTCTTCATGGCTTCCATGACGCGGACATTTTCCTTATAGATACCGACAGTCTCGGTTGTGATCTCCACCTGACGATCGAGCATCAACAGGGTAAAGTAGGTATTGGCAATACCGCCGATAAGCTGCGAACGTACAGCCTGCTGCGCATATTGGCTCTGCAAATAAGTAGCTTTCTGATCGCGGCTTGCGTTCAACAGTTTTCCGAACAAATCAACCTCCCAGCTTGCGGCAGCCGGCAGTGTGTAAGCTTTTACATAACCGGTGCTTTCCATCTTGGTGATGGTTCCCTGCGGGGCCAGGTTAAGTGATGGAAGGAAAGATAAACGGGCCGAAGTCAACAGCGCCTTTGCTTCTTCCACCCGGAGAATGGCGGCTTGCATATCTACGTTGTTTGCCAATCCTTCTTCAATCAATGCCTGCAGTTTCGGATCACGGAAAATGTCCTGCCAAGGCAGGTTTCCCATATTGGTCGTATCTGCCGCCAACGTGTCTACGGCCGATACCGGATCCCGGTAAACACCGGAAGTTTCAATCGTGTCCGGACGGTCGTATGCTTTATAGATGTGGCAACTGCTCAGAAGAGCGGTTGCACACACCATATATATAATCTGATTCTTCATTGTCATCTCTTATTTTGTTTTTGCGTACTGTTCTATTTCCGTATTCAGGTCGCTGTTGTCCAAATCTTCCCATTCAATCGGTTTGAATTTCTCCTGCAAGTACTGGAATACCACGAACAGGGTCGGCACAATAAATATCTGGCAAATCATACCGATAAACATACCGCCGATAGCAGCAGTACCCAACGTACGGTTACCATGAGCACCTACACCGAATGCGAACATCATAGGCAACAAGCCGACAACCATAGCCAATGATGTCATCAGGATAGGACGCAAACGGGCAGCGGCACCCAAGACGGCAGCCCACGTAATGCTCATACCCATACGGCGGCGTTCGAGGGCGAACTCAACGATCAGAATCGCGTTCTTCGCCAACAGACCCACCAACATGATCAAGGCAATCTGCATATAGATATTATTGGACATCGTACCTAAGATCATCTTCAGAGCCGGGATATTACCCAAAGCGGCCCATCCCTGCACGAACAGGAAGCTACCCATCAAACCGAACGGAATGGAGAGCAATACGGACAACGGCAGGATGTAACTTTCATACTGGGCACTCAGCAGCAAGTAAACGAATACGAAACAGAGCAGGAAGATCAAACCTGTCGTACTACCGCTGGTTTCAGCCTCTTCACGCGCCATACCTCCCAATTCGTAACCGAAACCGGCAGGCAGGTTGGTCGCAGCCACCTCTGCAATCGCTTTCAACGCCTGACCGCTGGTAAAACCGTCGGCCGGAGCAACCATCACCTTCATGGATGTGTACATATTAAAACGGCTGATAATATCCGGGCCATATACCTTTGTCATACTAATGAACTGGGAAATCGGAGCCATCTTATCTCCATTCTTTACTTTGATATTCTTCAGCGATTCCATATTCGTTCTCAAAGTAGGATCAGCCTGTACCATTACACGATACATCTTTCCGAAACGGTTGAAGTTGGATGCATACAAACCTCCGTAATATCCCTGGAGCGTCATCAGGATATCGCTCGGGCTGATGCCCACCTTCTTACAGGCTGCCGCATCGATATCGATCATGTATTGCGGGAAGTTGGGGTTGAAAGTCGTCTGCGCGGATTTAATTTCCGGACGGGCGATCAATGCTGCCATATAATCTTTTGACACATCAAAGAATTTCTCCAGGCTACCACCTGTCTTATCCTGCATGTTCAACTCGATATCACTGGATGCCGAATAACCCGGGATCATAGGCGGAGTAAAGAACAACACCTGTCCATCCTTTATAATCTTCTGCGCACGCATGAACAAACTACCGTAAACAACATCCGAACTTTGCATGATCGAACGTTCATCCCAGTCTTTCAATTTAATGATAAACGAACCGTAAGAAGGTCCCTGACCACCGATAAAGCTGAAACCGGTAATTGCCGTACGTGATTTTACAGCCGGATCAGAAGCGATCAGGCTATCGACGCGCTGCATAATTTCCTGCGTACGTTCCATTGATGTTCCCGGCGGCAATGTCACTGCTCCCATGATCGTACCGGTATCTTCATTCGGCACCATACCTGTCGGCGTAACTTCCATGAAGAAGATCAACAGGGCAATAGAACCGATAACTGTCCCGAACGCTAACCATTTCTTCTGGATAAAGAATAAGACACGTTTCTTATATCCCTTCAGCAACGAGTCATAAGCCGCATTGAACGATTTATGGAAACGCGTGACAAACGTCGTCTTCTTATTCTCATGTTCTTCTTCGTGGGGCTTCAGGAACATCGCACACAGCGCCGGGCTCAAAGTCAAGGCGTTCAAGGCAGACAAACCGATTGCGATCGCCATCGTCAGACCGAACTGGCGATAGAACGTACCGGCTGTTCCGCCCATGAAACTTACGGGGATAAACACGGACATCATGACCAATGTAATGGAAACGATAGCACCGCCCAACTCGCTCATCGCGTCGATAGAAGCTTGCTTAGCCGACTTATATCCCTGGTCCAGTTTGGCATGGACCCCCTCGACGACCACAATCGCATCATCGACCACAATCGCAATGGCAAGCACCATAGCACAAAGGGTCAGCAAGTTGATACTGAATCCGATCATTGAAAGCAAGAAGAATGTACCGATCAAGGCAACCGGGATGGCAATAGCCGGAATCAACGTGGAGCGTAAATCCTGCAAGAAAATATACACCACGATAAACACCAGGATAAAGGCCTCCAACAGTGTCTTGATTACTTCATGGATAGAAGCATACAAGAAGTCGTTGGCATTCATGGACACTTCGACTTTCATTCCCGGCGGCATCGTCTTCTCGGATTCCACCAGCAGGTCTTGAATGTTATTGATAGTCTCGGTCGCATTCGTACCGGCCATCTGGTAGACGATACAAGCTACGGCATTATGACCGTTTACTTTATTGGAGAAGTTATAAGTCAAACGTCCCAACTCGATATCCGCGATATCTTTCAGGCGGAGCACTTCGCCGTCGGGAAGGGCTTTTACCACCATATTCTCAAACTCTTCGGCAGTCTGCAAACGTCCTTTGTAACGGATCGTGTACTGGAACGTCTGGTTTCCCTGTTCACCGAAAGATCCCGGAGCCGCCTCGACGTTCTGTTCAGCCAAAACAGTCGAAACATCCGTCGGAACCAAATGATACTCGGCCATCACATCCGGCTTCAACCAGATACGCATGGAATAGTCGGTACCCAACACGTTTGCATCACCGACACCGGGTACACGCTGTACTTCCGGGATCAGGTTGATCTTGGCGTAGTTTTCAAGGAACTTCTGGTCGTAACGGTCTTCCGCATCATACACGGCAAATACGATCAACATGGAGTTCTGGCGCTTCTGCGTCGTCACACCGATCTTTGTTACTTCGGCCGGCAGCAAACCTTGCGCCATAGAGACACGGTTCTGGACATTGACAGCTGCCATATCCGGATTCGTTCCCTGTTTGAAGTAAATGGAAATATCGGCAGAACCGTTGTTTGATGCATTTGAAGTCATATACATCATATTCTCCACACCGTTGATCTGGTCCTCCAGAGGCGCGATCACACTATTCAATACGGTCTGTGCATTGGCACCCGTATAAGTGGCCCTCACCGACACGGTTGGAGGTGCAATGTCCGGATATTGGGTAATAGGCAAGGTCAACAAGCCTAAGATACCCAGGATTACAATTACGATGGAGATCACCGTAGAGAGCACCGGGCGATTTATAAATCTATCTAATTTCATATTTTCTGTTTTTAACGAACAAATGGGAGTAATTAATTAAATGCGGTCTTCAGATTACCGTCATGCTGGTCTTTCAAAGCCTGATCGTACTTGGCTTTCTGCTGTTCCGGAGTAATCGGCTCGATAGCCTGGCCGTCTTTCAGCTTCTGTACGCCTTCAATCACGATCTTGTCACCGGACTTCAAGCCATTCGTAACCAGATAGCTCTTCCCATCATCCAGATTTGAAACCCGGATTTCCGTATTCTTCACTGTGTTGTCAGACTGCAGGACGAAAACGAACTTCTTGTCCTGGATTTCTACCGTAGCAGCCTGAGGAATCATAATGATATTATCCATCGTGTACGGGAAAACGATATTACCCGTTCCACCGCTTCTCAGAATATTCTTGTCATTCGGGAAAATGGCGCGCATGCTGACAGAACCGGTAGACTGGTCGATCACACCGCTTACGGCATCGATCTTTCCTTCTGCATGGTAGAGCGAGCCGTCGGACAACTGCAATTGCACAGCCGGCATTTTTTCCAGCTGTTCTTTCAGTGTACCACCGGCTTTCGTCAATCCTAACAGTTCTTTTTCCGTCATGGAGAAGTAAACATAAACATCCCCGATTTCAGACACAGTCGTCAATGGCTGTGCAACGGAAGGGCTTACCAAACTTCCGATACGGTACGGGAAAGTACCGACAACGCCGTTCGACGGGCTCGTCACCGTACAGAAAGACAGGTTCTGGCTCGCACTGACCAAAGACGCTTCTGCCTGGGCCAGACTTGCCTTAGCCGACATCAACTGATTGATGGCTGTCTGATATTCAAAATCACTGATAATCTTCTGATCGAACAATGCCTTTTTGTTCTTTTCGGTCAACGTCAAAGTACTCACATTTGCTTTGGCCATTTCGACGGCAGCTTTCGCCTGCCCTACCGCAGCGGCATACTGCGTCGGATCGATCTGGAATAAAGCCTGCCCCTTGCGGACAGTCGCTCCTTCATCCACACACAACTTCACAATAAAACCCGAAACCTGGGGACGGACTTCAATATCCTGCGTACCTCTGATTGTTGCCGGATAGGATGTTGACTGGTCACTGGTTGTTGAACTGACTGTCAGAACAGCATATTCATTATCCCCTAATTTCATACCGCCCTGGCTGTTTCCACAAGCGGTTAATAAAGACACCCCCACTGCAAATAAAGCGATTTGCCTCAATTGGGTAATAGTAGTTCTCAACATTTGTTTATCCATATTCATTATTAATATATATTCAATACCTATTTTCTTTCCCGTTTAGTTTCACGTTTTCTACCGGGTGAAACTTTTGTTTCATGCCCGTGAAACTTTTGTTCCATGCTCGTGAAACTTTTGTTCCATGCCGATGGAACTTTTATTCCATGCCGTTGGAATGATCATTTTCTGCCTTTAGAACTCTTCTTTTTATACACAAAATTGGAATTTTATCGTCCAATAGTTACTATCAGCGGGCTACACTTGCTAAAAAAACGTACAAATGTAGAATCTTTTTATTGTACTTTTCCCGTTTATACATTCTTTTATACTAAAAAATTGCTTATTTTATATTTCTGTATCAGAGACATATCAAGACTTTGACCGATCGAAAATATATTCGTTCGAATTGCTACATAATTTTAACGGGTAATTTGTTTATTCAATAATTTATCCTAATTTTACGCCATATATAACCTAAATAATCAATTCACATGGAACCAAAGTTTATGATCTCAGAAGTGTTCAGCACTTCATGGAAGTACACTAAATCACAGATTTGGGTACTGGCAGGGCTGTTTATCGGATATTTTATCCTATCATCAATCATCAGTTTGTTCGGCATGCCGGCGCAAGGTTCGATGGTCGGCAAGATTGTCGTTAATCTGATCAGCGCTATCATCGGTTGTATTTTCATGTTAGGGTATTTCAAAAACATGTTCCAGACAATTGACGGTGAAGAACCACAATTCTCTGCTTACGGGCAGCAATCCCGCAAGATCGTCACTTATTTTGTCGCCAGCCTTATTATGGGTATTGCGGTTAGTATCGGTACAATATTACTGATTGTCCCGGGCATCTATCTGGCTCTCCGCCTGCAATTTTATTCGGCTTATATAGTTGAAGAAGATTGCGGCATTATAGAATCCCTTCAAAAAAGCTGGAAGCTCACCGAAGGGCAGGTTATGCCTTTGTTTTTGCTGGCATTGGCGATGATCGGTATTGCAATAGTGGGCTGTATCCTGTTTTTTGTCGGTCTTTTCGTTGCCGCACCACTGATATACATGATGCAGTGCTATACATTCAGAAAATTAAATTCTATTTCGACAACAACAGAACAACAATAATCATTATAAAACAGACAGGCAGCCCGCAAAAAGAAAACTTCTGCGGGCTGTAACTTTTCCAGCTTATGGGTAAGACATACAGAATAAAAGACATAGCAGAAATGTCCGGCGTATCTACCGGAACCGTTGACCGCATATTACACAATCGGGGTAAGGTGTCGGAAGAGGCACAGAAAAAGGTCGAAAAAGTATTAAAAGAGATAGACTATCATCCTAACCTGATAGCACGTTCCCTTGCACTGAAAAAGAACTATCATTTCATCACGCTGATCCCCTCTTTTGCAAAAGGCGAATATTGGGATAAACTGTGCGAAGGCATAGACAAGGCGGAACAAGAGATGTTCAGCTATAATGTTGAAGTCGAGCGCATGTGTTTTAACCAGTATGACAAAGGCAGCTTCGACGAGCTTATCCCCCGGATCGAGAAGGCGGACTGCCAGGGCGTCGTGATTGCGACACAGTTCCGCGAAAGCGTGGTCAAGCTGACCTCCCGGCTGGACCAATTACAGATTCCATATGTTTTGATTGACGCATTCATCGAAAACACGAATTGCGTGGCTTACTACGGGACCAACTCGTATGACTCCGGATACATCGCCGGTCGTCTTCTTTACGAACAGATCAATCCGACAGAGAATATCGCCATCTTCCGCTTTATCCGCAAAGGAGAAATGCAGGTGACACAAGTCATGAAACGGGAAGAAGGTTTCCGGAATTATCTCACAGAAAAGGACTACGACGGACGGATTTATTCCGTACAACTGCATGCCGACGAACCGGAAAAGAACATCCAGGTTCTGGATGCCTTCCTCAAGGAACATCCGGAAGTCAGTGCCGGTATCATATTCAACTCGCGCGCTCATTTATTAGGCAAATATTTCCAGGCAAAAGGAGAAAAGTTCAGGCTGATCGGTTATGATGTGATCGATTCAAACATCACCTGCCTGAACAACGGCAATATCACCCATCTGATCGCCCAACGGCCGGAGGTACAAGGATTCAATTGCATACGGGCTCTGTTCCGCCATCTGGTCCTGAAAGAGAAAGTCGAGCAGATCAATTACATGCCGATCGACATTCTGATAAAAGAGAATATCAAATACTACAACAATTATATTTGAAAACATAAAAAGGTATTTTTTCCTTGTTTTCTTTTTGTTTGATAAATAAATACTATACTTTTGTGCCCGATGTGTGCGCGAGCACAATACAACAGAAACAATGGAATTATCACAACATAAACAATAAAAACATGGCTAATTTATTTTGCGTTAAAGACAAAGTCGTTATCATTACCGGCGGAGCCGGAATCCTTGGTCGGGGTATTGCAGGCCACTTGGCTGAAGAAGGTGCTAAAATCGTGATTCTCGACCGTGCAGCAGAAACAGGAGAACAGATTGTTGCCGAAATCAAGGCAAAAGGAGGAGAAGCGAGCTTCTACCTGACTGACGTGTTGAACAAAGAAGTCCTGGAACAGAACAAAAAAGACATCTTAGCTAAATACGGCCGTATCGATGCATTGCTGAATGCAGCCGGCGGAAATATGGCAGGTGCGACTATCGGACCGGACAGCACTATTTTCGACCTGAACATAGATGCATTCCGCAAAGTGGTTGATCTGAACCTGTTCGGAACAGTTCTTCCGACAATGGTATTTGCTGATGTAATGGCACAACAGAAAGAAGGTGCGATCGTGAATTTCTCTTCCGAATCTGCTTTGCGTCCGTTGACACGCGTGGTCGGTTACGGTGCTGCCAAAGCGGCTATCTCCAACCTGACTAAATATCTGGCTGGCGAACTGGCAATCAAATTCGGTGAAGGTTTGCGCGTGAATGCGATCGCTCCGGGATTCTTCCTGACCGAGCAGAACCGTACTTTGATGACTAATCCGGACGGTTCTTATACTCCGCGTGCCGAATCAGTCATTGCACATACTCCGTTCAGACGTCTGGGTTCACCGGAAGAATTGTTCGGAACAATCCAGTATCTGATCAGCGACGCTTCTAAATTCGTAACCGGAACAATTGCGATTGTAGACGGTGGGTTTGATGCATTCTCTATTTAATCCTAATTAATAACAAGACATTATGTATTTATGCGAACAAACTTGGCGCTGGTACGGACCAAACGATCCAGTTAGCCTTTCCGATATCCGCCAGGCCGGCGCAACCGGAATTGTAAATGCCTTGCACCATATCCCGAACGGAGAAGTATGGACAGTAGAGGAAATCCAGAAACGTAAAGATATGATCGAAGCTGCCGGCTTGCGCTGGAGCGTTGTGGAAAGTGTTCCTGTACACGAACATATCAAGACACAGAGTGGAGACTTCCAGAAATATATCGATAATTATAAAGAAAGTATCCGCAATCTGGCTGCTTGCGACATTCGTGTGATCACGTATAACTTCATGCCGGTTCTGGACTGGACGCGTACCAACTTGGCTTACACCATGCCGGACGGTTCCAAGGCGTTGCGCTTCGAACGTGCCGCTTTCATGGCTTTCGACCTTTATCTCCTGAAACGCCCTGCTGCCGAACAGGAATATACGGACGAAGAAAAAGCAATCGCAAAAGCCCGTCTCGATGAAATGACGGAAGACGACAAGGCATTGCTGGTCCGGAATATGATCGCAGGTCTGCCCGGCTCGGAAGAGAGCTTCACACTGGACCAGTTCCGTGCAGAACTGGATCGCTACAAAGATATCGACGCGGAAAGACTTCGTGCCAACCTGATCTATTTCCTGAAAGAGATTACTCCGGTTGCCGACGAAGTTGGCGCACGCATGGTTATCCATCCGGATGATCCTCCTTATCCTATTCTCGGTTTACCACGTATCCTGAGCACAGAAGAAGATTTCTGCAAACTGATCGAAGCGATTCCGAATAAGAGCAATGGTTTGTGCCTTTGCACCGGTTCGTTCGGTGTGCGTGGCGATAATGATCTGGCCGGTATGATGAAACGCTTCGGCGACCGTATCGACTTTGTCCACATACGCAGTACAAAACGCGACGAAGCCGGAAACTTCTACGAAGCAAACTTGCTGGAAGGCGACGTAAATGTTTATGAAGTTATGAAAGCGCTTCTCGAAATCGAGCAGGAGCGCGGTTGCTCGATCGCCATGCGTCCGGATCACGGCCACCAGATGATCGACGACTTGCATAAAAAAACAAACCCAGGTTATTCCTGCATCGGCCGTCTGCGCAGCTTGGCTGAATTACGCGGTTTGGAACTGGGTATTGCCCGTTCTTTATTCAAATGATAAGTGAGTAATCACAAATAGTTTGGCATTCAAAGGCTTCCGAAGCAATTTCGGAAGCCTTTTTTCACTTAATCCCTCTCAAATTCCGCTACAATAATAAATATAAAGAAATCGGAATGATATGTAAACAAATAAAAAGGAGATATTTTCTTTAGCCGTTTTTCCCTATTTTTGTAGCGCTAACAATTTCACAAGATGTTTAAAACACACTATAGTCTACTGTTAATCATCATATTATTTGTATTAAGTGCCTGCCACTCTTTGTGGACGGCTCAAACGCAACCTGTCCCGCAACAAGAATCAATTTTGGTCCTGCCGGTAACAGAAGTGCCTCTTCCTGCCACAGATTTCGCTTTTTTGTTCCCGGAAGAACCGGAACTGAACCCGCAAACATCTCCACGTAAAAATATAACAGAGAACTTTTCAGCCAGAGAGAAAAGCGATATCGCCGTAGCGGATCCGAAGCTGATGGCCGACGAAACATCCATGCTGATCGACCTCAGCCTCATACAAAAAGAGGATTATGCATTTCCCTTACCCGGAGCCAAAGTAATCTCTCCTTATGCCGGGCGCAGAAGACATCATTCGGGTGTGGACTTGAAAACTTGTGCAAACGACACAATCGTATCCGCTTTTGAAGGGATCGTTCGTCTGGCAAAACCTTACTACGCATACGGGAATGTAGTCGTAGTGCGCCATTATAACGGGTTGGAAACCGTCTATAGCCATAATTCCAAAAACCTCGTTAAACCGGGCGACCACGTAAAAGCAGGCCAGCCGATCGCACTGACAGGGCGCACCGGACGGGCAACAACCGAACATCTCCATTTTGAAGTACGGGTGAACGGGCAGCATTTTAATCCGAATATGGTATTCAATCTGGAAGAAAGAAAACTAAACGACCAGTGTCTGGTATTTACGAAAAAAGGGAACAGCATTGCTGTTAAATCCGTAAACTTGATGCCTAACCAGTTAGCCGGAGATTACAGCAGCTATTCGGTTGTCCCAAAAGGACAGGTAAAAAACAAAAAGGAAGCTTTATAGTTCCTGCTCAATGCCCTTGTATCGCTTCCATCAACAGATTGATATTAACCGTGAACAAGCGGACCGATATCGCCAGTAGAATAATGCCGAAAAACTTCCGGATAATATAAATTCCGCCTTTCCCGAAAAAACGTTCGATACGAGTCGTCATCCGGACAACAAAATACACCCATACCATATTCAGTATTAACGCGATCACGATGTTAACATTGGCATATTCCGCCCTCAAAGACAACAACGTAGTAAATGAACCGGCGCCGGCCAGCAGAGGAAAGACCAGCGGCACAAGCGTCGCCTCCTTTATCGGACCCTGGTTTTTAAAGATTTCTATGTCCAGGATCATTTCCAGAGAGAGCAGGAAAATCACAAACGATCCCGCCACTGCAAACGACTCGATATCCACATGGAAAAGCCGCAGCAAAACATCACCCGCATAAAAGAACCCGATCATCAATAAAAAAGAGATAACCGTAGCCTTCATGGCGTTCACATCCTTACCTTTTTCTTTCAGATTGATTATGATTGGTATAGAACCAATTATATCAATCACAGCAAACAATACAATGAATGCACTGATCATCTGCTGAAAATCAAAATGTTCAAACATAAGATACCCTGTTTAGTTGCTCTAAAGATACAAAATCTTTCTATCCTTCCGGCGAATACACAATAAAAATAGCCCTCACGAATAACGTTTTTTCACCCAAAATACAATTTGCTTCACAAAAAAATAGCGACATTTGCATACACTTAATTGCGGGAAGCAATTAGATCTGATTAAATTATTGTCGTGAGATATGAATATAAAAATCATTTTAAAAAAGTATTTGGTATTTATCATCGGATTATATTTTTTAGCAGCCGGAATTGTATTAATCATACACTCTACATTAGGGACAACTCCCATTTCAAGTGTAAACTATGTATTAAGCCTCAACAGCCCGCTTTCTTTAGGGACTTGCACTTTCATTGTCAATGTATTACTTATATTAGGTCAATTCTGGCTTATACGTGGAATCCAAAGCCGCCAGGACAGGATTTCGATCCTTCTGCAAATCCCGTTTTCATTCCTCTTTTCTGCCTTTATCGATTTTAATATGGCAATAACAGAAGGTTTACAGCCTTCCAATTACATCATGTCGATCGGGTTATTATTGATCGGATGCGTTGTCCAGTCTATCGGTGTCGTGTTAGAGATTAAGCCTCAGGTAGCGATGATGAGTGCCGAAGGATTTGTCAATTATGCCTCACGCCGTTATAACAAAGAATTCGGCAAGTTCAAAGTCGTATTTGACTTTACCCTGGTAACGATTGCAATTCTACTATCGCTGATCTTCACACGACGGATTGAAGGAGTCAGGGAAGGCTCGCTGATAGCCGCTTGTATCACCGGCTACATAGTCAGTTTCCTGAATAACAAAATCATGACGCGAAAAATGCTTTCAAGGGTTACATCCATACTGAAATAGCTAATAAATAGCTTAATAGTGATACATAACAAATGCTTTTCATTCCGGAATAGTATTTTTTACTACATTTGTATTCAATAAGAAAAGAAGATCCGTTTTTGAGTGAGTAATATAAGCGAACACGACGAAAATAAAAAAGCAAACGACGAAGAGGGGCAGTTTCTGCTATTTTCATTCCTGAAAGGAGACAACAATGCTTTTTCATTGATATATAATAAATATGTCGACGAACTGTTCGCCTATGGCATAGGGTTAGGATTCGAACGGGAAACGCTCAAAGATGCGATACAAGATACTTTTTTCAAGTTCTATATAAACAAGAAGCAACTGGAAGGAATCACACATTTGAAATACTATTTATTCCGAATGCTCAAAAACCGCCTGTTCGACATCTATAAATCCCTCAATAAAGAAAATATCGTTGAAGCTCCGGACTTACCGTTTTTAATCGAACCTTCTGTTTTAGATGAGTTGATCGCTAATGAAGACAAGCTGGCTCTTGAAACAGAAATAAAGACTTTACTGGAAATCCTGACAGATAGACAGAGAGAAGCTGTCTATTTACGCTTCATACAAGAAATGGAGTACGAAGATGTGGCAGACCTGTTGGATATGACCGCCCCTGCTGTAAGAAAACTTATATCCAGAGCAATAAAACGCATGCGTGACGAAAATATTTAGAAAAAATGGGAACAAAAAAAATTCCGGATCGTCTATATTATGAAAATTAATCGAATATGCTATCGAATCAGTGGTTACAGAATAAGTCTTTTATACAATGGAGATTGTTTCCGACTCAGGAAGACAATCTTTATTGGGAGCAATTTATTAAGGTAAACCCACATCTGACAGATGAGATAGAAGAAGCGATAAGCATCTTAAAATCAATAAAATTGAACACTCAAAAACTTTCTCCGGAAGAGAAACGGAACTTATTTGATTTAATACAGAAAGATATAGAAAACAGGAATAAACGACGTCGATTCCGGATATATCTGACAGTATCAGCAGTAGCCTGTGCCGCCCTGCTTCTGGTTCTGTTGCAACCATTCTTTTCTGGCAAGAATGAAGTTCCACACGAAAACCTGCTTGTTGTAGCAGACAGCAGCACTGTCAATCAAAAAGATATACAATTAGTGTTGGCCAATAACAGAACTATCACATTCGAAGAAGATGCAGATATTAAATATGACAAGAAAGGAGAAATCACCGCAAACGCAGGAGTTGAACAAATAAAAGTTTCAAAAACAGAAGAAGAAGAAACTGCATTAAACACCTTGATTGTTCCCAAAGGGAAACGATCGAGCCTGACGTTAGCCGACGGTTCCAAAGTTTGGGTTAATTCCGGCTCCACACTTAAATTCCCGACAACATTCAAAATTGATAGAAGAGAAATCTGGGTCGACGGTGAAATATATATTGAAGTTGAGAAAAATAAGGCCAAGCCTTTTTATGTCAACACCTCCCACATGACTATAAATGTCGTGGGAACTCAATTCAATGTCACAGCCTATGATGAAGATACTGATTATTCAGTCGTATTGGTGGAAGGATGTGTGGATGTCAGCATTAATAAAGAAAAAGCTCGCTTAAAGCCCAACCAGATGTTATCCGTATCGATGGATAAAATATCCGTCCAACAGATAGATGTCAATAATTATATCAGTTGGAAAGAGGGTTACCTTCAGTTTGCAAGCGAGCCGTTATCCAATATATTAAAACGTTTGTCCCGCTATTATGATACACCCATCGATTATGATGAAAACATTGCACAACTGAAATGCAACGGGAAATTAGTTTTATTCGATAACTTGGAAGATGTCATGAAAACCATATATAACACGATTCCGATTAAATATTCGCAGAAAGCAGATCGGATATTGGTACAAAAGAAATAGGAATAATCACATTTGCTAACAATAAGTCTAATTTAAATTGAAATGCCTATGAAACATCCATTATGAAAAAAAGTATGCCGGACAATATTGCAGTATTACCCGGCATAAGATTCCAAAGTTATTATCACGTACTAAACTTTTAAAATCACTACAAATATATGAAAATAAATCATTATCTCGATAGATCGTGGTTTAACGGTCTACGTTATACCTTACATATTATGAAAATCATAATCATTTTATTGGTCTTAAGCATTGGAAATTCATTTTCTATGACCTATTCTCAAAATACGTTACTTTCGCTCGACGTCAACAAGCAGTCGATAAAAGAAGTAATCGGAGTTATTGAGAAAAAGTCGGAGTATGTTTTCTTTTTTTCCGACAATGTCCGTCAAGACTTGGAAAAGAAGGTTGACATAAAAGTCAATTCTAAAACTCTTGATGTTATTTTGAATAATCTTTTTGCCGATACAGATCTGGCGTATACCATAAACGACCGCCAGGTTTCAATCGCCAAATCAAAAAAGGCAAATTCCTCTTTTCCAATATTACAGCAAGAGACAAGAACCATTACCGGGACAATTGTCGATAACACAAAAGAACCTTTAATCGGTGTGAATATCGTGGTGAAGGGAACAACTACAGGTACTGTGACCGATATAGATGGCAGATTCTCGTTGTCTGTCGCGGAAACAAATCCGGTACTTGTTATTTCCTATATCGGTTATCAAACACGGGAAATAAAAGTGGGCAGCCAGTCAAACCTGAACATTACGTTGGAAGCAGAGACATTGGGACTTGAAGAAATTGTCGTAGTAGGATACGGAACCGTTAAGAAGAAAGATCTCACCGGTTCGGTCTCCTCTGTCAATTCGGAAACAATTTCCAAATCGCCCGTTACAAGTGCAACTCAGGCCATCCAAGGACGTCTTCCCGGCGTATTCGTATCCAATTCAACAACGAAACCCGGTGAAAGCGCTTCTGTTGTCATCAGAGGTAAACGCTCTATCAGCGGTAGCAGCGATCCTCTTTATATCGTGGACGGTATTCCTGTCGTGGGAGGTCTCAATGAAATCAGTCCTTCGGACATTGAAACGATAGATATTCTTAAAGATGCTTCTGCAACCGCGATCTATGGTGCAAGAGGTTCAAACGGTGTTATCCTGATAACTACTAAAAAAGGGAAAGCCGGAAAAACCCAGGTCGACTATAACGGATACATAGGTTTCCAGACCGTGCTGAACCAGTTGGAATATATGGATGGTGCAGCTTATGCGGAAACCGTTCGCGAATCCTACCGTTCCACAGGTAAATATCTCTCGGCAACACCAAGTTGGGAAGAAGACCAGAAGATCGGGTCTTTCGCCAACGATCCTTACACGTTGGAGTCTTTACGAATGGCCTACGATGAAAACGGCAATTACGATCCTTCAAAAGTCCGCTCAGGCAGTAAGTGGTGGGATGCCGTACAACGTACCGGTATGGTTACCGATCATCAGCTGAGCGTACGTGGAGGTACAGACAAAACCAGCTTCACATTCAGCGGTTCATACTATGATTACAAAGGGCTTGTTAAAGATGAAGACTTTTCACGCTATTCAATCCGTTTGAATCTCGAACACTCGGTTAATAAATACATCAAGTTCGGGGCATTTACAGGATATACCCACTCCACACAGGAAAGAGGTTCAACCCTGTTCAACTCTTGGCGTGTCATGCCTATGGGACGTTTTTATGACGACGACGGCAATCTGTTGGAAAAAGTCTCAGGGACGGATGACCAATGGCGTAACCCATTGCTCCGGTTAGCTGAAGGAGCAGTCTCGAATCCTTTAAAGATAAACCGATTTATCGGTAGCTATTATGCCGACATCACATTACCGCTGAAAGGACTCCGCTTCCGTACGAATTTAGGTATAGACTATGAGACCAGACAGGATTATAATTTCCAATCGGCTGAAGCACGGGGCAACACCATGAATTACGCCAGAAACGGTACGGAAAACAGATCTATGTTTACCTGGGAGAACTTGTTATTCTATGACAGAACTTTTGAAGATCATACGATCGGTGTGACCTTACTCCAGTCGATCAATGAATACCTCCGGGAATACAACAAAATACCTGTCCAGGGGATCCCCGCTGACGAATTGCTATACAACGACGTAGGTTCCGCCTCCAATCCCGAAAAAACGGAAAGCGGTAAGACACAGTGGAAGTTGGCCTCCTTCATGGCTCGATTGAATTACAGTTTTAAAGGGAAATATCTGGCAACCGTTTCAGCCCGATATGACGGGTCTTCACGTCTGGCAGAAGGACATCAATGGGTCGCTTTTCCGGCTGCGGCATTGGCTTGGCGTATTAATGAAGAGTCATTCATGCAAAATGCGACATTCCTCAGTAACCTGAAATTGCGCATGGGCTACGGTGTTGTTGCCAGCTCGGAAGTAGATCCTTATGAAACAAAAGGGACATTGACACAAAAGCCTTATAATTACGGCAGCGAATCGATCTTTGGCTATGCTCCTGATAAAATGCCTAATACGACATTGACCTGGGAGACTACAGGCCAATGGAATGCCGGTTTTGATTTCGGATTCTTCGGAAACAGGCTTAACGGAACAATTGATCTGTATTTACAAAACACAAAAGACTTGCTGTTAGACAGACAATTGCCCATTGTTTCCGGTTTCAACCAGATAAAATCGAATGTAGGAAAGACACGTAACAAGGGAGTTGAGCTTACGTTGAACTCACTGAATGTCAACAACAAGAATTTCACATGGTCGACAGACTTCATGATGTATGCCAATAAAGAAGAGATCGTAGAGTTATATAACGGTAAAGAAGATGATCCTGGTAGCGCCTGGTTCATCGGTGAAGCAATCAACGTATTCTATGATTATAAGAAAGTCGGTATCTGGCAAGATACTCCGGAAGATCGTGCCGAAATGGAAAAGTTCAATAAAAACGGAAGTAACTTTTCTCCGGGAACAATCCGACTGTGGGATAATGGCGATTACAAAATCACTTCTGACGACCGTGTTATCCAAGGACAGCAAAGACCTAAATTCATATTGAGTTTAAATAACACATTCAGATATAAAGATTTTGATTTCAGCTTCTTCTTCGAAGGTAACTTCGGTGCTATGGTTAAAAATAACATCAGTTATCTGAATCAGGCTCACAGAAACGGCAATGTGAAAGTCGATTACTGGACTCCGACAAATCCGACAAACGCATTTCCCCGTCCGATCGAAGGTGTCGATTATCTTCCGTATTATGAAACGTTACATTACGAAAAAAGCGATTTTATTAAACTTCGTAACGTAACCTTGGGATACACCATTCCAAGTCAGATTACAAAGAAATGGGATATCTCACGTTGCCGTATCTATGTTCAGGCACAAAATTCATGGATGTGGACAAACTTTAGCGGAGTTGATCCGGAAAATACGCTGAACCAAAGTGTTGACGGAACATATGCCGGTTATACACGTCCAACCCCCTCAACCTGGTTGGTAGGTCTTAATATAAGTTTTTAATCAAAAAAATAAGAAACAATGAAAGAATCTAATAATATAAAGAAGATCGTTCTTCTTAGTCTGGCAAGCGCATGCTTCGGACTGACAAGTTGTGATGATTATCTGAAGGAGAAAGACCTTCCCCGTTTAACTCCTGATTATTATGGGACTGTTGCAGGTGTTGAATCTGCGGCTACAGCGACTTACAGCTTTATGCGCTGGGGAGCGGGCAATGAAAGATATAATGTACTGACAGAATACGGCACTGATCTATTCACACAAGGAGAAGATCCAGGAAAGCAAGCTGACGCCTTCAACAAATACGGAAGCCAGTTGAACCCGGATGCCAGTGTTTTATATGAATTCTGGGAAAACCATTATAAAGCGATTAATACTGCGAACTTAGTAATTCAGCAAGTAGAAGGCTCTACCTCGATGACGGAAAACCAAAAGCAAGTGGCTCTCGCCGAAATGTCTTTCCTTCGTGCATTTTTCTATTTCGAACTGGTACAACAATTCGGAAATATACCTTTGGTATTGGATGTATCTTTCGATGTGAGAACTGATTTCCCGCGTGCTTCAGTCGCCGACATTTATAATCAGATCATCAAAGACTTGGAGTATTCGGTAGAATATTCTCCCGAGAAACCGGCCAAGACAGGAAAAGCCGCCAAATATGCCGCCGCCCACCTGTTAGCCAAAGTGTATCTTACACGCGGAAGTGCAGTCAGCGACCAACGCGGACAGCAACCTACAGATATGGAAAATGCTTTGAAATATGCAAAAATGGTCATTGAAAGCGGGCAATATGAATTACTGTCTGATTTCGCCAGCTTGTGGGACATCAATAATCAAGGCAACAAAGAAGTGATCTTTTCAGTCCAGTTCACTACCGATCCTGTTTACCGGGGAGACGGTAATACCTTCCATTTATATTGGGGTTCCTGGTATGAAGACCAACCGGGTATGACGAGAGACCTTGAAAACGGGCGCCCATACAGAAGGCATCTTCAATCACAAAGAACAATGTTGCAATTGTTTGACCGTAAAAACGACTCCCGTTTCTACAAGAGCTTTAAATGGGTCTATTATGCCAACCGCGAAGGCGCAGGACTGGAAGTGGGAGATACTGCTATCTATTATAGTATCAACCCGACTACAGAAACGTATCGTTACAAATATTTCGCCTGGGATAGAGAAGATGTTACTAAAAACAACCGCTACTATCCTCCCCTGCTGAAATATTTCGATCCTTTACGCTTATCCGTAAATGACGGACAAGGGGGACGCGAATGGGTAAGGATGCGTTTGGCGGAAACCTATCTGATTGCAGCGGAAGCAGCCGGGCGTAATGGAGATTACCAGACGGCAGCCGACTATATCAATATAGTCCGTAAACGTGCAGCATGGCAAGATGGCGAAACCAAAATGCCTCAATACTGGCGTGAAGAAGGTGGACAAATGGGAGATACCAATAATACTTTTGCAAGTATTCAAGTAACGGCGGCAGATCTCCAAAGTAATTTCATCGACTTCATATTAGACGAACGTGGACGTGAACTGTTAGGTGAAACCTGCCGTTGGACTGATTTAGTACGATGCGAAAAACTGGAAGAGTACGTTAAGAAATGGAACACTGAAGGAGCCGTAACCTTCAAATCACACCATAAACTTCGCCCGATTCCTCAAAAGCACATAGACCGCTTGAATCCAAGAGGAACGGATGCTGAAGAACAAAATCAAGGTTACTATTAATTAAATATGTCTAATCGAAGCTACCCGAATTCAACGGGTAGCTTCCTATTTATTAAACTAATATGAAAACAAAATTCTTTATTCCATTAGCATGTCTATTATTTTTTACACAATGCGCAACGAGTTCCAAATCCGATTTCGACAATTTTCCGGAAGGCTATACACCTAAAGAGGTAGGGAAACTGGTAAGCAAACGATTTATCTCTACCAAGCATATGTTTCATAACAAGAATGGAAAAGATGGCATCCATTATGCAGAAGTTTGTACTTGGTATGGAGCCTTAAAATATGCGACAGTAACCAAAGACAACGAGCTGTTCAAACAACTTCAAAACAAGTTCGAACCACTGTTTACCACTGAAGCGGACTATCGACCGCTCATGTACCACGTAGATTTGAATATGTTTGGCTGTCTGCCGCTTGAGTTTTATCAAATCACAAATGACAAACGTTATTTGGATATGGGTATGCCATATGCGGATACGCAATGGCAAGTGCCCGACAGCGCAACAGCTAAAGAAAAAGAATGGGCTGAAAAAGGATTCTCCTGGCAAACCCGTCTATGGATCGACGATATGTTTATGATCACGATCATCCAATCACAGGCATACAAAAGCACAGGGAAAAGAGAATATATAGACCGGGCCGCCCGTGAAATGGTGATGTATCTGGATGAACTCCAACGTCCCAATGGCCTGTTCTTCCATGCTCCGGACGTGCCGTTTTTCTGGGGACGTGGAAACGGCTGGATGGCTGTTGGCATGACAGAATTGCTTCGTTATTTACCGAAGGACAATAAGGATCGCCCCCGCATATTGGAAGGATATCTCTTAATGATGAAAAGCCTGAAAGAATATCAATTGCCGGGCGGCATGTGGAATCAGCTGATAGACGATCCTGAATGCTGGCCGGAAACATCAGGCACAGCGATGTTTACATACGCCATGATCACAGGTGTCAAATCGGGATGGCTGGATAAAAAAGAATATTCTCCGGTTGTGCACAAAGCTTGGATGGCATTAGTTCCTTATATTAATAAAGAAGGAGATGTTACAGAAGTGTGTGTCGGAACCAATAAAAAGAATGATAAGCAGTATTATTATGACCGTCGAAGAATAGCAGGTGACTATCATGGACAAGCGCCTGTACTTTGGTGTTGCTTTGCATTAATGGAATAGCTTATCATTCAAATAAAGAGCGGTTGTCTTCACCGACAACCTTTTCTTTTATCATTCTATACCTTAGAGCTATGCAGCTTTTTGTAAAGTTCTATGCGGACATCCCTCTCTGCTTGCGACAGGTTAGCAGGGAGTTCGATTGTCGTACGCGGGCTAATAGCGACAAGCACCACTTCCCCTACTCTTTTCTTATGTTCTTTCAGAGCATTCTTTGTTAACTGACTGGATAAATTTGCATCCGACCTCATGGTCTCACCTTTTTTCATATCTTAAATTTTATTTTTCGTTTTCCGATTCATTTTCAAGACTAATATTTATAGCATTCATACCTCTCAGGCCCCGTTCGAGGTCAAAGGTAACAATATCATTTTCAGAAATATCGGCAAGAGAATTATTGCTCACATGGAAAAAGTATTTCTCATTACCATCAAGGTCTTTAATAAAACCATAACCTTTCGATTCATTATAATAATCTATGCGTCCTCTCAGAACGGAAGGGGTCTCTATTTCTTCTTTTTTAGGGACTGATATAAGAATTTCTTCCTGCTTTATCTCTTCTTTGTTAGGATTGAATTCCGGGGGAGTAGATGTTATGACTCCATTTTCATCAACATAAGCGATCATATCATCAAAGCTACTGGCTTTCCCAAGCAACTTTCTATCTTCTTTCTTCTTTTGCTTTTCTGCTCTTCGGGCTTGTTTCTTTTTTTCGTTTTCTCGTTTATTAAATGTTACGGATTTTGCCATGTAATATATATTTATTTTATTAATTATCAATCTATCATATAAAGACTTGAGTAGAATGCAAAATAATTTCTAACACAGGAAAATACAGGATTTGAGAGTCCTGATATTGCATTAAGGGGCAGGTGCTAACTAAACTGTAAGGAAAGAATATGTCAAAAACCTGTTATAATTTTTGACATATCCTCATATAAAAGAAAACTAATATCTTCTATTGTTATAACCTCCTCTATCACGGTATCCACCACCGTTTGAAGGTCTTTCCGTCCGGGGACGTGCAACGCTTACTGAAATAACTTTCTGTTCCAATTCCGTTCCGTTAAGCGTATCGATTGCTTTTTGGCCTTCTGCATCGTTCGGCATTTCTACAAAGCCGAATCCTCTGGATCGCCCTGTTTCTCTGTCCATAATAACTTTTGCAGAAGTAATTTCTCCATACTCCGCAAACAGATCATTTAAGTCAGCATCATTAATGCTATAGTTCAAGCCTGTAATGTAAATGTTCATTTGAAATTTTATTTTTATTAATTACTAATAGGGTATGAGGAGGAAAATTAATGGAGAGACCTACTTTTTGAAAAGAAGAACTATACGATAATAATACGTAACTCAAACTCTGATACAAAGATAATACTATAAATCGGATAAGCAAGTTTTATTGTTCCATTTTAAAAGAAAAAGCGCTTTGCATATCTATTTAACAAGCTTCAAAAAAGAACTCATTACTGTCGTCCGACATCATAATAAAGCAGGAAAGGTATGATATAAAAAAGCCCCGGAAGTATTCACTTCCAAGGCTTTCGCGGTGCGTACGGGACTCGAACCCGTGACCCCATGCGTGACAGGCATGTATTCTAACCAACTGAACTAACGCACCAAAATGTTTATTTTGAGCGGTCCGGACGGGACTCGAACCCGCGACCCCATGCGTGACAGGCATGTATTCTAACCAACTGAACTACCGAACCATTATTTCTTTTTTCACCGCCATTCCTCTGAATTGCGATGCAAAAGTAGGTGGTTTATTTGAATTATGCAAGAGTTGCCGGCATATATTTTTCATCATTTTTCAATCATCACTGATAATAAACCTTTTATCTCCGCACTTTTTTCATCTGTCACATACAACAGTCCTCGTTTTTCCACCGCCAGGCGACCAAAGCCATAAATAAATCATTCAAACCGTATGCTTTTAGCCGGCTCGATACGGGTTATCAGGTAGGAAGGCCCTAACAGCATCAACATGGAGGCGGCCAGCGTACCGACATTCAGCAGGACAAGAGATAATACCGTCAAGTCGATAGGTACTGCATCCAGATAATAGATGGACGGATCCAGTTTCACAACATGGAAAAAGGATTGGATTAGGCAAAGCGCAATTCCAATCACATTCCCCCAAATCATCCCCTTGCCGATCAGGAAAAAGGAGATATAAAGAAATATCTTACGAATGCTGGTATTGCATTCTCCCAACGCCTTCAGGATACCGATCATATTGGTACGTTCGAGGATAATGATCAAAAGCCCGGAAATCATCGTAAACCCGGCAACGGCAAGAATCAGAACAAGAATCACGACTACATTAATGTCCTGCACATCCAGCCAGTCAAATATCATCGGATTCATTTCCTTGACGGAGCGGGTATAATAACTATTGCCGTTCCGGTCCTGTTTCTCTGCAATATCGAAATACAGATCTTCTGCAATCTGATCCAGATGGTCATAATTATCCACTTGAAGCTCCAGACCGCTAACCTCGTCTGCATCCCAATCGTTCAGGCGACGGGTTTGGCGAATATCAGCCATCACAAATATCTTGTCGTAATCGACAAAACCTGTCTCGTAAGTACCTGTGATATGGAATTTGCGGGGACGGATATTCTCACCTACGAAATAAGTCAGGAACGAATCACCGACTTTCAATCCGAGCATATTAGCCAGATAACAGGAAATCAGCACATCGGTAGAGGTCTTGTCTTTATCAAAAACAGGAATCTCTCCCTCTTTCAGATTATTACGAAAGAAGGTCCAGTCGTAGTTCTCATCCACCCCTTTCAGAACAATTCCCTGGAAATCGGTATCTGTTTTCAGAATGCCCGGTTTCGTAGCAAAGGCCTCCACATGCGTGATGCCGGGAAAGGATTTAAGATGATTGAGCAACGTATCGCTTACCGCAACAGGCGTCGATTCGTAGGATGTGTTATTATCGAAATTCGTGATCTGGATATGGGATCCGAAACCGATCACTTTGTTCCGGATCTCCTTTTTAAAACCAATGACTATAGCAACAGAAAGAATCATAACAGCTAACCCCAAAGCTATGCCGACCATAGCGATACGAACGACCGGAGGCGTAGCTTTCCGCTCCCCCTCCTTGCTGAAATAGATTCTTTTTGCTATAAATAGTTCTAAATTCATTACATAACTCTACCCGGATAAGCCTCCAGCGCCTTCTGAAGCACCACAAGCGCTTTTGCCAGGTCTTCTTTTTTCAGGACGTATGCGATACGGACTTCATTCTTTCCCAAGCCCGGAGTCGTGTAGAAACCGGAAGCCGGAGCCATCATGACAGTCTGACCTTCATATTCGAACTCACTCAGACACCAGGCACAGAATTTATCAGCATCATCCACCGGTAGCTTGGCAACGGTGTAGAATGCCCCCATCGGTATCGGCGAATAGCAGCCGGGAATACGGTTCAGGCCGTCTATCAGGAATTTACGGCGTTCCACATATTCGTTATATACATCCAGCATATATTCTTCCGGAGTGTCGAGCGAAGCCTCGGCAATGATCTGGCCGATCAAAGGAGGGCTCAGACGGGCCTGGCACCATTTCATAACATTTTCCTTCACCATCTGGTTCTTCGTGATCAGCGCTCCGATACGGATACCGCACTCACTGTAACGTTTCGATACGGAATCGACCAGCACGACATTATTCTCGATCCCTTTCAGGTGGAAGGCGGAAATGTAGGGCGCACCCGTATAGCAGAACTCACGGTAAACCTCATCGGAGAACAGGAACAGGTCATATTTCTTTACGATATCGCGAATCTGGTCCATCTCCTTCTGCGTGTACAGATAACCGGTCGGGTTATTCGGGTTACAGATCAGGATCGCTTTCGTGCGCGGTGTGATCAGCTCCTCGAACTTCTCCACGGAAGGAAGGGCAAACCCTTCGTCAATCGTAGACGGTACCGTCTTGATCACGGCACCGCTCGAAATGGCAAACGCCATATAGTTGGCATAAGCCGGTTCCGGCACAATAATCTCGTCTCCCGGGTCCAGACAAGCCATAAAAGAGAAAAAGACGGCTTCCGATCCGCCGGTCGTGATGATGATATCGTCAACATCCACAAGGATATTGAATTTCGCATAATATTTCACCAGCTTTTCACGGAAACTGCGGATACCCTCACTCGGAGAATACTCCAACACTTTACGGTCGATACGGCGCATCGCTTCCATCGCGACTTCGGGCGTAGGCAGATCGGGCTGGCCGATATTCAGATGATACACCTTAGTACCTTTAGCTTTAGCCTGATTGGCAAGCGGAACGAGCTTTCTGATAGGAGAAGCCGGCATGTTGACTCCTCGTTGTGAAATATTAGGCATTTCTTTCTTACAGTTTGTTTTTAAATGTGGCAAAGGTATGTATTTTAGTTGAAAGTTGAAAATTGAAAGTTGAAAGTTATTTTTGCTACCACTTTTTAACTTTCAATCCACCTCTTCCAACTTTCAATTCTCAACTTTCAACTCTTTAGATTCCCGGTCGTGGTGAATCCTTGCTCGCGTGCATGGTGGAGATAAAGGCATTCGGGTCGATCTCCTTCACCTCGTCTTTCAGACGGGGCAGGTCTTTACGTTCAGCAATGGTAAAGATGATTTCTTTTTCCTTGCCTTCATACATACCACGTCCGTGCAAAAAAGTACCGCGCATTCCCATCTTCCCGACGATCAGCTCCTTTATTTCCTGTGTTTTCCGGGATACGATAAAGACAGCCCGGTTGGGATTCTCGGTCTGGAACATCTCCACGATTTTCCCGTAAACGAAGATAGTAAACCACGAATACAAAGGAACCGCCCAATCGCGGAAAACAATCAGCCCCAACAAGACTACCAATGAATCCAACACGATAATCATATTACTGACTTTCAGATTCGAATTATTGGCAATCACACGTGCCAGTACATCCGTTCCCGCACTGGTACTCTGCGCCCGGAACACGCAAGTCACACCGATACCCAGGATTGCGCCGCCATAGAAACAAGCGATAAAGCTATCGTTCTCAACCAAAGGCTGATTTCCCAACAAATAGGACAATGAGTCCGTAAAGGTGGAAATTAACACAAACGTCACGATCGTTTTAGGCCCGGACGCCAAACCGATCTTTTTCATTGCCAGAATCATCAGCGGGATGTTGAAGCAGAGGGCCGTCGCACCCATCGGAAGACCATCGGGCATAAAAGAGAAAACTCCTTTTGTTACATAATGAAGTACGATCGAGATACCATACACACCTCCCGGTACGATCTTGTACGGAGCAAGAAAGAGGACGTAACTAAGTGCCTGGAAAAAAGCACCAATAACAATCAAAGTGTAGTCTGCTACATTTCTTTTCAATGCGGCATTAGAGGCCAGATTAAGCGGTTGTTCCATGTTTGCGTTGTTGTTTCGATTTATATGTGTTCATTATTTGTTAAAAAACAGCGCAAAGATAGATAAAAAAAGAAGAGATTGCACACTTTGTGTGTGCAATCTCTTCCGTTATCAGAAATAACCTTTTTGAATCAGAAACTCAACGTACGGTTATTATTGTTGGTCACATTCAACAGGATCACATATTTGCGATACTGCTCCGGTGTAAGAACCTTCTTCATCAATTTCAGATTCCCATAAACAGCCTGGCGCATCTTCTTGTCGCGCATCTGTTCGCTTGACCTGAGACTCTCCTTCTGCATATCCTGAAAATACTCGTTGATGTTTGCCACTTCATTAGCCTGATAAGATGACAACTGCAAATAGTTGCTCAATTTTTCAAAGTTAATAGCAAACGGTTCTTTACTCACATTGTTACGGTTTTCGCGTGCAAAACCCATCGTTGCACATAATAAAACGGCTGCAACAGCCATACCTAAACGTCTCATAATACCTAAACATTAAATTGTTAAACCTAAACACGGGGACCGCTGTCCCCTATCTTTTCACCTTTTATCTTTTTGCTGCTACAAATATAACAACATGTTTTAGAACATTGTTCTTGAATACAGTAAAACTTTGTTAACTAATATCAAAACGAGCACAATTTAACAATATAAGAATCTTTTTGAAGCACAAACGAGACACATATTACAAATAAGACACAATATCA
This sequence comes from Parabacteroides acidifaciens, assembly GCF_003363715.1. Lineage (GTDB taxonomy): Bacteria > Bacteroidota > Bacteroidia > Bacteroidales > Tannerellaceae > Parabacteroides > Parabacteroides acidifaciens. The sequence goes on from NZ_QREV01000021.1 coordinate 28,232, forward strand.
CGATTATATAGACCGAATCGATATTTACATAAACACAATCTATATAAATTCATTTCTATAAGTTTGCCCACCGACCGGTCTGCTCATACTATCATAAATCTTTCAGATTAAACAAACCGAAAGTCAGAAAATCGTCATCTTCGGGTTCATCTCCGATATGCTCTATATTCAACCCTTCGGCCGTAACAAAAGAGTTCGTCCAATTCCATTCCTGCCCCGTACCGATTTCCGTCTCGCCCAGATAGCGGAATTGATCGTCCATTACGATAATTGTCAACGGCTTGCTATCAAGAGGAGTTTTCAGATCCGCATCAGGCAAGCCACGTTGCAAATACCGGTAATAGACTTTACGGAATGGATCGTAAATGAGCGCAGCGTATAAATCCTGCTGCATATAGCAAGCATAAACAAGTTCGTCCGGCGTTCCTTTAGCTTCATGGTCAATAGAACGGATCGTTCCGGCAGTATTACCACCTCCATAAACTTTAGTTTCGGCTTCATTCTTCCAATCCGAAATATAAAGATCATGCGAGCAGGTAAAGCTATGAACCATCTTCCCTTCCGGACTGATAGCCGGATAAGGTTGAAGAATCAGGTCTCCACCCCAATTGTAGCCGTTACCGAACAATTCTTCCGGATAGAGATGGTGATATTCCGCTTTGTTTGTCGCCAGATCGATACAGGTGGTAAAACGGAAGTTTTCCCTATCTGCCAGATTTTCAGGAAAAGGAGACATTCCGGGCAAAATCAGATGATTCTCAATCAACATCAACGGTACGACAGGCGAAAACAGATATTGCGGATTATGCAACGCCCATTCTTTATCTTCCTTATCCAACAAAGTGACACGATTATGCACATGACCGGAACTGTCCGCCAAAGCGATTTCGATCAATGGGCGGTTGAACACATAGATCGAATCCGGACTTTTGACATAATAAGCACCCGCGCTCATGATCGCATCGGCCCCTTCACGCTCAAATGCAATCTGCTTAAGATAAGTCGTATCCGAATAGCGATAGAAATAAATAGCATTCTTCCGGTTATTCAAAAATGTCAACAAACAATCGCCCGCATCATCGGTATAAATCTGTATATAAGGAGGCTTCACTTTCGTATCCGTATCGAGCCGGAATTTCTTCTCGCCCGTTTCCACCAATTGTTTGGTAGCTACCAACTTTCCTCTAAACTCGTTCTTCACACTTCTCCCGTTACCGGAACAAGCAGTGACCAACAACAACGCCAACAAATAACAATAACAACTTTTCATATCATTCTATTTTCTTATCACTCTGAATTCGCATTTACCGGAGCCAAGCAATCCTGTTCCATCAACCCCTTCCGCCACTCCGATAAACCCGGTATTGATATCGGAACAAAAGAAAGTAACTTCCGCCTCCCCTTTTTCATCTGTTATCACAGAAGGCTCCCATAACAAAGTATTACGGGCATCGGGAGTTGACAATTGCATGTCTATTTCGTCCGGCTTGTAAAATTCGCGTTCGGCATAATAGCCTTTGGCTCGCCAAATGTTATTCATACGGAGCAGTTCTGCTTCCGAATACAGCGGACCATGATAAACGACCAGCTGTTCGTCAATAACCCGGAAAGGTATGCCAACTCCGGAAGATTGAAAATGTTCAAATTTAGCAATCCTGTAAGTTTGCCCATCAACAGGTCTACTCATACTGTCAGCCCGACAACCGTTTACCGCATGATGTCCGTCATATCCCGGTTTATAATTCAGTAACAGACCACAGGAATTACAAACCCAGATATTATTCAAATCCTTTTGTGCCAGACTATCCAACCGCCCCATAAACTTATCCCGAAACGCCCTCCGCGCTTTCCCTGTCACCGTTACACCGTCCAGCAAGACCGTACTGTCACTGCTCACTACAGGCAAATCAAGGATTAGCCCGTTTTCATCCTGCTCCGGCTCTGCAGACGGATAATATCTGGATTTCTTTTTCCTTATGCTATCGATTTGAGCGAAACAATCTTCTATCTCAAGTTTAGGTTTATATTCATTCGACAACATCGGTTTCAAATATACATAACCGCCCCGAAGTTCTTTCAACATATCCGTACCGACGGTAAAAGAACCGGTTGAATCGGCCCATATATACATTGAATTACCCTCTGCCCCGGATATCTGGATAAGCTGTTCCGTCCCCTGCGCTTTTTTTCCCTTTTTCTTACTGCCAACAGATTGTATACCCATTATTTCATCAGATAAAAACAGATTCTCATGATCAGGAGCATTTTCTATATTCCAGACATACCGCCTCCACCCCTGCGTCAGCAACAATAAATCCATTGCCGACATACGATCTTTATTCTTATCATCGAAATAATAAAGCGGATTATGGATTTTCCCGCGTACTTGGGAAGACAAATAACAATGAGTCAATATATTTACCGGATCAGCCGGATTATCATAGGCCTTATCAAACACACTAATGCCCAAATTCGTTTTTAACGGTCTGCCATTCTCATCCGTAACCTTTATTTTCAATGTCGCTTTTTCACGAATGGCATATGTTTTCTTATCCGGTTCAATCTTTATCCGCATCTTCTTTTCCGGATTCACATAAACCAACCTCTCTGCTACCGGTTGCATATTACCATTAAATAAAGTAAACTCTACGATTCCCTGATAAGGAAACTCATTAAGCGGCATTTTTATTTTAAGCCGGTCCTTCAACACACCCTTTGCCACACAACAAATCATTCCACGAATTTGCCCTAAAAGACAAATCTCCTGAGCAGGCGAACCTTCCGCTTGTGAGATAAAAAATTCCAGGTGTTTCTTGTCTTGTTTAAATAAACATAAAGTCATTCCTTGAAGATAAATCTCCGGTAGAGAATACTTTGCGCCATTATCTAACTCTATACGATACTTCTTTTCCGAATCAGGCGTAAAGAAGAAAGCTCCCATTCCATCATGACGACTTTCAAACCGAATGACCGGAGCATCTCCTTGATACAAAGTGCCCTTTACTGCTACCGGATATCCTCTGCCATTCGTCGCCTTAAAAGCCACACGCGAAGGCAAGCCCGAAACCAGGTTTCCTCCCTCCGGAAAAAGATCAAACTGCAAACGATCTTTTTCAATGTTCTCCGGTTGTTGACTGTCATGAGCGATATTTTTAACTACCCTTATTTTACGGGATGAAATAATTCCTGTTGTGTCATTGTGAAAGGAGTGGCGGGTATAGGCTTCCAGAAAATAATCTCCTTCCGACAACTTCTCACTTACATAAACGTGGCCGAATGCCATACCATTTTCTACCGGATACTTTTCTTGCCAGACGATACTATCTTCGCAATTTATCATTTGCAGATACAATGTCTTGCTTTGATCCGACAAACCGAAAGACTGGGCATTCAACTGGTAGGCTTTAAACCAAAGGTCTTCACCTATCTCATAAATACCTTTGCTGACTTGGAGATAAATAAGTTCAGAAGGGAAAACGGCATATTCTTTATCAATAGAAGCAACCCATGCTTCATCAACTGCCTGCTGACAAAAGCATGGCAAACAGGTATATGTCAGTAAAAAGATGGTTAACAGAATGCTTTTCATACATCAAACTAATAATTTATATTTCTCATACGACGGCCGTACCCAACGCAAATAGACAAGCAGAGAGAGCAGACAACAACCACCTCCCACACCATAAGCCATAGCCAGCCCCGCATGGGAAGCGATAAAACCGGCTGAAAGCATACCAATCCCGACACCCAGATCAAAAGAAGTCAGATAGGTAGAAGTTGCCGTCCCGCGCATATTATGCGGAGCGACGTTGACAAAAAGACATTGGAAGGCAGGCACTCCCACGCCATACCCGATCCCGATCATCAAGGCGCAAACGAAGAAAGCCACAGGATGATGAACGGTTGCAAACACAGCGAACGTCACCAACAGACAGACGGACGAACAGACCGAAACCCAATGAATCTTACCATGATCGACCAGACGGCCGGATATCAGACGCGACGTCCCCACGCCAACCGCCATATAAATAAAGAAGTAGCCGGGATTGGCCACCTCGATCTCTTTCCCATATAAAACGACAAAAGAGGTAATCATCCCGTAAGGTATCGCCACCAGGATATAAGCCAACGCAGCCGGCAACGCCTTCACCAGGATAAAACGATCCAGGGAAAAATGAGGACGCGGCATTTTCTCCCGCTTCGGATAGCGGATCAGGCACACGGACCCGACACCGATGAAAGCAGCAACTAACCCGACCAGCACCAACGGATGAAATCCCCATTTATCATAGATAACGACTGCTACCAACGGAGCCAGCGACATCGCCAGATTGATCGTCAAACCATAGAATCCCATTCCTTCACCCCGCCGCACAGACGGAATCACATCGATCGCAATCGTATTGCCGGAAACGGAAGTAAGCCCCATAAAGCCGCCCTGTACGAACCGCACCGCCATAATCGTCAGCATAGTCGCCGCGACTAAATAGCCGCCAAACATAACGGCAAAAACAAAGAATGCCAATAAATACAACGGCTTACGCGAGAAGCAATCCACCAGGAAACCGGAGAAGGGACGGACACAAAGCAGCCCGATCGTATAACTCGACAATACAATCCCCACATTTGCCGTGTCGATCCCCAAAACCTCCACCAGATAAAGCGGCATCGTCGGCATCAACAGGTAGAAAGAGAAATTCATCAGGAAATAGGAAATGCAACATTGCACAAAGTTCCGGTTCCACAATATCGGCTTCTCCGTATTCATAATTGGCACATTGGCATATTGACTCATTGGCACATTATTCACGCCAACTCGCTCAATTCGAGCCAGCGCATTGTCTTTTCGTCTATTTCATCTATTACTTTTGCAATCCGTTCGGACTTTGCCAGCAACTCGTCGTTGCTGAGCGTGCCGCTGCTCATCGCCACTTCCAGCTCGGCTTTTTCGGCTTCGAGCTGCGGTATTTCGGCTTCAAGCGCTTCAAACTCTTTGCGTTCCTTGAAAGTGAGTTTCTTCTTCTGTTCTTTTTCGGGACGGGACGTTTTATCGGCTACCGGAGCCTGTTTCGGCTGGCGGGCGGCTTCGGCTTCTTTTTCCAGTTGGTCCTGCACCTCTTTCCAGTCACGATATTGCGAATAGTTTCCGGGAAAATCCTTGATGTCCGCATTGCCCCGGAACACCAGCAGATGATCGACTACCTTATCCATGAAATAACGGTCGTGGGAGACGACAATCGCGCATCCTTTGAAACTCCGCAGATATTCCTCCAACACGTTCAGCGTCACGATATCCAAGTCGTTCGTCGGCTCGTCCAGCACAAGGAAATTCGGGTTGCGCATCAGGACCGTACACAGGTACAAACGCCGCTTCTCCCCTCCGCTCAGCTTATAGACATAGCTATGTTGTTTCTCCGGAGCAAACAGGAAATAGTTCAGGAATTGAGAAACGCCCATCTTCTTCCCGTCGCCCAGATCTACATATTCGGCAATATTCTGGACCACATCGATCACCTTCATCTGCTCGTCGAACTGAAGGCCGTCTTGGCTGTAATAGCCGAAACGAACCGTTTCACCCACATCGAACCGTCCGCTGTCCGGCTCCACCTCTCCCATCAACATCTTGATAAAGGTCGACTTCCCGGTCCCGTTGTTCCCGACAATCCCCATCTTTTCGTAACGGGCAAATATGTAGTTGAAATCTTCTACGATCTTCAGGTCGCCGAAACGCTTGCAGACATGTTCCGCCTCGAAAATCTTGGAACCGATATACGACGCCTTCACATCCAGGTTCACGTTGCCTGCGTCATGCTGCTGCTTCGCTTTCTTTTCCAGTTCGTAGAAAGCGTCGATCCGGTATTTGGCTTTGGTCCCGCGAGCCTGCGGCTGACGGCGCATCCAGTCCAGTTCCTTGCGAAGCAGGTTGCTTGCCCGGTCGACTTCCGTATTCAAAGCCTCTATGCGTTCCTGACGTTTTTCCAGGTAATAGCTGTAATTTCCTTTATACTGGTAAATCTGCTGCCGGTCTATTTCGATGATCTCGCTACAGACACGGTCCAGGAAATAACGGTCGTGCGTCACCATCAATATGCTAATGTTCGCACGAGACAGGTATCCTTCGAGCCATTCGGTCATCTCCAGATCCAGGTGGTTGGTCGGTTCGTCGAGGATAATCAGTTCCGGATCGGTAATCAGGACGTTTGCCAACGCCACGCGCTTCAGCTGTCCGCCGGAAAGCGTTTCCACCTTCTGATCGAAATTCTGTATCTTCAACTGCCCTAAAATCTGTTTCGCCCGCTGTTCGTAGTCCCATGCCTTCAGGTTATCCATCCGGAGCAATATGTCTTCGAGATTGGAATGATCGCCGCTTGCCATCGCCTGTTCGTATTCGGCAATCAGGCGCACCGTCTCGTTCGGCGAATAGAAACAAGCCTGCAAGACAGTCAAGCCGTCCGGATAATGCGGCGTCTGCTCGAGATATCCGACGCGCAGGTCGTTACGGAACACAACCGCCCCGCTGTCATAATCTTCCTTACCGGCTATGATATTCAGCAAAGTCGTTTTACCTGTACCGTTCTTGGCTATCAGCCCGACTTTCTGTCCTTGCGCAATTCCAAAAGTAATATCCTCAAAAAGAACCAGGTCGCCGAAGCTCTTGGTCAGCTTATCTATCTGTAAGTAGCTTATCATATATTCATATCTGCTTAAAATGCAGGACAAAGATACAAAAGATTAAGCAGAACCAACTTTTTGACGTTCGAAAAGCGGATTAACATTTACAGGTTCGAAAACCGCATGTCTTAAACACGAAATTTACAATAACCCCCTTTTTAGCTGTTTTTCTATTTCGTCCGAAATTTTGATCGATTTTGGATTGACTCTTTTCACGGTTTAAGCTTCCCTTTCTGACAATAGGAAAAACGAGGTGCGCACCCCATTTCGAAAAGCGTGCAATTTGATTGCCGAAAGACGGAAACACCGACAAAGTGATAAACCTTAACTCCCGGAGAATCGAATATTTGAAAACAAAACGGACGGCGTTCCAAATATCCCAAGGAAATTCAGGGGCTTTTTTGCCATGAAAACGGTCCTCTTTTCAATTACGACCGTTCTAATCGCCATTACGACCGTCCTAATCTTTGCGAGGTGCCGAGTGCACTACACATTAGCACGGTCGTAATGGCGATTAGGACGGTCATAATTGCGAAAAACGCTCAAAAAAGGCGAAAAAGTCCCTTTTTGAGGTCAAAAAAGTGGATTAACATTTGTTTGGTTTCGAATGTCTTTTGAGGCTGAAAAATGCGTTTTATACAATAAGGGGATGTGTCAAAAGTCCTATTTATAGCGTCTGTGTCTTGGCGGTCCCGGATCAAGTCCGGGATAACTGCACCTGCCATCTCATCCTAATTACTGTAAATCAGTTTAGTATAAGGTTGCGGGTCAAGCCCGCAATGACACGCTAAAGCGTTAGAACTTACTTTTGACACACCCCCTTATCCTGGTTATTTTTTCATTACCTTGGAGAAGAACAAGTCATTCTCAGCAGTGATTTTTACCACATACATACCGGTCGCCAGCGAACTTACATTCACTTCGTTGCTATTTCTGGCTACTTTAACCAAATCTCCGTTCATCGAGAAGATTTCCACTTTGTCGGCAATCACTCCGTCGATACGGATTACATCGGATGCAGGATTCGGCGCAACCGTTACCTGAGCCGATTTGAGAACGCTTGTATTGGCTGTCGCATCGTCTTTGACCACCGTGAAAGAGTCGAACAAAGAAGGTTCGCCCAGATCGTTGACCGTATAGGTTTCAATCTCGATTTTATCCGTACTCATATTGACACGGCTGAAAGTAGGTTCGCCCGTCTGGCCGAATTTGCCGGAGAAAAGCCCCCAGTAATTAGCTACCTCATGTTTGTCCAAAGATGCAATCATGGCAGCTTCGTTACGCGGTTCGTATTTTTTCTTACCGGCGGAATTGTTCAAGAAATAAAGCGTCCCGTCTTTTACATTAAACACGCCGCCCTTCTTTCCGGTCATATTCTCGCGAGCACCCGGCTGGCCGACAACTTCTACGTTCTGGACAGCATCGGCGACCAACGTCTTGGCAGTGTTGCTGACCGGGCCGATCACCTCATAGATATGGTCGTGTCCCTGAAGCGCCAGATCAATCTTCAACTCATCGAATATCGGAAGCATGGCGGCACGGACAGCCTTACCGTCGGCATCGTCCTGGTGGGAGTTGCTACCGGTAAACATATTCTTATGATAAGTAGCGATACGCCATTTCACATCCTTATGAGCATCTACCTGCTTGCGCATCCAAGCCTTCAACTCATCAAAATATCCTTCGGCGCTATAATCTTCGTAGTTGATTACCATGAAGAGCGCATCTCCGTAAACAAAGGAGTAGATAGTTCCATCCATAGCAGTCTTGGCCGAAGAATTTTCATTGAATGAATTATCCGTATTGAAATGTTTGGCAAAATTGCTGTCACGCACGCTCCGGTCATGATTTCCCTGTGCCGGAACCAACGGTTTTTGCATCCATACATCCTGCATGGTTGAGAACCACTGTTCCCACTCCCATTCGGATGAGAAGTTTTTGTCTACATCAGCAGTTTTTGTCGCACCGGTCGTTTCAACAAAGTCACCGTTGCAAAGTACGAACTGCGCATCCGGGACAAGACGTTGAGCTGCGTGAATCGTCTTCTGCGACACATCGAACATTTCATCATACTGGGCTTGTGTATCCGTTATATAAATAAAGGAATAGGCACTCTTATCGTTCTTAGCGGTTGTAAAACTACCAATTTCACTCCAAGCTCCGGGCATACCGACGCGGAATGAATAAGTTGTACCCGGAGAAAGCTTATCGACCAGTGCTTTATGACTGGTGTAAGCCATATCCGTTTTCGACTCGATACCGGCATCCACCTTATTGGCATCTACCAGATAATTCACAGAAACATGCTCGATTGTTGCATCCTGAGTAATAATAGAACCTTCGAAATCCTTTTCTGTTGCATTTGCTTTCTTTACGATCTGAACCATCCCCTTTTCCGAAGTCGGATTCGTAAACCAGGCAAAACCAAGCTGTGAAGAAGGATCGCCGTTTATTGTCATATTAATACTGTAAGGCAGTTTGCCATCGGCGGCCTTCGATGCGCGCAACAACTTCGTCCAGGTAGGAACGGAAAAGTCCGCCTTATTCAATGTAAGAGTTGTTTCCTGTGCGGAAAGCGGCTGTACGCCAGCCGTTAAAGAAACAAGTGCAGCAGCAACCAGAGACTGCACATTAAGAAGTAAACTTTTTTTCATACACAATTGTATTTAGTGGATAAATGTATTTCCGCTGCAAAAGTCCTCCAACTGCATTTCAACATAATGACTAAGGTGTTACAGGAAATGAAAATCCAGTTACATTTATATTTAGAAAAAGCGTCTCCACAACAGTGTTAGTTCCATATAAATTGATAATTTTGCGGATATAAAGCAATTAATACAAATATGATGTTGACAGCAATGATCATCGTGTTCCTGGTCGGATATTTACTTATCGCATTGGAACATCCTCTAAAAATCAACAAGGCGGGTACAGCGCTCCTGACAGGGACGATTCTTTGGGTCTTATACACCTTTGGATCACCACAATTTATCCCGACGGCTTCCGCCGAAGAATTCAGTCTTTTCCTGGACGCTTTTCCTTTCATGAAGGATTTGCCATACGCCGATCAATGTATCCGTTTTGTCATCGACCACCAGATATTAGATAGCATCGGTGAGATTGCCGAGACACTGATTTTCCTGATCGGGGCCATGATCACAGTCGAGCTGGTCGATTCGCACGGGGGCTTTATGTTCATCACCAACCGTATCACGACCAATAGCAAACGCAAACTGTTATTCGTTATCGCTACTATAACATTCTTCATGTCAGCAGTCCTGGACAACCTGACTACTTCTATCGTAATGGTCATGCTGATCCGGAAACTGATCGGCAACTACAAGGAACGCTGGATTTTCGGCAGTATCATCGTGATTGCAGCCAATAGCGGCGGAGCCTGGTCGCCTATCGGTGATGTGACGACCATCATGTTGTGGGTCAGAGGAAACATCTCGACTTCGGCTACCATCCCGCATTTGTTTTTGCCAAGCCTCGTGTCGGCACTGGTTCCGGTGTTGCTCATCTCCCGCTATCTGCACGGGAAGGTGACGCCGCCTAACGCTTTCGAGGAAAACAGGGATAACCTGCTCTTAAAGGTATTAAAGGCAAATGAAAAGTTGGCGATTCTTTGCATCGGCGTGTTCTGCCTGCTGTTCGTGCCGATATTCAAGACAATCACGCATCTGCCCCCGTTTATGGGGATTCTGATGGGAGTCGGGATTTTGTGGGTATTTACCGAACTGATGTATCGACGGACGCCGATCAACGAAGACCTGAAACTGCGCCTGTCGAAAGTAGTCAGCCGCATCGACGGGGCGACTCTGATGTTTTTCCTCGGCATCCTGCTGGCTGTAGACGCGCTGCGTTGCAGTGGCGTTTTAGGTAGTTTCTCACTTTGGCTGGACGACACGATCGGAAATGTGTATGCGGTCAACCTGATTATCGGAACCCTTTCAGCCGTTGTCGACAATGTTCCGCTTGTCGCCGGAGCTATCGGCATGTACCCGATCGCTTCGGATGCGATGATTGCGACAGCCGCCGATCCGGTTTATATGACTCATTTCGTGCAGGACGGCGTGTTCTGGCAGTTCCTTGCCTACTGTGCCGGAGTCGGAGGCAGCATGTTGATTATCGGGTCTGCTGCCGGAGTCGTCGTAATGGGCTTGGAAGGGATTAACTTCCTTTGGTACCTGAAACGGGTCTCCCTGCTCGCAATGGCCGGCTATTTGTCGGGCGCCGCGGTTTACATACTGCAGAATATAATATTTTTATCATGATATGGGATTTTATTTTAAGACTATTCGTGGCTGGCATCCTGGGAGCCGTGATCGGGCTCGACAGGGAATACAGGGCTAAAGAGGCGGGGTACCGCACTCACTTCCTCGTTTCTTTAGGAAGTGCACTGATTATGATTGTTTCGCAATACGGCTTCCAGCAAATCATCCTGGAAGACAGCGTATCACTCGACCCGAGCCGTGTTGCGGCACAGGTTGTCAGCGGTATCGGTTTTATCGGGGCCGGCACCATCATCATACAGAAACAGTTCGTGCGAGGTCTGACCACAGCCGCCGGGATTTGGGCTACGGCCGGTATCGGGTTGGCTTGCGGTGCCGGTATGTACGGCATCAGTATTGCCGCAACCATTCTCACGCTGGTCGGGTTAGAGCTGCTAAGCGTTATCTTTAAAAGTGTGGGAATGAAAAGTTCGCTGATTGTTTTTTCCACGACAGAGAAAGATATTATTAAAAAGATCATACCCGTCATATCCGAACGGGGATATCTGCTCGCCTCTTACGAGCTAAAGGAGTTAAGCCATACGGCCACAAACACTTACCTCGTGTCATTAGTTGTGAAAGCAAAGAAATATTCGGATGACAGCCCGCTCCTCTGGTTCACGGAGACATTCCCGGAAATAACGATTGAACGAATTGAGTAGGAAGAATGCCTGTCGGCGGGACAAGTTTTAGTATATTTGCCCCCAAATTATCATAACGAACATACAAATGAATATCATTTCCAAACTATTCAAGAAGAAAGAAGAAGAAGAAACAGTCGTATCGAAAGGCTCCGTCGAGGAGTTTGTTACGCTGATCCGCGTGTATTATCAGGCAGTAATGGCCGTACAGTTAGGGATCACGAACCTCAACATATTGAACGATATGGCGCTGTTTAAACGGATGCTCAAAATCCCGACACAGAACAATAAGTTAGGGATCGCCGAGAAATCGCGTGCCCGCAAAATACTGATGCAGGAATACGGCCTGAACGAAAACTTCTTCAAAGAAATCGACGCCTCCATCAAAAAGAACTGCCGGACGCAGAACGACATTAAATCTTATTTCATCATGTACCAGGGATTCAACAACGACCTGTTCTCCCTGCTGGACACTCTGATGCAATGGAAGTTCCGTTTCTCCATGCTGGTAAAGAAACTTTTATATGCCCAGACACAGAAGACCATCCACGAGATCGTAACCCGCTCGGAATGGAAAGAAGTCAGCACACAGAAAGTAGCCTGGAGAATACGGAAATACAAAGAGTCACTCGGCTACTCGGAAGAATGGATGACCGATTTTGTCTACAATGTCGTGTTGATGGCAAAGGAAGATGCCAAGAGACAAAGGAAAGAAGATAAATAATGGAGAAGAAAGAGGTCGAACAACATCCTTTAGGATTCTTCCTGCCGGAGAATACGAAGTTACTGATGTTAGGAAGCTTCCCGCCTCCGCTCGCGCGCTGGTCTATGAACTTCTACTACCCGAATATCCAAAACGACATGTGGCGGATACTTGGCCTGATTTTCTATCATAACAAGGAATACTTTCTGGAAACAAAGAAGGCTTTCAGCGAAGAAAAAGCGAAAGCTTTCTGCCGGGAAAAAGGAATCGGGATCGGCGATACGGCAATGGAGGTAATCCGTCTGAAAGGCAATGCATCCGACAACTTCCTGCAGGTTGTCACTCCATTGAACCCGGCCGAAGTTCTGGCCAAGATTCCCGCATGTGAAGCCATTGTCGTAACAGGACAAAAAGCGATGGATACATTAATTGCCATGCTGCCTCCGGTAGAAGAACCCAAAGTCGGCTCCTATTCCCGTTTCACCTTGTTGGGCCGTGTCTTCCGCCTTTACCGCATGCCTTCTTCCTCCCGGGCTTATCCAAAACCATTGGAAGAAAAGGCCGCTGCCTATAAAGTAATGTTTGAAGAACTGGATATCAGTTGAAAATTGAAAGTGGAAAGTGGAAAGTTAAAATATCGCTTGCCGCAACTTTCAACTTTCAACTCTCCACTTTCAACTATATCTTACCCACAATGGAAATACCGGTTCACCAGTTCCAGCATTCCTTCGGTGTGGCCTTCCAAGTCTTTGCGCAACATCGTATCGCAATAACTTTCCAGTTTCTTTATGATACCGTCGATCATACTCGGACTGAACACATTATATTGTTCGAATATCGCTCTCTGCTGTTGCAAACGTTTAGCTGAAGCGACACAGCTGTCCGGTAACTGATCTAAAGATTCCAACCGCGCTTTGTTTTCAGCCTGATGGATATTCACATTCACATACGTTTTTTCCGCAACATCCAACGCATCCGGGATTTCGAATCCATACCGGCAAGCGACTGCCAATCCTGCCAATAATTGATAAAGATCAGCCGATCCGTCCGGCGAACGCATCTCGACTGTCTGCTTTTGCGTCGTATCGTAATGGCTGTCCGCCTCAAGCGGATTCGCCAGCGAACACATATCTTTCTTGGCTACCCATCCCAACGGAACACGTACCAAAACGGAACGGTTACGATCGCCCCAACAAATATTAGTCGGAGCCTCCTGATGGGGAACCAGACGGAAATAAGAAGTCGGATTGGTATTGCCGAATGCCGTAATAGACGGTGCCAGCTTCATCATTCCGGCAATTGCCCGGCGGGCTGTTTCCGACAAAACACCATCCTGCAACATTTGGTTCTTGCCGTCTTTCATGACGCGCATATGTATATGCAAACCAGAACCGGCCTTCCCAGCCGTAATCTTCGGGGCAAAAGTAATATCAAGACCATATTCGTATGCCAGATTCCGGATCACCCATTTGGCAATCATCAACTGGTCGGCTGCGTCTTCCACTCTCGTCGGCAGGAACTCGATCTCATTCTGTTCATAGATCTTCCCGTTCAGGGTAAAATTACCCACTTCCGAATGTCCGTATTTGATCTGTCCGCCTGCCTGTGCGATATATTGCATACACTGCGTACGGAACTGATTAAATTTGGCATACGGCCCTGATTCATGATAACCACGCTGATCTGTTGCCGGGAACAGCTCTTCCTCTTCTGCGATTACATAATATTCCAACTCGCCCATCGCCTCGAACTCCATGCCGGTCACATCCGTAAAAGCCTTGCTTGCCTTGCGCAATGTGTATTCAGGTGAACTTTCCAGCGGCTCCCCATCTTTATTAAAGAACGAACACAGCATACTCAACGTCGGTAATTCGGAGAAAGGATCGACAAACGCCGTCCGGAAACGCGGGATCACATACAAATCGCTACTTCCCGCCTCGATAAACGAGAACAGGCTGGAACCGTCCACACGCTCACCGCAAGTCAAAATTGCATCCAGATAAGCCGCATTGTTAATTACAAAATTCAGCGTTTTCAACCGTCCGTCACCGGCAGGATACATAAAGTTCACCATCCGGATGCCTTTATCCTTTATATAAGATACAATATCCGCCTTTGTAAATTCGGAAGATGGCTTCTGAAGATGCTCAACCAAAGGGTTGGCGTTCATTTCTAATTCGTTTTTCATGTTTTTGTTGATTGATTTATGGAACACACAAAGATATTCAAAACATTCTCAAAGTACAAAGTGAAGAATTTATATTAAGGGCTTGGTTATTCAAAATAATATCTTACCTTTGCACCCGCAAACACGGAAGTAGCTCAGTCGGTAGAGCACTGGTCTCCAAAACCAGGTGTCGGGAGTTCGAGCCTCTCCTTCCGTGCATTCCTCCAGAAAATCATTTCGATTTCAGCAAATCAGCAATCTGTTCCCCACGATTTATAAACAAATTAATACTGTAACATTATTGTACATCTTACAAGATTTTGTAACTTTGGGCAGTATCTCAATTCATTAAATTGCTAATTTAATAATATCATGAAGAACAGAAAATTAAGAATGGGTATGGTTGGCGGAGGAAGCGACGCTTTTATCGGGGCAATCCACCGCCGGGCAGCCTTTATGGACAACCAAATTGAATTAGTTTGCGGATGTTTCAGCGTAGACCCTGAGATATCCAAAAGTTCCGGTTTATCCTATTTCTTGCCGGAAGACCGGATTTACAGCACTTATCAGGAAATGTTCGAACATGAAATGACCTTGCCGGAAGACGAGCGGATGGACTTTGTTACCATCGTGACTCCCAACCGTTGGCATTTCGAACCAGCTATGATGGCACTTGAAAGAGGATTTCATGTGGTAGTGGATAAACCGATGACATTTTCACTGGAAGAAGCTAAACTCCTGCAGAAAAAAGTTGAAGAGACGGGACTTGTCCTCGCTTTGACACATGTATATTCAGCCTATCCGGCCGTAAAAGAAGCGAAAGCACGTATTGCGAATGGCGAACTCGGCAAATTGCGCCGTGTATATGTCGAATACACACAAGGATGGCTGGCTGAGCGCATCGAGCTGCAAGGCGGCAATAATGCCGGGTGGCGCACAGACCCGAAACGCTCCGGCAAGGCTGGTTGCGTAGGCGATATCGGAACACATGCCTGGCATCTGAGCGAATATATTACCGGACTGAAAGTACAAGAACTGTGTGCAGACCTGAAAGCCTTCGTTCCCGGACGTCCGATCGATGATGACGGCGCCGCATTCCTTCGTTACGAGAACGATGTGACAGGTGTCCTGACGGCAACCCAGATAGGAACAGGCGAGGCCAACAATATCCGCATCCGTGTATATGGCGAAAAAGGCGGGCTCGAATGGCATCAAATGGAGCCGAACACACTGACCTTGAAATGGGGCAACCGTCCGGCAGAAATATTGAATATCGGTAATAACGGCTATCTAAGCGAAAAGGCATTGTGGAATACCCGAACCCCGGCCGGACACCCGGAAGGCTTCATTGAAGCTTTCGCCAATATCTACCGTAATTTCTCACTTACTGTAAGAGCTATCAAAAACGGCGAAACCCCAAGCGGAGATTGCCTGGACTTCCCGACTGTCCATGATGGCGTAAGAGGCATGCAATTCATTGAAACAATGGTTGAAGCCGGATATAACGATAATGTAAAATGGCAAAAATGGATTGATTAAATCCTGAAAAACCGTAAATAAATAACATCTTATGAAACTAAACGTACTTGCTGCTTGCTGCCTGTCCCTGATCGGGACAGCAGCTTTCGCTCAAAAAAATGAGTGGAGAGACCCTAACGTAAACGAAATCAACAGGGCTCCCATGCACACAAATTATTTCGCATACGAAAACGAAAACAGTGCATTAAAAGGATGTAAAGAATCCTCTGAAAATTTCATGACTTTGAATGGAAACTGGAAATTTTTCTGGGTTAAGAACGCTGATATGCGCCCGACAGATTTCTATCAGGTAAATTACAACGACAAAGGCTGGGCCGATATGAAAGTTCCCGGCTTATGGGAATTGAACGGATTCGGTGACCCGATCTATGTAAACGTAGGTTATGCATGGAGAAGCCAGTTCGAGAACAACCCTCCCGAAGTTCCGACCGAAAACAACCATGTGGGATCATACCGGAAGGAAATAATCGTTCCGGCAGATTGGAAGGGAAAAGAAATCTTCGCCCATTTCGGTTCTGTCACATCCAATATGTACCTGTGGGTAAACGGACAGTTTGTAGGCTATAGCGAAGACAGCAAACTGGAAGCGGAATTTAACCTGACTAAATATCTGAAACCGGGGAAAAACGTGATCGCGTTCCAGGTATTCCGCTGGTGTGACGGCACTTATCTGGAAGACCAGGATTTCCTACGTTTCTCGGGTGTCGGACGTGACTGTTACCTGTATGCCCGTAATCCGAAATATATACAGGATATCCGCGTAACTCCGGATCTGGATGCACAATACAAAGATGCGACTTTGAATGTATCGCTTAATTTGAAAGGAAGCGGCACAGTGGATCTGAAATTGTTGGATAAGGCAGGAAAAGAAGTTGCCACTTCATCCGTAAAAGGTGCCGGTAAAATTTCAACAGATATCGCAGTCAGCAATCCTGAAAAATGGTCGGCAGAAACTCCGGTCCTCTATACCCTGACAGCAACTCTGAAAGACGGTAACAATACGGAAGTAATTCCGGTCAAAGTCGGTTTCCGTAAAATCGAACTGAAAAATTCACAGATATTGGTGAACGGACAACCGGTATTGTTTAAAGGTGCCGACCGCCACGAAATGGATCCCGACGGTGGATATGTTGTTTCACCGGAGCGTATGATCCAGGATATCAAAGTGATGAAGGAATATAATATCAATGCCGTACGTACCTGCCACTATCCGGACAACAACCTGTGGTATGACCTTTGCGATCAATACGGTATCTATTTAGTTGCCGAAGCCAACATCGAATCGCACGGTATGGGATACGGCGACAAGACACTGGCTAAAAATCCATTATACGCAAAAGCGCATATGGAACGAAATCAACGTAACGTGCAACGCGGATATAACCACCCGTCCATCATTTTCTGGTCGTTAGGTAATGAAGCCGGTATGGGTCCTAACTTCGAGGCTTGTTATACCTGGATTAAAAACGAGGACAAAACGCGTGCCGTACAATATGAACAAGCACGGACAAGCGAATTCACTGATATCTATTGCCCGATGTACCTGAACTACGAGAGAAGTGAAGAATATAGTAAAGGTAGCATTGACAAACCCCTTATCCAATGTGAGTATGCACATGCCATGGGTAACTCGGAAGGCGGATTTAAAGAATATTGGGATCTGGTTCGTAAATACCCGAAATACCAGGGTGGCTTTATCTGGGACTTCGTAGACCAGTCCTTACGCTGGAAAACAAAAGACGGTGTTCCTTTCTATGCTTATGGCGGTGACTGGAATCGTTATGATGCTTCCGACAACAACTTTATGGACAATGGCTTAATCAGTCCGGATCGTAAACCGAATCCGCATATGTACGAAGTAGGCCATATCTATCAGTCCATCTGGGCTACTCCCTCCGATTTGGCTAACGGCGTCATCAATGTTTATAATGAGAACTTCTTCCGCGACCTGAGCGGCTACTATGCAGAATGGGAACTGTTGGCTAATGGAGAAGTCGTTCAAACAGGTATGGTGAAAGATTTGGAAGTTGCTCCGCAGCAGACTAAATCTGTCAAGTTGAATTACAGCACAGAAGGTATCTGCAAATGTAAAGAGATCTTACTGAATGTAGCTTTTAAATTAAAGAAAGCGGAAACATTGCTTCCTGCCGGTTACACGGTTGCCAAGAATCAAATGACAATCCGTCCGTATGAAGCTCCGAAACTGGATCTGCAAAACAAACAAAAAGTAAACATTGCCACAGTCGTTCCGACTATTAAAGAGAATGATTTCAACTATCTGATCATTGAAGGAGAAAACTTCCGGATGGATTTCAACAGACATGACGGATTCCTGTGCAGATATGACGTAAACAGTATGCCTATGCTGAAAGAAGACGGAAAACTGACTCCGAACTTCTGGCGCGCTCCGACGGATAACGATATGGGTGCCAACCTGCAGAATAAATATGCAGCATGGAAAGAACCGGGACTGAAGCTGACCTCTCTGACAAACAAAATCGAAAACGACATGGCAATTGTCAGTGCTGAATACACAATGGATGCTGTCAAAGCGAAATTGTATCTGACCTATACGATCAATAATGAAGGTGCTGTTAAAGTTACACAAAAAATGGTAGCCGACAAGTCCGCAAAAGTATCTGATATGTTCCGTTTCGGTATGCAAATGCAAATGCCGAAATGCCTGGATCAAATCAATTATTACGGAAGAGGTCCTATTGAAAACTATTCCGATCGTAACAATGTAACTGATTTAGGAAACTACAAACAGACCGTAGACGAACAGTTCTATTCATATATCCGCCCGCAGGAAACAGGGACAAAAACAGATATCCGCTGGTGGAAACAAATGAATAAGGGAGGTAACGGGTTGATGTTTATTTCTGAAGCTCCTTTCTCTGCTTCCGCATTACATTATTCGATCGAGTCGTTGGATGACGGCACACAGAAAGAACAAAGACATTCGGAACTTGTACCGCAGATAAACTACACCAATATGTGTATAGACAAGGTACAAATGGGATTGGGTTGTATCAACAGCTGGGGAACCCTGCCGCTGGAACAATATCGTATTCATTATGGGGATTATGAATTCTCATTCATCATGAAACCGATCCAGTCTAATTTATAAGCTTTTACTAAAAAACGCTTGTTTCCGCGACGATATGGGATTCTTAAAAGCCGATATATCAAGCGGGGACAAGCGTTCCTTTATAAAAACTGATAAAAAAGTATAATTCCTGTGCATATTTCGTTAAATAGCCAGTATAGACTTTCGTTTTATACCGGAAAACACTACTTTTATTCCCGATTTTTAAATCTAATTCAAGACTAATTGTAAAATCGCTTACCATAAGAAACAAATGGCTACTAACAAGAATTTGAATCGCTATCCTTCAGGGAAAAAAGGAAGATTTTTCAAAGGAAAGACCTTTATTCTCTTGATCGGATTACTTCTCGGTGCAGGCATTATGGTTGCCGTATATAAGACATCCGTTTACTTTTCATCCGACGAATCGTGTATGATGTGCCACGTACATCCACACGTTGAAGACAGTTGGAAACTTTCCAAACATGTAAACAACGGAAGTGGGGTTAAAACTCATTGCGTAGCTTGCCACCTCCCGCCTCAAAGTGATACATGGAACCATTATACGGCAAAAGCCAAATTAGGATTAAAGGATGTATGGTCCTATATGACAAAAGACAGCGCTGATTTCGATTGGGACACAAAATCGGAATTGGAACACGCGGTTAAATATATCCCGAACGAATCTTGTAAAGAATGTCACCAGAATTTGTTTCCGGAAGGAATCAATCAGGATGGCATTACCGCACACCTCTATTATGATGAAAACGAAAAGAAACTGGATTTACAATGCATCAGTTGCCACCTTGACGCAGGACATTATAATCCGGATTACAAACACGGCAAATTGACAGGCATTCCCGGCGCAAATACGACAGCATCCATAGACACCAGCATGTATTTTAAAACAGCTACACCTGTCACGTCTTTTGCCGATTATACGGAACAAATCCCCGGAACGCCCGTTTCATTCAAGATGGTTGCCATACCGGGTGGTACATTCAAAATGGGTAGCACCGAAAAGGAAGCATTCCACAAGGAAGATGAAGCACCCGTACGGAACGTAACAGTCAGTCCGTTCTTCATTGCCGAAGTCGAGGTTACCTGGGATCAGTACTGGGCATTCTATGGACAGACCATGAGTGAAGGACGTACGCCTCCGGAAACGGTGTATGCCAATAACAGCAACCCGGATGTAGATGCGATTTCCGGTCCGACTCCACCGTTCGGGTTCCCCGACCAGGGATGGGGTGGCGGCGATCGTCCGGCAATCACAATGACCCACTATGCTGCAGAAACGTTCTGCCAGTGGTTATCTAAGAAAACAGGAAAGAAATACCGTCTGCCGACTGAAGCAGAATGGGAATATGCTGCTCGTGGAGATACGGAAACCCCTTACTTCTTCACCGGCAACCCGAAAGATTTTTCAGACCAGGGATTCTGGCGTAAGTTCTTCGATGCAAAAACAGACAGCATCAGTTCATTCGTAATTTATGTAAAGAACAGCAAGAACAGGACACAGGAGCCAAATGAAGTGAAAGCAAATCCGTTCGGCTTGAAAAATATGTTGGGTAACGTAATGGAATATTGTGCTGACAAATATGATCCGCAAGCTTATAGCAAAGGCGGTGAAAACGTAACAAACCCATTGGTCACAGAGGGTGAAGAATGGGTTGTACGTGGAGGTAACTACACTTCCGATGCAGCAGATGTTCGTTCTGCAGCCCGTGATTATACAAAGCATGATGCTTGGTTAAAAACAGACCCGCAACAACCGAAGAGTATTTGGTGGTATTCGGATATCCGTGGTATCGGTTTCCGTGTGGTTTGCGAACCGGACCCTGCGATTGGAGCAAAATAACAGATGATTAATTGATACCTATAATTTACTATATCATGAAGCGAGAAAACAGTATTAGCAGAAGATCTTTTTTGAAAAGTACAGCTATGGCCGGTGCACTGGGTGCTATCGGTACAGGTAGTGCGAGTGTATTAACCTCATGTGCCGGTGGCGGTAGCGAAAGTGCAGCAGCCAACAAACCGCTGAAAGAACCCGGAACATATTATATCCCCGAATTGCCTGACTTGGCAACAGACGGTAAAGAACTGAAAGCCGGTGTTATCGGTTGCGGCGGACGTGGTTCCGGCGCTGCTGAAAACTTCCTGGAAGCAGCAAACGGCGTAACAATCGTTGCTTTGGCTGATACTTTTAAAGAACGTGTAGACGGGTTGGCTGATAAATTGAAAGCAAAAGGATGTGATATTCCTGCCGACAAACGCTTCGTTGGCTTAGATGCTTACAAACAATTGATCGATAGCGGTGTAGACGTAGTTATCGTAGCAACTCCTCCGGTTTTCCGTCCGGTTCATTTCCAATACGCAGTTGAAAAAGGCAAACATTGCTTCCTGGAAAAACCGATTTGTGTAGACCCCGTAGGTTACCGTACAATTATGGCTACGGCTAAACAAGCCCAGGCCAAGAACCTGTGTGTCGTAACAGGTACACAACGTCATCACCAACGCAGCTATGTTGAATCTTATAAGAAAATCATGGAAGGCGCTATCGGTGAAATTACCGGCGGTGTTGTTTACTGGAATCAGAATATGCTTTGGTTCCGCGAACGTCAGAAAGACTGGAACGATTGCGAATATATGATCAAAGACTGGGTTAACTGGAAATGGTTATCCGGTGACCATATCGTAGAACAGCATGTACATAACATTGATGTATTTACATGGTTCAGCGGTTTGAAACCGGTTAAGGCTGTAGGTTTCGGTTCTCGTCAACGCCGTATCACGGGTGACCAGTATGACAACTTCAGCATTGACTTCACGATGGAGAATGGTATCCATATGCACAGTATGTGTCGCCAGATCGACGGTTGCGTAAACAACGTCAGCGAATTTATCCAGGGAACAAAAGGTACTTGGTCAACAGCTAACGGTGAAACAGTAATCAAAGACAATGCCGGCAATGTTGTTTGGAAATATGATTCCGAAGCTGAAAAAGCAAACACAAAACAGCAGAATCCATATGTATTGGAACACGTAAACTGGATCAACTGTATTCGTGGCGGCAAGAAAATCGAACAAGCTTCCGAAACAGCAGTGGCCAACATGGCTGCCATCATGGGACGTGAATCAGCATACAGTGGGATGGAAACAACATGGGAAGCGATGACTGCATCTCCTCTGGACTATACTCCAAAAGACCTGAATCTGGGTAAGATGGACATGAGTGGATTTACAGTTCCGGTACCGGGTAAACCTCGTGACGAAAAGAAAAAATAACATATGGCACTGAACAGAAGAAACTTTTTAAGAACGACTCTGGCAGGTGCGGCTGTTGCAGCCGGTAGTTCAGCTCTTGCTGCCTGTGGTGGCAAAGGGGCTTCTGCTGAAGGTTGTCCGACCGACAAGAAAGCTTGTTGCAATAGCAAAGCCGAGTTGAAAATATCCTTCCAGGAAGGTATTGCGCCGGGTGAAAACCTAAATCAGAAACTGGACCTGATGGAAAAGTTGGGTGTTGTAGGTTTCGAACCGGGCGGACGTGGACTGAAAGACCGGGTGAAGGAAATCAAGGATGCTTTGAACGGACGCAATATCAAAGTGAGTGCGATCTGTGCAGGTTTCGATGGTTTCATCCTATCAAGCGATCCGGAAAAAAGCAAAAAATGCATGGACACCATGAAGGAAATCATTGCTCCCGCAGGAGAGCTTGGTTCCGTCGGTGTAATTATCGTTCCGGCATTCAATTCGCAGTCTCCGGTAATGCCTCATACGCAGGAAACACGCGATTTCTTATGCGAACAGTTCAATGAAATGGGCAACTTCGCTAAGGAGCACGGTACGACAGTAATCTTTGAACCGCTTAACAGAAAAGAAGCATTCTACCTTCGTCAGGTAGCAGATGCCGCTTCTATCTGCCGCGACATCAACAATCCGGGCGTACGCTGCATGGGTGACTTCTGGCATATGACATGGGAAGAGACAAGCGACATGGGCGCATTCCTTTCTGCAGGCGATTACCTGCAACATGTACACATTGCCAGCCGTAAACGCCGCAGCATGCCAGGTGAAGACGGAGATGCAGATAATTATGTAAACGGCTTCAGAGGTTTGAAAATGTTAGGTTATGATAAATATGTAAGTTTCGAATGCGGATGTCAGGGTGACCGGAATGTTTTGGTTCCTGCCGCAGTTGAATTATTACGTAAACAGTGGGAAGAAGCATAATATGCCATTAGTATATCCTAATATGCAAATGAGTGAGGTGGTGGAAGAGCACCCCTCACTCATTCCTGTGATCAACCGGTTTGGAATCCGTCTGGGATTAGGCGACAAATCGGTCAAAGCAATTTGTGAAGAATATCAGCTGGATACCGACTTCCTGTTGACGGTGATCAATACGTTTCTCAATGAAGAATATTTCCCTGAAAAGAAGTTACAAACATTCCATACTTCACAGATCATCGATTACCTGACTAAAACCAATCAATATTACCAACGTTATCAAATCCCGAATATAGAAAGGCATCTCGGTTCATTCATTTCCATGAGTACACCGGGAAATAATACGCTTAACCTGATCGGGAAGTTTTTCTCTTCATTCAAAGAGGAACTGACTTCACGGATAGAGAAGGACGAACAGGTTTGGTTCCCCTATTGTTTATCATTAAGCGAACAGTTGAAAAACTATCAATCATCCGGACAAGTCGAAGCTCTTCACCTGGGTTCCGAACAACGGCTGGAAGATCCGATAGAAGCACTGCTGGCCGATTTGAAAAGCATTATGATCAAGCATTTATCCGGCGATTATAATGAGAACTTATGTTACGCCGTCATATTTGCTGTCAGCAGTTTGGAAAAAGACATCAAACAACACAACCGCATCCGTTACCGGATACTGACTCCTATGGTTTCTGCAATGGAGAAGCTGTGTATTTAACAAATTCGACCGGATGCACCACAACAAGCAAATAGCAATCATACTGTCCGACACACTGCAAAGCACGGGACTGCAAAGTATGCTGATCGACTATTTTCCACCGGTAGAAATCAGCCATTATCCCACATTCGAAGCCTTGTCGACTTCGGGGAACGACACATTTGACTACTATTTCACCAATTCTACCCTGTTTGTACTGAATGCAGACTTCTTTCTGCCCCGACGCAGTAAGACAATGGTATTAATAGACGGAACAGAAGGAGAGGGCGGCTTGTCAACCACAAACCATATCACAATCAAAGCTCCGAAGGAAATCATCATCGAGCAGTTGGAACAACTATTTGCAGGAGACAGCAGCTGCTATCCCGGCGAAAACAATAAAGACCTGTCTATCCGTGAAACAGACGTTCTCCAGTTGATCGTCAAAGGCAGCACAAACAAAGAAATCGCCGACAAACTGAACATCAGCCTTAACACCGTTCTCACCCATCGCAAAAACATCACTACCAAACTCGGTATCAAAACAGTTTCCGGACTCACTTTCTACGCCATCATGAACGGCATTATCTCGGGCGACGAAATCGAACTTTAAAGTTGAAAGCTGAGAATTGAAAGTTAAAAATCACTACATATAGTGATTGACAGCCTTGAATCTTTCTCGTTCCTTTGTAAGCGTAAAATACTAATAGTTTACAACAACACGATGAACAAACGCTACCTCTATGCTCTTGTTGCGAGCTCACTGATCGGCCTGCAAACATTAAAGGCAGAGCATGTTAATATTAACGACACGATTAAAACTTACAATATCGACGAAGTGGTGATCACCTCATCGACGAAGGAGACGAACGAGCTGCGCTTGCTTCCCGGAGCAGTTTCCATTCTTTCACCCCAGGCGATAGCTGCTCGTCAGATAGATGCACTGAAGGACATCAGTGCATTTGTCCCCAACTTGTACATGCCGGATTATGGGTCAAAAATGACTTCAGCCATCTATATCCGCGGAATCGGGGCACGAAGCAGTGGGCAATCTATCGGACTTTATGTTGACAACGTCCCCTACCTGGACAAAAGCGCTTTCGACTTCGAGCTGAATGACATCCAACGCATCGAAATCCTCCGTGGTCCGCAGGGAACTCTTTACGGGCGTAATGCAATGGGAGGAATCGTCAACATCTATACCCTCTCGCCCTTCACCTATCAAGGAACGAAGATATCCATGTCGATGGGTAATTACGGAACAGCTAAAGCAAAGGTTTCCCAATACAGCAAACTCAGCGAAAACGTCGGTATTTCAGTCAACGGTTATTATGACCGGAACGACGGTTTCTTCATCAACGAATACGACAACAGTAAAGCAGACAAAGAGGAGTCGGCCGGCGGACGATTCAAGCTGGACTGGCGCATAACGGACAAGCTCATGGCCCAATACACGTTCAATTACGATTATGTCACCCAGAAAGCCTTCCCATACGGTCAATACGATCCGGCAACCGGAGCCGTACAGCCGATCCGCATCAACGACCCAAGCTCCTACTGGCGGCGAACACTCAACAACAGCCTGTACCTGGAATGGAAGACAGACCAGTTTACCCTCTCTTCCACCACCGCCTACCAATATCTGAAAGACGACATGAAGATGGACCAGGATTACACGGAACTCTCCATTTTCACCCTCAACCAGAAACAAAAGCAATACGCTTGGAGCGAAGAACTGGCAATTAAGTCCAACACCAAAAGTAATTACCAGTGGAGCTTCGGTGCATACGGCTTCTACAACAGCCTGAACACCGACGGCCCCGTCGTCTTCAAAAAGGACGGGCTCAGCGGCATCCTGCAAAAAGCATTCGACGACATGCTGGCCAATAATCCGAAAGCGCCGAAGCTAACAGTCTTGGGCGACGAATCGAACCAGATCTATTTTCCCGGAAACTTCGACACACCGACACACGGATTTGCAGCGTTCCACCAATCGACTTACAATAATTTGTTTATAGACGGCCTCTCCATCACCGCCGGCATCCGACTGGATTACGAAAAGGCGGAACTAACTTACCATTCGGCTGTCGACAGCATGAAGATCGGCGTACAAATGGGCCCGATGAACATGACGCTTCCCGTCAACACGGTGATGGATGGCAACATCTCGCAAGATTTCCTCCAGGTGTTACCAAAAGTGTCACTACGCTACCAGTGCACACCGGGGACATTCACCTACGTTTCGGTTGCCAAGGGCTACAAGACCGGAGGATACAATGTCCAAATGTTCGGCGACCTCGTCCAGGCGGAAGCGCAATATGAACTCCAGTCGAAATTCATGCCCGACGGAGCCAAAAAGCCGGGCGACGTGAAAGACGTTGCCTCCTACAAACCCGAGCACAGTTGGAACTACGAAGCCGGTATCCGCAGCGAACTGATCAAAGGCCGCCTCAGCAGCGAACTGACCCTTTTTTATATGGATATCCGCGACATCCAACTGACTTCGTTCGCCGAAAACGGCAGCGGCCGCCTGATCACCAACGGAGGGAAGGCAAACAGCTACGGTGTGGAAGTGAGCCTGCGAAGCCGGATCACTGAAGGGCTGACGGCCGACCTCAACTATGGCTTTACACATGCCTCGTTCCGCGATTACGTCTTCACCGACAAAAATGAACAAGGCCAGATAGTCGAAACAGACTGTAAGGACAATTATATACCTTACACCCCACGCCATACGGTCAGCTTAGGAGTGCAATACACGAAGTTGTTGCATAATAAGCCGATCGACCAGTTCACCGCCTCCGCCCAATTCACCGGAGCCGGCAAGATATTCTGGACGGAAAAGAACGATATCAGCCAGCCCTTCTACGGTCTGCTGAATGCCAAAGTCGGAGTCCGCAAAGGGATCGTAAACCTGAACCTGTGGAGCAGGAACATCACTAACACAGACTACCAAGCGTTCTATTTCGAGTCATTCAACCGTTCGTTCATCCAGAAAGGCAAACCTTTCCAGATCGGCGGCGAAATAACGGTAGCATTTTAAGAGATAAAACATGAAACTATTATATTTCCTCCCGGTTTTCTTCTTTCTCTCCCATACGGCAAAAGGAGAAGAAATAGAGAAAGACACGTCGAAGATACGGAACGTGGAATTGAACGAGATCGTCGTTCAATCCTTCAAGCAGCAACGCGACCTCCGGCTCGAACCCCTCTCGGCCACTGCCGTTACAGGTACAGCCATACAGAACCGTAACATTACGGGGATCAAAGAGTTCAGTTCCTTCATCCCGAACCTCTTCATGCCCGATTACGGATCGAAATTGACGTCGCCCGTCTACATCCGCGGAATCGGTTCGAAGATCAACTCGCCGTCGGTCGGCCTCTACGTCGACGGAATCCCCTACTTCGAGAAATCAGCATTCGATTTCGACTTTGCCGAAGTAGACAGGATAGAAGTGTTGCGCGGTCCGCAAGGAACACTCTACGGGCGCAACACGATGGGCGGCATCATCAACGTCTACACCAAATCTCCCCTGAAATATGAAGGGACAAACCTGTGGCTTTCCAACGGGACCTATGGTTATCGCGACTATTCCCTCTCCCATTACAATAAAATCGGCGAGAAATTCGGGTATGCCATCTCGGGCAATTACACTAACAGTGACGGATACTTCACCAACCTCTATACCGACAAGAAAGCGGACGACTCGAAAGCCGGTTCCGCCCGCATCCGCCTGGAATGGAAACCCAACACGCGGCTCTCGCTCGGACTGATGAGTTCGTTCGACCGCTCGAACCAGGGAGGCTACCCCTACGCCGTCTGCGACTCGGTGACACACCGCCCCGGCGACGTGAATTATAACGATTACAGCTTCTACAAGCGGACACTCTCCACCACCGGATTTTCGGCCGACTATCAAGGCGCGGGCTACAGCATCAACAGCCGTACAGCCTTCCAATATCTCTCGGACCACCAGGGCATCGACCAGGATTTCTCGCCCCGAAGCATCTATTTCGCCCGCCAGGATATGAAGCAGAAGATGGTTTCCGAAGAATTAAACATCAAATCGACCACTACCGGCCGCTATAAATGGCTTTTCGGCGCCTTCGGATTCTGGCAAGGCATCGACAACACAGTAATTCTCGATTATTTCAACAAAGGCTATACGACACGCAAGTTATACGACACTCCCACTTATGGCGTCGCCTTCTATCACCAATCGACGATAGATGATTTGCTGACGCGTGGCCTCTCGCTCACCTTCGGACTCCGCTACGATTACGAACACGCCTCCAACGATTACCTTTTCTATAAAGAGGCAGACGGTGGCAGCCAGCAGATGGACGCTTTCGACAACAAGCTCAAGTTCAGCCAAGTGACGCCAAAGATCGCCCTGCAATATATGTTCCCATCCACCGGAATGATCTACGCCACCGCGACAAAAGGCTATAAAACAGGCGGCTTCAACACCTCATTCGATCGAGAGGAGGACCGCAGCTTCAAGCCCGAGACGAGTTGGAACTACGAGTTGGGCGCCAAACACCCGTTCCTCGACAACCGCCTCAACGCCGAGTTCTGTTTCTTCTGGATCGACTGGAAAAACCAGCAGATTTATCAGATGCTCGCCACGCAAACCGGACAATTCCTCCGCAATGCCGGGCGAAGCGAAAGCAAAGGCATAGAAGTCAGCTTGCAAGGAAACCCGGTGAACGGGCTGATGGTGCAGGTCAACTACGGCTTCACGCATGCCACCTTCAAGGATTATAAAGACAACAGGAAAGGCATCGACTATGCCGGCAATTTCCTTCCGATGGTGCCCCGCCACACGTTTGCCGCAGGCGCCGACTACACGATCCCACATCCTTGCACGCATATCGACCGCTTCACTGTCAGTGCCGGCTATACCGGAACAGGGCGCATCCTGTGGAAAGAAGACAACAAGGTGTCGCAATCTTATTACGGACTGTTGAATGCGAAAGTATCTGCTACCAAAGATTTTATTACCTTTGCAATCTGGGCGAAGAATATTACCAATGCCGATTATGTGGCCTACTATTTTGAAAGCGCCGGCAATGGCCTGGCACAAAAAGGGCGGCCGTTCACGATCGGAGGCAATATCCAATTGAGTTTTTAAAATTTTCGGAAAGTTCCGAAAAGCCGGAAAATGATTTTTGGAGACGTCGGAACTTTCCGAAAGCCAAAAAATCATTTTTGAAGATGTCGGAACTTCCCGACAATGCAAAAAATCATTTTCTGAGACGTCGGAATTTTCCGAAAGCTCAAAAAATCATTTTTGAAGGCTTCGGAACTTCCCGACAATGCAAAAAATCATTTTCTGAGACGTCGGAACTTTCCGAAAGCTCAAAAAAGCATTTTTTAAGACGTCGGAACTTCCCGAAAGCCTCAAAAAGCATTTTTGACATTTTCCGGAAGTCCGGAAAACGATAAACAAAATAATTGATGATACAGAAAGATAAAACATACAACCTCGCGACCTTTTTCTGCCTCTACATCGCGCAGACGATCCCGATGAGCTTCTTTTCGACCGTCATCCCGGTGATGATGCGCCAGGAAAACTTTTCGTTATCGGCCATCGGGCTCTTGCAACTGATCAAGCTGCCCTGGATATTGAAGTTCCTCTGGTCGCCGATGGTCGATCGCCATGCACTGACCACTGGAGATTATAAGCGATGGATATTTTCTTCCGAGTTAATCTACGCCGCATTGATCTTTGCCGTCGCTTTCCTCGATTTTCATACAGATTTTTACACGATCGTGGGCCTGATCATCATCTCGTTTATCGCCTCTGCGACACAGGATATTGCAACCGATGCATTAGCGGTGCTTTCGTTCAGCAAACAAGATAAAAGCATGGTCAACAGTATGCAGTCGATGGGGAGTTTCGGTGGCTCGATGCTCGGAGGCGGTGTGCTGCTACTGCTTTTCAAACAGATTGGATGGAACAGCCTGTTACCCTGCCTGGCACTGTTCGTTGTCGTCGCCCTCCTGCCACTTGTCTTTAATAAAGGCATCCGGATCGAGCCGAAAGATAGCCATGAACGTGCTAAAAAAGCGGATGTATTCTACTTCTTTACCCGCCGGAGCATCTGGAAACAGATCGGTTTCCTGTTCCTCTACTATTCGGGGCTGATCGGGACGTTAGCTATGCTGAAGCCCTGGCTTGTCGATCTGGGCTACGACATGAAAGAGATCGGGGTGATGAGTGGGTTGGTCGGAACGTTTGCCGGCTTTCTCGCATCTTTCGCCGGTGGGATGATCGTACGCCGGATCGGCCGGTTCCGTGCACGCATCTTATTCGCCGTGTTCGTGCTTGCGGCAACGCTCTATTTTCTCGGGCTGTCGTATGTGCATCCTACGACCGCATTACTCTACGGCGGGATCATTCTTCTCTGGGGAAGCTACGGGATGGCGACGATAGTGGTCTATACCACCGCAATGGACTGTGTACGCCCCGGACGCGAAGGGACAGATTTCACGATCCAGACAGTTATCACACATCTTAGTGGTATGCTGATGGCGATTCTTAGCGGGAAAATAGCCGATCATACAGGTTATCACGGGCTCTTCTTCTTTGAAGCAAGCATCGCCCTGATTTCACTCATTTACATAGTAACGGTTTTTAAAAACGAAAAAAATACGATATGAAACAAGAGATTATTGATAAATATAATGTACCGGTCCCACGATATACAAGCTATCCTCCAGCGAATTATTTCAAAGACAAGACCAATCAGAAGGATTATATAAAAGCGATCTGGCAGTCTAACAGCCAAAAGCCCGAGGCAATATCCTTTTATATCCATATTCCATTTTGTTTGAAGTTGTGCCATTATTGCGGATGCAATTCAATAGCTTGTCCCGAACCGGAAATCATAGATCGTTATATCGCTGCTTTGCATAAAGAGATGGATATCATTATCCCCCTACTAAACCCAAAGCGCAAGATATCGCAAATTCACTACGGAGGAGGAACCCCCAATATAATTCCGGCTTACGAACTGGAAAGCTTGAACAGGCATCTGTTGGCACCGTTCGACACAATCGACAATCCGGAAATCGCAATTGAATGTCACCCGGGATGGATGGAAGAAAACGCGTGGATGAAACTGACAGAAGCCGGGTTCAACCGGGTCAGTATCGGTATACAGGATTTTAATAATAAAGTCCTGAAAGCTGTCCATCGCGAAGCTCCATTGATACCGATAGAAAAGGCAATAGCAACCCTTCGCTCGGGCGGTGCACGGATCAATATGGACTTCCTCTACGGATTGCCCTACCAGACGGAAGCGAGCTTTGCCGAGACAATCGAAAAGGCTGTATCCTTACAGCCGGACCGTATCGTCACTTTCTCTTACGCACATCTTCCGCAGATATTCAACCGCCAAAAGATGTTGGAAAAAGCCGGCTTGCCTTCCGCAGAAGAAAAAAACCGAATGTTCGAAGCTGCCCGTAAGATTTTCCTCGAGGCGGACTATAAACAGATCGGGATGGATCACTTCGTCACAGGAGATGACGATCTCTATCGGGCGCTCGCCAAAGGACAGCTGCACCGTAACTTCCAGGGATACTGCACCCGTCAGACGACCGGTCAAGTGTATGCCTTCGGCGTGTCGGGTATCAGCCAGCTCGGAACGGCCTATGCTCAAAACACAAAGGATATCATGGAATACATCGAGAAAGTCGAAGCCGGTATCCTGCCTACCGTAAAATACTATCAATTAAACTGGGAAAAACAGATCACTCGTGAAGTTATCGAAGCGCTGATGTGCAATTACCATATCAAGTGGGAGGATTTGTCCGAACGCCTGGCCTTCCCGATCGAAGAGATCAAGCAAGCGACAGCCTATGATGAGGCCCGCTTACAGGAATTTGCCGACGACGGTATTATCGAATACGACAACGACCAAATATGGGTAACGCCCGAGGGCAAACCGTTTGTCCGTAACGTGGCGGCTTCACTTGACAAACTGATGCTGGATACAAATAAATCATTTTCTAAACCGATATAAATGGATACAGACATAGTAATCATCGGAGCCGGACTGACCGGGCTGACAACAGGCTTCTGGCTGTCACGTGCAGGGAAAGACCTGCAGATACTGGAATGTTCGGATCGCGTAGGGGGACAAATTCATACCTTTCGTGAAGAAGGTTTCGTCTTTGAGAGCGGACCGAATACAGGAGTTGTCTCTTATCCCGAAGTGGCCGAATTGTTTGCCGCCTTGGCACCAGCCTGCACACTCGAAACGGCCCGCGAAGAATCCAAACGCCGCTTGATTTGGAAAGGAGACAGGTTTCACGCACTACCTTCCGGACTGTTCAGCGCCGTCACGACTCCGTTGTTTACGCTTGGCGACAAGTTTCGCATCCTCGGCGAGCCGTTTCGCGCCAAAGGGACTAATCCCGATGAGTCGGTCGGCGAACTGGCGGCGAGGCGCCTCGGCAAATCCTTCCTGCGCTACGCAGTCGACCCGTTCCTGTCAGGCGTGTATGCCGGCGACCCGTTGAAACTCGTCACCCGTTATGCACTTCCGAAGCTATACAACCTGGAACAGGAATACGGCAGTTTTATACGCGGCTCGATCGCCAAAGCCCGACAGCCGAAGACCAAACGGGACCTCCTGGCCAGCAAGAAAGTATTCTCTGCCGTCGGAGGTCTGGACCGCCTGACAACTGCAATGGCCGATGCTATCGGGCACACACGCATCACACTTTCGGCTGCGGATGTCACCATTCGACCGTCTGCCGGCAAATGGCAAATCACCTACACGACAGCCGAGGGCCTGCAAACGCTCATAGCCAACAAAGTAATCACCACCACAGGAGCTTACACATTGCCAAGCCTTCTGCCATTCATCCCCAAAGAAAAAATGGAGCAGGTCAGCAACCTGCATTATGCGCCGGTCGTACAGGCCAGCGTCGGCTTCCGCAATACCGGAGGACTGCGGTTTGAAGCCTTCGGAGGCTTGGTTCCTTCCTGTGAGAAAAAGGATGTGCTCGGCATTCTTTTCCCTGCCGCCTGCTTTGCCGGACGGGCTCCGGAAGGAGGAGCCCTGTTCTCGTTCTTCATCGGAGGCGTAAAACATGCCAACCTGACAACCTGGCCGGAAGATGAGCTGGAAGTTCTTATAAGGCACGAACTTCATGCTATGCTGAAGTTTCCGGAAGAAGCCGGGCCGGATATGATCCGTATCTTCCGTCACGAACACGCCATTCCCCAATACGAACAGAACAGCGGCATCCGTTTCGCTACCATAGCCGAATTGGAAGCCAGCTATCCCGGCCTTATTCTGGCCGGTAATCTCAAAGGCGGCATCGGCATGGCCGACCGCATCCGCCAGGCAACGGAAATTGCAAATCATTTAACAAACAAGTAAACGATGATTAATCATGGAAGACAAAATAGTTGAAATTGCCCGATTCAATTATCCGGCAGACGCTCAAACCCTGATGGCACTACTCCGTTCGGAAGGTATAGAGTGTTATTTAAGAAATGAAATTACCAGCCAACTATATGCAGGCTATGTAGATGTCGGCGGTGCAAGGGTGGAGATCCTCGACAGTGATGTGCCCCGCGCACTGGAAGTCATGAAAGAAGGCGGTTATGAGATACCTTCCGAGAACGAACAAGGAGACGAGATCAAAAATGTTTCCGGATGGGCACGCCACATCCCTTTTCTCCGCCATCTTCCCCTCGAAAGGCAAATTATTGTTCTTTTTGCCATCATCGCCGTATTTCTGGCTCTCGTCATTTATTTCGGTTCACTCGTATCATCTAATTAAACAAATGTAAACAATGGCACGCAAAAAGATTACAAATAGTCAGGCTGTATGTATAACGCTTTTATGGGGTATTCTTTGCTACATGCTGCTTGCATACAGCGAAAAGATAACATTCGACATTGTATTTGCCCTGGTAGCATCGGCTATCATAGTGTTTGTCCCTATCTATAAGAGCAGAAGACGTAAGAACGAATAACATTTGATTGCTTTTACCCGATTAAAATACCTAAATGATATTTTTTTCGCATTTTCTCTTTCAAATATTTGTTTGTGTAAATTTTTAGCTTACCTTTGCGAAGTCGTTGAAAAAACGGCATGCGGTTAACAATATGACATAACAAGTATAACATTCTAAAGAAAATCAGTCTTATGAAGGCAAGTGAAGTTTTAGACAACTTAAAGAGAAGATTCCCGAATGAACCGGAGTATCATCAGGCAGTTTCAGAAGTATTAGGAACAATCGAAGAGGCTTATAACGAGCATCCAGAATTCGAGAAGAGCAATCTGATCGAACGTCTTTGTATCCCCGATCGTATTTTCTCTTTCCGCGTAACCTGGACAGACGATAAAGGCCAGATCCAAGTAAATATGGGATACCGTATCCAGCATAACAATGCAATCGGCCCGTACAAAGGCGGTATCCGTTTCCATGCTTCCGTAAACCAGTCAATTCTTAAGTTCTTGGCCTTCGAGCAGACTTTCAAAAACTCACTGACAACATTACCGATGGGTGGCGGTAAAGGAGGTTCAGACTTCAGCCCGCGCGGTAAATCAAATGCTGAAATAATGCGTTTCTGCCAGGCGTTCATACTGGAATTGTGGCGCCACATCGGTCCGGATACCGATGTTCCGGCAGGCGATATAGGTGTCGGCGGACGTGAAGTTGCCTATATGTACGGCATGTACAAGAAGCTGGCTCGCGAAAATACAGGTACATTCACAGGAAAAGGCATCGAATTCGGCGGTTCACTGATCCGTCCGGAAGCAACAGGCTACGGTAACGTTTACTTCCTGCTGCAGATGCTGAAGACTAAAGGTATCGACATTAAAGGTAAAGTTGTAGCCGTTTCCGGTTCCGGTAATGTGGCTCAATATACAGTAGAAAAGCTGATCAGCCTCGGCGCCAAAGTGGTGACGATGTCCGACTCTGACGGTTACATCTATGATCCGGACGGTATCGACCGTGCAAAGCTGGACTACATCATGGAATTAAAGAACCTCTACCGCGGACGTATCCGTGAATATGCCGAACAATACGGCTGTAAATATGTAGCAGGCGCTCGTCCCTGGGGAGAAAAATGCGATATTGCAATGCCGAGTGCAACCCAGAACGAATTGAACGGCGAAGAAGCAAAGACATTGCTTGCCAACGGCTGTTTCGCTGTATCAGAAGGTGCAAATATGCCTTCAACCCCGGAAGCAATCGATGCATTCCTGGAAGCTAAGATCCTTTATGCTCCGGGTAAAGCAGCAAATGCCGGCGGTGTATCTGTTTCCGGTCTGGAAATGACGCAGAATGCTCAGAAACTGAGCTGGAGCAGCGAAGAAGTGGACCAGAAGTTGCAGAGCATCATGGAAAGCATCCACACACAATGCGTAAAATACGGCAAACAAAACGATGGTTACGTAAACTATGTGAAAGGTGCAAACGTAGCCGGCTTCATGAAAGTTGCCAAAGCAATGATGGCACAGGGCATTCTTTAATTGGAAATTGAAAATGGAGAATTGAAAATTAGTTTGATTCGATATTTGAAGTAAATAGGGATTAATGATTATTGAATAAGGGGAGAAGAGCTGGAAACAGATGCTTCTCCCTTTTTTATTGTCCGGATTCTCTCTTTAT
Organism: Parabacteroides acidifaciens; assembly: GCF_003363715.1. Classification (GTDB taxonomy): domain Bacteria; phylum Bacteroidota; class Bacteroidia; order Bacteroidales; family Tannerellaceae; genus Parabacteroides; species Parabacteroides acidifaciens. The sequence goes on from NZ_QREV01000021.1 coordinate 63,891, forward strand.
TTTCAATTGTTTTACTACTTTAGTGCCGAAAATAGAAAGACATGATAACGGAAGAATTAAAACAACTCTACCAGGCACACACCGGCTCGCAGCCAACCGATATAACCGAACTATCTTCTTCCGGCTCCAACCGCCGGTACTTCAGATTGTCGGGTCCTGTCTCACTGATAGGTGTAAGCGGCACTTCAACGGACGAAAATAAAGCCTTTATTTATATGGCAAAACATTTCAGGGAAGAAGGGCTTCCCGTCCCCGAAGTGTACAACTGGTCTTCAGACCAGTCCTTTTACCTACAGGAAGATTTAGGTGACACACTGCTTTTCAACGCGATTGAGAAGGGACGCAAAAGCTGTTTCTTCGACGAGTCCGAACGGGACTTGCTGCACAAAACGATCACGCTCCTGCCTGCTCTCCAGTTTAAAGGAGCAGAAGACTTCGATTTCAGCCAGTGTTATCCACAACCGGAATTCAACAAACGTTCCATCCTCTGGGATTTGAACTATTTCAAATATTGCTTCCTGAAAGCGACCGGAATGGAGTTCCAGGAAGACCGTTTGGAAGATGATTTCCAAAAGATGAGCGCTGTTCTGCTGCAAGATTGCACTCCGACATTCATGTACCGGGACTTCCAGTCGCGCAACGTGATGGTAAAAGACGGTGAGCCTTGGTTTATCGACTTCCAGGGAGGCCGCAAGGGACCGATCTATTATGATGTCGCCTCCTTTCTCTGGCAGGCAAAAGCAAAATATCCGGCCGAATTGCGACAAGAGCTGATTGCTGATTACCTGCAAGCCTTACAGCAATACACAAAGGTGGACGAAAAGCATTTCTTCTGCCAGTTGCGTCATTTTGTTCTTTTCAGAACCTTGCAAGTATTAGGCGCCTACGGTTTCCGGGGGTATTTCGAGAAGAAGCCCCACTTTATCCAAAGCGTGCCTTTTGCAATCGATAACCTCCGCCAACTTCTAAAAGAAGATTATCCCGAATATCCCTACTTATGCGCAGTGCTCCGGGAATTGACTAATTTGTCCCAGTTCTACGACGACATACAGAAGCATACACTCAAGGTAAAGATCGTCAGCTTTGCCTATAAAAAGGGCATACCCAACGATCCGAGTGGCAATGGAGGCGGGTTCGTGTTCGACTGCCGCGCCATCAACAACCCCGGCAAGTATGAACGTTATAACCATTTCACCGGGCTGGACGAACCAGTCATCCGCTTCCTTGAAGAAGACGGAGAGATCACGAAGTTCCTGGAACATGCCTACGAAATTGTGGATGCCTCCGTCAAACGCTATATGGACCGCGGATTCACAAATCTGATGATCTGTTTCGGTTGCACAGGCGGCCAGCATCGTTCGGTCTATTCGGCCCAGCACATGGCCGAACATATTCACTCGAAGTTCGGAGTCCGGGTAGACCTTGTGCACAGAGAACAAAATATTGAACAACTCTTTAACGCTACATTATGAAAGCTATGATTTTCGCCGCCGGTTTGGGAACACGTCTCAAACCGCTGACCGACAACACCCCGAAAGCATTAATTCCCATCAACGGAAAACCAATGCTCGAACATGTGATTCTTAAATTAAAAGACGCAGGTTTCCACCAAATCGCCATTAACATACACCATCTGGGTGACCAGATCATCGACTTTCTGGCGGCTAACAACAATTTCGGCGTCCAGATCTACCTATCCGACGAACGGGATTACCTGCTCGATACCGGCGGAGGAATCAAACACGCCGCCGCATTCCTGCAAGGAAACGAGCCGTTCCTGATACACAATGTAGATATCATGTCCAATATCGACCTGCGTGCACTCTATAACCATCATTTGGAGATGAACCCGCTGGCGACATTACTGGTCAGTAAACGCAACACTTCCCGTTATCTGCTTTTCAATAAAGAAAATAAATTATGCGGTTGGCGCAACCGTGACACAGGTGAGGTCAAATCTTTCTATCCGGACTTCGACCCGAATCAATACAACGAATATGCGTTCAGCGGCATACATGTCTTGTCGCCCAAAATATTCGACTGGATGGAAGAATGGACCGGGAAGTTCTCTATCATCAACTTCTACCTGTCCATCTGTGCCAAAACAAATATCCATGCTTATGCGAACGACAATCTTCGCTTGCTCGACGTAGGAAAAGCGGAAACATTAGCTGCTGCCGAAAAATGGATGAAGGATTATTCTATTTAAACGACATCATCATGGCAGACAACTATTTGGAAAAGAAATACGAAGAGCTACAATCCCGCAAATCGGCCGGGACACGTGCAAGCAGCAGCAAGAAGACGGCGGCTATCCATAAAACCAGAAGAGTCTTTGTGACAGGAGGCGCCGAGGGGATCGGCAAAGCGATTGTAAAAGCATTCCGCTCCGCCGGCCACCGCGTGGCGTTCTGCGACCGGAATGAGGCGGCGGGAAAGGATACGGCATTAAAGACCGGAACCTCTTTTTTCCATGCTGATGTCAGCGATAAAGAAGCACTGGAAAACTGTATGCAGCAGATATTCCAGGAATGGGGAGACATCGACATCCTGATCAATAATGCAGGCATCAGCCAGTTTTCTCCCATTACGGAAACCGGCGTGGACGACTTCGACCACATCCTGTCCGTCAATCTGCGTCCGGTTTTCATCACCTCCCGCCAGCTTGCCATCCATCGCCAGTCACAAACGACACCCAATCCGTTCGGCAGGATTGTCAACATCTGCTCTACACGTTACTTGATGAGCGAACCCGGCAGTGAAGGATATGCGGCATCCAAAGGCGGCATCTATTCACTGACACACGCCCTCTCGCTCTCGCTTGCCCAATGGCATATCACCGTCAATTCCATCGCACCGGGCTGGATACAAACACATGACTACGAACAGCTTCGGCCGGAAGACCACAGCCAACATCCTTCCGGACGGGTCGGAAAACCGGAAGACATTGCCCGCATGTGCGTATTCCTTTGTCAGGAAGAGAACGACTTCATCAACGGAGAAAACATTACGATTGACGGAGGGATGACGAAGAAAATGATTTATATAGAATAATTAAACAAATCTGTTAACCCATAAGACATGGAAGAAGAACTGAACTTCTCTGAAGTACCGCTGGGATACTCGGTATGCTTAAATCAACAATGTCCGAAAGCCGACACATGCCTCCGCCGCCAGGCGGAGATCAACATGCCGGACAGCGTTACCCACTGGAGTTTTATCTCCCTCAAACATCTGGCCGCCATAGAAGGCGAATGCCGCTACTATCGTCCTTGCCAAAAAATCCGCCTTGCGAAGGGATTCATCGGTATCCTAAACAAATTGCCCCACAAGCAAATGTTAGAAATTGTCGGCCGACTGATATATTCTTTCAAGCGCAGGACTTATTACCGTGTACGCAAAGGAGAACGTCCCTTGTCTCCTGACGAACAGCAAATCGTCAGAGACATTCTCAAAAAACATGGAGTGAACGAACCCTGGGAGTTCGATAGTTATTACGACAGCTACGACTGGTAATCCTTGTGCCATCAGCTTGGCACAGTTATGCCACCCTTATGGCACAGCCGTGCCAAGCTAATGGCACTGTTATGCCAAGCCAGTGGCACAAACAACAAACAGTTAGAATTCCGCCAGCTTCTCCACTTCTATCATCCGGCCGGATACCGGATGCCGGAAAGCCAGATATTCAGCATGCAGATAAAGCCTTTCAGCCTTCTTTCCATACAACTCGTCGCCGACAATCGGGGCATCCAGTCCAAGGGGATGAGCGGCATGGACACGCAATTGATGGGTACGCCCGGTCTGCGGGAAAAACAATACACGGGATCGATGCGCCTCGCATATCAACGTTTCGAACAAGGTTACAGCCGGCTTCCCGCTTACTTCATCCACAACCTGCCGCGGACGGTCTTCCGGATCAGGACGAAGAGGCAGGGCGATCAGACCTTCTCTCCGCTTGACAAGGCCGTCAAGCAGGGCGACGTAACGCTTCCTCACCGTCCGGTTCTTGAATTGCGCCTGCAGGTTTTGATGTACCTCTTTTGTTTTGGCGATAAGCAAGAGGCCGGAAGTTGCCATATCCAGCCGATGCACAATCATTGGGCCGGTCGCCTCCGGATAGATTCTTCGAACGCGTTGGTAGACGGAATCGACATCCAGTTTTCCCGGAACCGAGAGCATCCCGGCAGGTTTGTTCACGACCAACAGCCATTCATCTTCGTAAAGAATCTCAAGCTCCGTATCCCGATGGGAATCGTTTTGCAGCGGATTATCCTCCACTTGCAACCCTTGTAGCATATGTCTCAGGATCGGTTCGCATTTGCCTTTGCAGGCAGGATAATAATAACCGTGCCGGCGAATCTCGTTCTTCGGAGAATCTCCCCACCAAAACTCCGCCATTGCTACAGGCTGCAAGCTGTTCCGATAGGCGTATTGCAAAAGTTTCGGCGCAGCACATTCGCCCGCTCCGGCCGGGGGCACCTTTTGGGCAGTGTCTTGAAAGATATCACACAAATCGCGTTTCCTGCCACAGGCATCCAGCATTTGAAACTGTTTGAACAAACGCTGCTGAAGGGCCGCCGAGCGGGTTTTGCGTTCTGTCCGCAACCGTTCTATCTCTGTTTCGAAAGCTTCTATTTCTGCTTGCAAGGAGAGAAGGCGTGTGTTCCAATGCTGCTTCAGCCGTTTCAGTTCGGCTTTCTGAAACTGGCTCTCGCGCGTCAGGATTTCAAGTGTAGCATCGTCCGGATGTTCCTGTCGCAGTCGCTCCCGCTGTTCCTTCGCTTCTTTCATCTGATTCTTCATCTCGTCCTGTTCCAGCCGGGCAAGAAGGGTTTCTGCGGACAACCGTTGCCTGTATTCTGCATACAGCGCGTCCTCTTCCAATTGTCTGATCCGTTCATTGATAGCCGAGATTTGTTCCTCTTCGACCTCGAAGAATCCGCCCGGCTCCTGCACGTCGTAGACAGGAGGGACAAAGTAAGCATGCTGGTTCTTTCCCGCCAAAATACCTGAGAAAGCAGCAAGAAAACCGACCTCTCCCCTACTTGTCCGGACAACTAAAACGCCGAACATCTTTCCTTTCCGCAATTCCTCCTGCCAAACATCGACAGACATGAGATAACGTTGCACCTCTCCCGCCGCCATCACACAAAGGGGATGCGGTGTATAGTGGAACGGATAGGTGAACTTGTCCGGCAACGGGATTCGGGCGGCGGCACCTGCAAAAGAGTGAAGTTTGTCCATGCTGTTTCTACAATCTAAACATTTTACAAGGCAAAAGTAAAGGAAATTTTTGGACAGGTCTGATTAATCCATTAGTTTTGTAACCAATCAATTTTAGACCAATCAAATAAAGTGTTTTAACAGACCATGAACAAACTTCTTATCGCCTTATTAGGCACAGTTCTTTTTACAGGAACAAGCGTTGCGCAGCAGCAAACGTATTTCACCAATCCCGTCATCCACGGAGATGTAGCCGACCCGTCTATCCTACGGATCAACGACACCTATTACGCAACCGGAACATCCTCCGAATGGGCGCCCTATTACCCGGTCTTCACCTCTACGGACCTGGTCAACTGGAAACAAACCGGACATATATTTACGGAACAGCCGGAATGGACCAAGTCGTCGTTCTGGGCTCCGGAATTGTTCTACTACAAAGGGAAAGTCTACGTCTATTATACGGCGCGCATGAAATCGAACAACACCTCCTACATCGGAGTAGCCGTTGCCGACTCTCCCACCGGCAAATTCAAGGATTACGGGCCGGTTGTGGAGTTCGAGAAGGAAGCGATAGACGCTTTTGTAATGGAAGACAAGGGGGAACTGTACATCACCTGGAAAGCATACGGACTGGATAACCGTCCCATCGAACTTTTAGCCAGTAAACTGACACCGGACGGACTAAAGTTAGCGGGTAAACCGTTCAGCCTGCTTCGTGACGACGAGAGACAGGGAATGGAAGGACAACAATGGTTCAAGAAAGACGGCTATTATTACCTGATCTATGCCATCAACGGCTGTTGCGGTCCGGGCAGTGATTATGCAGTCGCAGTCGCCCGTTCCCGCAAACTCGAAGGGCCGTATGAAAAATACGAGGGAAATCCGATTCTGCACGGAAGCCGGGATATCCTTTCCATCGGTCATGGCACGATAACGACGACTCCCGACGGGCGGATGTTCTATCTCTGCCACGCTTACTTGCCTGGCAGCGGTTTCTATCAGGGACGTCAACCCCATTTGCAGGAACTACGGTTCGGAGAAGACAACTGGCCTCATTTCGTAACCGGAGAATATGCAAGCCTGGTACAGCCGATGCCTTTCACGGACTGCGTACAAGAACCTGTCGCCGACTTCTTCGACGATTTCAACGGTTCAAACCTTCGTCCGGAATGGAGCTGGAATTATCCGTATGCCGACGTAAAAACCGAAGTAAAAGCAGGCAGGTTACAGTTAAGCGGTTTTCCGAAAGAGGAATCCAAGAGTGGTGAAGCCCTCTGCCTCCGTCCGGCAAGTTCCGATTACATACTGGAAACGGGTATCTCAAACCAGAACGGCAGTTGGAAAGGGATCACCATGTATGGCGACAATAGTTGTTATCTCGCTTTCGGAAGCATAGGCGACCGTTTACAGCTAAAGGTTATACGCGATGGAAAAGAACAGCAGTTGGCAGACTTGCCGCTTCCCAGCCCGGCCTTGCATCTCCGTATGCAGGTGAAAGAAGGCCTCCCCTTCCTGTTCGCATGGAGCAAGGACGGCAAGAGCTGGAATAGCCTCAAACATGGTTTATCGGAAGAAACGATACGTTCCCTTATCCGCTGGGACCGCGTGGCCCGTCCGGGACTCTATCACGAAGGGGATGAAAATGCACCTGCCGTATTCGAATATTGTTCTTTATCCTATCAATAAAGAATTAGAAGTATGCCATCGACCCGCATCCGACAAGAACAAGAGATTGTCGAGCAAATGATTCGTCTCTATTGCCGTCAGAAAGAGGGGCACAGAGAATTATGTCCGGACTGCATAGAGCTTTTACAATATGCTCATGCCCGGCTCGCACGTTGTCCTTTCGGAGAAAAGAAAACGACATGCCGGATATGTCCCGTCCATTGCTACAAACCGGATATGCGGAAGAAGATGCAGGAGGTGATGCGTTTTGCTGGTCCCAGGATGATTTTGTATCATCCTGTAGTCGCCATCCGGCATTTAGTTCAAGAGTTTTTCCATCAATAGAAACCCTTTATCATTCAAAATCCATGCAAGTAAAAATAGACTGGTCAACAATTAATCCTGATGAATCGGAAAAGTTAAAAGACGAATTGGCTGAAGTGTGGGAAGCCTCTGTGCGCAGCACGCATCATTTCCTAACGGAAAAGGATATTCTTTTCTATAAGCCACTGGTCCGGAATGAGTATATTCCGGCAGTAGAATTATACGTCATCCGAAACGAACAAAACCGGATAACGGCTTTTATGGGATTAAGTGAAGAACTGATCGAAATGCTTTTCGTACACCCCGAAGAACAGGGAAAAGGATATGGTAAACAGCTAATCGAATTTGCTGTTTACGACAAACATATCTTCAAAGTTGACGTCAACGAGCAAAACGAGAAGGCAACATCTTTCTACTTGAACAGAGGATTTAAAATTATCGGCAGAGATGAAACCGATCCAAGTGGGAATCCGTTCCCGATCCTGCATCTCTCACTAAAAGAGATAGAATTGAAAAGCACTGATGAAGGCATAAGTATCCGACAAATCATTTCCTGCAAAAAGGACTTCCTGGATCTTTTGCTGCTGGCTGACGAACAGGAATCTATGATAGACCGCTACCTGGAACGGGGAGAAATGTTTGCACTTTACGACAAGAATATCCTAAAAACAACTTGTGTCGTCACTGATGAAGGTGATGGCATCTCCGAACTCAAGAGTCTTGCGACTTACCCGCAATATCAAAGACAGGGATACGGGAAAAGATTAGTCCTGTTCCTGTTCGAACACTACCGGGACAGGCAACACACAATGTTCGTCGGCACAGGCGACAGCCCACTGACTGTCCCTTTCTATGAGGATTGCGGTTTCACCTATTCCCACCGTGTCAAAAACTTTTTTACGGACAACTACGACCATCCGATCTTCGATGAAGGCAGGCAGTTGGTGGATATGGTTTATTTCCGGAAAGAACTCACCGGTAACAAACTGGTAACAAAACCGGATACAAAATAGGGAATGTATAGTTGAATGTGATCAAACAAAAAAGGCCGATAGTCAAACTATCAGCCTTTTTTTGTGGAGATGGAGAGATTCGAACTCTCGTCCAAACGAGGAACTAATCTGCTTTCTACATGTTTATCTTCGCCTTCGATTGTCGGGAACAAGCAAGACCGAAGCCACCCACTTGAACCTTATCCTCTAAATTTTCGCTTGAAGTCCGAGGCTTCCTTCAAACTATCTCCGATATTGCTGCACCACCTGATCGGAACGCTTCGGAGCCACAGCATCCGGGTGATGTCACGTCCCCGCAACTTTTGCAGGGATTAAGCTTGAATCTACTATACTTCGATTAAGCAGCGAGAGCGTAATTGTTTTCGCCAGTTAATTGTTCGCCGTCTGAGATTAAAGTGCAAGCCGACCACGCACTACATGCTTACAAACCACTTCTACCCGCTGTCAAAACCGGTCATCCCCATGATTTGTGAGTACAAAGATACGAAAAATCGGGGATCTTTGTACTCTATTTTAGCTTTTTTATTCTATTACGCCGATCTCACGGAACCAGTCTTCGGCCCGGTCCGGCCATTCATTGACAGAAGCTCCGGTATCTCTCAATCCGTAACCATGTCCGCCTTTGCTATATAAATGCATCCATGCCGGAACACCAGCTTCTTTCAACGCATAGTAATAGAAAAGGCTGCTGTTGATATATGATTTATCGTCTTCCGCCTGAATCAGCATGGTAGGAGGAGTAGCAGAAGATACTTTAACTTCCGGAGCCAATTGGAAATTCTCTCCATCGAGATATGCCGGATAAACCAACAAACAGAAATCAGGACGGCAACTAACCTTATCGGCGGCATCCACTGCCGGGTAAGTACGTTTTTCGAAATTATTACTTGCCATCGCAGAAAGATGTCCACCGGCAGAGAATCCCATTACACCGATACGCTGCGGATCCAGGTTCATCTCTTCTGCATGGGCGCGAACATATCCGATAGCGCGCTGCACATCCTGAAGAGGAGCCTCATGCTTTGCCCGTCCTTCCCGGCGAGGCACACGGTATTTCAAAAGAACTGCTGTAACACCCAGATTATTCAACCACTCACAAACCTCGTCGCCTTCCAGGTCATAAGCCAGGATATTATATCCGCCACCAGGACATACGACCATAGCTGCACCGGTTGCCACTTCATCCGGAGCCGGATAAACGGTAATTGTCGGTTCACTTACATTCGTTATTCGAAGCACGGTTTCGCCTCCGGTTTTACCACCGTCAGTGTCAGCCTTTTCGATCAGCTTGGTTGTTTCGCCCGGTGCACCTTTCGGGAATAACAATATAGGGTTATTTTGTGCCATAGCTGTACCCATTATACAACTTACCCCAACCAGCAGGAATTTCCATTTTCTCATCATAACACATACAGTTTAAAGAATTTATACGAATCATATTGTTTGAGGGAAATTAGGGCTATAAAGCATCGTCGTCTCCCGCACAACCAGTTTTCCATCTTTTACAAAATCTTCACCGCGCTCAGCCAGATGCTCAACCATCGCCTGGCGCATTTCTTTTAGCCGGGCTGCATAAGCAGGCTTACCGGAACACTCCACCAGCTCTTTCGGATCCTTTTGAAGATCAAACAGCTGTTCTTTTCCCGTATGGAAGTTCCAGACGTATTTGATCTTACCATCGGTCAATGCACACCAGTAATTATCCGGACTATAACAAGTTGCATGTTCCATATCCAGATACTTACGCCATCCGCCTTGTTGCCCCTGAACCAGTTTCAACAAAGATACGCCGTCCATATCGGGAGGGACAGTCCCTCCTGCCAACTCGATAAAGGTAGGCAAAAAATCACGAAGTTCTACAGGTTGTTCGATTTTTGCTCCGGCAGGCACCTCTTTAGATATACCGGCAGGCCATTTCACTATATAAGGGACATGGACCGAACCTTCGTAAGGATATGTTTTCCGCCAATGATAATGATCGCCAAGCATATCCCCATGATCGGCAGTAAAACAGATAATGGCATTGTCGTACATTCCTTTTTTCTTCAACGCTGTTATAACCTCTCCTATCTGGTCATCTATAAAAGTGATATTAGCATAATAATGTCTGCGGGACTTAACGGCATAATCATCCCCGAAGTTACCAAACGGGGCATCGGGAGCCGCTTTCTCCGGATCCAGGCGCTCTGCATATTTTCCACACCAATCGCCAACTGAAGGCTTCGGAATATCGGCATCCTTATACATATCCAAATAACGTTTAGGAGGATCATAAGGACTATGAGGGCGTGCAAAAGAGACTTTGAGGAAAAGAGGCTTGTCACTATTATAATTCTTAATTAGCTCACAAGCCGTTTGTCCGGTCCAAGCAGTCGGATGTAGATTTTCCGGCAGTTTATAGGTACCTGCTCCATGAGCATTCCAGCCTATACCAGTCAAATCCGGATTTTCTCCGGGTGCATGGAGCTGGAACCATTCCCGATAATCACTGATGAAGTCTTTGGATTCGACACGTCCGCTCTCGTCTATCAACGTTGCATGAAAACCATGAAGTGCCTTTTGTGGGAACCAGTGCATTTTACCCACACCGAACGTATAATATCCGAGGTTACGAAGCATCTGAGGCATTTCATACGTGTACTTTTCTGCAACCCGACCATATCCCAACATACCGTGATGCCAGGGAGACATACCCGTCAGCAAACCGGCACGGGCAGGCGTACTACTCGGCGAAGAAGAATATCCATTCACAAAAAGAGTTCCCTCTTTTGCCAATCTATCAATATTAGGAGATATTACTGCTGAATTACCCATACATCCCAATGCGTCCCCGCGATGCTGGTCAGTCATTATCAAGATAACATGCGGCTTTTGGGTTTGCTGACATTCTTCTATGACTTCTTCTTTAGCATAGGTTTCCAACCCCAAGCCGGCAGTCATGAATAGTGACGATTTAAGAAACGTTCTTCTTTTCATTTCAAATGTTTTTCTGTATTTAGATTTAAGTAGCGAAGATAAATATCTTATTTGATAATCCCATCACGAATGCATTATTATTTATCAGACGATAAAGCCCTATAAACAGAAAAAGGAGTCAGTTCAATGAACTAACTCCTCTTCACTTCGCTTTCGCTTCTAAAACGGCAGCTATCTACTCTCCCACTTTTACGCAGTACCA
>NZ_QREV01000022.1:0-53564 GCF_003363715.1 Parabacteroides acidifaciens
AAACGTACGTATTCACATACAAAATACAAAAGTTAACAAACGTACGGTATGAACTGAACTTTTTATAAACATTAGTATTAATATTAAATTTAGAATTATGAACAAAAAGTTTTCTACTCTTTTGGCAGGAGTTGCATTGTTAGGTGCGATGAATGCCAACGCAGGGGACCCTGTGACATCCTTGAAGAAGACGGGTAACGGCTTGTACCAATTGAAAGCTGAGCAAGGAGTTCTTACTATGACTCCGAATGGCGCTTTGGTACTGGAATCCGATATTTCTTCTGCAAATTTAGCAAGTACATTGTGGTGCATCGAAGTAACCGAAGAAGGTTATGGTAAAGCTCCTATCTTCGACTTTACAAACAAGGCTACCGGCCAGCGTTTGGATATCCAATATGCAGGTACGCTGTTGGAAGGACTGGAAAAAGAAAAAGCTTCTTATACAGAAGAAGATTCTACTCGTGTAGGCGGTGAAATTTCCGGTTGGGCATTTTTGAACCAGTACACTTCTATTCCGACAGCAGAACAAGAAGGTAAGACGCTGTATTCTTATTTCAAGGCTGACTCTGTAATAGGGTTGTGTTTAGCAGATGTGGAGACTGTTGCTGACGAGTCTGTAAAAGTCATGGTTAAAAAATTAGGCGCAGCCGATGCTTACGCAGATGCTGCTGCTGGATCAGAATTACTTAAGTTCTCTCTGGTTGAAGCCGACATGATCCGTTTGCAAGCTCCCGAAATCAATACGATGTTAGGTTTGCAGACTGCCGATAAAGGTGTTGCGCTGAATTTCACTCCGGACGAACAGGGTGAAAAGGTTGAGGTTGCTAACCCGTTCAATGGAAAGAATGCAGGCAAGTTCCTGGCAGAAGCTATTGAAGGTGAAGATGGTGACGATTATGTATTTATCTTGACTACAGACAGTTCTTATCTGCGTGTCGATACTTCTATCGTTAATGCAAGTGGCGAAAGATTCCGTGCATTCAAGTGGTCTGATCTGAGCTATGCTAAACGTCAGGCAAGTACGGCAGAAACGAAGCCGACTTCAGCTGCCGACTCTATTGGTAATACAGATATTGCAGGCCAGTACAAATTTGCGTTCTCTTACTATCCTTCAAAAGATAGCTTGGTTATTCAGGTAAAAGAAGCAAAAGTTTATGATCCGATAAACGGTGAAGATGGTTCAAGCTGGGTTGATGGTTCGGAAACAACTTTGCCTGCACTTGCAGAACAGCCAGATGGCGATGAAACAGCTGGTGCAAACAACTTCGTAACCGTTCAGGACTTGATCAAAAACAAAGTTCGTATCGTAACGATCTATGACAAGAAAGAAACCGATATTACTTTAGGTTTCACAGGTTGTGAAGCTGGTTACAATGGTCGTACTTCCGTTGATGATGGTTTGTATTTCATCATGAACCAGAAAGGCCAATATTTGGCTTCTCCGATCCATAAGAATGGTGATTTGGAATGGGTTACAGTTAAAGCAGACGAACAGCTTCCTGCTCATATGCCGGCTTACCAGTGGGTTGTATTGAAGAAGAACACAGGTGAGAAAGTAGAAAAATATTCTCCTGTTACTGTAACGAACCGTGAATATCCTAATCAGACAACTGTATCTCAGTTGATGAAGGCTGAAGGTGCAAAATATATGACTGCTTCTGACGATCTTTATGCAAGTGAAGACTCTCTGATCTTTGTACAGGTAAAAGAAGCAGCAGGTGTTAAGGGTAACGCTGATCTGATTGCTGAAGCTTATCAGGATACATTACTTGGTTTCAAGAACATCAAAGATGCTAAGTTCTTCTTAGATGAATACACATTCAAATATCTGCATCCGTATGCAACTGGCGAAAATAGCAAATATTTGGCTAAGGGTGCTGGAAAAGATTCTCTGTTGAATGTATTGAATGGTAAGGATGCGTTCCGTCTGGTTGAAAAGAAGTGGGCTAATTATGGTTATGCCGGTACTGCTGCTGAATTGAAGAGAGCCGGTATCAAGAAACTGTATAGAGTTTCTTATTCTATCCAGTTGAAAGATGCCTTTATGGGTGAAGCTGCTGAAGCTAAATATGCAATGTCTAAATACTTCGGTGCTCCTGCTGACAGCTTCTTCTTCAAAGAAAACAACCATTATGAAGGCGAATGCTTCTATGCAATCGTAAAGGCTGATGATGAGACTATCGGTGATTACAAAGCCGGTGTAACAGATGATATCCTGGATGCAACCGTTAAGGTTCAGCCGCTGGGCGAAACAAGAACTTCTGCATTTGCTATCAACCCGGATAACACTCCTCTGTATCGTCGCTTCAACAACGTAAATCTTGGCGAAAGCGCAACTGATGGTCGTGATAGCCTGAGATTCTTCGAAAATGTTCGTAAAGAATATTTGATGGACGAAAACAACCGCGAAGGTGGTTTGATGGATGCTAATGTAAGTTATGCAGGTATGTGGACTGCCGATAAAGCAACAGGCTTGGCATTCCAGATCGATACAGCTTGGGTTGGTCGTGGCCGTGGTTATATCAAACCGCAGTACCTGATCTCTGTAAATCATAATGATTTCGAAGGTGTAGAAGGTACTCCTTGTACAGAAGATGGTCCGCACATCACTCCTGACGGACAGATCACTGACGATCCTATGTTGTGTAAACATGCTCATCCGGCAATCCCGGGCTTCGAAAGAGCTAAATATCTGGTAAGCTTCCAGGATTCTGTTGATGTTTACGGTCAGGATAAACCTTATGCCGATATCGCAGGTGGTTACACTCGCGTAGGTTTCGTAGAAGGTATCCGTGTTGCTGATACATTGTGGATTTTACCGGCTGAATATAGAAGCGTAGCTAATGATAAGATCGACTTCAAGGCTTTGGAAAAAGCTGATTCTACACTGTTCGCAGATGAAGGCGTACATATTAAGAACCTGTTGTCTCAGGACAAGCACAAGAACTATACTTGGTCATTCCGTTATGTACATCCTGAAAATGCAGCTAACGTTACAGCAGAAGGTAAAGAAAACTCATTCCTGTTCGAATCTAACAACTATGACGGCGAAAATATCGCTCCTGAAAATGCAGCATGGTTGAAGATCCAGAACGGTTGTGTTGTTCTGACAAAAGATCCTTCTTTGTTCTCTAACGCTAAGACTGGCGGTGACGGTGCATTGGTATTCAATGTTGAAAACAAAGAAAACGATGAGCTGGCTACAGACAATGAAACAATCGCTACATCTGAAGTAACAGTAATAGCTCAGAATGGCGCTGTAAGAATTGCTAACGCCGAAGGTAAGAAAGTGGTTATCACTAATATCTTAGGCCAGACAGTAGCTAACACAGTAATCACTTCAAGCGACGCTGTAATCGCTGCTCCTGCCGGTGTAGTTGTTGTAGCTGTTGAAGGTGAAGAAGCTGTTAAAGCTATCGTTAAATAAGAAAATATAATCAATAATGACCATGCGTCCGGTCCTTTCGACCGTTCAATTAACCCGTGAGGGCGAACAAGTGGTACATTAATACTAAAGTAAAAAAATAAGTATGCTGCCCGTACTTCTGTGAAGAAAGAGAGCAGATAAAGAACAAGCCCTGACGGAATATTCCGCCAGGGCTTCGTTTTTTATTTCGTAATAGGAATATTGAAAAACTATTTATATCTTTGCTAATGCGTTTAAAGACAGAAGGAAATATGAATGCTATCTTACAAAATCGAATAGAAGCCATAAAAGATTTATGCCGGCGATACAAAGTGAAGAGTTTGTATTCCTTTGGGTCTGTCAATACTCATAAATTTACGGAACATAGTGATATTGATTTACTGATAGAGTTTGAGTCTGATATTTCAATTGAAGAATATACAGATAACTATTTCTCTTTGAGGGAGAAACTTGTTGAACTGTTTAAGAGAAAAATAGATTTGGTCACCCAGCGCTCTCTCTCCAATCCCTTTTTTATTGCAGATATAGAACAAAGTAAGAAATTGATATATCAGTAAGGATTTGCCAAAGCTGGAAAAGCAAGTAAATACCTTGCTAAACCAGCAGACGATCCTTTGACATTAATACTACTTATAACGCCGCAAACCTTTCATCCCCTTTGTCCGTTACCGCCGTACATTCCATCTCTACCAGCCAACCGGTGCGGCAGACAGGGGCGCGGACGATGATATGGGGAAGATTCGGATGATGTTTATTCAGATATTGCTTAACCCGTGCATAGTCCGCCGTGTCGCGGATGTAGATGACGGCTTGCATGATGTCGTCGAGGGTGGCGCCGGCTTCTTGCAGGAGGGCGGTGATATTCTCGATCATGCGGGAAGCTTGCTGCATGACATCGCCGGGGTGGACGATTTCGCCGTAGCGGTCGATGCTGGCTGTGCCGGAGATGAAGATATGGCGGCGGTCGCCATACGTGACAGCGGTTCCCCGCTCGAAGGTGACGCCGTATTCATACGTGCGGTTCAGGTGATCGGGAGCGTATAGATATTGGATTTGCTCCGGACAGATACCCGAAACAGCATATGTGTCCATCGTGACGAATACCATCGGGTCGACGTAGCGCCCTTCGATTCCCGTGCTGGCAATGAAATGCGTCTCTTCCGTCAGGTTTTGTGTGGCAAACACCTCTTTGCGGGCTTTGACTACGCCCGGATAGTTTACGTCTACATTCTGAACGAATATCCAGGTCCGCAGGCAGTTGGCTGCCAGTGTGCATCCGGCATCCGTCAGTTGCATGATGTAATCGCGGAAAATCAGGCGCGTCTGATATTCCGAATTGGCGGCTCTGTTGCATTGGTTGGCGCCTAAAAGCTGGCTGTATGCGCTGTGGCGCGCTTCGAACAACCCGCTTGGCAAGACCTGTGTCTGCACACCCGTTTGCAGCCAGGCCCACAAAGCTATCTTTGTCCCGTTCATCGGCGCCTGCTGCACAATAGAAAGCGCACAATAGGGAGAAAGGCGTTCCCGTTCCATCAGTTCGTCCGTCTGGTTGGTCACGTCGCTCAGGAAATAACGCCGGAAAATGGCAACCGGATTACCCGGCAGTTCGGTTACACAACGCGCGTAGGCTTCTTGTATCTGTTGTAATTGAGCGTGGAAATCCTCCATGCAATCCGTCTGCCGGAAAAGAAGATGGTATTCCGTGATACCTTTGGTTGATTGAAAAGAGGTGATTTGCACCTCTGTAGTGTCGTATGTTTTCCTTATCAGGTCCATAAATGTTGTGTTTTTGCAGTTGATCGTAAAGATAAGGAAAATATCAGTTGTTCAAATCCTTTAGCTCGATCAATTTGTTGACGATCGCGTAAACGGTCAGGCCGCTTGCACTGTGTACCTGCAGTTTACGGGCTATGTTCCGGCGGTGGGTGATGACGGTATGCGTAGAGAGATAAAGCCTGTCGGCTATCTCCCGGTTTGTCATGCCTTTCACTACGCAGACCACGATTTCCTTTTCGCGTCCGCTGAGCGTCTGCTGGTCGTCGCTTTCCCCTTCTGTCTCCGGAATCTCTTCGGCGTTGAGCCGTTCCAGCTTATGTCTCAATTCGTCGGCGCTGTCGTAGACCGATATCTGGTCGTCGTAGGCATGGAGTTGAACCGGATCGCATACGTTATATATAAGGGCAATACATTTCATATCCGGGCATCCGCATTCCTCTTTCAGATGTTGGAAGTTTGTGCTTCCCGGCAAGCAAGGATTGATAATCAGAATGTCCGGCTTATAGATGCGTAAGCCTTCCGTCAGACAGTCTGCCGCTGTTATTTCCGATATCTGGATGCGGAATCCTGGCAATCGTTTCAGCAGCGTTTCCAGTCCGCACCGGATGATGGCGGAGGGTTCGGCTATCGCTATTTTTATATTTGTGGACATGATCGGTTGTTTTTATTGTTTTTCCAAAGACAAGATAGCGGGTACGAAGATATAGTCTTCTACACGGTTGTGAGAAGCCAGATCCTGTTCGGTAGCGAAAATATCGAACAGGACACTGTTGAGCAGGTTACTGTCCGGCCCCGGATAGTATTTGAGAAGCAGGTTTTTCAGTTCCGTAATCTTTCCCTCGATCTGGTCGTGCCGTTTACGGAAGATGGAGATGTTATATTTCGGGTCCTTTTCCCCTTTCAGCAGGTTGCGGACGTAGGGGAAAACGGTCTTTTCCTCGTACGACATATGCTTGTGCACTTCCTCTGCATATTCGTCGAAGAAGCGGCGGATCACGTAGGCCACGTCTTTCGGGCAGCTCGCGATCGCTTCTGTCAGTTTATGGCGGATATGGGGCAGTCGGAAGTTCAGGAAGTAGTCGTGCGCATTGTGCAGGTACGTGATCAGCGAGGAGATGGATATATCCTTGTTGTAGCCGGCAACCGGAACCGCTTCCGCATCCGTCAGGAAGTTGACGACAGTCAGGAAAGTAGGCGTATCGATTTCGTTCTGCCGGCATACTTCCCCGATGTTTTTCTCTCCGAACCCCAGGTCGATCCCGAAGCGGCTCATCACAAGAACCATCGGATAATTCTCGCATATCAGGTCGCTCATCTTGTCCGCTTCCCTGTATTTTCCGTTCTTCATGTTTCCCATATCTTTTATCATTTTAGGTTTTTATAAGCATGCAAATTGCGGAGCATCTGCCGGTATGACCGCCATACATTCCGTCTCGATCAGCCAGCCCGGGCGGCAGACAGGTGCGTGTACGATCAGGTGGGGGAGTGATGGATAGTGGTTTTCTATGTATTGGCTGACCACCTGGTAGTCCGCCGGGTCGCGCAGGTAAACGATTGCCTGCGTGATATCATCCATTCCGGCTCCGGCCTCCTGCAACAGGGCTTCGATGTTCTCCAGCATCCGCTGCGTCTGCTTTATGATGTCGCCGGGATAGACGATCTCGCCTTTGTTGTCGATGCTGGCCGTTCCGGAGATGAATATCTGCTTCCGGTCACCGTAGGTTACGGCTGTCCCCCGTTCGAAAGTCACCCCATACTCGTAGGTCGGGTTGAGATGGGTAGGGGCGTAGAGGAAACGGATTTGCTCCGGTTGCAGGCCGTCGACGGCGTAGCTGTCCATTTGAACCAATACGTTCGGGTCGGCATGGCGTCCTTCTATTCCTGTACTGGAAATATAGTGTGTTTTCTCCGTCAATCCCTGGGTGATGAATACCTCTTTGCGCGCTTTTACTACGCCGGAATAGTTGACGTCCACGTTCTGGACGAAAAACCAGGTGCGGATGCAGTTGGCGGCGAGCGTGCAATGTTCTTCCGTCAGTTGCAGGATGTAATTGTTGAGTAGCAGACGCGTCTGATATTCGGAGTTGGAAGCCTTGTTGGCCGCTCCGCCTTCCCAGAAATGACGGTAGCCGTTGTGCGAGACTTCCGCCAGTCCGTTATTGCAGTTCTGCACGTTCATCTCCGTCTGCAGATAAGCCCAGAGCGCGATCTTGCTGCCGTTCAGGGGAGCCTGCTGCACGATCGAGAGCGGGCAGCACGAGCTCTCGCATTCCCATTCCGTGACCAGGTCGGCCTGGTTGGCTGCATCGCTCAGGAAGTAGCGGCGGAATACGGCCATTGCGTGGGCCGGCAATTCTTCCGTCACTGCTTTGGCGTATGCTTTTTGCAGGTTTTCCAACTGGCTGCGGAAAGGCAGGCAAGGATCGGTGACGGACATCAGTAACTGATATTCCGCCACTCCTCCTTTTCCTGTGAAAGAACAAATTTGAACGTGTATGGTGTCGTGTTCGTATGTTTTTGTTGTCAATGTCATGTGTCGGTACGTTTAATTATCAGGGGCATCCTCCTGTATCCAGGTTTTGATAAGCGCTAATACTTCCTGTTTGCCGGTACTGTTGAACATGTCCTTATGATAGTCGTTGTCTTCCAGTATTTCCGGCAGATAGCTGTTGTTCGGATTGCCCGGGTCTACATATTTCTTCTTGTCCGGCGAAAGGGGTGCTTCCACATCCACCAGTGCCGCATAGGACTTATCGCGTGTCAGGTTCAGTTTTCCGGCGACCTGTGTGCTTCCTCCGTGGCAGGCTATGCAGTTCGCATCGAACACCTGCTCCTGGATTCTGCCGTAGCTGGCCAACTCCAACGCGTCCACGTCGATGACGATATTATCGCCGGACTTGTCTACTTCGTACGTATAATATGTATAGACGATGTCCAACCCGTTGCTGACGACGGCAATGCAGATTTTCCGCGTGTCGTCCTTCAGGTTGTTCAGTGTGACGGAGATCGTCTTGTCTGCGTTGACCGGTTTGGAGAAACGCTTGTTCTGCGTCGGCGTATCCGAATTGTCTCCGAGGGCGACGAGCGACAGGTAATTCTTTTTTGGCCATGCCCCCAGTCCTTTGAACCGGACGTTTACGGTTGCCGTCCGGCCCAGGTCGACCGGTGTTTCCTCCGGATATATTTTCCCTTCGTCGCAAGCTGCCAGCAAGAGGGCGGCAAGGAAAAGCAGGACTCCGTTTTTTAGGGATATCATTCGTCTCATCTTGTCAGAATGTAAATTGTAACATGGCGGTAGCACTGTTGCGGGCAAGTCCGATAGCAGAGGCGTCGCGGTCGGCTTGCGTGTCGTGTCCGGAACGTCCGAGGTACTGGTACATAAGTTGCAACTTCAGGTTATTATTGAAGAAGTAGTAGTTTACGCCGACGGCCGGCATGTTCAGCAAACCGCCCTTCTTCGTCCCGTTACGGTCCATGAAGTCATAACGCAATGCGCCTTGCAGTTTGGGGGTGATGAAGTATCCGCCCTGTACGTATGCGGCCCAGAAGTTCTCGTCGGCCTTGTTCATGATCTTGGTAAAATGCATATTCATGAAATATCCTTCGGCGGCGAAATAGAAGCGGTTGATCATCCAGGCAAATTCCAGTCCGACACGTGTGTCGCTGCTGCTGAGATATTCGGCTTCTGCGTTGTAGGAGGCCGAGACGGCGATCTGCATCTTGTTGTCGTTCAGGTTTTCCGGATCTCCCTGCGAAGCCGGCATCTGTCCCATCGGCATATAGGCGAGGCGTCCGGCGTAGAGCAGGGAGAGCAGCCAGCTATGGTCGTCGGTGTTCGTCTTGGTGGCCGTGTTGACGTTGATGCCTGTTCCGTTGAAGACGCCGACCTGGTAGTTCCATCTGTTGTCGAGCGTCCCGTGCAGCTGTACGCCGAGATCGAAACCGGTGGCAAAGCCCGGCACGGCATAGTTGATGTCATACGGCAGCAGGATGGAAGCCGATGCGGAAAAAGGCAATACGGGGAAAAGCGTTTCGCCCAGCGTGCTCAGGTAAGCGTGCATGAACGGTGTTTTAAATTTCCCGGCCCGGATGCGGAATTCGTCTTTCAGAGCGATGTCGAACCAGGCTTGTTGCAGCAGTGCGCCGCCGCTTTTAGCCGCATTGATGGATAGGTTGAACGTCACCTTGTCAAACGCCTTTCCTGTAAATCCTAAAATGGCATTGGGAACGGCAAAGCCCGTGTTTGCGATGTTTTTGGCATAATAGCTTTCCAGCCCCTGGTCGTCATATTCGTTCAGTGTGGCGCAAGTCTGTACCAAAACGTATGGTTTCAGCAAGAAGTCGCCCGCCTTGGTCGTGAAGGAGAACCCTTTTTTCCCGGCTAACGATACGACGTCGTTTTCTACATATTTGTCGTCTATCTTCTTTTCTGTTTCCTGGGCGATAGCCGGAAGGGCAAGGAGGCTGCATAGTGCGGCTGTCGCCAATGTAAGTATCTTTTTTTGTTTCATCGTCTTTGTATGTGTGCGTCTGTATTTATAAACTTTTTAGAAATTGGAGCAGGGCTGCGCGTTCGTCTTTCGACATACGTGAGAACAGTGTGCGCGAAGCGGCTCCTTCACCTCCGTGCCACATGATTGCTTCTGTCAGGTTGCGGGCGCGCCCGTCGTGCAGGTAATAGGTATGCCCGTTGACAACCTCCTGCAATCCCAGCCCCCAGAGCGGAGTCGTGCGCCACTCGTTGCCGCTTGCCAGTCCGGCCGGATAGTCGTCACCGAGTTCGACACCCATGTCGTGCAGCAGGTAGTCCGAATAGGGGTGGATGACCTGGTTGCCGAGTTGCGTCAGTTCCGTCCAGCCGTCCAGCAGAGATACGCCTCTGGGCCGTGTATGCAAAGTCACGGCATGGCATAAATGGCATTTGGCCTGGTAAAACAGCTGTTCGCCTTTGATGACGACCGGGTCGGTCACGTTACGCCGTGCCGGTACTCCGACGCAGTGCATATAGAGGTCTACGTTTGCCATATCTTCCGTCGATACTTCTACGCTGGAGTAGGCATTCCCCATCATCTGCGGCTGTCCTTCGCCCACTTCGTGCGGAAAACGGTCGTTGGTGACACCCATGTCGGACGAGAAGCCCAACTCGACTGTCAAATCCTGGTGGTTGGCTTTGTTTCCGGACAGTCCGATGCCGTACCGCCCTTTTTCCGTGACGTAATTAAGCCGTCCGCTGATGCCATATTCCGGATAGTTGCTTTGCTTGGCGAGTTCCTGCAACTGGTCGAGGTCCAGTGCCATCATCTGTCCCATCCCGACATGGCGCAGAGGCATACGGACAGAAATGCGCAGGTCTTCCGGCGCGATGCTGTCTGCCGACCATTCGGTTATCCGGTAGTGAGGGGTTACCAGCTCGTACTCTTCCCCGTCGGGAAAGCTGTACTTCTGCGCTGTTGTCGTAATCTTGAGCTTCCCTTCGGCTTTCGTCCCGTAGATGCTCTGGTCATGCAGGACACGTCCGTATTCCTGTATATACCCGCCTGTTTTCCGGCTGATATAAATCAGCATGGAAGAGAAGCCCGAGCCGGAACCGCCGTCGGCAATAGCCGGCCGTGTGCGTCCCGTCCCTTTGTGGCAGCTGCCGCATGAATATCCTCCGTAGAGAGGGCCTAAACCATCGTCGATGCCGTAAGCGCTGTCATACAAGTCATCTCCCTTGTTGAAACGCCTCGACAGTTCCTGGTTTTCGCTGACCCAGTAGGAATCGGTGTCGTAGGCGTCCGCCGCATTGGAGAAAATAGTGGAACGGCCTGCCGAGAGCTCCTTTTCCAAGGCGGCTTTCCCGTTCGGTTTGATTATCCCGCTGTATTCGCTGACGTCGTCTTCGGTCGTACAGCTCTGGCACAACCCGAAACAACAGAAAGCGAATACAAGGATGATAGTCAATTTACCCGAAAGAAATTGATATCTTGTCATATTGATTACGGGCTCTTAATCTTGGAACTTAGCTTTCACTTTATCCAATAATATCTTCAGGTTTGCACATTCTTCGCGGGCCGGCGTTACTTCCGGAGCATCCAGGTTGTTACGGAACGGAGCCGGGATCGCACGGATCGCCTCGATTGTCTTGTCGATTTGGACCATAACGAGTGAATCCAGTGCCGGGTTGATCACCTTGACCAGTTTCGAGATGCCGCCCGGGTTCTCTTCGTCGTAAGTGTAGTGATCGTCTTCTCCGAATGAAGTTGTCATGTGTCCGCCGTAATAGCAGTTGCGGATGCTCTGGATATTGTCTTCATAGTCATCCAATGAGTTCCAGCTGTACCACGATTCGACGCCCAGCACGCCGCTGTTGTCTTCGCCGAACTTTCCGGCTGCCGCATCTTTGGCATAATCGTCTACCGGAACGCCGATTTTCGATTCACCGACTTCGTTGGCAATGGCTGCCATGCCGTTGCCTCCATTCAGTATCAATTCCAGTGCGGCATTTGCACTCGACAACGTGTAAGTCCCGTCATGCTTCTTCATCGCTTCGGCATAAGAGGTCGGAACATCTTCGTCTCCCAGACCGTCTTTCCATGCTTTGTAGAGGTTTGTACCGTCATTCGCCAGGTGCTTTACCGCTTTTTGCAGATAGATAATTTCGTTTGCAGACAGGTCGGCAGCCTTTTTGGCATTTCCGTCTTTGAACAGCAGATATTCGACGGTGTGGAAACCGCGCAGGTTCTGGGCTGGGTTTTCTGCCGTTTCGGATTCATCGACACTTCCTTCGATCGCATCCCAGTTCCCGTTTTTGATGATCTGGTCGATACCGTTCTTGTCCAACGGCCAGCTGTCCATACTGGGGTCGAACGATTCCAGGTCTGCCGGACCGAAAAGGAAGGCTTCGCTTTGCTCCCAATAGATACGGGCGTTACGCCATTCGGTGCAAGCCTCTTCCAGCGCATTGTCGTTCGGGCTGGCGGCGAAAGCGTCTACGGCCTGTTGCAACTTGTTCATATTGTCGACCATTGTCTTATAGGTAGGAAGTGCCACTTCGTCAACGAAGGTCTCCACAACCGCATCCATCTGTGCATCCGTCAGCTTTTCGCCGGAATCCGGACACTGGTCTATCGTTTTGATTGTCCAACCTCCTACGGGAGGTTCTGTTTTTCCGTTATCAGGATCATCGTTGTCGCTGCATGCGGGCAGGAAACACAAACTGCATCCCATCAGCATTAAGGTAAAAAAGTTACTTTTTTTCATTTTGTCTGTAATTAAATGATTTAACACGCTTTATTTCTTAATGAACCAACCGATATAGGCGATTCCTATGGAGACTGTATTTTCTGCATTGTAGTCGCCCCATCCGATGTTGCGGTTGGAATAGTCCGCTTTGACGACCAGGTTCGGCAGCGGATAATAATTGAGGCCGGCTGTGATCACGGACGACTGGAAACGTTTGTCTGCCAATTGTCCTTTGTTCGGCTCGACATCTTCCATCGGGTTGTAATATTCATACCGTACGAACGGATAGATGCGCGGTGCCTTGCCTCCGAAGAAAGAGCCGATATTGTAGCCGACTTCGCCTGCATAGCTTACCGCCTTTTCGGCAACCGGTTTTGTCGGGTAGCCGGATGCGGATGACGATTTGCGGTTGATTTCCGACAGGATCGCACTTTCACCCAGATGCCCCCACACGAAGTTTGCCCGTGCAATCAGGTTCTGGTTCGGGCTCTTGTATTCGGCATCCGCCGTCACGATCGTTACCGGGAATTTGTAGTGTTTGCCTGTTGCCGAGTTGATGTTTCGTGTCGGTTTCGAACCGTTCTTGGCTGTCTGGTTGTAGTAGACGGATGCGCCTACGCGCAGGCCGCGTATCTTCTTTGTCCCGTTGTAGTTGAGGCGTGCCACGAATGCCGGGCTGGTGAAGTTGCTGACTTCGAATGCGCCCTGTTTGCCGTTGCTGATCCAGTCCTCGCTACGGAATCCCTGCGGGTCGAGGCCCGAAACCATTTGCAGTTCGTAGTCGAAATTCCACAAGTCGCCGAAGAAAGCGATACCCGTTTCATGCCAGGTGGAGGGCAGGATTGTTGTTTCTCCTTCCGGGCGGTAAACGCCGAAGAAGTTAAGCGGTTCGTGGTGCGTATTGGTCAGTCCGACCGGTACGATCATGTGGCCGAACCGCATATTGAAATGCTTATCCATCAGGTAAGAGATGTGGAACTGTTCTAACGCCACTTCCCCGCCTTTTTCTATTTCAGTTTCATATTCCCCGTTTTCTTCATACCATTCGATCTCGCGGGCTGTTCCTGTCCCTCCGTATTCAAATTCTATTTCGGAACTCAATACCCATTTGGGCGAAAACTTGTAATCGAAAGCAAGGATAAAGCGGGGGATCGAGATACTTCCCCTGTTATAACGCTGCGAACCGTCCGGGTTCTTGAAACGGTTGAAGTCATAATCCATATAACTTGCCGCCATTTCCCCGTAGCCGCCGAAACGGAATTTCTGGTAATCGTTGTAAAGTTCTTTTGCTTTAACGGTAGAGCTCATATCGCTTTCCTGTGCCATCAACGGGCCGCAGGCGCAGATTGCTAAAGTTAGAAAATTTGCTAATCTTTTCATTGCGTTTTAAAATTTTGGGCAAAATTAGAGGGGTTACGGACGGTGCGCAATCGCAATTAGTAGGTAAAAAGGGTTTCTTGTTACCTATTTGTAGGTATTATCCGGTTTTTAGTCTTCATTTTGTTTGAATATCACCTCGAGTAGGTAGACAATGGCGTTTTTTTACTCATATATAGGTATTGTGGAGGCTGTAAAGTGGCCGTATCTTTGCAATGTCATTAAGAAAGTAACACTATTAGTATAATCGCTGTATCAAAACCTTTTGCTAATTATGTAAGCATATAAGATGATTAAACGTATTGGAAAGTTTTTATTGGTTATTTCCAGTATAAAAAAGAGGCCTCTCTGTGAAGAAAGGCTTCTTTTTTGTTATAAGGCTTCCGCTTTTTTCACGTGTTTATTTTTCTTTATATATTAAACGCAAAATACAATAACCCCCTTTTGGGCCATTTTTCTATTTCGTCCGAAATCTTGATCGATTTTGGATTGACTCTTTTCGCGCTTTTGGCCTTTACGGATGACAACAGATAGAATGAGGTGCGCAGCCTATTCCGGAAAACGTGCAATTTGATTACCGGAAATCGGAAACGCTGACAATGTGATAAACCTTAACTCCCGGAGAATCGATTATTTCAAAATAAAACGGACCGCGCTCCAAATATCCAAAAGAAGTTTTGGGGGCTTGTCGCCACGACGACCGTCTTTATCGCCCTCGCGACCGTCTTCATTTGAATGATGACCGTCTTCATTGGGTATGACGACCGTCTTCAGGGCGATAAAGTACCGCGAAAATGAAATAAAGGTTGACTTCCCGGCAAAAAACTCCCGGAAAAGAGGAAAAAGCCCCTTTTTGGCGGCTGAAAAGTGGATTAACATTTATTTGATTTCGGACCTCTTCCGAAGATGAAAAAAGCGTTTTATACAATAAGCCTTCCCTCTCTGGAAATCAAAAATAGTTTCCATGCCCATCCATCCGAAATTCCATGCCCATGCAATCAGATTTTCATGGGCATGGAATCTGCTATTGGAAATTTGGGATCTAAAAAAGCTAAATAGATGTGCTGGTAATTAACAAAAAAGGACACTTACGTTTGCGTTTCTCGAAAAACGCCTGGAAATGGCCTTTACATCAAAGAAAACCAAAAAATATAAAACATTGACAAACAGAGGGATAAATAAAAACAGGACGACGAAAGAATCATTAAATTTTCACGTGAAAACCGGGTGAAAAGCAGTTGTAAATAATTGAAGTATAGTAGATTATGTAGGAAGGATAGAATGACTAACGAAAACGTACGTTTAGATTCGTCATATTTCAGGTACAAAAATAGGCATAAGTTTTAAACCTGCAACTATATCCTCAAAGAATTTTCTTATTTCTATGTCCTTTCTTATCAACAGAATAGCTTAACGAGTACGAAAAAGCTTGTTCTTAACACGAAGTGCAAAGATCGCAAAAATAAATGACTAAAAAAAACGTACGTTTTCTCTCGTCATTTTACAACGATTAAGAAATTCAATGTTTGAACACGAAGTGTAAGAACGATATAGAAATTCAATATACTATACATTATTATTAATTAAACATTTTAGAATTATGAACAAAAGATTTTCTACTCTTTTGGCGGTTGCTTTGGTAACCGGAAGTTTGTCGGCGTATGCAGCGAACCCTGCTTATAATGGGCCGACGTATACGGCAGCCGATGGGACAAAGTCTACTCCGGCAGACAAAGAACAGGTGTTGCTGGGTATTGTAGCAAGTAACGCTTCATCTGTTACAAATTATTTGAAGATTAACGACGGTGGTTTAACCACAGGAACTGCTCTTACATCTATTAGCGACTACAAGAATTTAACTTGGGCCGTATCTGTAAAGATGCCGGAAACTGGAGTTGTTGCTGGTAATCCTATTTACACGTTTACCAACAAATTTGCCGGTCAGGTTCTGGCAGTGAAACTGGTAACAGATAATAAGGGTAAATCTACTGCTCCCGCTAAAATTGATGGTACAGGAAACTCTCAATGGGGTTGGAAAGACGGAGTAGGTTTGTACGCACAGACTAAGGACTCTACTTTCTACTTTGCTGCAGACATGAGTTTGTGCGCTGTTAAAGGCGGTGTTGATAAGGTGGAAAAGAATGATGCTTTGGTATCTTATGTTCCGCTGACAGAGTCTAATAAAGTCGATTTGGCTGCTGAAGACTTTGAATCCATCCTGAAAGACGGTAAAGTTTACTTTAACAATGGTAAGGATGTAAAGAATGCGAAAAACATTCTGACGGATAATGCTTGGGTGGCTTATGCTGCTAATGCAGCTAATAGCTTCTTCCTGGCTGTTAAGGACAAAGAAACCAAGAGCGGTAACCCGTACTTGTTGATGGTCGATACTACTTATTATGACACAGCAGCAGGTAAGTATCATGCATTGGTTGCTGATACATTGACTTTGTCTTTGGATGATATGGAAGCTTTAACAGGTGGTACTTATGATGAAAGCAAATACAATCCTACTGACCTGACTAAGTATGCAAGACCTATCGGTGCTGCAACATTTACAGGTAAGTATTACCCGATGAACGACTCTCTCGTGCTGACGGTAGCAGGTGAACCGACTATGAACTATAAGTCTGCTATTATCGATGGTAGCAAGCAGTATGGCCCTCAGGTTGCAGATAATGCAGCTGTTACAGGTACTGATCTGTTTAAAGGTATGCCGGGGTATGTAGAGGCAAGTGCTGAAACTGGAGATATTGCAGGTCTTGCAACAGCAGTTGCTGCTTGGTTTGCAGAGGCTGTAAAAGACACTCGATCTGCAGACGGTTACAATGCCAAGTTCGCAGAATCTTTATTTACATCCAAAGCATTAGCTGATGGTGGTACCGCTGCTAATGCTGAAGGCGGTGTCCTAAAAGCAGCCCAAGATTGGGTTAAAGCTGCTGATAATAAAAACAATAAGAATCTCGCTAAGATCTCCGCATTCGTAGCTTCCGCAGAAAAACTGCAACGCGTAGCTGCAGATGCTGCTGGTACAGCATTCTTCATCAAAGGCTTGCCTCAACGTGCTGCTAATACAACAACTGCTGCCACTGTCGCTTTGCGTGAATTGAGCGACACAAAGGTTCTGACAGTTGCTCCTGCTACTAGCATTGATGAGTATATCAAGCCGTTAGTACAGCCGTATAAGACAGCTCCTGACTTTGGTGGAACTGCTGATATTGATGTTACAAAGGTTTATTATCTGAAAGACCTGAACAAATATCGTAACAATGCTGAAAACAAAGGTGAAGGCTTCTTCTTTAATGAAAGCCCGGTTGCACAGAGCCAGTATCTGGCAGAAGGTCAGGCATTCAATCCGTATGCACAGTATGTATTTGTAAAGACTGCAGGAACTTCAAAGGGTAGCTATTCAATTGTGAACCGTGCAACAGGTGCAAAGCCTGATATTGATAACACTGGCTCTTTCGCCGGTCTTACAGACGTATTGTCAGGTGACAGCATCGTAATCGGTACTGACTCTCTGTTGTTGGTAGACGCTAAGATCGCTTACACAGGACAGGATTCAGCAAAACAGATCGGTTACAAGTTCGCTTCCGAATATGATCTTGTAAACAAATCATTTATGATTCACTCTGCATCTCCTTATATGAAGGATTTGTTCCTGCACATGAAGGGCGACTCTTCTGTAATGGTTGCTGCTGACGAAGTTCTCTATAAATTGGAACCTGTAGCAGGTGCTGCTGAATATGGAGCAAAGGTTGCCGGTATCGATACACTGGAAAACCAGGCTTACTATATTAAGACTGTTAAGGGTGAATACCTGGTAGCTAACGAAGCTGCAAACGGTTATATCCTGACGAAGGATGCAAGCAAACTGTATGAAGAAATTACTTATACAGATGCAGAGAGCGCTGAGAAGAAATACAATGCTATCAAAACTGCCTTCTATTTCATCGCAACAGACAATGCAGATACTTATGTAATGCAGGAATTGGCTCCGGAAAACGAAGCTGGTGCTAAGGTTAAATCTCTTGTTTATGATGTTAACGATCAGAAAGCAACCGTAAATGCCCAGACCGGTATTTTAGAATCATCTGAAGTTACTGTTAAGAACGACCTGTTCTACGTAGCTACCGAACCGACTCCTGCCAGCCTGTTCACAGCTCCGAAACACGTACAGTTGAAGGCTATCAACGGCGACATGGTTGCTGTAGGTAAAGACAACTTCGGTGCTGTTGCTCGTGAAGGTGACTTGAAAGCTGCTTACGAAAAGGTAGACTTCACATTCTATCTGGATACAGCTCGCTACACAGACAATGAAGGTAAGGATCTGGTAACTCCGACTTACTATGTAACCAAAGGCTTTGCCGCTGATACAACAGCTAAGATTGATGCTTACAGATTGTATATGTGTGTTGCTTCTGACTCTGCAAGTGCTGCTAAGGTTAATCCTGAACAATATTCTTATGACAATAAGACAAGAATCCAGTTCCGCAACGTTGTTCGCTACGGTGCAGACTCTTTGATCGTCAATAATATTGCAAAGGCAGATACATTGAAGGAAGCTAAGGCAGAAATCTACCGTTTCAATTTCTTGGTAGACAAAGACAGCGAAGGCTACTACAACATCCTGAACGCTAATAAATATGTTCAGAATGTAAACGGTGTATTGGTTGTTACCAGCAACCAGGCTGATGCTTTGAAGGTCGCTGTAGAAACAGCAGAAGCTCCGACAGCCAACGAATCTGCTCCTTCTGTAACAGAAGTGACAGTGATCGCTGCTGAAGGTAATGTTCAGATCATCGGAGCTGCCGGCAAGAAGGTTGTTATCACTAACATCTTAGGCCAGACAGTTGCTAACACAGTTATCACTTCTGACAACGCAACCATCGCTGCTCCTGCCGGTGTAGTTGTAGTTGCTATCGAAGGCGAAGAAGCTGTAAAGGCAATCGTAAAATAAGAATGAATTTATAATCAAATAATTCGACCGCGCGGGGTTGTTGAGACGGACGGCCGTCCGTCTCGATCAACACCAATTACCCTGCGACAGGCGAACAAGCGGTCAGATTTAATATTAATAATACTAAAGTAATGAAATTAAAAGTTCATCTGCTTTTCCCTCTGTGAAGACCGAATGCAGACAAAAAACAAGCCCCGACAGTTAGATGCTGCCGGGGCTTCGTTGATTTTTTATTATAACTTACTTGAAGGGGGATTCTGTAAATTATCAATTTTGGTCAAAATACTCTCAGGTTTTTCTATGCCTTGAAAAATAGAATCGGGATTATATCCCATATATATTACATAAGTTTGGATTAAACTGTAAAGTCGCCTGGCATATACAGTACTGACAGAGCGGTTGGTATCAAAGCAAATAGGTTTATAATGCGCTATTCTGTTTCTGAATTCCCGGATGGTTGTTAATTGGTCATAAATGTCTTTTTGGTTTAATCCATGTGCTTTATTGGGAAATATGCTAACTTATATCTACATTTGCAATGTAATACCCTGTCGTCCCTGTCGCAAGACAAACTTCAGGGTTTTTGTTTTATATATTAGTCCTTGTCACTAACAAAAGACTTTCTCGTTTTACTTCTTTGAAAGTCAATGCGACAAAGATAGTTATTCTTTTATTCCCTCTTATCCCCATTTATAGGTATTTTCCCCCTTTTAACACCGATCTGCTTGGAGAGTGTTTCCCTGATAGCAGGAAAAAGCGTATCTTTGCACGCCTAAACCGAATTAGACAAGATAAGCTTATGAAGTTTGAAAACGAGAACTGGGCGCAGTTCAAAGGAGAAACCTGGAAAAAGGAGATCAATGTAAGAGACTTTATCCAGAACAATTACAAGCCTTACGACGGAGATGACAGCTTCCTCGTACCCTCTTCGGAGAAAACGAAGAAAGTGTGGAACAAACTGACCGAAATGTTTAAGGTTGAGAGGGAAAAAGGAGTATATGACGCCGAAACAAAACTTCCTCAGGGGATCGATACCTATGGTCCCGGTTATATCGATAAGGAAAACGAGGTGATTGTAGGCCTACAGACGGATGCTCCGCTGAAACGCGGAATCTTTCCGAAAGGCGGTATCCGCATGGTTGAAAACAGCTTGGAAGCCTATGGGTATCATCTGGACCCGATGACAAAAGAAATCTTCACTAAATATAGAAAGACGCACAACGAAGGTGTTTTCTCCGCTTATACGGACGAAATGGTTGCTGCACGCCGCTCGGCTATCATCACAGGTTTGCCTGATGCCTACGGACGCGGACGTATTATCGGTGACTACCGCCGTGTGCCTCTCTACGGAACCCGGATCCTGATCGAAGAAAAGAAACGTTTCCAGAAACGTCTTGACATCCAGGAACTGACCGAAGAAATCATACAGAGCCGTGAGGAGATAACCGAACAGATCAATGCACTGAAAGCGTTCGAACGGATGTGTGCCGCCTATGGTTTCGACGTGACATGTCCGGCACGGGATGCCCGCGAAGCCGTGCAGTTCCTGTATTTAGCTTATCTGGCTGCGGTGAAAGATCAGGACGGGGCTGCCATGTCTTTAGGACGTACATCGACTTTCCTCGATATCTATATCGAAAAAGATATACGTGAAGGCAAGCTGACGGAAGAAGAAGCACAGGAACTGATCGACCAGTTTATTATCAAACTGCGTATTGTCCGTTTCCTGCGTACACCGGAATACAACGACCTGTTCTCGGGCGACCCTGTCTGGGTGACCGAATCGCTGGGCGGACAGGGCGTCGACGGTCGTTCGTTAGTGACAAAAACCTCTTACCGCTACCTGCATACCTTATACAACTTAGGTCCGGCACCCGAACCTAACCTGACAGTGCTTTGGTTCAATAATGCGCCGGAGAACTGGAAACAGTTCTGTGCGAAAGTCTCGATCGACACCTCGGCTATCCAGTATGAGAACGACGACCTGATGCGTCCGGACTATGGTGACGACTACGGCATTGCCTGTTGTGTCTCTCCGATGAAGATCGGTAAGCAGATGCAGTATTTCGGCGCACGTGCGAACCTCGCCAAGTGTCTGCTGTATGCCATCAATGGCGGGCGTGACGAGAAATCGGGCGTGCAGGTGGCTCCCCGCTTCGAACCGATTACCGGTGAATACCTGGACTATGACGAAGTGATGGAGAAATATGAGCAGATGATGCGCTGGCTTGCCAAAGTGTATGTCAATGCGTTGAAGATAATCCACTATATGCACGACAAATATGCGTATGAAGCGTTCGAGATGGGCCTCCATGACGGGGATGTGCAGCGTATCCGTGCAACCGGTATCGCCGGCCTTTCCATTGTTGCCGACTCGCTGGCCGCTATCCGTGACACGAAAGTGAAAGTGATTCGTGATGAACGCGGTCTGGCTGTCGATTTTGAACGTGAAGGCGAATATGTGCCTTTCGGAAACAATGACGATCGTACCGACAGTATCGCTGTCGAGATCACCGAGAAGTTCATGGAGTACCTGCGCCAACACCAGACATACCGTAAGGCTACGCCGACACAGTCTATCCTGACAATTACCTCGAACGTGGTTTACGGAAAGAAAACCGGTGCGACTCCCGACGGCCGTCCGGGTGGTACGCCGTTCGCTCCGGGTGCAAACCCGATGAACGGACGCGACAGGAAAGGGGCGATTGCTGCTTTGGCCTCCGTAGCCAAACTGCCTTTCCAACATGCGCACGACGGTATCTCCTATACGTTTGCCGTTTCCCCTGCAACCTTAGGGAAGGAACGCGCCGTACAGGTGAGCAACCTGGTGAGCCTGCTGGACGGTTATTTCACACCCGACGGCGGACAGCATCTGAACGTGAACGTCTTCGACAAAGACTTGCTGTTGGACGCAATGGAACACCCGGAAAAATATCCGCAACTCACGATCCGCGTCTCCGGTTATGCCGTAAACTTCGTGAAACTGACCCGCGAACAGCAGCTCGATGTCATCTCACGAACAATCAACAGCGCCTTATAGTGTTAGGAAGAATACATTCAATAGAGAGTTTCGGGACCGTCGACGGTCCCGGAATTCGCTTTGTCGTCTTTATGCAGGGCTGTCCGCTTCGCTGCCTGTATTGCCATAATCCGGACACGTGGGAAAAAAAACGGGACGGGAGCGAAAAAAATCGGGACACGTCCCATTTTCGTGAACCTGGTGACCTGCTTGCCGAGGTGTTGCGTTATAAGAATTTCATAGCCAAAGGCGGTGTTACCGTAACCGGTGGCGAACCTCTGTTGCAACCGGCTTTCCTGAAAGAGTTTTTCCGTCTTTGCCGTGAGAATGGCATCCATACGGCGTTGGACACGTCCGGCTATATCTGTTCAGCGAAAGCGTTGGAAGTTCTCGAATATGTGGACCTGGTTTTACTGGATATCAAAACGATAGATGCCGAACTGCATCCCCGCCTGACCGGAGTCGGAGGGGAAAACACTCTGCATTTCCTGGATGAACTTGAACGCCGGCAGATTCCGGTCTGGATTCGCCATGTCGTTGTTCCCGGCCTGACTGACGATGACGCTTCGCTCGAAGCGCTTGCCCGCTATATCAGCCGTTATAAGATGGTACAGAAAGCGGAACTCCTTCCTTACCATACGATGGGCGCTTATAAATATGAGGCGCAGGGTATGGAATATCCCTTAAAAGGCGTCGAGCCTCTTTCCGCCGAACGTTTGGCTAATGCCAAGGCGATCTTCAAGAAATATGGCCTTTAGATTGTGAAATACCTATAAATGGGTATAACAACGTGACTTGAAAAAACATAGCTTTGTACCGTATTGTTATCAATTAAAAAAGTACACGAATATGGGACATAGTCACGAACATCATCATGATCATCATCACGAAATAACATCTCTGAATAAAGCCTTTATCATTGGTATTTCTTTGAATTTAGTATTTGTCGTAGCCGAGTTTCTGGCCGGGTTCTGGTATAATTCGCTCGGTTTGCTGTCTGATGCCGGACATAACCTGGGCGATGTGGCGAGCCTGGTGCTTGCGATGCTGGCTTTCCGGCTGGCGAAGGTACAACCCACTTCCCGCTATACATACGGATATAAGAAGAGCACGGTGTTGGTCTCTTTGCTCAATGCGGTGATCTTGTTGGTTGCTGTCGGGATTATTATCGGCGAGAGTGTTGGCAAGTTGTTTCATCCGCAGCCGGTGGAAGGCGATGCGATCGCGTGGGTTGCCGGAATCGGGGTGGTCATCAATGCCGTTACCGCCTGGCTGTTTATGAAGGATAAAGACAAAGACCTGAATGTGAAAGGAGCTTACCTGCACATGGCTGCCGATGCGCTGGTGTCGGTGGGTGTTGTAGTGTCGGGGTTGGTGATTGCCCGGACGGGGTGGTATGTGATCGACCCGGTTATCGGGCTGTTGATCGCGCTGATTATCATCTATTCGACTTGGGGACTGTTGCGGGACAGTCTGCGTCTTTCCTTAGATGGCGTCCCGATGGGAACGGATATCGGGAAGGTGGAAAATGCGATCCGGAAAGTTCCCGGTGTACAGGATGTCCATCACCTGCACATTTGGGCGATCAGTACGACCGAGACAGCCCTTACGGCTCATATCGTCATCAAGGATACAAACCAAATGGAGACGGTCAAACATGAAATCAAACACGAACTCGAACACGTCGGGGTGCAACATGCTACGTTAGAGTTTGAAACAACAGGCGCCTGCTGCACAGAGCCCTGTTGCGAATAGGAACCACTCGTTCCCGCGCTCGACGCGGGATCGCAAAGATACAGGCTGCAGAAACACTTGATTTTGATACTTCCTGCTCTTTTGCGGCCCCGCGTCGAGCGCGGGGAGAAGGAAACTCATCTATCGGCGGATAAAAATTATCAATTTGAAAAATTCTTTCAATCAGGGGCTTACGATTTACCTTTGTGCTGTAATCAAAAAATAGTAGTAACAAATTTAAATAGTAAAAATCATGGAACCGATTATTAATTCACAAGCACCCGAGTTTAAAGTACAGGCATTTCAGAATGGTAATTTCAAGACTGTAAGCAGCGAAGATATCAAAGGCAAATGGGCCATCTTCTTCTTCTATCCTGCCGACTTTACCTTTGTTTGTCCGACCGAACTGGTAGACATGGCCGACAAGTACGATAAATTCCAGGCAATGGGTGTTGAAGTATATTCCGTAAGCACAGACTCCCACTTCGTACACAAAGCATGGCATGATGCTTCCGAAACAATCCGCAAGATCAAATACCCGATGTTGGCAGACCCGACAGGTGCTTTGAGTCGCGCATTCGGTGTGATGATCGAAGAGGAAGGTATGGCATACCGCGGTACATTCCTGGTGAATCCGGAAGGCAAGATCAAGATTGCCGAAATACACGATAACGGCATCGGCCGTAACGCAGACGAACTGCTTCGCAAGGTTGAAGCTGCCCAGTTTGTAGCTTCCCACCCGAATGAAGTTTGTCCTGCAAAATGGAAGAAAGGTGAAGCAACTCTGAAACCGAGCATCGACTTGGTTGGTAAGATCTAAAGCTATGTTAGATTCTGCAATGAAAAGCCAGCTTTCCGGAATATTTTCCGGGCTGGCTTCCCAATATGTATTTGAGATAGAAGTATCTCCCAATCACGAAAGCCGCCAGGAGCTGATCGAACTGTTAGGTGATGTGGCGTCTTGTTCGGATCATCTGTCGTGCCGCATCTCAGATGGTGAGGGGCTTCAGTTTACAATCGTAAAAGATGGTGCGCCCACCGGTATCCGGTTTCGTGCAGTGCCCAATGGACATGAATTTACATCCCTGCTATTAGCTATCCTGAATAGTGACGGAAAGGGTAAAAATATACCGGATGAAAGCATCCGCGCCCGTGTTAGCGCCTTGAACGGCCCGATCAAGCTGACCACTTATGTGTCGCTGACTTGTACCAACTGCCCGGATGTAGTGCAGGCATTGAACGTCATGACGACGCTCAACAGCCAGATTACACATGAAACGGTAGACGGCGCTATCAACCAGAAAGAGGTAGAGGCGATGAAGGTGCAAGGCGTCCCTTCTGTCTTTGCCGACGGAAAACTGATTCACGTAGGCCGTAGCGATTTCGGCGAACTGCTTTCCAAACTCGAAGCCCAGTATGGGATTAATGAAGAGACTGTTGATAACTCTGTTGAAAAACCTGTTAAGAACTATGATGTGATAGTAGTGGGAGGCGGTCCTGCCGGTGCGGCGTCTGCTATCTATTCGGCGCGTAAGGGCCTGAGTGTCGCTGTCGTAGCCGAACGTGTCGGTGGACAGGTCAAGGAGACGGTCGGCATCGAGAACCTCGTCTCTGTTCCCCATACGACAGGCGAACAGTTGGCGAATGACCTCCGCACGCATATCAACGATTACCCGATCGACATACTGGAACACCGGCGCATTGTTTCCGTGTCCGTAGAGACAGACGGTCGTCTGTCTCCATCGCGGTCAACGGTATTAACGGCTTCTACCGGTGAACGTTTCTCAGCTCCTGCCGTTATCGTTGCTACAGGGGCAAGCTGGCGTAAACTGAATGTTCCCGGTGAGGCGGAATATATCGGGCGGGGTGTCGCTTTCTGTCCGCATTGCGACGGTCCGTTCTATAAAGGCAAGCATGTCGCAGTAGTCGGTGGAGGCAATTCAGGTATCGAAGCTGCGATCGACCTGGCCGGTATCTGCTCGAAAGTGACGGTACTGGAATTTATGGACGAACTGAAAGCGGATCAGGTATTACAGGAAAAACTGAAAAGCCTGCCGAATGTAGAAGTATTTCTGCACTCCCAGTCTTTAGAAGTGATCGGTAACGGTGAGAAAGTGACCGGCCTTCGTGTAAAAGACCGTAAGACAGAAGCGGAACGGGTGATCGACCTGGACGGAATATTTGTGCAGATCGGTTTGGCAGCCAACAGCGGCGCCTTCCGTGATGTTGTCGAAACGAATAAACCGGGAGAGATTGTGATCGACGCGCATTGCCGGACAAATGTTCCTGGCATCTATGCCGCCGGCGATGTCTCGACCGTCCCTTATAAACAGATTATCATAGCAATGGGCGAAGGGGCAAAAGCAGCTTTGTCTGCTTTTGAAGATAGAATGAGAGGTTTGTTAAGTTAGTATTAGTACTTGCTATGATTAAGAGGGTGTGACCGTTGTCCTTACAGGACTTCCGCCACACCCTCTTTTATAATTCTTAATTTTTAATTCTTAATTCTCAAAGTGTCTTCTCCGGATACATCGCCTCCCACCATTCCGGCTGGTCTTTCAGCCATTTGGCGAACCAGGCGTAGATTGTTTTATTCCATTCGGCCCGTTTCTTATAGTCGAATATCTGGTGGTTCTGTCCCATGACCTGGACGAAAGCAGTCGGTTTACCTAACAGTTTCAGCGCAGTAAACATCTGAATACTTTCGCCGATAGGCACGTTGGTGTCGACCGAACCGTGGAGGAATAGGATCGGCGTGTTGATTTTGTCCGCATTGAACAGAGGACTTTGCTGTGTGTACATATCCCGTGCATTCCAGGGATAGCTGTTGGCGCTTGCTAAGGCGCTGTAGGAATATCCCCAGTAGCCTTCGCCCCAATAGCTGGTGATGTCGCTGATCCCGGCGTGCGAGATAGCGGCGGCGAAGATATCCGTCTTCGTTTGCAGGTACTGCGTCATGAAACCACCGTAGGAAGCGCCGATGCAACCGATCTTTCCGGCATCGACAAACGGATGTTCCGCACAGAATTTCTTTGTCCCTTCAATGATTTCGTCTCCCGTACGTTTACCCCACGCATTCACGTGGCGGGCAGCAAATTCCTGTCCGAAACCGGTTGCCCCGCTGGGCTGGATGATGTAAACGATATATCCCAATGCGGCATATACGTGCGACGGGTAACGGTTTTCGAGTGAACGCTCCGTCGGGCTGGTGCCGCCGTAGTAGTTGACGATCATCGGATATTTCTTGTTCGCATCGAAATGAGGAGGCAGGTAATAACGTCCGTAGATCGTATCCCCCGCAGCCGCCTGGAAATTCCAGTCGTGCACTTCTCCTAACGTCACATCTTTCAGGATACCGGCAGAGAGGTCTTTCAGGCAAACGGAAGTGTTCTTCTTCAGGTTGACGGAGTAGAGACGTTGCGAGTTGGAGGCGCTTTCACCGAAGTAGACCAGTTCGGGCGCCGTGTTGGCCAGTGTGAAATCCGAGAGGATATCCTCTTTCAACGGTATAGGGCTGATCGACCCGTTTGCCGGATTCAGGACATAAAGGCGCACGCAATCCTTATCTTCTCCCTGCAGGTAGATTTGTTTGTTGGCCCTGCTCCAGACGAAGCTCTGGACAGACGGGTCGAAGTCTTTGGTGACAGCTGTCGCCTGTTTACTTGCGGGATCGTAGAGGAAAAGTTGCCCGTCACCCATATTAGAGGTCTGTCCCGGAGCGATATTCAAACCGATCCGGTTGAACGCTTCGCCGGAACCCGCTATTGCGAGCTGCTTACCGTCGGGCGAGAATTGGGCATAGCTGATGAACGGATCTTTCAGCAGCAATTCCGTCTCGAGCGTCTGCAAATCCATCCGGTAGAGCAGGGTGGTGGCGAAGGGACGTTTTGTCAAATCCCGTTCGCTACACGTAAAGAGTATGTAGCGTCCGTCTTCCGAAATGTCGTTGATCGAAGTGGATGTATGTCCGTAGGTAAGGCGCTGGAACAGGCCGGTAGCCAGGTCGTACTTATGGATAAACGAGCGGGTGCGCCAGCCTGGCTGACGATCGTCGGGTACAAGGATCTCCTGCAGGTCC
The DNA here is from genome assembly GCF_003363715.1 of Parabacteroides acidifaciens. Taxonomy (GTDB): domain Bacteria; phylum Bacteroidota; class Bacteroidia; order Bacteroidales; family Tannerellaceae; genus Parabacteroides; species Parabacteroides acidifaciens. The sequence continues at coordinate 27,596 of NZ_QREV01000022.1, forward strand.
TCTCCTTTTTTCGGCCCTTCTTCGGACACGTTGAAGAGCAGGAAGTCTTCTGTCGGGGCAAAGCTGAACCAACCGTCAGGAAGGTTAGAGGCAAGGACAGTCTCCGCCTTTGTTGCCGGGTCGACGGTGACCAGCTCTTTACCCTGCATCCCTTTACGAGTGTAGTAGAGGCGGTTGCTGCGGGGCATCCAGCTATAATGGTTGCTGCCGCTTTCCATCAGAACTTGTCCGGTGGCGCGGTCGGTCACTTGCTGGAACGATTCGGTTTCGCCGCCGGTGTAAGTTGTCTGGTAAGCCGTCAACAGGTATTTCCCGTTAGGTGAGAGGCTGACGGAGCGAAGACGTGTCCCGTCGAAAACGTCGTTCAGGGTATATCGCTTTTCGGGACTGGTTGTAGCCGTGACGACCGCTTTGCTATCTGTTTTAAAGGTAGCTTTCGGTGCGTCGTTCGTTTTGCCCGGAATCGCGAGATATTTGATAACGACTTCGTAGCGGCGGGGTTCGAGTGTCAGTTTGATTTCGCCGTTGGCGGGTGTCTGTTTCGCATTGTCGAGATAGACTTCGTATGTCTCCGGTCCGCTGATCAACAAAGTTCCGTCGGTATAGCGGTCACTGTTCAAATAGAACGAAACAAGGCTGACGGAGTAGGCACCTGCTTGTCCGGTCGCTGTTCCGGCATCCAGCGTTTGTGCGCTTTCCCGCACGTTGTCGAACGGGACGGCAGTCTTCAGTAGATATATCTCTGTGAATTTCTTACTGTTCACGTCGAGGCTGTCGGCAAGGAAGGGTTTCTTTATTTCGTATGGCCCTGCATACCTGAATTGTTTTACCGTCACCTCCTCAGCAAACAGACTGCAACAGGCGCAAAGTGCAGATAGGATAAGAATGTTTCTTTTCATGGAATATGTGTTATTACTGAATATTAATCTCATCCACAAACAAGAACGCCGGATTGCCAACACCGCCGTGCCATGCCGGGAGTTTGTCGCTCTTGATGATGACTTCGACGTAGCGGGCTTTAACCGGGGCAAAAGTGATTTCCTGCGGGTAAAGTCCGTCTTTGTCGTCCTTGCCTAAAGACGGGATTGTCTTGGCGGCTACCTCTTTGAAGGTCTGGCCGTCGTCAGATACTTTCACGGTGATGCCGGCAGCTCCCATGATCCAGTCGCCTTTTACGACATTCGTGTTGAAAGCAACCCGGCTGAACTCGGTCGGCTCTTTCAGGTCGATGACTGCATCTACGTCTTTGCCTTGGAAGCCGAGCCAGCGTCCGGTCTTGTAGTTATCGTTGCCGCTCAGGCCGTCGGTCAGTTCCGGACCGCCGTTGAAGTCGTAGCCTTTGCTGGGGGCTACCCGCAAGGTGACCGGTTTGGCCGTAGCCTTGTTGAAGTCGATCTTTTCGGAGAAGATGCGGCTGTTGCCGGTCGGACGGATAGCGACCGCTTTGATCTCTACGTTCTCCTTGATGCGGAGAGGCGCTTCGTATTTCGGGCTGGCCGTGTTCGGTTCGCTACCGTCGAGCGTATAATGGATATCGGCATCGCCCTCGGTTTCAAGTGTGACAACCACTTCGCCTTTGTCGCCGTCGGTGGCGAAGAAAGCGCGGATGTCGAAGATATGTTTGGCATAGTTGTAGCCCAGGCGGTCGTACAGCTTCGTCATGCGGACGAGACGGGGCAGGAACGCTTTATAGTCTTTCGGGGCATTCGACCATTGTACGTCCGCCAAAGCATCCATACGCGGCATGATCATATATTCCACCTGGCTGAATGTCGGGATATATTCCGTCCAGAGGTTTGCCTGTGCACCGATCACATACTTTTGGTATTCTTCCGGTATTCCGTTTGTCGGTTCAAACGAGTAAACCCGTTCGAGAGGTAGATAGCCGCCGATCGCCAGCGGATCATGTTCCGTGTCGGTCGATTGGTAGTAGTCGAAATAGAGGTAAGAGTTCGGAGTCATGATCACGTTATGCTGTTGCTTGGCAGCTTCGATGCCGCCGCCGACACCGCGCCAGCTCATCACTGTTGCGTTCGGAGCCAGTCCGCCTTCCAGTATCTCGTCCCAGCCGATGATATGGCGTCCTTTGCTTTCGACGAACTTTTCCATGCGCGAGATCACGTAGCTTTGCAGATACTCTTCGGCACTGTGCTTGCTGTCTCCCTTGATACCTTCCGCCTTGATGCGTGCCTGGCATTTCGGGCATTTCTGCCAACGTACTTTCGGACATTCGTCACCGCCGATATGGATATATTCGGAGGGGAAGAGGTCGATCACTTCGGCGAGCACGTCTTCCAGGAATTGCATGGACTTCTCGTTTCCGGCACAGATCACATCGTCCGACACACCCCATTGTGTCCATACCTCATACGGACCTCCCGTACATCCCAATTCGGGATAAGTAGCGAGGGCTGCCAACTGGTGGCCCGGCAGATCTATTTCGGGAATGATCGTGATGAAACGTTCCTTTGCGTAGGCGATGACGTCGCGTATCTCGTCCTGCGTATAGAAGCCGTCGTAAGGCTGGCCGTCATACTTTCCGGAGTTACGTCCGATCACCGTCTCTTTACGCTTGGAGCCGATTTGCGTCAGTTCCGGATATTTCTTGATCTCGATGCGCCAACCCTGGTCGTCTGTCAGATGCCAGTGGAAACGGTTCATATTGTGTAAGGCAAGAATATCGATAAACTTCTTGACCGAATCCGTCGGGAAGAAATGGCGCGAAACGTCGAGGTGCATCCCACGATACGGGAAACGCGGATAGTCGTTGATGCTGACTGCCGGCAGTTCGACCAGCATGCCGTCGGCCGCCGCAGGAATCGATTTGCGCAACGTCTGTGCGCCATAGAAAATACCGGCGTTTGAAGCGCCTGCGATCTCGACACCGTTTTCGCTCACCAGCAGGCGGTAGCCTTCCTTGTTTTGGATGTCGGAGGCGATGGACAGGTGGATCCCCTTGCCGGCATCTCCCGCCGTTACTTTCGGTTCATAACCGGTTACCTCTTTGATATAGGAGGCAAGGAAACGGGCGGTCTGTTCCATTTCCGCATCGCCTTCCTGATAGGTGATAGGCGTGGAGGGTTTCAACAGGAACGGGGCGCTCCCCTGTACAGCCACCTCTTGCGGCAGCGGAATGACGGCGTAATCGCCTTGTGCTTTCTGACCATCCGAACAGGCTACTGCTCCGGCAATAGCTGTCAGGATACATGCGTACTTCGTTAGTTTGTTCATGCGTTTAAAAAATTAAGTTGAATGATGTTGCCAAAGATAGTGAAAAACCGGCAAACCATCCTTGACCAAGTTTATATTTCTTCTTTTGATGTAATATGGCGATTTGTCAATTCAAGGAGAAGCAAATTCTTGTTTTTGATTGTTTTAATGGGATAAAGCAGTATATTTGTAGAGAACAAAGTAAATAAGTGACATTATGAAAAACATCGTCAGCCCGGTTGTTCTGTGGGGAACCCTATTCCTGTTCCTTTTTTCGTCCCTCTCGGCGCAAAATTCCCGTCAGCGGGCAAAAGATTCTCTGCGGCTTGTCGTTTCAAAAACAGAAGGAGCCGAGCGGCTGGCAGCCAATAAGAAACTGGTTGGCCTCTATCAGTTGGAGGTAAACAAAGACCAGGTGCTCGATACGATCCTTGCCATTTACGATGCCATGAATGCCGATGCCCGGAAGCTTGGGGACCTGAGGAAGCAAGGAACTATCCTTCACAACCGCCTGACAGCAATCAGTAGCAAAGGTCTTTATGACGAAGTGATCTGTCAGGCCCCTGCCACCCTCGATTTTCTTGCCAGGAATGAATTGTGGAAAAACTATTACTTAGTGTGTAGTCTGTTTATCAATGCCTATATTCGCCAGGGAGAGTATGAAAAAGCCCTTGCCAAGGCCGACAGTATTTATAACTGCGCAAAAGCACAGGACAACCGTGCCGGAATGGGAGTAATACTGCACGACATCTCCAGGATATATACCTTTCAGTGGCGGTATCCCGAAGCAGAGAAATGTCTGCGTGAGAGTATCGATATGCTGCAAGACCAAACATCCTATCTAAATATGCTGGCTACCGTTTCTTGCCATCTTGTGATGAATCTCATCGCACAGAAGCGCTATGACGAAGCCCTGAAGGCTGCCTGCAAAACCGAGGAGGTGAACCGCCGTTTCGAAGCAGCGGCAAAGTCTCCGCAACCGTCTGCCTGGTGCAACCTCTGGTTTAGCTACATTGATTTATACCGCCAAATGAATGAATTCGACAAGGCACAGCTCTACATTAATAAAGTAGACAGTGCAACGAAAGGTAGTGTCAAACTATACAAGGAACGCGGACACGTTCTTTACGGGAAAAAGCGCTATCGCGAAGCGCTCGAAATGTTAGACAAAGCAATAGAGCAATCCCCCAACATGATCGAATCGAAAGGCTTGAAACTGATGACTCTTATCCAGATGGATGAGCCGGAGAAAGCAGTTGAACTGTTTTACAAAGTTATTGAGGAGCGGAATGCGGATTTTAATAGGGACTATAACGCCAAGCTCGATGAGATTCGTACACAGTATGAGGTGGACAAATATGTTGCCGAGAAAGAACGCAACCGGATTTATTTCCTCTTTGCACTTGGCCTCTGTCTCTTCCTCGTCCTGCTGCTTGCCGGGGTTGTCTACTATAACCGTATCATTGCCGCTAAGAACCGTAACCTGTACAGGCAAATCAAAGAGCAAGACCGGATGGCGAACGAATTATCATTGCTGTCCGTCACGCCTCCACCGGTGGAGGATACGAGTTTGGCTGCTGCCGAAGAACTGCCCGGCAGCAGCCAGCAGCGTAAACTGGTTGCGCAATTGCGGGAGTATCTGCTTAAGGATAATAACCTTTTTAACGCAAATCTCGCCCGTGACGAGATCGCTTCGGCTCTCGGTACGAACAAGAACGCACTGAACGAAGCAGTAAAGACCGTTATTGGAAAAACTCCGATGGAATATGTCCGGACGATGCAACTCGACGAGGCTCGCAGGTTGTTGGAGAAACACCCTGAACTGACTGTCGAAGCTGTCGCGTTGAACTGCGGTTTCAATGTGGTCGAAACATTTTATCGCCTTTTCCGCAAACATTATGGTATCACTCCTGCGGAATATCGGAAGATTGCCTTGTCGGAACAGAACTGATAACTGCTATCCCAATATAGGGCTTCATATCTTAATTACATCCTCTTTCCTGTAGAAATCGTTAACCTTTTTTACCGTGCTGCAACGCGTATAGGCGTCGTGACAATAAATAAGCGCCTGTTTCTCGCGAGCAGCTTCTTCCAGCATACGGACTTTTTCGCGGTAGGAGAGGACAGGGTAGGTGTCGTAGGCCGAAATCCATTCGGGTGACACGCTGGCGGCGAGCGGGATGACGTCGCCGGCAAAGACGTAGGTGCGTTCGGATGTCGTGATGTAAGGTGCGATCTGTCCGGGCGTATGTCCGTCGAAAAGACGTAGGTTGACGGCGGAGCAAAGCTGTGTTTCTCCATCTATTAAACATAGTTTGCCGCTTTCCTCGACAGCTTGCATATTTTCAATGAAATAAGAATCCTTTTCAAGCGCATTCGGGTGGAGAAAATTCTCCCATTGCCGGCGGCTCACCCAATGCGTGGCGTTGGGAAAGGAGAGCGCGTAGCCCGGCTGTTGTGTTTTCCGGGTGGTGTAGCCGCAATGGTCGAAATGGAGGTGGGTAAGGATGACATCTGTAACCTCCTCGCATGCGACTCCCCGCTTTTGAAGCTCTTCACCCAGATCGGCAAGGTCGAAGAAGTTGTAATAGCTGAGCTGTTTCAGGTGTTTGTCGCCCGCTCCGTTGTCGATCAGTATGATGCGCCCGTTATCGTCGCGGACCAGGACGCTACGCATTGCCAAGACACAGCCGTTCTGCTCGTTGCTTGGATAACGCCGGCTCCAAGCTGTCTTGGGTATGGCGCCGAACATGGCACCGCCGTCAGCGTAGAAAAAACCTGTGTCTATTAGTTGAATATCCATAAATTATACTTTTTGATACAAATATAGGGAAGTTTTTTCTTCCGTTCCCATACAACGGGTAAATGAAATTGTTTACCTTTGCGAGCAAAATCTGAGTGATGCGAAAAGTTCATTTAATCTCCGTAACCGAGCCTCTGTTGTTTGATTTGGCCTTGGCTATTCACCAAAAAGGGTACGAAGTCAGTGTATCCGGTGACGGGCTGGCCGATGCGACGCTTGCCAGACTGGATAAAGAAGGTTGTACCTGCCATGGAGACGGATGGTTTCCGGAGAGATTAACTAAAGATATACAATTTGTCGTATTGGGGGCTACGGTCCGGCAGGACAATCTCGAACTGATACGTGCAAAGGAACTGGGATTATTAGTGCTTTCGATTCCTGAATTTATTTTTCAACGGACGAAAGAGAAGACGCGGGTCGTTGTTGCCGGCAGCCGGGGAAAGAAAACAATCATTTCGATGATTGTCTGCGCCCTGAAGCGGCAAAAACTTGCGTTCGACTATGCGTTGACCAGCGAAGTGCCTTTGTTGCCTAACCGTGTACATCTGAGCTATGAAGCCCGGATCGCGATTATCGAGGGCGATGAGCATGTCACGTCTGCCCTGGAGAAACGCTTCCAGCTCGAGTTCTATCGCCCTCACATTGCAATCCTGACAAACCTGATGTGGACTTCCGCCACCGACCACGCCACGCCGGAAGCCTATCATACGACTTTCCGTACGTTTGCCTCGTCCATCGAGCGCGAAGGCAAGCTGATCTATTTCGATGGCGACCCAGTCGTGAAACAGCTTGCGCAGGAGGTACGCGAAGATATTACGGCCATGCCCTATGACGAGCATGTCGTGATCGAGAAAGAGGGAAAGACCTTCCTGCAAACTCGCTACGGGGATTTTCCCGTCTATATTCCGGACCGCTTTTTCCTGATTAATCTGAACGCTGCCCGCCTGGCCTGCCGCCAGTTAGGTGTAAAAGATGCGGATTTTTATCAGGCATTATCCGAATATAGTGTATCTTTGCAACCATGATTATTGCGAAACAAAAAAGAAAAGAAAATATAGCCGAATATCTGTTGTACATGTGGCAGGTGGAAGACCTGATACGTGCCAACAACTTCGATATGGATTCTATCCGCCGCATGGTGGTAGACCGCTACGACCAGCCGGAAGAGGTGAAGGAAGAGATTGCCCGTTGGTATGAGGAACTGATCGAGATGATGCGTTCCGAAGGGGTGAAGGAGAAGGGACACATCCAGTTGAACCGGAATGTGATTATCGCCCTGACCGACCTGCACCTGCGGCTTCTGAAATCGCCGAAAGAGATGGTCTACGGCGCGGCTTATTATAAAACACTCCCTTATATCGTCCAGCTCCGTGCCAAATCGGGCGGCGAAGAATTGCCTGAACTGGAGACTTGCTTTAATGCCATTTACGGTTTCCTAATGCTGAAGATGCAGGGCAAGGAGATCAGTCCCGAGACGATGGAGGGTATCAAACAAATCAGTTCGTTCCTGGCGCTTCTGGCCGAGAAGTATCGTGAAGATATGAATGGGGAACTGAAATTAGAAGAATAAAAACAAGATGAAGACGATATTAGTAACAGGGGCTAACGGGCAATTAGGCAACTCGATCCGTCTGCTGGCTGCCGGCTATCCGCAGTTTGCATTCGTGTTTACGGATGTGGACACGCTCGATATCTGCGACGCTCCGGCGGTGGATGCGTTTGTGCGTGAAAAGAAAGCGGACTATATCCTGAACTGCGCCGCTTATACGGCTGTCGACAGGGCGGAGGATGACGAAGCGCTTTGCCTCCGCATCAACCGCGATGCGGTGAAGAACCTGGGCGAAGCGGCCCGTGCCGTAGGGGCGAGGGTGATACATGTCTCTACGGATTACGTGTTCGACGGAACGAACCATCTTCCGTATGTGGAAACGGATGCGACTTGTCCGGCTTCTGTCTACGGGCGTACGAAGTTAGCGGGGGAAGAGGCGTTGTTAGCGGTTTGTCCGGATGCGGTGATTATCCGTACGGCATGGTTGTATTCCGAGTTCGGGAATAACTTTGTCAAGACGATGTTGCGGTTGGGTGGTGAACGTGAACAGCTGTCGGTTGTCTTCGACCAGGTTGGTTCGCCGACGTATGCAGGTGATTTGGCGGTGGCTATCCTGGCTGTGTTGGTGCAGGCTGAGGAAGGCGCTTTTGTTCCGGGTATTTACCATTTCTCCAATGAAGGCGTTTGCAGCTGGTACGATTTTGCGGTCAAGATCATGGAGTTGGGAAATGCTCCCTGCCATGTCCTCCCGATCGAATCGAAAGATTATCCGGCAAAAGCAGCCCGCCCGCATTTCAGCGTCCTGAACAAAGCGAAGATTAAAGCGACATACAAAATCGATATCCCGCATTGGGAAGCGAGTTTGCGTAGGTGTATAAATACGCTTTCCAAATAAGTAACAAAACGAAATAAGATAAATAACAATGAGTCAGTATTCAGAAGAGATTGAGAGAAGAAGAACGTTTGCTATTATCAGCCACCCGGATGCCGGTAAGACGACTCTTACCGAAAAACTGTTGCTCTTTGGTGGTGCCATTCATGTGGCAGGTGCCGTAAAGTCCAACAAGATCAAGAAGACGGCAACTTCCGACTGGATGGAGATTGAAAAGCAGCGTGGTATCTCTGTCGCAACCTCCGTGATGGCTTTCGACTATTCCGGTCATAAAATCAACATCCTCGATACTCCCGGTCACCAGGATTTTGCAGAAGATACGTTCCGTACGCTGACGGCTGTAGACAGTGTTATCATCGTGATCGATACCGCAAAGGGTGTGGAAGCGCAGACCCGCAAACTGATGGAAGTTTGCCGTATGCGTAAGACCCCCGTGATTGTTTTCGTCAACAAGATGGACCGCGACGGTAAAGACCCGTTCGACCTGCTGGACGAGATCGAGGAAGAACTGCATATCAACGTCCGCCCGCTCAGCTGGCCGATCGACATGGGACAACGCTTCCGTGGCGTCTATAATATATACGAACAGAAACTGAACCTCTACACGCCGAGCAAGCAATATGTGACGGAGAACGTAGAGTTTAAGGATATCAACAGCCCGGAACTGGAAACTTATATCGAACCGGAACAGGCCGAAAAGCTTCGTTCCGATATCGAACTGATAGAAGGCGTTTATCCGGAATTTAATGTCGCTACCTATCTGAAGGGCGATATCGCGCCGGTGTTCTTCGGTTCTGCCTTGAATAATTTCGGTGTGAAAGAATTGCTGGATTGTTTTATCAACATCGCCCCTTCCCCCCGTCCTGTTGCGGCAGTGGAGCGTGTGGTCGATCCGGAAGAGGATACCTTCTCCGGCTTCATTTTCAAGATTCATGCCAATATGGACCCGAACCACCGCAGTTGCATTGCTTTCGTCAAGATTTGTTCCGGACGCTTCGAGCGTAATGCGAACTATAAGCATGTCCGTTTCGGCAAGATGATGCGTTTCAGTAGTCCGACAGCTTTCATGGCGCAAAAGAAAGAGGTGGTGGATGAGGCCTTTGCCGGTGATATCATCGGTTTGCCGGATACCGGAAACTTCAAGATCGGCGATACGCTGACTTCCGGCGAGGATCTCCACTTTAAGGGCTTGCCAAGCTTCTCGCCCGAGATGTTCAAATATATCGAGAATGCCGATCCGATGAAGGCAAAGCAGCTGAACAAGGGTATCGAGCAGCTGATGGACGAAGGTGTCGCACAGCTTTTCACGAACCAGTTCAACGGCCGTAAGATTATCGGTACGGTCGGACAGTTGCAGTTCGAGGTAATCCAGTACCGCTTGCTGCATGAATATGGCGCGCAGTGTAAGTGGGAACCGATCAGCCTTTATAAAGCCTGCTGGATCGAAAGCGACAATGCCGTCGCCCTCGAAAACTTCAAACGGCGCAAAGCCCAGTATATGGCACTCGACAAGGAAGGACGCGATGTCTACCTGGCTGATTCGGGATATGTCCTGACGATGGCTCAGCAAGATTTCCCGGATATTAAGTTCCATTTTACGTCGGAGTTTTAATAAATCGATATATCATGTGAAAGGCGGTTCTCGGATCGCCTTTTTTTGTATCCATATCTTTGAAAAAAGATATGATTACTTTTTATTGTCCTGAAATAGATGTACATTTATGGCTTAACCCATAATAATATTCATATGAAAGGACGAATTACAATTTCAATACTGCTCTCATTTCTGTTGATTGGATGTGGAGAAGCTAATAGACAACCGGTAGATGATCTCATCACGGTTGATGTTACGGCAAATTATCCGGAAAAGGAATTGATTCTTCAAGACTTCATGGATGTGGAATATGTTCCTTTGGAAACTACTGACGAATTTCTTGTGAAAGGCAGAGTGATGGATGTTGGTAAGGATCTTATAACTGTGGTGAATACAAAGGAGGGAGAAGTCTTGCTTTTTGACAGAGCGACCGGTAAGGGAGTAAAGAATATTAACCATAGGGGGCAGGGTCCAGAAGAGTATGTTTTACCTTTTAGTGTCCTTTTAAACGAGGATAAGAACGAGTTGTTTGTGAACGACCCTTTTTCCAGTAGGATACAAGTCTATGATTTGGAAGGTAATTATAAAAGAACCGTTTCATATAATAAGCAGGGCGCATTTGTTTTTTATGATTATAATGAAGACTATTTTTTATCAGAGGAGATTGGCGTACCTGGAAACGAGGGGCCAGCAAATTCGTTTTTCTTATTATCCAAACAGGATGGGAGTATAAAGGATATTGAGATTACTTACGGGAAAAGAAAATCAGTGGTGATTGCGAAAGACGGTCTTGTAAATTTTCCCCCAAACGGGTTTATTGTTCCTTTCCAAAACGGCTGGGTATTGACAGAACCTTCCGCTGATACTATATATCTGTATCAACCGGATAATGGTGTTCGTCCTTTTATGGCAAGAGTCCCTTCTGTGCAAGTCATGGAGCCGGAGGTCTTTCTTTTCCCCGGTGTTCTTACAGACCGTTATTATTTTATGCAGACGGTAAAGAAAGAATATGATTTCGGGAAAGATGAAGGATTCCCTTCTACCGATCTGATGTATGATAGGCAAGAAAAGAAGATATACCAATACTCTCTTCTCAACAATGATTTCAAAGATAGAAAGGAGGATATGTTCTTACGTAATCTGAGTAATAAGATTGCATATCAAACGGTAATGGATGCTTCTTCTTTGATAGAGGCCAATAAAGATAGCAAACTGAATGGTAAATTGAAAGAGATCGCAGGGAGATTGAATGAAGATGACAATCCGGTGGTTATGTTGGTGGAATACAAAAAATGATCAATTTGCGAACCTTATAAAATACTCTTTATTTCTTCCAGGCTGCGTACTGTGTAGGTCGGCGTAAATCCTTTTGCCGGCAGCCCTTCCGGGTTAAGCCATAGCTGGTCTATCCTGGAGTTGTGGGCTCCAACGATGTCGGCTTCCCAGCTGTCGCCGATCATCAGGGTTTCGCTGCGGCGGGAATTGGTGTTTTTGAGGGCGAAGTCGAATATCCCCTTATGCGGTTTCTGGATGCAGGCATCTTCGGAAAGAATCATCTTTTCGAAGTAAGGCGCGAGGCCGGAATTGCTGAGTTTCTTGAACTGTACTTCCCGGAAACCGTTGGACAGGATATACAGGCGGTAGGAGGGACGCAGGTATTCCAACAGCTCGATTGCGCCCGGCACAAGGCGTGTCTTGCGGGTAGTGCGTTGCAGGAAGTCGTTGTTGATTGCCAATACCGCATCCTTGTCTTCTATTCCCATCGGGCGGAGCATGTAGCGGAACCGTTCGACGATCAGTGTCATGCGGTCTATCTCATTGTTACGGTATTGTTCCCATAGCAGGTTATTGTGTGGCCAATAGATGTCGAAGAAAGCCTCGAAGGAGGCATAATACCGGTCAAAGTGGTGAGCGGCATATAGTTCTTCGAGGCATTCTTTATTGTTGTGGTACGTATCCCAAAGGGTATCGTCCAAATCTATAAAAAGACTTTTATATCTTGTCATCCTACTTCTATCACCAGATATTTACCTAAGCTCCAGAACGCTTTTTCGTCTGTAATCTTCAGCGTGATGTTGCCGTCTTCATCTTTTACAAACTCATAAGAACCTTCCGGATGGTTGGATTTCAGTTTTGCTTTGCCGGCGAACAAAGGAATCTCTTTCACTTCGCGCACGTCGATGGAGATGAAATAGTCCTTGTTGAAGCCGCTCTGCAGCACTTTGGACTTGGAGAACAGGCCGCCACCCGAAAGAATCTTCTGGTCTTTCAGCTCTTTGGATGTTCCGAAGCAGTAGTAAGCTGTGTTAAGAGCCTTGTCCTGTTCCTGTAGCTTTTCAGACTGTGCGGCGGTTGTTGTTGCCAGGCCTTCCACATCTTCGTTCAGCGAAGCGACCATTTCGTCCAGTTCCTGGATGCGTACGTTCTTCTTTGCCAAGTCTTCCTGCAAGGTGACGATCATGTTAGCCTTCTGGTCCAATTCGGAAGAAAGGCGGCTGATTGTTTTGCGCAGGGCTGCCGACTGGATTCCGCTCTTTTTCAGCTTCTCTTCCAGTTCGCTGATCTGCTGTTTATTCTTTTTAAGCGTTTCGCTGATCAACTGCATATTTTCTTTGATCTGTTCGCGGTTACTCTTGTTCAGATCGCCTTTTTGCTGTTGGATATTGAGATAGTTTTCAGCATCACGGATCGACTGGATGTCAGCCTCTACATCGTTGAGTGTGCCGAGTATCTCGTCCATCTCGGAGTTTGCTTTCGTGTTTTCAATTCTCAGAGAGTCGTTTTCTGCTTTCAGCTTCTTGTATTCCGCTGAATTTTGTCCGCAGGAAGACAGCATGGCTGCGCAAATCGTTGTTGCAATTAATACCTTTTTCATTTTCTTTTTGTTGTTACGTTAAACTTCTGTTCCTGTCTCTTTGTCCTTTTTATCTTTTAAGCCTGCTAAAACTATAACAATTTCTCCTTTCGGTTCGTTCACGGTAAAGTGGGCGATTACCTCTTCGAGTGTGCCGCGCACTGTTTCTTCGTGTATCTTGGATATTTCGCGCGATACGGAAACGGGGCGGTCATTCCCGAAAAACTCGGTAAGCTGTGTCAACGTTTTGACCAGCCGGAAAGGGGATTCGTAAAAGATGATGGTGCGCGGTTCCGTCGAAAGTTCTTTCAATCGGGTCTGCCGTCCCTTTTTCTGGGGCAGGAAACCTTCGAAGCAGAACTTCTCGTTGGGAAGTCCCGATGCTACGAGTGCCGGCACGAAAGCGGTTGCTCCCGGCAGGCATTCCACCTCCACACCCTGGCGTACACACTCGCGCACGAGCATGAAACCGGGATCGGATATCGCGGGGGTTCCGGCGTCGGACACCAATGCGATGTTTTCGCCCGCCTTGATACGGGCTGCCACCTGTTCCACGGTCTTATGCTCGTTGAACTTGTGGTGCGACTGCATCCTGTTCTGTATCTCGAAATGCTTGAGCAGAATGCCGGTAGTACGGGTGTCCTCCGCTAAAATGAGGTCGGCCTCTTTCAGCACGCGAATCGCCCGGAAAGTCATGTCTTCCAGGTTTCCGACGGGAGTGGGTACTACTGTTAATTTTGCCATAATCCTTTATTCTTTAGAGGAAGCGTTTTTCAAGCAGCTTGATAAAATCGGCTACCGCTTCGTCTTCTATGTTCCATTTTAGTTCGTTATTCAAATATGTAATCGAGTCTTCGTAAGAATGAATCTCGTTCAGGTCGTTGATAGCCTTATTCATTCGTGCTTCGTCACCACCGAACAGCTCGCGGCGGAAACGGAAGCGGTCGTTCAGGCTGAAAGCTTTCCTGAAGTCGGAAAGGTTTTTCTTTTCCAGGATATCGTTCAGGAATAATCCTCCACGCTCTGCCGTCGTCACCTTATTCGGTATTTCTACTGTGGGCGGAGCCGGTTCGACGACCGGTTCGGGCTGGACGGCCACCGGCTCTTTCACCGGAATTTCTTCGCGGGGTGCTTCCGTGACAACCTCTTTCGGAGTGGCTTCTATTTCTTCCGGCTGTTCGGCAATAACCGGGTCGGCTACTGCGGAAATTGGTTCGGGAACGATATTTTTTGGTTCGGGAGCTATAATTTTTGGCTCCTGTGCCGTTTCTGCCGGGGCGGCAACCGATGGAGGGATGGACTGTATCAAAGCCTGATGTTCTTCCATCTGTTTGCGCAGCATCTCGATCTGAGCAGCTTCCAGCGAGTGGAGGTCTTTCAGAATCTTATGCGTGAGATCGAAAGTCTGGCTGAAGAAAGACACCGGGTACACTTCTGCATCCCGCATTCCGGCAACCAACGTTTCAAGCTCCCGAATATCCAGAAGCAGATAATCTATTTTTTCTTTATTTGCCATTCCTTTTTTTACCATTCATGAAAACCAATAAGCCGGCTTTCGTTTATATTGCAACAAAAATAGGTATTTCTTATATATGTAACGCGTTTATTGTATGAAATATTGTTATTCCTTCACAGCTCTTTCGTTGTATGCACATCGACAAATCATCATTTATAGGTTCAAATATTCTTAAAACTTAAACAAGCGTGAAGGTCCTGACTCGTCAAGATCGCCTGCGAAATGGTATTGCAGTACTTCATGGGTTTATAGTGCCGTAAAGGAAAGAATAACCCGGCAGATAGAATGAACGATGCGGGATGTGTGCCCCCTCCATACCTACCCGCTATTCATGTTACAGCCGTGAAACAAAAGAAATCCAACTGTAACATAGAAGGAAGACAATTGTAACATGAAAAGAATACAGCTGTGACATGCAATAGAGGACCGATGTTTACCCGTTATTGATTCACTTTTTGCCAGATGTGAAACAAATGATGATTTAACGGGGTGTTCTTCGATGCACACGGAAATACCAAACAGACTCTGCCGAAACAAAAACAAGCCCCGGGAGATGGTAACACTTCCGGGGCTTCGTCGTTTATTATTCTTCGAACTCTTTCGGCAAGTTGACCAGATAGAGCCGGTGAGTCGCACGTGTAAAGGCAGTGTAGAGCCAGCGATAAAAATCTTCGCCCAGCATCTCCTCGGTGATGTAGCCGATATCCAGGAAAACGTTCATCCATTGTCCGCCCTGTGCCTTGTGACAGGTGACGGCATAGGCAAACTTGACTTGCAGGACGTTGTAGTGCGGGTCGGCTTTCATCTTTTTCATCTTGCCCGCCTTTGTCGGTATGTCGTCGTAATCTTCAAGGATGGTGTAAAACAGTTTGTCGTTCATCTCTTTCGGTAGTGCAGGCGCGTCTGTCTGCAACGTGTCGAGCAGGATTTTGACATCCATCTCGAGATCGTAGTCCTGAAAACGGACCAGTACGTCTGCGAAGCGGAAACCGTAAAGCTCGTACGTCCTTCGTACGCGGAGCACCTGCACGATCTCGCCGTTCGCGATAAAGTCCATCTCCTTGCAATCCGCCGTCCAGAAATAGTTGTTTTTGGCCACCATCAGGCGGTCGCCGGACGAAAGTTCCTCCTCGCGGTAGAGGATACGGTTACGGATGCCGTTATTATATATGGTAGCCCTCTTATTGGAGCGGGAGATGATCATGGTATCCTCGATTCCATCCCGGCTGTAGGCGGAAGATATCTCTTCGATCAGTTCGTCTCCGTTCACCTTCCTGAAGTCGGTAAAGCCTTTCAGCCGGAGCTTGGGAAATATTTCCACCGCATCGTTCCGTAAGGCGTCCCTGAGGCGGGTGGCATTGAACAGGATTCCGGAGTCTTCACTTTGGCGGACCACCTGGGTAAGCGTGATTTCCTCTACTTTCAGATTGTATCCCTGCAGGACTTGCCGGCTGAGAGCGGGGCTTTCGGACTGCATGACAGGAGGGAGCTGCGCCACGTCGCCCATCAGGATCAGCCGGCAGTTCTCGCCGGAGTAGACATATTGGATCAGGTCGTCCAACAGACGTCCCGTTCCGAAGACGAACGAGTCCAACCCGTCGTTGGCGATCATGGAGGCTTCGTCAACGATGAATAACGTGTCTTTGTGCAGGTTGTCAGCCGGATGGAAGCCTGTCGGTTCGTTGGAGAACGCTTTCTGGCGGTATATTTTTTTATGGATCGTGTAGGCTTTCTGTCCGGCATAACCGGAAAAGACCTTTGCCGCCCGCCCGGTCGGAGCCAGAAGAATACTTTTTTGCTTGAGTTCCGCCATCGTCTTCACCAGTGCGCCGACCAGCGAAGTTTTTCCCGTTCCTGCATATCCTTTTAGCAATAGCAGCGAATCCGTCTCTTCCGAAAGCAGGAAATCAGTCAGCCTGTTTAATGCTAAAAACTGGTCTTCGGTCGGATTATATGGGAAATTTTGTGTAATTTGGCGGCTTAAATAACTATTTATCATTTTGATCGCAATAATTTTCGCGATAAAGGTAGTGTATTAAATATTCTTTTTTAAATTTGCCGAACGAAATAAATTCAAAAAACAATATAAACCATGAAAGTTACATTAAAGATTTTATTGGCTGTGGCAGTATTACTGCTTGTGTACATGTGTTACAGAAGTATTATGGGTCCGATCGAGTTTAAAGAAGAAAGGGATCGTCGTGAAACTTTAATCAAGGCGCGCCTGATCGATATCCGTAAGGCTCAGATCGAGTATAAGAACCTTCACAAGGTGCACGCAGCAAATTTCGATGAACTGAGTAAGTTCTTAAAAAACGAGAAAATACCGTTCTTGATTAAGGAAGGTGTATTGACTGACGAACAGCTCGAGAAAGGTATGACAGAAAAAGAAGCCGTGAAGAAAGGTTTGATCAGACGTGATACCAACTGGGTAACTGCAGTGGATACATTGTTTGGTAGCAGTTATAATGTAGACGACATGCGTAACGTGCCGGGAACAAGCGTGCAGTTCTCAATGGATACGGCTACACTGACTTCCGGTTCCGGATATACAGTGAAAGTATTCCAGTGCGGTGTTCTGTATGACGACTATCTGGGCGATCTGGACAAACAGTTGGTTTACAACTTGAAGGATAAAGCCGAAAAGATGAACAAATATCCGGGTCTGCGTGTCGGTTCTATTGAAGAAATCAATAACAACGCAGGTAACTGGGAAGATTAATGACAGCCTATGGCTATCGACGTATCTGATAAGTTAACAGCAGATTATTCGGAAAGTTATATAATGTCCATCCGGCTTCGGTCGGGTGGACTTTCTTTTTCCGCATACAGTCCTTCGGTGAGCGAAAGTTTCTTGTATAGAGACGTTGAGTTTGACCGGGCTAAACCGTATTTCTCTTCCCTGAAGGAATGTTTCTTCGAGAATGATTTCCTGACCTGGTCTTATAAGCAGGTCAATGTGCTTTGTGCATCTCCCCAATATACGCTTGTCCCGAAAGAAGTCTTTCTGGAAAAGCAGAAAGCGGAGTTGTTGGCGTTTACTTTTTCCTCGCCGGAAGGGCATTGTCTGAGTAATGAACTGAAAGACGAGCAGGCCGAACTGATATTCGGAGTAGATGAGGAAGTCTATGAGTTTTGTTCCCGCTCGTTGATCAACCCCCGTTTCGTTCATCATGTCACCCCGCTGCTTTCTTTGTGGAAGAAGCAGAGCCGTACGCGCCTGCCACGCCAGTTGTATGCCGTGTTGCATCGCCGGAGGATGGATGTGGCATGCTATGCACAAGGGAACCTGCTTTTCGTCAACTCGTTCGAGTATGAACATCCGGACGATATTTTATATTATATATTATATGTATGGAAGCAGACCGGAATGGATCAGCAAAAAGATCAGTTGCGCCTTTTCGGTGAAGCAGCCTTGCGCAGCAATATCACGAATACGTTGCGGAATTATTTACAATATATTGATCCGCTGGAGATTCCTTCCGAAGCCTATCTTATGGGGCCGGAGGTGATACTGGCTCCGTTGGATCTAATTGCCTTATCATTATGCGAATTATAAGTGGAATATACGGACGGCGTCGTTTTGATGTCCCGTCTACGTTCAGTGCCCGTCCGACGACGGACTTTGCCAAAGAGAATATCTTCAATGTTATTTCCAACCATATCGACTTTGAAGGGTTGGATGCGCTCGACCTGTTTGCCGGAACGGGGAGTATCTCGTTTGAGCTGCTTTCACGCGAATGTCGCAGCGTGACGGCTGTCGAGAAGAACAATGCGCATGCCTCTTTTATCGCCAAAGTAGCCAAGGAATTGAAAACGGAATCGTTGCACCTGATTCGGGGCGATGTCTTCCGTTATCTGCATTCCGCCCCGGCAAAGAGCTTTGATTTTATTTTTGCCGATCCACCTTATGCTTTAAAAGAATTGCCGGAAGTGCCGGGATTGGTTTTTGAACGTGACTTGTTGCGTGACGGAGGAGTCTTCGTGATGGAGCATCCGAAGACAAATGACTTCTCCGGTTTGCCTTACTTCTACCAGCACCGTGTCTATGGCTCGGTGAACTTTTCTATATTTATCAAAGAAGAGGAGAAAAGAGACGCATAAACGACTCGGCTAAGCGTTGCTTGCGCGGGCGTTTGAGCCAGCGTGACGGGACCAGTCTTTCGCAGCTGTGCATGTCGTGCATGAATACCTTTTTCATCTGCCGGGCAAAGGAAGGTTGGTAAACAAATGCATTGATCTCGAAGTTGTGTTCGAAACTGCGGAAGTCCATATTGGCGGAACCGATGCAAGTGAGCGCATCGTCCGTCACTAACAACTTTGAATGCAGGAATCCCGGTTTATAGAAATAAACCTTTACGCCCGCCTTTACCATTTCATCGATAAAAGAATGTGTTGCCATGTTTGCCGTGCGCGTGTCCGAGCGTTTGGGAAGCATCAGGCGTACGTCCACGCCACCTAAGGCTGCTATCTGCAAAGCCTGGTTGAGTCCTTCGGTCGGCAGGAAATAGGGCGTTTGGATAAATACATACTTCTTGGCGTTGGCAATCGTGAAGATGGCGGCCTGCAGCAATGTGCGCCATTGCCCGACGGGGCCGCTGGTGCATATCTGCATGATGTTGTCATCCGAATAGACCGGGACGAGCGGATAATATATCTTATCGTTCAGAAGTTTCTTGCTGACTACGTACCAGTCGATCAGGAAAGCAGCCTGCAATCCGTGTACACCTCTTCCTGTGATCTTGAAATGTGTGTCCCGCCATGTTCCCCAATCCGTTCCTTTCGTGTAACGGTCTGCAATGTTCATGCCACCCATAAAACCTACTTTGCCGTCTATGACGACAATCTTCCGGTGGTTCCGGTAGTTCACCTTGCTGGTCAGGACCGGGAACGCTACTTTCAGGAAGGCGTTAACTTCGATACCTGCATCCTTCATCTCATTGAAGAACTTATCTTTTACTTTCCAGCAGCCCACATCGTCGTAGAGGAGACGTACTTCGACGCCCTCCCGTGCCTTTTCCATTAACAACGTCTTTACTTTGTTCCCGATCTCATCATCGCAGAAAATGTAGTATTGGATATGGATGTGATGTGTTGCCTTGGCAAGCTCTTCCAGCAAGTCGCGAAACTTGTCCGTCCCGTTCGTATAGATCGTGATGTTGCTACCGTAGAGCAGGGACGACTGGTTGCTGTTTGTCAATAGCGTGACTAATGGCTGGTAGGGGGCGGGGACAGAGCAGCTGTCCTGTGGGAGTTTCCCTCCCTGAGGCCGTTTCATGATGCGCTTGTAGGTGCGGCGCGAGATGATACGCTGTTTCCGGTTGTCCTGCCCGAAGAAGAAATAGAAGATGATCCCGACGCCGGGGGCAAGTAGCAGTACGACTACCCAGGGAATCGTTTTCAGCGGGTTCCGGTTTTCAGTGATGATAACCAGCACCAGTCCCAGAATAGTGACGCAATATAATATGATAAATATTATCCCCACTATCCATTGTATATGTATGTGTATAAGTGCCAGCATTCCGGATGTTTCTGTTTCTGTCAGTATGTTGTAATTTGTAAAGATAGGAAGCTAAAACGGAAATAGCAAATGCTAAAGCATTGTTTTTGTAACCTATATAGGGGAAACATTGTTTAATCTTTACTACTTTTGCCGCCATTAAATATTGAACAGGTTATGATTACTTATATTATTATCGGGATTACGGTTGTCGTGTCCTACATCTGCTTCGGCAACCAGGAGTTGTTCCGGAAGTTGGCTTTCATCCCTTACCGCACGGTTCATAATCATGAATGGTACAGGCTGATCACACATGGCTTTGTGCATGCCGACATGACACACTTGCTTGTGAACATGTTTACCTTCTGGTCGTTCGGGACGTATATGGAGAGTGCTTTCCGTTATATGGGACTCGGTACGGG
Organism: Parabacteroides acidifaciens; assembly: GCF_003363715.1. Lineage (GTDB taxonomy): Bacteria > Bacteroidota > Bacteroidia > Bacteroidales > Tannerellaceae > Parabacteroides > Parabacteroides acidifaciens. Next base: position 47,936 of record NZ_QREV01000022.1, read on the forward strand.
CGGTTACTTGGGACTGTACTTCGGTGGAATGGTCGCAGCTTCGATTTACGACCTGATCCGCCGTCGCAATGATCCTTATTACGTCTCGATAGGAGCTTCGGGAGCAGTTTCGGCTGTTCTGTTTTCCTCTATCTTATTAAACCCTTGGGGGAAGATTCTGTTTTTTGCCGTGCTGCCGATACCGGGTATTATCTTCGGTGTGCTTTATCTGGCCTATTGCCAGTATATGGCGAAGCGGGCAGGTGATAACATCAATCATAATGCCCACTTCTACGGTGCACTCTACGGTTTGATTTATCCCGTCCTCCTCGAGCCGTCACTCCTTCGGGTTTTCCTTTCTCACTTCTGACAATGGCATATTGAAAACGTCCTGTCCTTTGACGAAAAAGATGCTGTCCATTTATATAAAAGATGCCGCCCTTTCTGAGAAAAGGACGGCATCTTTTTGAAACGGATTTATTAGAACCTTCCACCCGGGCCACCATGGCGCGGGCCTCTTCCGCCCGGTCCCTGTACGTCGTTCATGCTGGCACCACCTTTAAAGACGCTGAAGCGGTAGATGAGATGCACCATAAAGTAGCTGCTTAGCGTGTTATACTCCGTATCCTGCGTATAGCTGGCGGTTACGCTGCGAGAGATATTGCTGCGTTGTTTCAGGATATCGTATATCTTGAAACGAAGCGTTGCCTGCTTCCCTTTCAGGAATGATTTGGAGGCGGAGGCATTCCATAGCACTTCCTTTTGCTTGAATCCGTCTGAATATCCGGAGTTTGTCGACCAGGTGATGTCGCTTTCAACCTTGAAATCGAGCGGGAGGTAGATTGTAGTTGTCCCCCCCAGCCCATAGTTGAAAGCGTTCAGATCACTTTGTCCCTGAAGTGAGTTCTGCGTCCCGTTGTAGCGGATGTTGCCGTTCAGTCCAAGGTCCAGATAGTCGGAACGGAAGTCGATACCGGCGCGTTCCATCAAAACAAGGTTCTTATTCGTATTCTTTTCGTCGTTGATGAACCCGTTACTGTTGGCATAAGAGCCCATCGTCATCGAGTTGATCGAGAATTTCCGGTTCTTGAGCGGGGTGTTGAACAGGATGCGGAGGTTACCGTTGTAATTTCCGTTCACGTTGTCATACGTCGTCATTTTCTTACCGGTATTTCCGACATAGACGGATTTGTTGACGATGTCATTGATTATATAGTTGAAGTTCAACATCATCATCATAGCCGTTTGCTTCTCAGGTATGAACTTCTGGAAGCGGGCGGACAGGTTGTTTGTATAGGTCGGTTTCAAGTCCGGATTACCCATTGTCGTGTTCAGCGGGTCGGATATATCGGCAACGGGCTGTAACTGCGTCATACTGGGCTGGCTGGTCCGGCCGCGGTAGTTAATGCGGAGATTTGTCCGTTTGTCGAACTTGTAGTTGAAGCGAACCATCGGTGAGAGGTTCACAACGTTGCGCGACAGTTTGGATAGTGTCGTGTCACCTACGAAATTCTCACTTGTGCTGTGTGACGGGTCCACTGTCAGACCGACCGTGTAATCGTATTTGGCACGGACTGCCTTGAATGCAAGGCTGACCTGCTGGTTGATGAAGTTATTCCGGTAGCTCTTGCTGTAGGCCGTATCGAGCAGATTATAGTCGTCGCTGCCCTCTTCCCGCGTGTAGGAGTTTTTCAGTGACTCCTGTTTGTTCTGGCGGATGCTGTAGGTCGCCTGGATAAAGTTGTTATGCCCGATCGGTTCCACCCAGGAAAGGTAAGCCCGGTAGTTGTAGCCTTTATTGTCGTAGCGGAAACGCTGGTCAATCAATTCGTTTTCCTGTCCGGCGGCCATCATCATGTATTCCGTATTGGAATAGTTCAGTCCCTTATTATAGGAATCGCTTGCGCCTCCCGAGAGAGAGCCGCTGAAGACACGTCCTTCACTGTTCAGCTTCCGGCTGAATTCGAGTGTGGCATTGACATTGTAGCCTTCGCCATCGGAGAGGTAGTCCGATTCGCCGACGTTGACTGTGTCTCGCAGGCCGTTCAAGGTGTTGAAGCGGCTTCCCTCGCGGCTATGGCTGTTGCTGTAGCTGAAGTTCGGACGGAAGATGATTTGGGTGAGCGAGTCCGGCTTCCATTCCATACGGATGTCAGCGGCCACATTGTCGCTCCGAGTGTTGCTGTTGTTGTTTTCATTATAAAAAGAGGTGCTGTCGCCGGGCAAGATATTCTGCCGGTTACTTTTGCTGATAGCATCGTTGTCGGAATGGGAATACCGGAGGTTGCCGCCGACGGTCAGTTTCGGATTGAACTCTTTACTGAAGTTGAGGCCGATATTGCCGGAAGTCGTGATACCGTTGCCGGCTCCGCCACCGCCCCGCCTGCCGCGCGGTCCGCCCATTCCTGAAAACATGGTGGAAGCAAGATCCGAGAATCCCATATTGTTCGTATTGTTGATACCTCCCATCAAGGTCAACTGGTCGTTGTTGATAAAGCGGTTCACCATGAAGTTCCCCTCATACCGGTCCTCGCTGCCGTAGCCGGCAAAAGCGTTCCCGAACCAGCCCTGTTTCATCCCGGGCTTGACAGTCAGGTTGATGACGGTCTCTTCATCGCCGTCGTCGAATCCGGTCATCCGGGCCATATCGCTCAGTCTGTCCAATACCTGTACTTTGTCGATCATTTTTGACGGCAGGTTCTTGGAAGCTACTTTCGGGTCGTCGGAGAAGAACTCCTTCCCGTCGATCAGCACTTTTTTGATCTCTTTTCCGTTGACGGTGATTTTCCCGTCACTGTCTATTTCCACGCCCGGCATTTTCTTTAGCAAATCTTCCAGCATGGAACCTTCCGTTACCTTATAAGAGTCGGCATTATATTCCATCGTATCGTTGCGCACCGTCACTTCCGGGGCTTTCCCGATCACGACTGCTTCACCCAGTTGGATCGCTCCGTCGCTCAAGGCGAGTTTACCCAATTTGACCGGATTTGTCTTTCCCGTAATCTGCAGGGGTTGATAAAGCGGATCGAATCCGACAAACGATACGTGCAGCAGATAGCTGCCGTTTTTAATATTCTTAAGAGTGAAAGCCCCGTTACGTGAAGTCGCGACACCTCCGACCATCGAACTGTCTTTTACGCTAAGCAAACGAACCGTCGCCTGTTCGATCGGTTCATTAGTCCCCTCCTCAACCACCGCTCCGGTGATATCTACGCCGCCGCGCTGTGCGTATGCCGGCATAGTCAACAGAATTAAAAACAGAATTGCAAAATACCTTCCCAGTTTCATAACTTTTGTTTTATCTTATCTGATATTAAGTACGAAAAGATAGACGCGGAAGCCTCCCGGAAGTTTAACAAGACTTGGGCGGATTTTGATTTATTAACGAATAAGTGTTTCATTCGGCCAGCAGGAAACTTGTTAATGAGGACGTCATTAATATTTTTGCCACCCTCGAAAATATTGATGGGGGCGTCGGAAACATTTATGAGGGTGTCGAAAATAGACTCCCTGCTGATTAAAAGATAAAAGCGAGAAGCGGCAAATAGTCTTTTAAACTGTGACGGAGTATTTTTAAAGCCTGTGATATTCTATACTCGACGGTTTTTATGGATATACCGAGTCTATCGGCTATCTGTGCGTTTGTCTTTTCTCCGAAACGGCTAAGTATGAATGTATCCCGGTAAGTCTCCGGCAGGTCGTCTATGGCTTTCCTGATATTTGCAGTCAGTTCGTTGACAAAATAGTAGTCCGGATCTTCAAACTGATCTTTGATTTTTTCATAAATCTGGTTATGGATGCGTTCATGATACTGGTTTTTCTTGATTGCATTCAAGCAGCGGTGTTTAGTGGAAATAAACAGATAAGATTTCAAGGACGTCTCAATTACGAGATTTTCTTTCGTCTCCCAGATGAAGAGCATGAGTTCCTGAACAAGTTCTTCCGAATCATCATCGGAAATATATTGGGAGGCATATTCACAAAGTGGTGAGTAATACTTGACAAATAGTTGTTTGTAAGCATCTTCATCCCCTTTTTGTAATAAAGTTATCAGATCATTCTCTTCCATATCCCTCTACCATATGAATTAAAAATTACGTTTTTTCATAATCTTTGGACAAATGTAGGAAAAAAACAGATAGATTACCATGTCGGGTTATATCTTCCAGGTCAACAGTACCAAAATTTGCGTTCATTTTTTCTTAAAATCGATGTAGTTGGCTATTCCTCTATTGATTTGTTATTTTTTTTAAAGATATAATTCGGTCAAAGTAAAAATTCCGGAATATTTTTGCAAAACTGTTTAGGGTGACTCCTCTTGGCATTTGTCGTATATATAGAATGAGATCAGAAAAGACATCTATGACGGTTGATAATCCGGGGAGTTCTGCTATTTTGAAATACATCCGGAATACTGCTTCTGAAGAGGAGCGGGTACAAATTGATATTTGGTTGAAAGAAGATCCGGAGCATGAGAAAACTTTATTGCAAATAGCCCGCATCTATTATGCCAATCAAACTCAAGAACGTATTGCTTCACGTAATTCTTTGTGGGCTTATAAGAAGGTTAAAAAACGAATAGATAATAGAAGAAAAAAACAGTGGCTATATCGGGCTTCAGTTGTTGCTGCTTGCTTTATGGGTGTTTTGGCCATGTCGACAGTCATTTCGTTTTTGTTGCATAAGTCTTCGATGCTTACACCGCAACAAATAACGGTTTGTGCGAATAGAGGCGTGCGAACTTGTTTGGACTTGCCCGATGGCTCAATCGCTTATTTGAATTCCGGAAGCACACTTTCTTATCCATTATCCAATGATGGAAAAGAAAGGCGGGTAATGTTATCAGGGGAAGCTTATTTTTCTATAAAACATGATGCGGAGCGTCCTTTTATCGTTAGTGTGTTCGAAGACAAGATGAAAGTGAAAGTCCTCGGGACAGAATTTAATGTTCAGGCTTATAAAAATGATAATATCATACAGACAACTTTAGTAACAGGATCGGTTAACATTGAAACGAAAAATATAAATGGGGAGACAATTGAAAGAAATTTGTCTCCGGCTGAAAAAGCTATTTATGATTTGTCGAATAACACTTTGGACGTTATAAAAGTGGATGTTGAAAGTGAGATTGCTTGGAAAGAGGGACGTTTGATTTTTAAAGAGACACCTCTACCCGATGTATTGAAAAGCTTGGCTAACTTTTATGACGTGGATTTTGAAATTCGGGACTCGGTACTTAATTCATACCGTTTTACAGGTACTTTTAATAATCGGCAGTTACCGCAAGTCCTGGATTATCTACGGATATCTTCTCGAATTAATTATTCGATAAAGCGAATGGAGGCGGATGACAGCTTGTCCGAACAACGAGAACTGGTGGTACTTCAAAAGATGAAATGATAATAAGTTTTCTGAATATAAATGTTGAACTTAAATTTAATGCTTATGAGATAAATTAGAGAAAAAGGATGTAAAAGTAGAGAGTCTGACGAAGAAATATTCGTGATTTCCTTCGCCAAAATAATTAAGAGTCTGTATTTCCAGACTAAATTTTAATCTTAAATCAATAATTACAAGTATGGCTAAAAATGATGATGGCTGGCTGGATAAGATATCTTATCCAATACCAGATTTAGGAAAATCTGGTATT
>NZ_QREV01000022.1:53587-74058 GCF_003363715.1 Parabacteroides acidifaciens
TGTCGTGTATTCAATTTGATTTTTTTACTTCTGTTTATATCTGTTGAAGTGGCATTCTCTTCTAATACTTATGCCCAAAACACAGTGTTATCCATAAGTGCTGAGAAAAAGAGTATAGCAGAAGTGTTGGACGTTATAGAAAATAAATCGGATTTCCATTTTTTCTATAATAGTAAGTTAGTAAATGTAGATCGCAAAGTTACATTTGAAGTTAACAACAAAGATGTTTTTACGATTTTAGAAATCTTATTCAAAAACACCAATATCGCTTATAGAGTTGTTGATAAGGATATAATCTTAACGGCATCAGCAGCTTCGAAAGGTGAAAAACAGCAAGCTAACAGGCGGATTACGGGAGTGATTAAAGACGTAACAGGTGAACCTGTTATTGGTGCAAATGTCGTGCTAAAGGGAGACAATGGAACCGGTACGATCACCGACATAAATGGCCAGTATAGTTTGGAAGTCCCTCAAAATGCGATTTTAATAATTTCTTATATCGGATATACTCCTGTAGAAATTCCGGTAAAAGATCAATCAGAGATTAATGTAACATTAAAAGAGGATTCACAAGCGATCGAAGAGGTTGTCGTTGTCGGCTACGGTACCCAAAAGAAGGTAAACTTGGTTGGAGCGGTTGCTGCAGTCAATGTTGACGAAAAAATAACAAGCCGTTCATTATCCAACGTTTCAACTGGTCTTTCCGGCTTAATACCCGGTTTGCAAGTTTCCCAAACAACCAGTATGGCGGGTAATGATAATGCATCTTTGATGATTCGTGGTATGGGTACGGTCAACAATACCAGTCCGTTAATTGTAGTTGATGGTATGCCCGATGTTGATATCAATCGTATTAATATGGCAGATGTTGAAAGTATTTCTGTATTAAAAGACGCAGCTTCGGCTTCTATCTACGGATCTCGTGCAGCCAATGGAGTTATCTTGATCACAACCCGTACAGGTAAAAAAGGAAAGACGAGCATCAATTTCACCGGTTCTTATGCTATAGAGAAACCGTCACGCTCTTATGATTTCATGGATGATTATCCACGTGCATTAACACTACATCAATTCAGGGCTGCATCGGGTACTAAACGGGAAAGTTATAATTTTAAGGATGGGACGATTGATCAATGGATGGCGTTAGGCATGATCGATCCGCTGCGATATCCGAATACTGATTGGTTCGATGCTTTTATGCGAACCGGTACTCTTCAAAACTATACGCTTTCAGCAACTGGCGGAAATGATAAATCGAATTTCTACATTTCTATCGGTATGATGGATAAAGAGGGTATTCAGATGAAAAACGATTTCAAACGTTATAACACCCGTTTCAATTATGACTATAATATGTTCAATAATGTGAAAGTCGGTGCTCGTGTTGATGGCAACTGGTCTGAATTTACTTATAGCGGCTTTGCCGATGGAATCACAAATAATGATACAAGCGATTCCGGTGGTGGTGATATGCAATATGCAGTTGCCGGTATTACACCTTATGACCCTGTTACAGGTCGCTATGGTGGGGTTATGGCTTACGGCGAAGATATACAGGCCTATAATCCGTATGCCTTTTTTGACAGCCGTAACCCGAAACAGACTCGCCAGCAGCTGAACGGAAGTCTCTTTTTGGATTGGGAAGTGTTTAAAGGATTTACGGCCCATGTGGATTATGCTTTGAGTTTTAGTAACTATTTTCAGAAAAGGGCTGACATGCCGACTGATGCAGCTTACGATTTTCAAACCGGACAGAACCTCGGACGTTACTATGTTGCAGATAATGTGGGGGTAAGCGACAATAATACTACTAACTATAAGACGCAACTGAACGGTCGCTTGCAATATGAAACGACAATCGCGAAGAATCATCATATAGGTGCCATGTTTGTCTATAGTGAAGAGTATTGGCACACCCGCTCAACAGGTGCATCCCGTAACGATCGTATCCATCCGTCTACCAGCGAAATCAATGCAGCCTTGACGAATGTTCAGAGTAATTCGGGAAGTTCTGCTTCCGAAGGTTTGAGATCTTATATCGGCCGTCTGAACTATAGTGCTTATGACAAGTACTTATTGGAATTCAGTTTTCGTCTGGACGGTTCTTCAAAGTTTGTCAAAGGTCATCAGTATGGTTTTTTCCCGACTGTAGCGGTTGGGTGGCGTTTCACCGAAGAAGAGTTCCTGAAGAAATATCTCTCCTCATGGTTATCCAGCGGTAAACTTCGTGCTTCTTGGGGTAAGTTAGGTGATAACTCCGGAGTCAACCGTTTTGAACAGTTGGAAACGTTAACCGCCATGAATTATATGTCAAGTGATGTCGTTAAGGGATTTGTCAACAAGAAAATGATTAATAAAGATCTTTCTTGGGAAGTTTCGACTGATATCAATGTTGGTTTGGATTTAGGTTTTTTGGATAACCGTTTACGCACGGAAATAGATTTTTATAACCGTTTGCGTACGGGTATGAATCGTCCGTCTCAAATGTCAATACACTTAACTGGAGCTTATAGTGCTCCTCGTGCCAATATCGGAGATTTGCTAAACAGAGGTTTGGAATTGAACTTGACTTGGAAAGATAAAATCGGTAATGTAGAATATTCTGTCAACCTGAATGGAGCTTATAACCGGACAGTATTGAAAGAGTGGAATGAATTTCTTAGTCGTGGCTGGATATATTTAGATATGCCTTACCATTTCTTATATGTTTATGAAAATAATGGTATTGCTCAAACTTGGGAGGATATTTATAATAATACCCCCCAAAGTTTATCGCCAGGTGATGTGATTCGTAAAGATTTAAATGGTGACGGTATAATCGATGGTAAAGACAAGAAAGCTTATCCGAATATTCAAAGAGATCGTCCAACGACAACTTACGGTATTACTTTACAGGCAGCTTGGAAAGGATTTGATATCTCGATGTTGTTTAATGGTGGATTAGGGCGTAAAGATTTTTGGCTTACGGATTTCAATCAGACAAAAATTAATGATAGACGTTATGCCTCCACTTGGGATCATTGGACAGAACCTTGGTCTTTGGAAAATAGAAATGGAGCATGGCCGAGGTTAGGATCGGATACGGATAGAAGTGATAACAATTTCTGGCTCTATAATATGAATTACTTGAGAATGAAAAATATCATGTTGGGATATAATCTACCCCAAAAACTCTTGTCTAAGATTTCAATGACAAATTTGAGGATTTATGTATCTGCCGAGAATTTGTTTACTGTAACACAATATCCGGGCTTGGATCCTGAAAAGAAAAACAGTACTCGTGACTTATATCCGATTAACCGGTCTTTCTCAATTGGTCTTAATGTTAGTTTTTAAACAGTAATGGTATGAAAAATAATGGATTTAAAATATTAACAATCGCATGTGTTGTTGGCGCCAATCTGACGTTTTCTTCATGTGTAGATAATTTATTGAACCAGACTCCGGCAGGAGAACTTGCTTCTTCCTTATATTGGAAAACCGAAAGTGATGCCGAATATGCGATCAATGGGGTTTACAGTCAGGCGCGAGCTATGTTCAACCGTGATTATGTATTCGATGGAAATACGGAATATCTGAGATTCAGGGGAAATGTTGGGACGTCTCAAGCTACCGGAGACAGAAGCATTGCCTACCGTAATGGAAAGTATGACAATCCTTCTGCTACATACGGAAGTAATTTTGATACTTACTATCAATATGCTTATGCAACGGTCAATCGTGCTAACTATGCTATTCAAAATATAGAGAATATGCTTCCTGATGCAAAGACAGAAGAATCTAAAGCAAAGTTGGAAGCTTTTATCGGTGAAGCGAAAATGTTGAGGGGTATGGCTTATTTCCGCTTGATCTCGATGTGGGGAGATGTTCCGTATTTTGATAAGATCATAGAAAGCAACGATGAGGTAGCTAACATCTCACGTACATCGATCACAGAAATCAAACAGCATATTTATGACGATTTTACTTATGCTTGGGAAAAATTGCCGGCAAAACCTGTGGCATTAGGACGCTTTACCAAGTGGGGAGCTTTGGCATTTCGGGGTAAGCTGCAACTTTTTTGGGCTTGTTGGAATCGTACATCTTGGCCTTGGGATACACCTGTTTCTCCTGATGGAGGTTGGCCGGAGTTGGATACATTCACACCAAGTGCCGCCGAATCGGCACAAGCGTATAAAGATGCAGCTGCTGACTTTAGGAAAGTGATTGAGGAATCCGGTCTTGCATTGTTCAAGAACGGTGAGCCGGGTGACTGGGGTGAAATGGGTGGATGTGAAATCTTGCCGAATTATTTCCATCTTTTCTTGCCGACAGCCAATGCAGATCCTGAGCTAATGGTTGGATTTACACATGGTGGTACCGGAACCGGTCAAGGTGAAGAACTGATGAGGGATTTTGGTACACGTGCTACAGAAGGTAGCCAAGGTTGGGGACAACCACGCGCAGAATTGGCCGATCGTTATCAGTCTACTATTACCGGTGATTTCTGCGAGAAACTGATACCCAAGAATCCGACAGATGAAGACGCTCGTACGGCAGTTAATTCTGCCTTGAACCCGGAATCATATAAAGATCGTGATTACCGAATGAAATCAACTTTATTATGGGATGGAGAAACGATGGTGACTATGTTGAGTTTGGCTTTCGACCAAATCCGTAAATACCAATACAAGACATTGAAAGGTACGGTTGATGGGTATGGAGCTATCAATGCCGATGGCGACCAGACTGGTTATATCATGAGAAAGTTTGTCCGCAATTATGCCGGACAAGGTCGTTCGGACGGTGACTACCATATGCCGGTCATGCGTTTGGCAGATGTCTATCTGATGTATGCGGAAGCAGCCAATGAGGCTTATGGCCCTATAGGTGATGGAGGTTTGGCGCTTGATGTTGTCAACCGGGTTCGTCATCGTGGTAACTTGCCGGCATTGAAGCCTGAGAAATACACGGACAAACTGACGTTCTTTTATGCAATCGAGCAGGAAAGAATCATCGAGCTGTTTGCTGAAGGCCAGCGTTTTTTCGATCTTCGCCGTTGGAGATCCATAGAACGGGTTTTCTTGCCGCCGCAAACATCTCCGGGTGTTAGAATGTATGATACACATGGAGCTTTGAGGCAGACTGTTTTCAATAATACACCTTTGTTGAACTATCAACGGAACTATATTTTCCGGATTCCGCCTTCTGAAAGAAATAAAAATCCGAATTTAACACAGAATACACCATGGTTATAATTAAAATAGGATGATATGAAAAAGATGATTAATAAAATATGTTTATTCCTGTTCACAACCCTGCTCATGGCAGCTTGTACTGATTTTCCTGTAGATGAAGATGGTTTGCTGATCACAACAAGGGCGGAATGTTATGTGAGCAATTTTGATTTGTGGGATACTGATTATCAAACAATCAAATTAGGTAATGCTTATGTTGATACGACTGCTCAGGTTGCTATCATGTATGTTAAATTCGGTACGCCACTTAACAATTTGTGGCCTCGTATTTCTCTTTGTGAAGACGCAAAATTGGCTCCTAAAATTACAGGTTGGATGGATTTTTCAGGTTCTAAGATGGATATGGATTTTGTCGAAGGTGACTGGAAATCAGGAAATCCGTCAGGCCAGTTAGGCGAACGTATCGTCAGTAACCCGTCGGCATTTCCCTCGACGGCTAAACGGTTTACAGTAATCGCTGGTAATCGTGAAATAAAGAAGGAATATGTATTCCTTATAGTAGAAAGACCGTTGCAATAATAAAAAATGAAAAGTATGAAACTGAAATATTATTATTTTATATTGCTGTCATTTGCTTTAACTTTGGTTGCATGTGATGATGATCCTGTATTATTGAAGGATCCTGTATCTGCGTTAAGCAATGATTGCATTAAACGCAGTCTGCCTATAGCACCGAATATCGTAGGCAATGAGATTGAATTTGCATATGCGATGGCAATTCCCAAAGAATTGGGAAAACTGTCATCCGCTCAAGTCGTGAGTAGTATAGCCGGAGCTGCCGGTACCTATTTTGATCCTAATTCGTATTATACCAATTCGTCCGGTAAGGATATTCCGGTAAAAGTTTGTTCTGATTCGCAAACAAGCGGGGCAACAACTACCATAAACTTTACAGTTGATACTTGTGCGGCAACCTTGCGTTTTTATTATATAATTCCAGAGGAGGCTCGTGGAAAAGAGGTACGGTTCTCTTTCTCGGTTAAAGCCAGTAATGGTCAGACTGCGGGATACCAATTAGGGCCGTATAAGATATCAAAAATGGATATGATCAAAAATTTATCAGTGACTAATGACAAATGTTATCTCTCATTTTCGGAAGAAGGAGAAGCTGTACATATTTATTCTAAGGAAGACTTGTTAGCCGATCCTTCATTAGCAACAAAGATTGATATTATGTATGCTTACAGTGAGAAGACAGATTTGTCACACGCTTTCTACACAGGCTCTTCTCCTAAAGAATATATGGGAGATGCGGAGCTTCCTTCCGGTTTTGTCAATAATACCAAGATGATTAAAATGTATGGTTTACAAGATCGTCAATTGGCCGATTTGCAGTATAGTAAATTTGTTGATGATTTGGATTTTGAGACCATAGATATGTCGAAGGGGGTGAGCTATATTTTGGGATTGAAAGAAGAAGCCGGTGCCTGGGTTGAGACGGCTGATGGTAAGTATCGGGCATTCATTTATATCAACAAAGCACCGACTGGCGAGATGACTGTTAGTGCCAAAAGATATAAAATGTAAATTTAATTAATGGATTGATAGGTAGGCAAGTTGATGAGTTTGTATTTTTTGTTAACTTGCCTGCCAATTACCCAGTCTTGTTTTTAGTCTATTCTATTATATAAACCAAATAATATCATGAGACACAATATACAATTACTATTGATCGTAAGCATGCTTTTGCTGGTGACTGACATTGGATTTGCCCAACAGTTTGTTCATCCGGGTATAGATATGAACCAAGCAGATCTGGAATATATGCGGGAACAAGTGTTGGATGGAAAGCAGCCTTGGAAAAGTGCTTATGATTTATTAAAAGAAAAAACATCTTTGAATTTTCACGTAAAGCCTTTTGCTCATGTGATCAGCGGGCCTTATTCTAAACCGGACATTGGTGGAAAGGAGTTGTCACAATCTGCACGTATGGCTTATAGTTGTGCTGTCTTATGGTATATTTCGAGAGATGATCGCTATGCGGAAATGGTGGTTGATATTATAGAGAAATGGGCTAATACCTTACGTAGTTTCGATGAAAACAATGCAAAACTGCTTGTTGCACTGACTGGTTATGAGTTTTGTAACGCTGCCGAAATTTTGCGGTATAACTATCCTGGGTGGAAAGAGAAAGATACGGAGAACATGAGCCGGCTGATGATGTCGGCTTTCTATCCGACTATTCGTTACTATTTTCCTGTTGCAAACGGTAATTGGGATGGGGCGATCATGCACACATTGTTAGCTATTGCCGTCTTTACTGATAACCGGGAATTGTTTGATAATGCTGTTTATCATTATCTGCATGCCAATGCAAATGGTAGTCTGATCAAGTATATTTATCCTACAGGACAATGCCAGGAAACTCGCAGAGATCAGGGACATGTTCAAATGGGACTTTATGAGTTTTCAGGTGCGGCTCGTATTGCTTATATGCAAGGCGTGGATTTGTTTGGTGTGGCAGACAATAGATTAGCTTTAGGCTTGGAATATTCTGCGCGTTTTATTACCGGTGATTCTGTTTATGCTTACGGTATTCCTTCGCAGAGAGAACGCTTCAAATACCGTTCGGGTTTTGAATATTGTATCGACCATTTTGCGGCAAAGGGTATTGATATGCCTTATTTGAAAGAATTGTGCAGTCGTACAGAGATGAATAATCCTGCAAGTGCGTTGTGGAAACTGACTGCATTCAGGGATGCGTTCCGGCAGAAACCTGCTGAGTTAACGGATGTTCAGGAAAGCAAGATAGCCTATCATGCAGGTGCTACACTGGAACAGACTCGACCGATTAGCCAGTCCATTATTGAAGTAAACGATCAGGAAGATCTCCAAACTATATTAAGGGCTAATGCGGGGTCTGGCAAAACAGTGTTCCTGCGTGCCGGTGAGTATAAACTAAAACAATCATTGATCATTCCCTCGGATATACATATCTGTGGAGAAGGCCGGAGCACTGTTCTGATTTGTGAACCGACGGTCCGAACTGCAGCCATATTGTTGGGGGATTTAGAAGCGAAAAACATTACCATAGAGAATCTTATCGTGGAAGGAGCCAAGGAACATCAAGATGCTTATGATCCGAATTCAGGACGCTTTTATAGGACTGGGCGTTATAGCAATGCATTGGCTGGTATTTCCTTGCGAGGGGAGGCCGGACATACTTTTAGCAAAGTTAAATTGAAAGATCTGACTGTGATTAATTTCTCCAGATCTGGTGTTTATATATCGGATGCCAAAGGTGTGGAAATCGACCATTGTGATTTTACAGAAAATGGTGCACATGTTGTTCCCGGCCCAAGACTTCAACATAACCTGATGATACAACACTCCAGTGATATTATAATAAAAGACTCGCGGTTCGACACCTCTATACGCGGTTGTGGACTGGTTCTTGATCATTGTAAATCATTAAGGGTTGAGAACTGCGAGATTGCCAGAAATGGCTGGCATGGCATACTGATGGCAGAGTGTCACAATGGTGAAATTAGAAAATGTTTGATTGAAGGCAATGACGGATGTGGCTTTATGGGAGAATATTTACACGAGGGTTCCAGCCGGATTCAGATCAAACAAAATATGATTCAGTATAACAACAGCTACGGAATTCAGACATTTGCCCAGAGAGAAACCGATATCAAAGATAATCTCTACAGGTGGAATGGCAAAACAGAGCAACAGGAATACCTTTCTTCTGAGAAAAAATTGCAATTGGAACAATTAAATGAATAAATGATGAAAGTTCTATATAATATCATAGTTTTAGTCTTGTTTATCTGTTCTCCGGTTATGGCAGAGCGGCATCCGCATATCCTTGTTAACGAAGAGGATAAGGCTGCCATATTAGATAAAATAGAAAAAGAGACTTGGGCAAAACAAATTTTCAACCAGACGCAAGAGCGGTTGGAAGTTTATATAGAGAGACACCAGGCAGATCCCCATTGGATTTTGGATCGCTATTTGATGAACAGGGTTCCGGGAAAACGTTACACTCATTTTATATCTGACAAAGAAGGAACACAGCTGATAGGCTATGGAGGAGACGCTCCGGTTCCGACTGTACGGGTTTCACCACATAAGCGTTCTCCGATTACAGCACAAGGCCGGGCTTATGTCGTCCCTGAAATAGAAAATCTTATTCCGAATGATACATCAATGACGATGAATTTGTTGAATCCTGTCACACAGCAATATGAAAGAGTGGATCCGCAATCGTATGTGGCGGCGATTAATGGCAGAATCAACGTATTGGCTTATGAAGCTTCTGTTATTTACTGGCTGACGGGAGAAGAAAGGTATGCTAAATTTGCTGCAGATATACTAAACCAATGGGTTAACGGGGTAGTATATCAGGAGCCGATTGACGGTCCGGGACGTACTGGATTTTTGGATATCCAGACATTGGGTGATGAGAAAGAGAAGCCGTTGGTTTTGGCTTATGATTTCTTGTATCCTTATCTGGTAAAGCATGATTACCCTTTGGATAATTATGAAAATGCTTTTGAAAAGATTGCCTGGACATTGTCATTCAGAGGGTATACAGGGAACAACTGGTTCGCGGCAGAAAGTTCAACGTTGGTTGCCGCCGCTTTATCATTAAAGGATGCGCAGAAAAGAAATTATTATTTAGAGTTTTATTTGAGCCGGGATACGATTGTGAATGGTTGTGGGCAGTTAAGTCTACCTTCCGCAACAAAGCAATGGTTTACCACAGATGGACATTGGAAAGAACCGGGAGGCTATCATAACTATCCTGTTTCGAAATTAATAGAGGCAGCTATGATGTTAGAGAATAATGGGTATCAGATTTTTAATAAATATCCTGAATTATTGAAGGCTGCTTATGTCATGTTGAAGTATTCTTTTCCTAATTTGACAGCTTCTGCTTTTGGTGATACCGGACGTCCGAGACAAAGCATTGAGTGTTTGGAAAGTGCTATAAAAATGGCTGATAAGTATTCATTATCAATTTTGCCGGATTTGGTAGATGCTGTGAAAATATTGGAAAATGCAGGCCTCTATGATCGTGAAAATACAGGGATAACCGGAATGCTGTGTTTCTTGCCTAAACTGCCAGTCGTGAATACTAAAGGTGGAAAATTATGGAATCGGACAGAAAAATTGGATTTTGCTTCTTGCTATCTTCAGAGAAATGGAATGGACCGGCAGAACGGATTGATGTGTGTTGTACAGGGAGCAACTTATAATCATAATCATTCTAATGGAATGAGTGTGGAATTGTATGGGGCAGGAACTGTGATGGGGATAGATCCGGGTAACGGTCCGACTTATGAGCATCCGATGCATGTGGAATATTATACCCAGTGGGCTGCACATAATACTGTGGTTGCAGCAGGATCTTCCACATCGTTATCTCCTTTTAGAGGCGGTGGAGGTACTAAATCGATTGGAGCAGTAGAGTTGGTGTCGATGGAACCTTTAGCAGGGATAAAAGCACTTTCTGATGAGTTTTCTTATACTTTGACTAAATACTACGAAGGGGCGACAAAAACGAATCAGGAACGTTTACTCTCAATTGTACGCATAGATGAAGAACATGGCTTTTATGTGGATATTTATCGGTCTGACAATAAGGTAAGCAATGATTATTTGTATCATAATATAGGTGATAATGTGGAGCTTTATACGGTGGATGGTGATATAATCGAATTACAATCTATATCCTCATATCCTTGTGTCGGCAAAGATAGTCCTGGCTTACGTTATTTTAAATCAGTCCGGACAACCGGTTGTTATGGAAAAGGCGTAGTGGCATTATTTTCAGCAGAGTCTTTGACTCCTAAACATGGATATATGAAAATGTGGATGCCGGCAACTCCTGATGTCTCTTATTTTACAGCTTTGTCTCCGGAAGCGAAGACAGCACAAGCACCCTATCTGCATAAACCTTTGCCTGTTGTTACTATGCGGATGGAAAAGGCTGCCGATAATCCTTTTGTTGCTGTTTACGAACCGACATCGGACGGTCTGTCAGGTGGGGTTATTAAAAATGTAGAACGGATAAAAATACCGGATGGAGTAAAGGGTTCTGCTCTGACAGTAGAAACAAAGCAAGGGGATATTTATATTTTTGCCAGTATTCAAGAGCTTTTGGAAATTCCTGTCAGGGGAAAGAAATGTTGTGCCGATTGGAATATTTTTGCGCATACGAAGGATAAGAATATGATTTATGTCGGAAGCGGAACTTTTGCTGAAGATGAGAATTTCGAGATAAGAGCAAAAAAGAAGGGGGATTTTTTCCTGGAATATGATCAAAAGCATCTTTTGGTTCGTTCTAATATCCCTATAGAAGTGATACCTAAGAATAAATCGGTTAATGAAAAATTGAGAGGGGAGAGTTATATCGATGCAGGTGAAAAATTATTTCTGTTAGAATAATTCTCTGATTTAAAAATATTTAGTTGTAACTTAAATAATACCATGTATATGATGAAAAGGAATTTAATGAAACTGATGTGTTGGTTTATTTTGTTGTTCTGTTTCCAAACAATAATGGGAAAGACTGATTCCGATATAGAAAAATTGCGGAAACTTTTTGCAGAACAAGCAATGAAACCAATTATTAACGAAGAAAAGATTAATACTCTATTGGAGTCAATACAACCAGACGGAACTTGGCCAGGTATTGATTATGTCGATACGACCCGTACAGCTTTCCAACATGAACGGCATCTTGGTAATATGTTGGCATTGAGCATTGCTTATAAAAAAAACGGGTCTCTTTACAAAGGAAATAAGCAGGTGAGAAAGGCTATTCACCAATCATTGGCTTTTTGGTTGGCAAATGATTTCATTTGCGAGAATTGGTGGTGGAATCAGATTGGCACGCCTAACGTGATGGTGAGTATGCTATTAATACTTGATAAGGAATTGTCTCAAGAAGAATCAACTCGGATGCTAAAGATAGCGGAGCGTGGAAATATCAATGCTTGGGGGGCACGGCCCAGCGGGGATCGTATAAAGATTGCAGGGTTACAGGCAAAAGCAGCCCTGTTTAAAAGAGATGCGGAAGAGGTTGCCATGCTAATGAAAATCATAGAGGGAGAAATCAAGTTCTCAACTGAAAGAGGTATGCAACATGATTTTAGCTTCCATCACCGGACGGATTGGGTAAATAACACTCTTTCTTATGGTTCCGGTTATGCCAGTGCTTTTATAGAATGGGCATCGAATGTGGCAGATACGAAATTCCGCTTTTCGGACCAAGCAGTCAGATTGCTGATTGATTATTATATTGATGGTATTTGTAAACAGATGATCTATGGGAAGATTTCGGATCCAGGTATCTTGAATCGAGACATCACTCGACCGGGTGAAGAGAAGGTTTGGGGACCTTCTGATCCTGAAAAATTGAAAAACTTGACGAATTATAGGCAAGCTGAACTGGAAAATATTATTTGTTTGAGAAGAGGAGACCCTTCATGTCGACCTGCCTCTTTCGCTAAATTCTTTTGGCGTACGGATCATTTTGTTTTCCAACGTCCTGATTTTTACACCTCAGTCAGAATGTATTCAACTCGTAATGCGAATATGGAAGAACCTTACAACGGAGAGGGACTGATGAACCATTTTAGAGGAGATGGAACAAATTATCTTTCAGTCCGGGGAGATGAATATAAAAGATTGACGCCTGTTTGTGATTGGATGAAGATTCCGGGAGCAACGATTGTGCAATTGGATAAAATGCCAGGTGAGAATGAAGTGCAGAAATGGGGACTGACTGATTTTGTTGGTGCGGTTACAGATGGTTTGTATGGTGCTGTCGGTTTCAATTTCAAGAGTCCGCATACAGGTTTGGCAGCCAAGAAAGCATGGTTTTTCTTTGACAAGGAATATGTTTGTCTGGGCACGGATATCTCAAGCCGGATGAAGTATCCGGTCTCAACTACAGTCAATCAATGTATTTTGAATGGAGAGGTCACGGTGAGCGAAACAAAAGGCATCGATGTTCAAAAGCAAGGCGTTCGCAATATTGATGGTGCGCAATGGGTGATCCATGATAAAGTGGGATATTATTTCCCTCAAAAGGAGAATATTACGTTGCTCAATCAGAAAGTTAGCGGGAGTTGGAGTATCGCAAACCGTCAAACCAGTACACCGAAGGAAACCGTAGAGCAGGAGGTTTTTACCCTTTCCATAGATCATGGCGCACATCCGGACAAGGGTGACTATGCATATATTGTGATCCCTTCCACGGACCGTTCTTCTATTGAAAGGCAGGTGAGAGAAGCAGGAATCGTGACTTTGGCAAACAATAAAGAGCTGCAGGCTGTCCGCCATGATGGACTGAACATGGCTTATGCCGTATTTTATAAAGGCGGGACCCTCCATGTGAATGAAAAGATAGTTGTGACGATGGATTCTCCGGGAATGTTGATGTTGAAGTATAGTGAGTCTGGTGAAATCCTTACATGGGGTGTTGCTGATCCGACTCATTTTTTGAAGAAGATTCATTGGTCTGTCAATCAGAAGTTAGGTGACTCCGGTCAGGAATGTATTCAGAGCGAGTGGGATGAAAGCACCGGCTCTTCTCGTATTGCGGTGGATTTACCACAGGGAGAATATGCCGGAAAGAGTATTGTGTACCACAAATAATTTAAATTTAATAAGTATGAAAACACGAATTATTGTTTTTTTGATGGCATTGTTGTGTTACCATTGTTTCTCTTTTGCACAAAAAGAGTTTGTGTCCCAATCTACCCGCCTTGGCGGGCATCCTCGGATTCTATTGCAGAAAGGCGAAGAGAAAGCTTTGAAAAAGGTGATAATGAAAGATGCGATATGGAAAGATATTCATCAGTCACTATTGGATGAGGCTGAAGATATTGTAAAATTACCATTGAATGAACGGATAAAGACGGGCAAACGTTTGTTAAGTGTATCAAGAGAAAATTTGCGCCGTATTTTTATTCTGAGTTATGCGTATCGGATGAGTGGGAAGAGTGAGTTTCTAAAACGGGCAGAAAATGAAATGTTGAAAGCTGCTTCTTTCTCTGATTGGAATCCGTCTCATTTTCTGGATGTGGGAGAAATGACGATGGCATTAGCTATCGGCTATGATTGGCTCTATCCCCAATTATCGGCGCAGACAAAAAATGTAATAGAGAAAGCTATTGTTGAAAAGGGTTTGAAACCTTCTTTTGATGAACGATATAACTGGTTTGTTGATGCTGTTCATAATTGGAATCAAGTCTGCCATGCCGGTGTTACTTATGGAGCTTTGGCGATATGGGAGAAAGAACCGGAACTGTCCCGGACAGTAATAAACCGGGCTATAGATAAAATATCCATTCCAATGGGGCATTATGCTCCTGATGGTGCTTATCCCGAGGGTGTCGGTTATTGGGATTACGGAACGTCTTTTAATGCAATGTTTCTTAGCGCTATTGAAAAGATTTTCGGAACGGACTACGGCTTGAGCCAGTTGCCCGGTTTCTTGAAGACAGGTGAATATATATTGCATGCGGTTACGCCGAGCCTGAAAAATTTTGCATATTCGGATAATGGGGCAAACGCATTCTTGGCACCGACTATGTTTTGGTTTTATGATAAAACAAAAGACGCTTCCATCTTATATAATCAGGCACAACTGTATAAGAAAGATGGGCAAAAGCGTATCAAAAGAGATCGTTTGGCTCCGGCAATGCTAATTTGGGGTGCCTCTGCTTCATTAGCTAATCCGCAGAAACCTGTACAATTATCATGGAAGGCTCAAGGTGATAATCCTGTTTGTTTTATGCGTTCTTCCTGGAATGATCCTTTGGCTGTTTATATAGGAGTGAAAATGGGATCTCCATCTGTTAATCACGGACATATGGATGTCGGTAGTTTTTTGTTTGAAGCAGACGGTGTCCTTTGGGGCATGGATTTGGGTGGAGAAGATTATAATAGATTGGAGACGAGAGGCGTTGATTTGTGGAATACGAAGCAAAATTCCCAACGTTGGGATGTTTACCGCTATAATAATTTAGCACATAATACATTATCATTTAATCATAAATACCAGAATGTAAAAGGGAAAGCTCAAATTGATGGATATTCGGACCAGGAAAATAATATGTATGTTATTTCTGATTTGACAGCTGTCTATAAGGATCAAGTGAAAAGTGCAAAACGGGCTGTTTCTTTGGTTAATAAAGAATATGTAGTGGTAGAAGACATGGTTGAAGCAACCCAACATTTTACAATGATGACATGGACTATGGTTACCCCTGCTTCGGCTAAAATCTTATCAGATAATGTGATGCTATTGGAAAAAGATGGAAAGAAACTATATGTAAAGGTTGAAGGCCCGAAGAAAGTCCGTTGGCATATTTCACCTGCTCAATCTGATTTTAGTTGTGATTCTCCTAATCCGGGTATTTCAGTTATTGGATTTGATACGGACTTGGAATTATCCGCTAAGCAAAAAATTAAAGTATTCCTTTTGCCGGGAGAAAATAAAAATGTTACATATCAATCAGTATTATAAAAATGAAAAAAGTATCCTCCTTTATCTGCATGGGGTTAATAGCTCTTTCCTGTTCGGGAGAAAGAGCGAGTGATTTGGTAAGTCAGGATTTTTCTTTTGCAGACAAACAGTTACGTTATGCTTTGACTGAGGTCGAGAATGTTCGGAATTCTTTGGGAAAGACGCCGGAAGAATTACCTTCCCCTCGTAATATTCAGGCTGACGGCTCTTTGCGTTTAGTTCGTGCCCGGGATTGGTGTAGTGGTTTTTTCCCCGGTGAACTTTGGTATATGTATGAATATACAAGGGATAACTTCTGGAAAGAGAAGGCCGAGTTTCAAACTGAATTATTGGAGCCCTTAAAATCATATAAGGGAACTCATGATCTGGGCTTTATGCTATATTGCAGTTATGGAAACGGATATCGTTTGGAGCAATCTGAAAAATATAAACAGGTTTTACTGGAGGGGGCGAACTCTTTAGCTTCTCGTTTTAATCCGGTAGTCGGCTGTATTCGTTCCTGGGACCATAATGGCGACAAATGGGAGTATCCGGTTATTATAGATAATATGATGAATCTTGAATATCTGTTTTGGGCGACTAAAGCTTCCGGCGATTCTACATTTTATAAAATAGCAGTAACACATGCTGATAATACGATGAAGAATCATTTCAGAAAGGATTATAGCTCTTATCATGTTATTGATTATGATACTATAACCGGCAACATTCGAAATAAACATACACATCAAGGTTATGCGCATGAGTCTGCTTGGGCACGCGGGCAAGCATGGGGATTATATGGCTATACGATGTGTTACAGGGAAACGAATGACAGGAGATATTTAAAACAGGCAGAGCAGATTGCTTCTTTTATCTTTAATCATCCAAATATCCCGTCGGACTTAATTCCTTATTGGGACTATAATGATCCGGAAATCCCGGCCTCACCCCGGGATGTATCGGCTGCCACTATAACGGCATCTGCTTTATATGAGCTTTCTACTTTTTCAGATAAGGGTAAGCAATATAAAGAATGGGCTGATACAATTTTGAAGAATTTGACAGAATCGTATATGGTTTCATTAAATCAGGGATATGGTTTCTTATTGCGTTCAAGCACCGGCCATAAACCTGCAGGAACAGAAATTGATGTGCCAATCGTTTATGCTGATTATTATTTCTTAGAAGCGTTGACTCGGAAAAAGAATCTGGAAAAATAAAATACAACTGGGGTTTGCCTTTGTAAAGAACATAGGATGAACAAAAAGAGCTTCCGTCTCTCATTATGAGGCGGAAGTTTTTTTGTTTGCCCGGTGTGGGTATGTTATTCTGTATAAAACAAAAAAGTCGACAATTTTTGTGAATCCTTTTAGGGAAATGTAGCCTTATATTACTCTTTATATAAAGGGGGATAACTAAAATGGATATAACTACTTAAATTTATATATTATGAGATGTAACCGACGAAAATTTATAAAGCAGTGCATTGCTTTATATGGAAGTTTACTTCTACTGCCTGCCTGTGATTTGAAAAAGGGAAGGCAGTCCTTTGTTTCCTTCACCGAAGAACAGGCCGGTTGTATCGGGGCGATTTGTGAACAGATTATTCCTACGGATGAATATCCCGGGGCGTTGGATGCCGGAGTGTTGAACTATATTGATAAACAGCTGTATCAACGTTTCCCGGAACAAAAGGCGCGTTATGAGGCCGGTGTAAAGGCAGTGAATGCCTATTGTAAAGAAATTCTGGGGAAAAACTTTGTAGCCTTGGAGTGGGATGTGCAGACAAAAGTCTTGCAGGATATGGAATCGAATAAGCTGCCGGAGAAGTATTGGCAGGATATCTCTCAATCCGGTTTCTTTTGGATGGTGCGCCAGCACACTATGCAGGGCTTCTACGGCCCGCCACATCACGGGGGGAATAAAGACTATGTCAGCTATCGCATGATGAAATTAGATTATCCATTTTTAGTAGGACAAAACAGGTATGGCAAATAAACAATATACAGCAATCGTCGTAGGCGCCGGCGCCGGAGGTGGAATCGTGGCAAAAGAGCTGGCATCTAATCATATTAAAGTTACCCTTTTTGAACGTGGAGACTGGCCCTCTTACGATAAGCATTTCAATGACGAGCTGATTTCCCAGCGTGTACAGGATTTGGGTACGTCTTTTGGACCCGATGGTAAAAAGAATCCGAGAGTCATCAATTCGTTGGATGGAAAACGGTGGGTGGCCGATTATGCCGTCAATCATGTAGCGGCTTGCGTAGGTTCCGGTACTGTTTCCTATGGCGCGATGGCGTGGCGCTTCATGCCGGAAGATTTTAAGATGAAATCGACCTATGGAGCGGTGGAAGGCTCGACTCTGGAAGACTGGCCGATTTCTTACGACGACTTGGCTCCCTATTATGACAAGGCGGAGCGTGAGATCGGTGTTGCAGGAGATATGTCCGACAACCCGTTCGCACCGAATCGGCACGTTCCCTATCCGATGCCCCCGTTTGAATATAGCAAGGAAGGCGGCTATCTGGCGGAGACGTGTAAAAAGATCGGGCTCCATCCTTTTTATGTCCCGATGCTTCGTAACTCGGTTCCCTATAATGGACGGGGCGCTTGTATCAGAAACCGCTACTGTGTCGGCTTTGCTTGCCCGGTGAATGCCAAAAACGGCACGCATAATACCGTAATCCCCGTTGCCATGCAAACCGGGAATTGCACGGTGAGGACCAATTGCAAGGTTTACAAAGTACATACCGACGGAAAAGGGCGTGCGGTCGGCGTCTCTTATTTTGATGAAAACGACAAGTCCCAAACGATAGAAGCCGATATTGTCGTGATTGCCGCGTCGGCTGCTGAAACGGCCCGTTTGCTGCTGAACTCCAAATCTCCGGAGTTCCCCAACGGGATCGGTAATAATAATGACTGGGTCGGGCGCAATTTTCAGGGACATTCCTATACGGGTGCATCCGGATTGTTCGACTTCGATATCCTGGACGTGACGACCGGTCCCAATACGTCGATGGGAATTATGGATTACAACCATCATAATGAAGGAATTATCGGGGGCGGATTGCTCGCCAACGAGTTCTATATGGGGCCTTATTCTTTTTCCGGACATCGTCCGCCCGGTGCACCTCAATGGGGAAAAGAACATAAAAAGTTCCAACGGGATAACTATAACCGTATCGGACGCCTGTTCGGCCCTATCCAGGAAATGCCCCTTTTTGAGGCGCGGGTGACTGTTGCGGAGGATGTGAAAGACTATTGGGGAGTTCCTGTTGCCGAATTTTCAGGAGGGCATCATCCGTTGGATGCAAAACATTGTGATTTCCTTGCGGCTAAAGCGGACGAGATATTGAAAGCGGCGGGAGCTGTGCAGACTTGGCGTTACGGCGGCGGAACGGGCGAGCAAAGCGGCGGACAGCATCAGGCCGGAACATGCCGCATGGGTAACGATCCGGCGACATCTGTCACCGACTCTTATGGCAGAATACATGATATGGAAAATCTCTATATAGCGGATGGTAGCATCCATGTGACGAATGGCGGCTTAAACCCGGTTCTGACAATTATGGCTCTGGCTTTCCGCATAGGCGAGCATATTGTGGAGAAATGGACGGGAGTAAAAACAAAGTAAAACAAAAAAGATACTTGAATGAAAAAGAAAATACTTTATTGGGGAATACTGTCTGCGGCTGTTCTTGTCGTGATAGCTGCCTCTTATGCCACATGGAACCGGTTGGACCCCAACTATACTTGTGCCCGATGCCATGAAATAAGCACGGCATGTGCAAAGTGGGAACAGTCGGTCCATGCAGATGTCACCTGCACTGACTGTCACGGTACGGCTCTCGAAAGCTTCAACAGCATGTCCGAAAAGCTTAATATGGTTTATAAGCATTTCACCACGAAAAAGACTTTCGAAGATATCCATTTGACGGAAAAGCAATCTTTGGCCCTTGCCAACCGGTGTGCGGAATGCCATCAGGCTGAACAGGCATCGTGGATGTCGGGTGCCCATTCCACAACTTACAAGGATATTTTTATGGATGTCGAACATAATAAGATGGAAAGGCCATATTGGGATTGTTTCCGTTGCCATGGTATGTTTTATGACGGGGATATAGACGACTTGATGGCGATGGAAGGCGGGCCGGAAGACTGGCATATCAAAGACGCCTCCCAGATGGATAAACCGGCCATCACGTGCCTTGCCTGCCACCAGGTTCACCACGAACAGCCCAGAGGTATGAATTATAAGGATATGGACGAAACTTCCCGCGGCGCATTGGCCCAAAAAGCCAAATATCCTTCGACAGCTCTCTATATGCGTGCCGATAAACGGCATATGCCGGCGGATAAATTACTGAAAGAACAGATCTTTGCAGGCGATTCCCTTGTTGCCGAAATAAAGGATGCCAATACATTGCTGTGTATGCAATGTCACGCTCCGGGCACGAATCACCAGTTGGGTTCCGAAGATGACAAAACAACTATAGGAGATTTCAAGGATATGTCCTGTATCACCTGTCATGATCCGCATTCCAATCAGTTGAAGACATCACACCGGAATGTCCACAAAAAGCTTTTTAGCACGCTGTCAAAATAAGGACTTATTGTATAAAACGTATTTTTAAGGCTTGGAAGAGAGCCGAAAGCGAAGAAATGTTAATCCGCTTTTTGGACCTCAAAAAGGGACTTTTTCGCCTTTTTTGAGCGTTTTCCGCCATTGCGACCGTCCTCTTTGCCATTACGACCGT